>JBEKRD010000114.1:0-12774 GCA_049519075.1 Xanthobacteraceae bacterium | reverse complement strand
CGGGTAACGCCCGTTCGGCCCACGTCCCAGGAAACACGGCCTGGGCTGAGCGGTGGCATTCATTTGCGCCGCAAGCGCCGCGGTGGAGCGCCGAGAGGCGAGCCCCCTCCGTATCTTTCTTCGGTTGTTGAGAAAGATACGGAGGGGGCGCCGCACCCGCAGGTGCGGTCTCTACGTATGCGCCTGTCGGCGCTCCGCCTCCCTTCTTTTATTGGGGAGGTCTTAGGGAATGGCTTTCGTGCGGCAAAACTCGGATGCAGAGGCATCGCGAGAACGATGACGCTCATCCACCTCTCCCCGCGTGCGGGGAGAGGTCGAAGAGCGAAGCGACGAGGGTGAGGGGGCCTCTCCGCGATTCTGAGCGATGCGGGTCAGACTAAGGCGCGGGAGATATTTCTGAGATGCTCAGCCCAGCGGAGAGGCCCTCTCATCCCCACCTTCTCCCCGCGCGCGGGGAGAAGGGGCGCGCGGAGCCGGCCGATGACGTTTTGATTTCGCTGCAACACCAACACCGTGGCAGCCGATGACGCAAATCGGAACTGCGTGGCCATTTCACTGTGACGGGCGGCACAGCGCTGGGAGAAGGCTTGGCGACTACAGCATGGCATTCACCCCCGAGAGGGAGGCACCCTATGGCTACCTCCGCCAAGCAAGGCCATGTTTCGTCCGTACCGACCACGCTGTCCCGCTTCATGCGCAGACTGATGCACCGGGTCTACCACGCCTTCTGCGAGAGAGAACTGCACAGGTTCGCGCCGAAACGAATGGACCGAATGATCGAATGATGGTGCTCCGACGCCGGCTGGCGCCGCTTTCCGACGCTCCGAGCCGCGTGCTCGTTGTGACCGCTCGGCGGCTTTGGCGCAGACCGAGCGAGTTGAGGAAAGTATACGACCGGCAGTAGCAATTTCGCTCGCCCTGTCGGCTCACAGCGACCATTGCGAGCGTGCCATGCGCCGGTCAGAATAGACGCAAGGCAAGCTTCCGCAGGTTTGGTGAGCGACATTTCGGTTCGCCGCAAATGCGGTTCGCCGCATGTGCGTTTAGAGGGCGAGCATCATGGCCAAAAGTCCGGCGGCCGATCGCGGCCGCAAATTGCTGGAAAACTCCATGCTGTTCGGCAGCCTTGATGACAAAGCCCGCCGCGAAATGGCCTCTTACGCCAAGCCGCGCAGTTACGCCGCCGGCGAGCGGATCTGCCGGCTCGACGATCAGGGCGACAGCATGATGGCGGTCGTTGTCGGCACCGTGCGCATCTCGCTCCCGATCGTCAAGGGCAGGGAAATCATTCTCGCCGATCTGCAATCCGGCGAATTGTTCGGCGAGATCGCGCTGCTCGACGGCAAGCCGCGTTCGGCCAATGCGACGGCCTTGACCAATTGCGAATTGATGGTTTTGCAGCGCCGCGACATCATGCCGTTCCTTGAGCGCAACCCATCCGCCTGCATCAAACTCATGGCGATCCTGTGCGCGCGGATAAGGCGTTCCGACGAGCGCATGTCCGATATTGCCTTCCTCGATTTGCCGGTCAGGCTTGCCAAGACGCTCTTGAACTATCCGAGCACCCGCACAGGTGTGGTGAAGCTTTCGCTTTCGCAAAGTGAACTGGCGGCGATGGCGGGTGGAACCCGCGAGAACGTCAACCGCTGCCTGCGTGACTGGCAACGTCGCGGCATTCTGGAATTGAAGGATCGCTGGACCATCATCCGCAAGCCCGAGGCGTTGCGTGAACTCGTGGACCGGGCTTGATGGTCATGTCGGCTGTGACGCGCGGCACAGACATCGCGGGCGGTCAGACTAAGTTCGGCGCCATGGCGAGTGCTTACCTGTCACGTGCTTACCCGTCACCTGTTTACCCGTTACGTGACATCCGGCGCTTGGTGCGGCGAGGGGCAAACGATGGAGGCCGTTATGAATTTTGTCCCGGCGAAGCGCGAACGCCTGATCCTGGAAAATCCTCTCGACCCGCGCATCATCAAAAGGGAAGTGCCCTGGAACACGGTCAGGAAGGGAACGCCTTGGAATCGCATCGTCGCCGTCTTGCGCGATCCCGATTTCGCGGCCGTCGCGATGTTCTGCGCCATCGGCTTGCTGGTGGCGATCACACTGCTCCTGGCATTTCCGCAGGTCGGCGAAATGACGCAAGCGATCCAGCAATTCCTCTGACGCTTGCAACCACAAATTCTTACACCTAAAATGCAACCCAGCGCGGGACGGCAACATGCCGGTCTTGCTTCATCAGGGAGGGCTTGACAGTGGCCATTCACAAGAAGGTGTCGTACCCCGAGAAGGGCGAAGCAAAGCATCTGGTGATGCCGGCGTTTTCCTTCCAGCCCACGGATTCGCTGGCGCAAGTCATCCTCGACGCATGGAGCAGTAAAACGCTGCGCGATCAGCTGTTGGCGCGCGATCCCAAGACCAAGCTGCCGACGCAGGGCGCGGTGCAGGCCGCCACCAAGCGGATGACCGCGGCGGGCTACGACCTGACGCGCGCCGTCGTCATCACGGAAGCCGAACACGACAATGACTACGTCATGCAATCGGACGATGAAATCGTCTTTGTGCTGCCGAACAAAAACCGGGTGACAGCCGCGCCCAAGAATCTTCTCGACACCGCGAAATTGCTGATGGGCTGCACGCCGAACGGAATCTAGTCGCGAGCAAGCGCTCGGTATTGGGAGATTTCGATGACACGGTCGATCACGGAATGGGTCAAGGTCACGGACGATATTTCGATCATCGCGCGCGAGACAGGCGAGGTTTGGTTTGAGAACCTGGGCGGCGCGAAAGCCGACGTCGATCCGTTCGCCGCGCCGATGACCGGCGCGGGTGCGGCGGGCAGCACCATCGGGCTGCTCGACGGCGCGATTAATCTCGGCTTTGCCGCGATCGAAAGCCGCCTGGCGCGCCCGGAACCGACGCTTGCCGGCTATATCGTCGCCTTGGTCGGCGCCTATCACACCTCGGTCGATACGCCGCGCAATCTCAGGCGCGCCGCCAGCCGTTTCAACGCGCTGGGCCGGCCGGAGGTCGCGGCCTATCTGGAAGAGCGGGCGCGCGAGGAAAGCGGTCACGACCGGCTCGCGCTCAAGGATTTGCGCGCGCTCGGCGTGCCCGGCGAGCGGCTGGTCGCGAACTTCATGCCCGAGGGCATCAAGCCGCTGTGCCAGCGCTTCGATGAGCTTTGCGCGCGAGATTATCCGATCGGCTGCATCGGTTATTCGTATTGCCTGGAGCGTATCGCCGCGCTTAAGCAGGCGAGCGATATCGAGAAGGTCAAGGCGCTTTGCCCTGATGGCGTCGACGCGACCCGTTTCCTGCGCAGTCACAGTGCACTCGGCAGCGAGGCCTCCCATGTCGCGGAGACCATCGCGTTCGTCGCGTCGCTGCCGGCGAACGACCGTACCAGCGTGGTGCGGGAGACCTATGAATCGGCGTTGATCATGGCCGAGGGCTATAATCACGAGCTGCTCAAATCCGAGGACGAGATGCGGCAGGAGATTGAGCAGGCGGTCGGAGACGCGCTGCCCTACGCTCTCAATTTGCGTGTTGCGTCCGATGAAAAACGCGGCGTTCAGCCCGCGGCATGACCTATTGCAAGGCTGATCGAGCGTCCTGCGCGCGCTTTAGGTCAGCCGTCGCGGTTCCTTCTTTGAACCAGCGATAGATCGGCTCGATGAGATCGCGCGCCTCATCGGGTCTGTCTTGCGCCCGCCACAGCGTTGCCAGGTCGGTCGATGCGCGCAATTCCAATGACTTGGCGCTTTGCCGGCGCGCCACATCGATGGCGCTTTTGAGATCGGATTCGGCTTCCGCGACTTTTGCCGCGTCGCGCGCCAGAACAAAGTGCGCTCTTTGCCGGTGCAATTCGGCCTCCCACGACCGTCCCGTCGCGTCGTTTAAGTCCGCCAATGTCTGTTCGACAATCGACAGCGCGGTTTCGTAGTCGTCGCTTTCGGCATGCACGTCGGCGAGCCAGCTGCACATCATCGGCAGCATGAAGCCGACGCCCTTCTGGCGCGCTTCGTCGATGTGCCGTTCGATCGCAATGCGCGCGTCCCGCGCCCGGCCCAGTTCGGCGAGCGCGCGGCCGCGGGACATGCCGGACAACAGGACGTAGAGCGAGAAGCGCTGTTCTTTCGATATTTCCAGGCTCTGCTCCGCACTTTTGAGCGCGGCTGTGGCATCGCCGCGCAACAGATGCACCACCGAACTCATATAATGGGCAAAGGCAATGGAGTAGGGCTGTGCAAGATCTTGCGCCAGCGCGAGCGCTTGCGAAACGCGCGCCAAGGATTGGTCCGGGTAGCCTAGGAACCAGAGGTCCCAGGACAACAGCAACAGCGACGCCACCTGGGGCTCCACCATGTAAAGGCTTGAGAGCGGCCGCCGGCTCGCACTGTCCGACAGCCCGATCGTCTCCTCAAAATGCAGCCGCGACGAGGAAAATTCGCCGACCGTCAATAATGTGCTGCCCATGATGCGATGCGCCATCATCAACAGATCGCGATTGGCCAGGGCCTGCGCCCGCGTCATGAACTCATGCGCCATGGCGAGCGCCTGGTCGTTCTTGCCGCCCATCCAGGCATGCCCCCACAGCCCGAACAGCGCCTGGAAATACTCGGGCGGGTTGCCGAGCTTGACGCATAAAGTCAGCGCGCGCTCGAAGGCTTCGCGGGTTTCGGCAGCCGCATAGCCTGAGACGGCGATGAGCGGAATGCCCAGCGCCAGCTGAATCTCGATCTCTTCCTTGCTGCGCTCGGCCGTGTCCGGCATGCCGCTCAACAGCCGCAGCGCGTTGCGATAATGACTGATGGCTTCCACATTGGCGGAATTCGCCAGCGCGCGCCCGCCGGACTTGCGCCACCAATGAATGGCCGCTGGGATGTTTCCCGCTTCGCTGTAGTGATAAGCGAGGATTTCCGGCTGATTTTCGACGAGCTCGGCAAAATGCTGCTCCAAGACGGCGGCGATATCGGCGTGCGTCTCCCGTCTCTTGCCGCGCAGCAAGGAATCGTAGACCGCATCGCGCAACAACACATGTTTGAAGGCAAAACGCACGGCAGGCGAAACCTCAAGCCGCGAGATGATGTCGGCTTCTTCAAGCAGGGCGAGCGCCGAGCGCAGATCCTTTTCGTCGATCCTGGATGAAAGCGCCAACAGATCGTAGGAAAATTCGCGCCCGATCACGGCTGCGATCTGCGCCACGCTGCGGCCGCCGCGCACGACGCGATCGAGCCGCTCCATCAAGGCATCATGCAGCGTCTCCGGAACCTTGAGCGCGGCCGGCTGTGCACTCTGCCTGAACTCGTTGTCGCCCGGTTTGCGCTGCGCCGGCACCCTGACGGTGCCGCTGGTCAGTTCCTCGATGAACAACGGCAAGCCGTCGGCCTTGTCGATGATCTGATCGAAAATCTGTTGCGGCATATTCGCGTTCTTCAACAGATCTTTGATCATCCTCGTTACTTCGCCGCGCGACAGTCGGGTCAGCGACAGCTCGGTCACGTTGGCGCCGGACGGCCAAGTGCGCCGGAACTCGGGCCGGTGCGACACCACAAGCAAGATATGGGCGCGATCGATGCGGCTGATGGCGAGTTCCAGGAGCTCAAGGGTCGAGGGATCGATCCAGTGCGCATCCTCGAAGATGCACAGCATCGGCCGCTGGACGGAAAAAGTCAGCAGCATTTCTATCAGCTTGGAGATCGTCCTGTTCTTGATCTGCTGGGGCGAAAGCCTGGACAGGTCGTTGCGGTTTTTGACTTCAATCGACAACAGATGGGCGATCAATAAGGCGGGCTCCACGTCATCGTCCGCCGAGCCGGGAAAATAGGCCTCAAGTTTGGCGAATTTGTCCGCATCGGAATCGCTGGCTTTGAATTCGACCGCCCGCTCGATCTGTTCGATGACCGGGAAAAACGCGCTCTGGCTGTGATAGGGCGAACACTGAAAGCTCCACAACAAATGCGGCTCGTCCCGCATGTTCGCCTTCAATTCATAGACGAGCCTTGACTTGCCGACACCCGGAATGCCCGAAAGCAGGATGACTTGTCCGTCACCCTCTTTGGCCTTCTGCCACCGGTCGAGCAGGAGGTTGAGCTCGCTCGACCGCCCGATGAACTGGGTCAGCGAACTGGCATGCGCCGCCTCGAAACGGGTTCCCGTGGGCTTCGCGACAAGGACGCGATAGGTGCGCAGCGGGTTGGTGATGCCTTTGAGGTCTTTCAAACCGAGGTCTTGGAAATCGAAGGCGGCCGCGGTGAGCCGTTGGGTCGATTCCGAAACGACCAGCGTGTTGGGCTCGGCCAGCGTTTGCAGACGCGCCGCGATATTAGGCGTTTCGCCCACCGCCTCCAGCGTCTCTCCGGGACCGCCGCGGCCTATTTGGCCGACCACGACCCGGCCGGTGCAGATGCCCACGCGCGAGGAAAGCCGCACCGGACCCGGAATAGCCGTGACCGCGGAAAGCGTCTCAAGGCCCGCGTGCAAAGCGCGCACGGCGGCATCCTCGTGCGCGCGCGGCCAGCCGAAAAACGCCATCACGCCGTCGCCGGCATAACTTGCGACCTGACCGCCATAGCGCCTGATCGCTGCGCCGCAGCCCTGCCGATAAGCGTCGATGAGGAGCTGAAGATCCTCCGGGTCCAATTGTTCGGAAAGCTGCGTCGACCCCACCAGGTCGCAGAACATCACGGTGATCTGGCGCAGTTCGCCTTCGCGATTTTGCGATGAAGAGACCGCTTGCGTGCCAAGATTTTGCGCCCCAAGATTTGAAACCGCAGTCGAAACCGGGGCTGCAGCGACGGGCGAGGGGGCCGGTGCCGTCAATGCCGCGACGGCCCGCTGGAATATCTTGCGGTGACCTAAAGAGACTCCGAGAGTTTTGAGATCGCTGTCCGTCAGATCCGGCAGCACCGATAATTCGATATTGTTTTCGTCGAAAATTTGCACGTATTGGCCGAGACCGTACCTCCCCAACCATTCGGCCAGATCAGTCGTTCGCGACATGGACGTACTCTTAAAATGCGCGGTGGCGAAATCCTGCAATAAGCCGCCCACGCCGTACACTTGCAGCTTGGGCTTGGCGCGTCGCCCTCAGAAAGATAGCACAGGAATGCGGCGACGAATGTCCATTCTTGTCGGCAAAGGCGGACACGGCAATTATGGTTCGCAATGTCCGAACATGGCAGGTGACGTTGAAAAGTCTCTGACATGCAATCTTAAGTCGAGAAGCGTGAATGCTTTCGATTGTCGGATACGAACCGGGATTGGGATGACAGCTCGCGCTGAACGTAACTGGGTTTTTCGGTTCGCGCGCGCGGTGGTGTGGGCACGGCGTCGCTCATCCGCCCCCGCGCTTCGCGGTCCCCCCGCCTCACTATCGCGGGGCAATTATTGCTTCTCCGGGGGCTCGAACGCGAGCCCGCGCACCACGGCGTCGTCGCCGAAGCGTGCGCGCAAGGTGTCGACAGCGTGTTCGGCGAGTTTGGCACGGCCGTCGTCGATGAGGTCTTTGGGATCGGCGTCGGCGGCGCTTGCGAGCGCGCTTAAGCCCACGCCGAGGAGCCGGAATTTGGTGCCGTCGGCCTCGTGCTCAAGGAGGCCGCGGGCGGCTTGGAAAATGCGCTGCGCCAGTTGCGTCGGGTTATCGAGCGAGCGGGCGCGGGTGCGGATCTTGAAGTCCGCGGTCTTGAGTTTCAGCGTCACAGTGGAGCCCGAGAACTCTTTGGCTTTGAGGCGGGCCGAAACGTCCTCGGCCATGCTCCAGAGAATGCGTTCGAGCGAACGGAAATCGGCGATGTCGCGTTCGAATGTGGTTTCCGACGAGACGCTTTTGGTTTCGCGGTCGATCGAGACCTCGCGCGCGTCGATGCCGCGGGCAAGCTGCGACAGCCTTTTGCCCTCTTCGCCGTAGCGGCGCATCAGCTCGATTTCGGGCACGCGCTGGAGGTCCGCGATGTGGCGAAAGCCGTCGCGGGCATAGCGCTCGGCGCCAACTTTGCCGACGCCGTAGATGAAGCTCACCGGCTTCGGCGCCAGAAACGCCGGCGCTTCGACTGAGCCCAGCACGGCAAAGCCGCGCGGCTTGTCGAGATCGGACGCGATCTTGGCCAGAAATTTGTTGCAGGAGAGCCCGATGGAGATGGTGATTTGAAGCTTTTTCTCAACGTCAGAGGCGAACCGCGCCAATGCCTTGGCGGGGCTCATGCCGTGCAGCCGCGCGGTGCCGGACAGATCGAGAAACGCCTCGTCGATCGACAAGGGTTCGACGAGCGGCGTGAGGTCGCGCATCATCTTGCGGACCGCCCGGCCGGCGGTGGCGTATTTTTCCATATTGGGCCGCACCACTTTGGCCTGCGGACAAAGCCGCAGCGCCTCGAACATCGGCATTGCCGATTTCACCCCAAAGGTGCGGGCGATGTAGCAGCAGGTGGCGACGACGCCACGCTTGCCGCCGCCGACGATCACGGGTTCGGCGGCGAGTGCCGGATTGTCGCGCTTTTCGATTGTGGCGTAGAAGGCGTCGCAATCGACATGCGCAATGGCCAGCGTGTCGAGCTCGGCGTGGCGCACGAGCCGCGGCGAGTGGCACACCTCGCAGCGCGCGCTTTGCGGCGGGGCGTCGGTCAGGCAGTCGCGGCAGAAGCTTGTGCTCACGGCAGACCTTTACGGCAGATCGCGCTCCCAGTGGCCGCCCAACGCGCGGCGGGCTTTTTCGATGCCGGCTGGATCGATGCCGGCACCCTCGGCGAACGCCACCAGCAGGGATTCGTCGCTCAGCATATGGTCGAGCACGCCGGCAAGAAAGCGGGGTTCGCGCGCCGCAGCGCGCAGGCCGCCGAGCTCAAGGCCGGTCGTGGAAAGAAAACCATTGAGCCGCGCGGGCTCCTCGGCGAGGAAGGCAAGCGCTTGAATTGCCAGCATTTCCGCCGCTTCCTGGACGGCTATTGTAGGTGTTTTCATGGCCATCTATTTGCCATTCGGTAACCAATGAAGACTAGCGTCGCGACAGCCGTCCGTTGCAAATGACACACGCGATTCTCGCGGTTGCCGCCGGCATCGGGCTGGGGACCGGCGAAGGGAATGGGGGGATGGCGAAAACCGTCCTGATTGTGGAGGACAACGAGCTCAATATGAAGCTCTTCCACGATCTGTTGGAGGCTCACGGCTACCCGACGGTCGGGACGCGCAACGGCATCGAAGCGCTCGATCTGGCGCGCAAGCACAAGCCCGACCTGATCCTGATGGATATCCAATTGCCCGAAGTGTCCGGTCTCGAAGTGACTAAATGGCTCAAGGACGATCCCGATCTGCGGCATATTCCGGTGGTCGCGGTCACGGCTTTCGCCATGAAGGGCGACGAAGAGCGCATCCGCGAGGGCGGCTGCGAGGCCTATCTCTCCAAACCGATCTCGGTGGGCAAGTTCATCGAGACCATCCGTCATTTTCTCGGCAATCCTTGAAGGAAGAGCGATGACCGCCCGCGTACTCGTCGTTGACGATGTCCCCGCCAACGTCAGGTTGCTCGAGGCCCGGCTGTCGGCCGAGTATTTCGACGTGATTACCGCCATGAGCGGCAAGGAGGCGCTGGCGGTCTGCGAACGCGCCGAATGCGATGTCGTCCTGCTCGACGTCATGATGCCGGACATGGACGGCTTCGAAGTATGCCGGCGACTGAAGAACAATCCCGCGACCCACCACATTCCGGTGGTGATGGTCACGGCGCTTGACCAGCCGTCCGACAAAGTGCGCGGGCTCGAAGCCGGCGCCGACGATTTTCTGACCAAGCCGATCGGCGAATTGGCGCTGATCGCGCGCGTGCGCTCGCTGGCGCGGCTGAAAATGGTCACCGACGAATTGCGCATGCGGGTTCTTACCTCGCGCGAGATCGGCATCGAAGCGCCGGAGCGCGAAGCTGTCGCCGACACCGGCCGCAACGGCCGCGTGCTGATCGTCGATGACCGGCCGTCATCCTACGAACGCGTCGCTGAGATGCTGAGCAAGGAGCATGAGGTCGAGGTCGATCCCGATCCGCAGCAGGCGGTGTTCCACGCCGCCGACGGCAATTTCGACCTCTTGATCGTCTCGCTCGGGTTGGCGAATTACGACGCGCTGCGGCTGTGCAGCCAGATGCGCTCGCTCGACCGCACCCGCAATCTGCCGATCCTCGCCATCACCGAGCCCGACAACAACGCGCGCATGCTGCGCGGGCTCGAGATCGGCGTGAACGATTTTCTGATCCGTCCGATCGACAAGAACGAGCTGTTGGCGCGGGTGCGCAGCCAGGTGCGCAAGCGCCGTTACACCGAGCGGCTGCGCGATAACGTGCAGCAGTCGATCGAGATGGCGATCACCGACGCGCTGACCAATCTGTTCAACCGCCGTTATATGGAAAGCCATCTCGGCACGCTACTTGAGCAGGCGGCCGCCCGCGGCAAGCCGCTTTCGGCGCTGATCATCGACATCGACTTTTTCAAAGCGATCAACGACACCCACGGCCACGATGCCGGCGACGACGTCTTGCGCGACTTCGCGCTGCGCATCAAACGCTCGATCCGCGGCATTGATCTGGCCTGCCGTTACGGCGGCGAGGAATTCGTCATCATCATGCCGGAGACCGATATGGCGGTCGCCGCCATGGTGGCGGAGCGGCTGCGCCGGCGCATTGCGGCGGAACCCTTCGCGATTCAGCAGGGCACCCGCCACGTGCCGGTGACGATCTCGATCGGGATCGCGGCGTTGCGCGGCCAGGACGACACCGCGGCAATGCTGCTCAAGCGCGCCGATCAGGCGCTCTACCGCGCCAAGCGCGACGGCCGCAACCGGGTGGTGCCCGACGCGGCGTAACAACTTATCCGTCATGGCGGGGAGCCATGCATCGGGTGCGCTTGTCGTCGCCTGCCGTGGACTCTAACTTGGCGCCGAGTCCAACCCGCCTCGTAGCGCGGGACCCGCCGAAAGTCGTAGGGAAATGCCGCAACGCTTGCGTCTTGCTGCCGATATCGGCGGTACCTTCACTGATGTCGCAGCCTTCGACGAAACCGACAAGCGGCTGCTGCTGGGCAAGAGCCTGTCGACGCCGCGCGCCATGGTGGAAGGCATCGCATCCGGCGTCGCCAAGGCCGGCACGCATTTTTCCGCCGCCGGCCTGTTCCTGCACGGCTCGACGGTCGCCATCAACACCATGCTGGAGCGCACCGGTGCTAAGACGGCGCTGGTCACGACCCGCGGCTTTCGCGACGTCTATGAAATCGGCCGCATCAACCGGCCGGATGCCTATAATCTGTTCTTCCAGAAGCATCTGCCGCTGTTGTCGCGGGACCATTGTTTCGAAGTGACCGAACGGCTCTACGCCGACGGACGCGTCTGCAAGCCGCTCGATGAAGCCGAATTGCTCGCCGTCGCCGACGTTCTCGATCGGGAAAAGATTGAGGCTGTCGCGATCCTGTTTCTGCACTGCTACCGCAATCCGGCGCACGAATTGCGCGCCAAGGAGATCCTCCAGGAACGGCTTCCCGGCGTGTTTATTTCCGCGTCGCACGAGCTGTCGCAGGAATATCGCGAATTCGAGCGTTGCTCGACGGTGGTCGCCAATGCCTTCATCGGTCCGCGCGTTCAGCGCTATATCACCGAGATCGGCGAACGCATCACCAGCGAAGGGTTTGGCGGCTCGTTTTTGGTCGTGCAGTCGACCGGTGGCTTGTTCGACCTCGACAAAGCCCGGACCGAATGCATCCGCATTCTGGAATCGGGACCGGCCTCGGGCGTGATCGGCACCCAGGCGCTGTGCCATGCGCTCGGCATGGCCAACGCGATCGCCTTCGACATGGGCGGCACCACCGCCAAAGCCGGCGTCATTCTCGACGGCCGCGCGCTGACCACGGGACAGGCTTTGATCGGCGGCTATGACCGCGCCTTGCCGATCCAGGTCCCCACCATCGACATCTTTGAAGTGGGCACCGGCGGCGGCTCGATCGCGCGTGTCGAGCATGGTGGCGCGCTCTATGTCGGCCCGCGCAGCGCTGGCGCCGAACCGGGACCGGCCTGTTACGGTCGCGGCGGCACGGAGCCGACCATCACGGACGCGAACCTGCTATTAGGCCGGCTCGGCGCCGACCGTTTTCTCGGCGGCGAAATGCAGCTCGATGTGGCGGCGGCGGAGCAGGCGATGAGGCTGCGCGCGGCCGCACCGCTCGGTCTCAGCGTCACGGCAGCCGCGAATGGCATTTTGCGGATTGCCGCGACCAAGATGTCCTATGCGGTGAAGGGCGTCACCACCGAACGGGGACTCGACGCCGGAAATTTCGCCTTGGTCGCTTATGGCGGTGCCGGTCCGTTGCACGCCACGGCGGTGGCGCGGGAAATCGGCATCCGCAACGTCATCATTCCGCGCGCGCCAGGCCATTTCTCCGCTTTCGGCATGCTGTTTTCCGACTTGCGTTACGATTTCGTGCGCACCTGGTTCATTTCGCTCGACAATCTCGACTTCACGGCGTTCGAGGCCGTCTACCGCGAACTCGAGCGGGACGGCCGTGCGGCCATAGCCAGGTCGTCCATGGTGCCGAAATCCGTTGAGGTGCGGCGCGCACTCGATATGCGCTATGTCGGCCAAGAGCATTCGGTCACGGTCGAGATTCCGCCGCAACATTTTGCCGCGCAGGACCGTAGCGCCATCAAGGCGCTGTTCGATAGCGTCCACGCCCAGCGTTACGGCACGTCGGCACCGGCGGAACCGGCCGAAATTGCCAGCTTGCGCACCACCGTGACCGGCATTGT
>JBEKRD010000113.1:0-14246 GCA_049519075.1 Xanthobacteraceae bacterium | reverse complement strand
AGGAAGCGCGGGTCTGGAGCTGAGCCGATACTGGATGCGTCCGGTCCGGCGAGTGCCGCGGTGGAGCGCCGAGAGGCGAGCGCGCCTGCGCAAGGCGCGCGCCGCATCCGTCGATGCGGCCATGGTTGGTGCGCCTGTCGGCGCTCCGCCTCCCTTCTTTTTGTGGGGGAGGTACAGGGAATGGCTTGCTGCGGCAAAACTCGGGTGCGGGGGCATCGCGAGAACGCTCTTGCTCATCCTGCCCCGCGATAGCGGGGAAGGGTGGCATAGGCGGCCTTCGGCCGCCGTTCTTTACGGAAAGCACGCCGACGCGAAGCGACGGCTGTGGCGAAGCGCGGTGGAAGGGGCGCGGGCCGTGAGGGAAATGAGACGATGCAAGGGGAGCTTGCCGATGACGTTTTCATTACCTTGAAACGACAACGAACCTTCGAGGCAGTCGCCCCTCCCACCGCGCTACGCGCGGTCCCACCTCCCCGCTACCGCGGGGCGGGAAGAAGTCGGCGCCGCGAGAATGAGGATACTTGCCCATTCACCGTCATCCTGAGGCGGCCGCCATGAGCGCGTTTACGCGCGTCTTAGATGCGCTATGGCGGCCCTCGAACGATGCGGCCGAGGTGCAACCGAAATCGGCTCGCCGATTTCGGCATATTGAGAGGGCAAGTCGGCTATAGCCGACTTGGGTGGCTGTCGCCCTTCGAGGCTCAGCCTGCGGCCGAGCACCTCAGGGTGACGAAGCGTGGTAAAAGACGAGGCCGCTACGTTTGCTGCCGAAAAGCGAATCTATGAGCAGCAGGTTTGTCAAATATACGACTGGTGGTGGAGATGAGCGATGGGACTCGATTGGAACCCCGGTAACAAGCCAAAGCAAGGCTACGAAACGGAGTTTCGTGAGTTAGTCATTGCGCTAGCTGGCGACAAACTTGGATCGCGAGTCCGACCCGGCTTTATCAATTCGCTCCGCCATAATTTTCTTAGATCGTTCAGGTTTCGCTCGTCGAACGCGGAATTATTACGACGCTACAATGAAATCTCAATCTCCGCATTCGAAACACTAGATGCACCTCGTGTGGGCTTCGACACCAGAGCCGACGAATGGGCGCGAGAGATGCACGTCAAGCGAAAGATAACCGCGCCATTGGACGATTACCTGAATAAGTTGCATGGATACTATGTCGTGCCACTTGTAGAACGGTGTGATGGCATCCCGTTTTATTCCAACGGTATCGTTGCCAGTTATGTCGAGCGCTTTTCGTTTCGGGCACAATTTCTGAACTCTTGTGCTTCCGTCATAGGTCATGAGTTACTACAAGAGGCCTACATACTGAAATTTGCGCCTGATCTATTGGTGTATGCTCGCCGGCTTCGTTCGGCCGCCGACGGGTTTGCGCGGTCGAACAGCATTGTGATTCCGAAAGATGCCCCAGCCGATCCGGATACAACCGAATCGCACCTCTGCGTCGTCGACGCGGCCGCTCGGTGGTGCCAATTTTGGGCGGAACGGGGGCATCTCCCCGATCCCTATTTTTGAGTAGTGGATGAAGCTGCTTGTCTAAGTTACAAGCGGTCGATCACGACCCGGAGTTAACCCATGGACGCCCCCCTCACCGAACACCCCATCCCCCCCTACCACCACTCGCCGTTGTTCCCGCTCGGCAAGGACACGACGCCTTACCGCAAGATCGCCACCGAGGGGCTGCGCGTCGAAAAGGTCATGGGCCGCGACGTGCTGGTGGTGCCGCGTGAGGCGTTGCGTGCACTGTCGGAAGCCGCCTTCACAGATATAGCGCATCTGTTGCGGCCCGCGCATCTCGCTTCGCTCAAATCGATCGTCGAGGATGCCGAGGCCTCGGATAACGACAAGTTTGTGGCTTACGATTTTCTCAAGAACGCCAATATCGCGGCCGGCGGCGTGTTGCCGATGTGCCAGGACACCGGCACCGCCATCATCATGGGCAAGAAGGGCCGCTTCGTCTGGAGCGACGGCGACGATGAGGCGGCGCTGTCCGAGGGCGCGCGCGACGCCTATTTCAAGCGCAATCTGCGCTACTCGCAATTGGCGCCGATCACCATGTTCGAGGAAATGAACACCAAGAACAACATGCCGGCGCAGGTCGATCTCTATGCCGAGAGCGCGGGCGACTATGACGCGGCCTACAAATTCCTGTTCATCGCCAAGGGCGGCGGCTCGGCCAACAAGGCGTTTTTATTCCAGGGTACGCCGTCGATCCTGACGCGCGAGCGCATGCTGGCATTCTTGAAAGAAAAAGTGCTCACGCTCGGCACCGCGGCCTGTCCGCCTTATCATCTCGCCATCGTCATCGGCGGCACCTCGGCCGAACTGACCATGAAGACGGTGAAACTCGCCTCTTGCAAATATTATGACACGCTGCCGGACCACGGCTCGGAGGACGGCCATGCCTTCCGCGACAAGGAGATGGAAGGCGAGATCCTGAAGATGACGCAGTCGCTCGGCGTCGGCGCGCAATTCGGCGGCAAATATTTCTGCCATGACGTGCGCGTCATCCGCCTGCCGCGCCACGGCGCCTCGCTTCCCATTGGCTTGGGCGTTTCGTGCTCGGCCGACCGCCAGGCCGTCGGCAAGATCACCAAAGACGGCGTGTTCCTGGAAGAGCTCGAACACAATCCGGCGAAATATCTGCCGGACGTCGACACCAGCCATCTCGGCGGCGACGTGGTCAAGATCGATCTCAATCTGCCGATGAAGGAAATTCTGGCGCAGCTTGCCAAATATCCGATCAAGACGCGGCTGTCGCTGTCGGGTCCGATGATCGTCGCGCGCGATCTCGCGCATGCCAAATTGCGCGAGCGGCTGGAAAAAGGACAGGGGCTGCCGGACTATTTCAAGAACCATCCGATCTATTACGCGGGACCTGCGAAAACACCGGAAGGCTATGCCTCGGGCGCGTTCGGCCCGACCACCGCCGGCCGCATGGATTCTTTTGTCGACGATTTCCAGGCCGCCGGCGGCTCCATGGTGTCGGTGGCCAAGGGCAACCGCTCGCCCGCGGTGCGCGACGCCTGCAAGAAGCACGGCGGCTTCTACCTCGCCTCGATCGGCGGCGCGGCGGCCAATCTCGCCGAGCATTGCATCAAGAAAGTCGAGACCGTGGAATATCCCGAGCTCGGCATGGAAGCGATCTGGCGCATCGAGGTCGTCGATTTCCCCGCCTTCATCGTCATCGACGATAAGGGCAACGACTTCTTCAAGGAATTGCATCTGGGATAGACTGAGGTCCGTGACAGCCGAGCCCGCATCGCCAAAATCCATTGTCGACTGGCTCATCGACGGGGCGCGATCCGCGCCGTTGCCGCCGGACGTCCTCACCGAATTATGCGTGCGGCTCACCGCGATCGGCTTTCCGATCTGGCGCGCGGTGGTGTTCATACGGACCTTGCATCCGAATGTCGTCGGCCGCCGCTTCGTGTGGACGCCCGATAAAGGCACCGTCGTTAACGAAGGCACATTCGAATTGCTGGAGCGCGACGTCTTCCGCAACAGCCCGATGGCGCAGCTCAAGAGCGCCGACATGGTGCGGCGCCGCCTCGCCGATCCGGATTGTCCGATGGATTATCCGATCCTGCATGATCTGCGGAAAGAAGGCGTGACCGATTATGTGATCTCGCCGTTTCGCTTTACCAATGACCAGGTTCACTTTGCCTCATGGGCGACGCGGCAGCCCGGCGGATTTACCGACGCGGAAATGGCGATCATCGAATCGGTCACCGCGCCCTTGGCGCGGGTCGCCGAAATCCGCGCCGCGCACCGCATGGCTGGCAATCTGATGTCGACCTATGTCGGCCCCAACGCCGGCGAGCGCGTGCTTGCCGGACAAATCCGGCGCGGCTTCACCGAACAGATTCACGCCGCGATCTGGCTCTCCGACATGCGCGGCTTCACCAAGCTCGCCGACCGGCTTGCGCCGCAAGCGCTGGTCGACCTGCTCAACCGCTATTTCGATTGCCAGGTTCCGGCGATTACCGAACACGGCGGGGAAGTGCTCAAATTCATGGGCGATGGGCTGTTGGCGATATTTCCGATCGGACCAGGTTTGGATGCCGCCGATAGATGCGCCGCGGCGCTCAAGGCCGCGCATGACGCGCGCGCCAAGGTCGCCGCGCTCCAAGCGACCGCGGACGACGCCGAGGCGGTGCGCTTCGGACTTGCGCTCCATATCGGCGACGTTCTTTATGGCAATATCGGCAGCGGCAACCGGCTGGATTTTACCTGCATCGGGCCCGCGGTAAATTTGGCAGCGCGCCTCGAAAAACTCGCCGGCACGTTGGGCCGCACCGTTCTGGCGTCGCAGGAGTTTGCCGGTCACTGCCGTGAGTTTGTGCCGATCGGCAATTTCGCGGTGGCGGGATTTGCCGAACAGCAGATGGTGTTCGGACTTTCGGACGAAGGGAAAGAAACGCAATGAATACGATGACCGCGACGGCGAGAATCAAAGGCCCGCTGGTCTGGCGCGATATGGATCAGCAGGAACTCGACGACGCCTACGACCAGACGGTCTATGCGTCGAACCGCGACCAACTCGCTAAACGCCGCCTCGCCAATAGCGCCATTGCCCGTGCCCGTATTGGCGAACCCGCGCGTTTCGCCTACGGGCCGACGCCGGTCGAGGGGCTCGATGTCTATCGTTGCAAGGCGGCGGACGCTCCGGTTCTGGTCTTCATACATGGCGGGGCGTGGCGCAGCGGCACAGCGTCCGAATTCGCCTTCTTGGCCGAGCCCTTCGTGCGCGCGGGCTCGCATTTCGTGGTGCTCGATTTCACCAGCATCGACGATGCCGGCGGCAGCCTGTTCCCGATGGTCGAGCAGGTGCGGCGCGCCATAGGCTTTGTCTATCGTAACGCCGACGCCATCGGCTGCGACCGCAGCCGGCTTTATCTCGTCTCGCATTCCTCCGGTTCGCATCTCGCCGGCTGCGTGGTCATCCATGACTGGGCGAGCGAGGGCCTGCCGACCGACATTCTCAAAGGTGCGACGCTGTCGAGCGGCATGTACGATCTTGCGCCGGTGCGGCTGTCGAAGCGCTCGAAATACGTGAATTTCACCAATGCGATGGAGGCGCAGTTAAGCGCGATGCGCCATCTCGACAAGCTCAACACGCCGCTGATTCTGACTTACGGCACCTACGAGACACCGGAATTTAAGCGCCAGACGCGCGATTTTGCCGAAGCCGTAAAAGCCGCCGGCAAGCCGGTCGAGCTTCTGGTCGGCGAAGCCTACAATCACTTCGAAATGCTGGAGACGCTCGCCAACCCGTACGGTCTGCTTGGCCGCGCGGTGCTTAATCAGATGGGACTGGGTTGAAAATTCAGGCCGCTTCCGGAGTCTGCGCGGCGTCGGGCATCGTCATTTTGCGTGGTGAAGTTCGGATCAGTTCGGCGCCGCAGCGCCGGCAAGCAAAGATCGTGTCTTCGACATCGGTGGTGATGGGGCGGCGACAGTGAAAGACCATACGGCCCGCGCAGACCGGGCAAGGCATCATCAGCGAGGGCAGGCTTGAGGCGGTGGAAACCGCTTGATGTCGCATTCGCGTACCCAAGATTGGAGGTGCACCCTGGATGACCGATTTATGAAATACTGGCCCGATTTGCGGCAGAGTCAAGAAAAATTGTGCATTGCACGCGTTCCCGCTGCGCTGCGGGACACTCCTTTCGGGGGATAACGTTACCGCGGCGCAGGCACGAAAAGCGCCCGGCGGCCGGGTTTCGTTCCCAACCGGTTATTTGACGGCGTTAATGGCGCTCTTTCGGGGACGAGGTGGCGCGCCGCGATGCGCGGAATGTCGGGCGCCGTGCGGATCGCACGGGCGCCGGACAAAATGGGTACGCTCGTGGCTTCGCTCATGCTTTAGCGTCCGAGGAAGCGCGCGCTTGCAAGCGAGCGTCGACCTCGGCGGCGAGCTTGACCAGATCGTCGGCAACCTCGACCGGATAGCCGGCGCCGGGCTCCAGCCGGCGCAACGCTTGCGGCAAACGCTCAAGCTCGCGCTTGGCGTGCCGCCGTATTTCGTCGAGCGACGGCGCCGGCGCCAGCCGCCGCCCGTTGCGCATGACCGGACGGATCAGCGGCTCGCCGGCTCCGTCGCGGCTCTCCAGTGCTATCAGATCGCCCACCATTCGCCCGTCGGCGTCGTAACGCCGCCACACCTGTTTGCGGCCCGGCCAGGTCGCCTTCTTTTCCGAGCGCTTGCGTCGCGCCGTGCCGGCATAGTCCTGCAATTTGTAAACACAATCGAGCGATGGCACGTCCGCGGACGTCGTCAGACTGGTGCCAATGCCGATGCCGTCGATCGGCGCATCTTCGCGCGCGAAAGCGACGAGCGAATCTTCGTCGAGGCCGCCGCTGACGAAGATCGTCACCTCCTTGAGCCCACCCTGGTCGAGAATGGCGCGTACGCTTTTGGCGAGCGCGATCAGATCGCCGCTGTCGAGACGAACGCCGCGGATTGCGATCCCCGCCGCTTTGAGCTTCGGCGCGAGGGCCACGACTTTGCGCGCCGCCGACTCAGTATCGTAGGTGTCGAGCAGCAACACGACATTGCCGGGCTGTGCCCGGGCGAAGGCTTCGAACGCCGCCATCTCGTCGTCGAACGCCTCGATAAATGAATGCGCCATGGTACCGAAGAGCGGAATGCCGAAATTCTCGCCGGCCAGCAGCGTGGCGGTGCCGGCGAAGCCCGCGATATAGCTCGCGCGTGCCGCCATCAAGCCGGCCTCCGCGCCGTGCGCGCGCCGCAGTCCAAAATCGACCAGCAATTTATTGGGTGCGGCGAGCACCGAACGCGCCGCTTTGGCGGCGACCAGCGTTTGATAGTGCAGGATATTGATCAGCCGCGATTCGACGAATTGGGCCTGCGGCAACGGCGCGGTGAGCCGCAAGATCGGCTCGTTGGCGAAGAACGCCGTGCCTTCCGCCATGGCGTCGACGTCGCCGGTGAAGCGGTAGTCGCGAAGGTAATCGATGAGCTTTGCGTTGAACCTGCCGGTGCCCTCAAGCCAGGCGATCTCGTCGGGGGAAAAACGAAGATTTTCCAGAAAATCGAGCGCCTGGTTGAGCCCCGCGGCCAGCAGGAAGCCGCGCCGGGCAGGCAGTCCGCGAACGAACAATTCGAACACCGCGGGTTGCGTGTCGCCGTGATCCAGATAGGCCTGGATCATGGTGATCTGATAGAGATCGGTCAGCAGCGGACTGGTCAGGGGTTCCATGACGGCGGCCTTCACTTCGGACAGGACTGGGACACAAAACAGAGAGAAATTTCGATCGAGGCGTTTCGAGACCCCACCCTATTATCGCGCCGTGCCCTCCCCGGGGAGGAAAGCCCGCATGCGACCGCGGCCCTAACTTCGTTACCCGGTGCGGCTGGGGAACCGAGCCAAAGCTTGCTCGGAACGCGTCGCCGGCCGCCGGCCGCCGCAAAATGCGGCGAAATCGGCAAGTTCGCCCGAAAAATCAGCGGGCTATACGCTTTTACCCTTGATTTACATTATTCTCGCCTGAGGGGGTGAGATAGCGGATTTTAATCGGCGTCGGCAGCCGCTGCGGGTGGCGAGAGGGTGGCTGAAGACTTCGGGCAGGGACGGGGGATTTTTTTGCGCTCTAAGAGGGGCGGGGAATGGCTGCTGCGTTCGACAAAGACGGCGGTTTTGGAGCGCCAGCTTCCGTAATCCATTTCGATTCCGCCGGTCCCGCCCAGGTTATCATCGTTCCCGACGCCCAGCTTTTGTTCACGGCAGATTTCCGCCGGGCCGGGCCGGATCTCGTCCTGACCGGCCATGACGGCCGCCACCACATTATTCCAGGTTATTTTGCGACCGAGCATCGCCCAGCTCTGGCCGCGCCGAGCGGCGCCAGGCTTTCGCCCAACGTCGTCGATCTGTTGGCCGGATCGCCGACGCCCAACGAATATGCCCAGGCCGCGCCAACCACGCCGCCCGAGGCGATCGGCAAAATAGAGAAAGTCGTCGGTACCGCCACGGTGGTGCGCAATGGCGTCGCCGTAGCGATCAATGTCGGCGACGCGGTCTACAAAAGCGACGTGATCCAGACCGGCGCCAATTCGGCTGTCGGTGTCGGCTTCCCCGACGGCACCGCGCTCAATCTCGTCGCCAATACGCGGATGGCGCTCAACGAGTATTCGTTCGATCCGAATTCGACGTCCAATGGCGCGCTGCTCAGCCTAGTTGAGGGCACGTTCTCCTTCGTTGCCGGCAAGGTCGCACATTCGGGCGACATGAAGATCGAGACGCCGGTGGCGACGATGGGCATCGGCGGAACCACCGGCTGGGTGCAGGAGGTGGCCACCGTCACCGCGAATGCCGGCCAGGACTCATACTCGTTCGCGGTCGTGCCCGATTACGGCACCAACCAGAGCGGCATGTACGATCTGATCGACAACAACGGCAACGTCATCGCCCCCGTTTCGCAGACCGGCTACGTGACCCTGGTCACGCCACAAGGCATCGGCACGACGCCGATCGTCACGACGCAGCCGTTGACGGCGTCCCAGCTGCAGTTCGAACAGCAAATCGTTCAGCAGGTTTTTCAGACGCTGAACCAGCTCAACAATCCAAATCCACAGTCGAATCCCAGCAACGGCAGCTCGACGCCGCAATCGCCGCAGCCGAACACGCTGCAGCAGCTCCTGCAAGAGAAGGGTTCGCCGTTCAATGCCAACACCAACACGAACGGCGAAAACAACGGAAACGGCTCGTCAGCACAGAACGGCTCGAGCGAAGCAGAGAGCCAGCCGACTACGGAGGCTACTTGGCTATACGGGTCGGGCGGCAATTGGGACGACCCGCTCAACTGGAGCGACGGATGGGCGCCGCTTGCGTGGCAGACCATCGAGATCCTTCAATCGGTAACGGTGATCATCGACAGCACCAACGCCGACTCCGGTCCCACCGCGACAGCCGCGCTTAATCTGTTGATCGGCCCGGGTGCGATCCTCGAGATCGTTAGCGGCGGATCGTTATCCGTTTCGAACATCGTCGGTGTTTTCGGCCTGATCGAAGTCAATTCGACCGGGATCGATCCGACATTCACCGCGCAAGGCCCCGTGACCGTGTATGCTTCGGGCGAGATCGAAGCGATCGGCAGCAATGCGGCGGTGTATTTTTTGGACTCCGTCGACAATTTCGGCACCATTGCGGCCGGCGATTACGGCGCAGTGTGGTTCGAGCAGACCACCACCACCAATGAGTTCGGCGCGCTCATCGTCGCCAGCGATCACGGCACGGTTACGTTCGATCAAGGCAGCGTGCAAAACAGCGGCGCCATCGAGGCCGTGACCGGCGGCACTGTCACCTTCAACCAGACCAGCGTTACCAACGAGGCCGGCGCCGTCATTCTTTCGGAAGCCGGCGGCGTTCTGACGTTCAACCAGGGTAGCCTCGACAATTTCGGCAGCATTATCGCCGATACGGGCGCGCTGTCGTTACTACAGACGACGCTGACCAACGAAATCGGCGGCCTGATCGAAGCCGAAAACGGCGGCACGTTGCTGATCAACGCCGGCGGCGGCACGATCGACAACGCTGGTGTCATTGCCGCGCAGAATGGCGGCACGGTAGTGCTTCAAAGCATTGCCGTCGATATTCAAACACTCGCCGCCATAATCAACCGTGCCTAATGGTGACGGACGCGGACGGCCAGTAGTTTATCTTTGCGCAATTCGAGGGCGAACCCGGCCGACTGCGGCAGTGTGCCAGCCATCCTCGGCGCCGAGCGCACTCTCACTAATATCAGGCACGCCGGCCATCCTCTCATGGGTCAGCGATCGTTCAATCTGGGTGCAGATCCAATCCGGAAAGCGTCACCACTACCGTCGGCTATTTTTCGAAAATTCCTGGAATTTCCTTTCTTGCTTATCGAGCGCCGCTTTTTCGGCCTGCGAGAGTCCCGTTAGCCGGGCGATTCGGGCACGCAACGCGTTTGCAATTCGCTCTTCGAGCTCCTCGCCTTCCCTCTCCGCAGTAGCCATGAACCTAGACAGCCTCTCCATGTCTCGTTTGTATTCCGAACTGGCCATAATGCGTCTTAACTCATCTACCGGCGAGTCGCCTTTTAGCGCTTCGGATGCGGCGCGTTGGGTAGGGCCGCCATCGAACGGCAGTGGTCGCGGACCAACGCCTTCCAGAAAGTTCATCAGAAACTGAACGCTGCTTTGCAACCACTCAACGTGTGCTTTGAGTGACGAGCGAACAATCTCCCTCTCGATCGCCGAGATGATTGCCTCCTTCGGATGCGGCAAAATGCTCGCGTCGTAGAAGCACACTGGACTCGTCGCGGTCTTTCCACAAAAGTCGGAGAAGTCGGAGATGATCTTGGAATCGTTCTTGGCTTTCTCTGCCTCGGCAGCGACTGCTTCAGCCTCAACCGTGCGAATAGCCTGCTCCAGCGCCTCCCGCTCCGACCTAATCTCTACCTGAGTCAGCGCCGCACTTATATTGTTGCGCTGCGATGCTCGCGCGCGCTCATAGAGTGCCTGCCGAGATCGGTGTGTGCTATCGTCGAGGCGGGCGACGGCTCGGGCGATTACGGAATAGTAGCCGCTTTTATTTGGCACCCCGCTCATTTTCTCCTCATCAGCTTGGCGATCCGCCAAAAAAAACAGGCCGGGAAAGCTGCCGTGTGAGGTCCGGCCTGCAGACTCGGCCCCGCCCTGTGGTCAGCTTAGCATTTTGTGCTTAAATCGTATTGATTTTTGATCGTCAAGGCGGCAGAAGATCCGGTCGCCCACTGAAGTTGCGACATCTTAATCATTGGAGAATTGTCAAGTGAAGAAGCGAACTAAAAGGACACCTTGGACGGCTGATCAGATTACTAAATTAAAGTCTCTCGCGCGGAAGAAGAAACGCGCTGGCGCGATTGCTAGATTGCTTAAACGGACTGAGGGCGCCACGCGCCAGAAGGCTTTCAGTATCGGATTGTCGCTCGACTCGCGCGCTTAAGGATGGGCCCCAACAAATAATTTCGCAACGCGCGAAACTGCATTCTGCAAATTTCGGCCCCGCACTGTCCGCGGAGCCAAATTTTTGGCTTTGACAGTGACGAGGGCTACCCATCCCGCCGGGATTCAGAGCGGCTCTGCCACCGGCCCAGTCCATTCGGTACAGCCGTGGATTTCGGATCGCGGCGATTGCAATAATGAGCGGGCTGCCGGCGAAGGCGCGCAAAAATAGCCCCCGACAAGATGAATTGCCAGGGGCTGAGGCAGGTCTGAATTGAAAGGGCGGACGCGTGTGATCCAATACCCTCTCAGGGGCGACGTTAACGCGTTTCCGACGATGCACAATATATCGGACGATATATACCGCAATTCGGGTGAGCTAGATTCAAAGCTTGCTAGCGGCCAGTCCAACAAGCGTAGGCATTAAACTGATCTGCTGCCGCTGCCTCGATACCAGCGTCGTCAAGTTAAGCGGTCTGCGGCGAGGGGCATTTATCGGACGAACCATGGTCCGATGATGGAGAGAAATAAGGCGACGCCTATGCCCGCCCCGATTGCGAAGGCATAAGGTAGCTAGCCGGAGTGTTTCCAATTCATGCCGCGATGATAGCAGAACAGCGGGGATAGGCGGACGGCCTGAAAAGTGAGTGCGTTGTCTAAGGTCATGCTACAAAAGGACCAGTACCGACATTGCGTTGCCGGGATGAAGCATCGGTACCGCACCCAACCTTAGTGGCGTTTGCGTCATTGTACTGGAGATTTTATCCCCGCTTTCTTTTCAGCGTCGTTACGGTCCGGATTTCCAGCATGGTCGTGCTATTGTGTCATCGAGTCCTGCCGCACCTTTAGGGTGGTTCGAGCCAGCCCTATTGACTGCCCCCAGCGCCTGTGCGGCGGGGCTCGCCTTTAGCTTAAAAATTCTAAGCAGGGGCTTGTAAAATCGCTCGTGGCGTATCCGCCATAATACCGGATTATCCGCCCATAAAGCTCGACGTGAAATTCGCCTTGATACCAATCACGCTAGGTGGCCCATCGCTCTTCGCCCGGTCCGAGTCGGAATTGCCTCTGGTCTCAGATCGCGGGAAAGACATGACGGACGATACTGTCGACCTAGCCGATCCTAGCCCTGCGCGTTGTCGATATAGCATTGTCCGCTAATGAAGCCGTGACGCGCTTGGCCGTTTTGCGGAAATGCCCAGGCCGTATGCATGATCCCAGTATACATAGCCTCTGGTATTGAGCCACGCTCTCAGCCCATTGCTCCCGGCGAGCCACTCGGCAGCCTCTGCTTCGCTGTGAAAGCCAGTAATATGTTCCTGTTGGCCGCTTGGATGTGTAGCGACGATGGACCAAACGACTCCCGCCTTTAGCGGTCTGACGGCGAAAGCGACTTGATCGGCTGGTTGTGTCATGCTGGCTACAGTATGCACTATTACGGTCGCGCTCGCTATCGCCCCGGCAAAATTTAAACCGATTCGCGGCCGCCGCTTCGATTACTGGCGGCGCCGAGTTAAGCAGTCAAAGAACGCGACACGCAAACTACCTGCCGCAAGATGACGGTCCATCTTTCTGTTAAATCCATTCCCCTACGAGGCTGGAGAGAACTGAGGGGAGGGTTGGTGAGCCCCGCCACCTGCATTAGGGGGGCGAAACGGTCCGGGGTTATCCCGGAGAGGGGAGGGCTCACTAATATTCAATCATTAGTTGCGTCGTCATAACTGGCAGAATGTCGATAATTGACGGACTGCGGCCAGGCTCAAATTCAAAAAGGGGACCAGTCAGTTCCAGGAACCGAAGCTGGTCATTCGCCGTGTAAAACCGGTTATTCGAGCGAAGGGCCCCGCCGCGCAGTACATCCGTGCGCGACGAGGCCCCAGGAGGAAGCTGAGCCCCACGGCGCAGGAGGCCCGCCTTGTGAAACGCAATTTCCGTGCCAATCGGCGCCGGCAAAGGCTGCGGTGTTGTCCCAGTTTGAATTTTCGGGTCCTAGCCGAGTGGATAACGCCGGCATATGATGCCCTTATGGCCAAGTTTTATGTGTTCCATGCCTCGCCTAAGTATCGCGCTCGCATCCATGACGGAGAGTGCAATTTTTGCTGCAACGGTCAGGGTGTGGAAAAGCAGCCCAAGAATGGCTCAGGTGTCACTGGTTGGGACGGCCCCTTTTCGACCCTCCAGGAAGCCGAGGCTAAAATGGCCACGTTCAGATTCAAGGATGTAGGCCGTTGCAAAAACTGTTTAGGAGGTTGATGCCCCGAGGCGCCAAAGGCGGGAATCGACCCGGTGAGTGATTGGCGCGGCCGTTCTGGTTGGCCGAGACACAACCAAACTGCCCACCAAGACTTGTCGATCGGCGAGAGGTGGTCGCGCCCGCTTTGACCCCCCAACGAAAAATTGTCTTTGAATGCGCCGGCTACCGTTGGTTACGACAGGCTGGCCTTGAAGGCTTCTCAACCTGTCCTAAATCATTACACGACTAAATCAGCGCCGGTCGTCGGGGCACCGATGGAAATCAAATCGCAGGAAGAAATTAGCCTTTTCGTTCGCGACGAGGAGACCTGCCGTATCCTATTTAACGCGAGGGCGCTCCTGGTCCTGGGGATTGACCCGGTGCTGGCTAAGCAGCGCGGATACCCCTTAAAGGAAGCGGCTGACATGGCGGTTGCGGCACCGTCGGCAAACGCGGCCTAGAGCGAGCGCGATTCACTAGCCGGAGGCCGTTTGACCCTATTGCCTACGGCTGCCGCGAGCCCCTCTGCGATGGAACTAATGGCGGCGACTTTCCGCTACTGGGGCGGTCGGCTACGGGGCGTTACTGGGAATCGATCAGTTCCTGATCCATTTTACCGTGCCGAGCAATGCACAGTCCGTACTAATCATGCCGCAAATTAGCCACTGCCGGTTCCTCCGGCAAAGTAGCTGGGTGAGCCTTCAGGGACATTTCCCTGCACTCCATCGCAAGACGTGAACTAACCTTGGCATCTGCCGGCACGGCAGCAGCTATTCCAACCAGAGCAAATATGATCCGAAGCAATATCATAACCGGCTAATGCGCAGTCGACCGTTTAGTTGCATCAAACGCCCGACGATGCGCGATGTCCGTTGGTCTCCCGATTGTGTTGCAAAACTCTGGTTGAGGCAGCCGCTGAACCGTGATTCCGTCGAATAGGACGATGATTCGCGGGAGCGGTCGATGATGGGGCGGGCAGAACGAGGACAAGCTCAATTCTTCTACGCGTTCGATCTCAACAAGGTAGTGCC
>JBEKRD010000112.1:0-14325 GCA_049519075.1 Xanthobacteraceae bacterium | reverse complement strand
TGATCGGCCGATCCGGACTGCTCGGCAACATTCATTAGACCCTGATCCGATTTGTTTGAATCGGATCGGGGTCTAGATTTTCCATTGGAGCATGATCTGAAAACCGGCATCCGCTTTTCCGGATCATGGTCTAGCTTAATTCCACGATCGATTCGGTAATCGACTCCATCGCCTTTTCCGCCGCCGCGCGGCCGACGTCGATCGATTCCGCGGCGCGATGAAAGTCGAGCCAGCCAACGTGCCCGATGCGCGGCGTGATATGCACGTCCGGCGGATCGCCCGCGAGCCGCATCCGCGTCAGGCGATCTTGCATGATGTTGAAAGATTCGACCATGACCGTGGAGAAGCTCGGCCGCCCGGCGCCGTCGATGATCTGGCGTTTAAGCGCGCGTTCGGCGCCGAATATGCCGCGCAGCCGTGCCAAGCCGTTGCGCGGTTCTGGGAGCGCAACGGGCAGACTGTCGGCGGGTTCGGCGCCGTGGCTGGCGATCGTGGTGCCGCGACCGAAACGGTCGGCGTCCATATTGACCGCGATGACGACGCGGGCGCCGAAGGCGCGCGCCGCCGACACCGGGACCGGATTGACCAGCGCGCCGTCGACCAGCCAGCGGCCGCCGAGCTGCACGGGGGGAAAGATCCCCGGCAGCGCATAAGACGCCCGCACTGCGATCGGCAGGGAGCCGCGCGTGAGCCAGACCTCGTGGCCGGTCCCGATCTCAGTGGCGATCGCGGCGAAGCGGATCGGCAGGTCCTCGATCATTTTGTTGCCGAGCGCTTGTTCGAGCCGGCTTGCCAGTCTCCCGCCGCCGATCAAGCCTGCGCCGCCGATCCGTACGTCGAGATAGCTGATGATACGGCGCATCGTGAGTGAGCGCGCCCACTCTTCGAGCGTGTCGAGCTGATCGGTTGCGTAACAGCCGCCGACCAAGGCGCCCATCGACGTGCCGACGATGATGTCGGGCGTGACGCCATGGGCTTTGAGCGCGCGCAGCACACCAATGTGGGCAAAGCCGCGCGCCGCTCCTGAGCCAAGCACGAGCCCGATGGAAGGCCCGCCGCGCTTACCGCCGGCCAGGTTGACTGCGGCGATCTCGGTTTCCCCGTCGGTTCTACTCACGCGATTCCCACGTATTCTGCCTCGCGGCTTTTGCCCGGCGTTCGCCCGCCGCGGCGAAACCGGGCCACAAACCACAATAGATATTAGGGTGAAAGCCCAGACGAGTCAGTCGCACACCAGACTTCCCTTTGACGACCTTGGTCCGACCTCCTTGGCGGACCGCGCCCGGCATGAAAATGCCGTGATTTAGATCGAGAAAAAACGCGATGTTCGGGTGGGGATCGATCGTTTGGCGGCCGTGTGCGGCGGCAGCGGTGGCGGTGGGGATTTTTCTCTTTCCGCCGGCGCAGGCGTCCGCGCAGATGCGTAGCCTGGCCTCGCCGGATCTGACCGCTCCCGCGCCGCTGGTTTCGGGCACCGGATCGCCCGGCGCCAGCATCGTCGCGCCAACGCCATTAGCACCACCGCCGTCCCCTTTGGCGCCGCCACAAATGGTGCCGCCGGTCGCGCAGACCGCGCCGATAGTGCCGGCCGGGCGTGTCGCGCTCGCGGTTGCGGCACGCTATGGCCACGACGCACCGCTCATCAATGGCGGCTTGATCTGGCGCGTCTATGACGCCAAGCCTGACCCGACCGGGGCATTCCGTCTGATCAAGGAAGACCGCGCCGCGGCGCCGACATTCGTCTTGCCGCCCGGCAGCTACGTCGTGCATGCGAGCTTAGGCCTCGCCAGTGCGGCCAAATCCGTTCAGCTGCGCGCCGAAGCGGTCCATGAGATGTTCGATATTCCCGCCGGCGGCATGCGGCTTGAAGGCCGTGTCGGCGATGCCCGCATTCCCGGCGGCCAGATCGCCTTCGAGGTCTATGCCGGCAGCCAGTTCGACACCACCGACCGCCGCCCGATCGCGCAGAACGTGATGACCGGCGACGTGGTGCTGCTCCCGGAAGGCACCTATTACATCGTGTCGAATTACGGCGATGGCAATTCGGTGGTGCGTTCGGACGTGCATATCGAGCCGGGCAAACTCACCGATATCGTGGTCACCCATCGCGCCGCGGTCATAACCCTCAAGCTCGTCAACAATTCCGGCGGCGAGGCGCTCGCCAATACGCAATGGACGGTGCTGACGCCAGGCGGCGACGTCATCAAGGAATCGATCGGCGCTTTTCCGCGCCTCGTCCTCGCCGAAGGCGACTATCACGTCATTGCGCGCAACGAAGGCAAGACCTTCCAGCGCGACTTCAAGGTCATCACCGGAGTCGACGGCGAAGTCGAGGTGCTCGCGCGGTGAGCGCGGGCTTGAATTTCCGTATCCTATAGAATACAATAGTCGGTGGTCGTAATTCGGCAAACCGAGCGCTTTGCTCGTTGGTTCGAACGCTTGCGCGACATTGGAACGCGAACGCGGATCCAAGCCCGCATTCGCCGGCTCTCACTCGGTAATCCCGGCGACGTAAGGCCAATCGGCGAGGGCGTCGCTGAGATACGGATCGACCACGGCCCCCGGCTACCGCGTTTATTTCGTTCAACGCGGTGACTCGCTGGTCATCTTACTCGCTGGTGGCGATAAGCGTAGGCAACAACAGGACATCGCGATGGCGCTTAGGTTAGCACGCGATTTTTAGGAGGCTCTCATGACCGCAAACGCGAAGAAGCCGCGAACGAAGGGGCGCAACACAAAAATCAAAACCTTACCTTGGGATTCTGCTGCCTATTTGAGGACCACCGCCGACATTGCCGGTTATCTTGAAGCGGTGTTCGAGGACGGCGACCCGGCCTTGGTGGCGGCCGCACTTGGCGATGTCGCGCGCTCCAAAGGCATGGCGAAAATCGCTCGGTCGACTGGCCTCGGCCGGGAAAGCCTTTACAAGGCGCTCTCGCCCGACGGCAATCCTGAGCTCGCGACCGTGCTCAAAGTGCTACGCGCCCTCGGCCTAAGGCTGAAAGTGGCGGCGTAGCGGCGTCGGTTCACGCAGCCTTCTTCAGCCGTGCGACATCCGGCGGCACTGCCTCCGCGGCGAGCGCCGCCAGCGCCTCGTCGAGCGGCATGGTCTGCTGCCGCTCGCTGCCGAGGCGGCGGATCGAGACGGTGCGTTCCGCGGCTTCCATTTTGCCGACGACAAGAAGCGCCGGCACTTTCGCCAGCGAATGTTCGCGGACCTTGTAGTTGATCTTTTCGTTGCGCAGGTCGCCTTCGACGCGCAGACCTAAGCGTTGCGCCGCCGCGATCGCTTCGCGCGCGTAATCGTCGGCGTCAGAGGTGATGGTCGCGATCACTGCCTGCAATGGCGACAGCCACAGCGGCAGATGTCCGGCATAGTGCTCGATCATGATCCCGGTAAAGCGCTCGAGCGAGCCGAACATCGCGCGGTGCAGCATGACCGGCGTGATCTTGTTGGAATGCTCGTCGATATAGAAGGCGCCGAGCCGGCCCGGCATGTTGAGATCGACCTGCACGGTGCCGCATTGCCAGTCGCGGCCGATGGCATCGCGCAACACGTATTCGAGCTTGGGACCGTAAAACGCGCCTTCACCTTTGTTGAGCGTCCACGGCCGGCCGGACGCCTCCAGCGCCTCTTTCAACGCCGCTTCGGCCTTGTCCCAAACCGCGTCTTCGCCGATGCGTTTTTCCGGCCGGTCGGAGAATTTGATGCGCACGTCGTCGAAGCCGAAGTCCTGATAGATGCTCAGGATAAGATCGTTGACCTTGATCACTTCGGCGGCGATCTGCTCCTCGGTGATGAAGATGTGCGCGTCGTCCTGGGTGAAGGCACGCACGCGCATCAGCCCATGGAGCGCGCCCGACGGCTCGAAGCGATGTACTTTGCCGAATTCGGCGATCTTGTACGGCAGGTCGCGGTAGGACTTCAGCCCGTTCTTGAATATCTGGATGTGGCCCGGGCAGTTCATCGGCTTGATCACAAAGGTGCGGTCGTCCTCCTCGCGCGGCTGCACCAGAAACATCGAATCGCGGAAGGTCGCCATGTGGCCGGAGGCGACCCACAGTGAGGAGTCGATCATCTGCGGCGCGTTGACCTCCTGATAGCCGGTTTCCAACTGGCGGCGGCGGATGTAGCTCTCCAGCGCCTGGAACAGCGTCCAGCCCTTGGGGTGCCAGAACACCGAGCCGGGGGCTTCCTCCTGGAAATGAAACAGATCCATCTCGCGGCCAAGCTTGCGGTGGTCGCGTTTTTCCGCCTCTTCGATCTGTTTCAGATAGGCGTCGAGCTCGTCCTGCTTGACAAACGCGGTGCCGTAGATGCGGGAGAGCATTTCGCGGTTGGAATCGCCGCGCCAATAGGCGCCGGCGACTTTCAGCAGTTTGAACGCATTGCCGATCTTGCCGGTCGAAGTCATGTGCGGACCGCGGCACAGATCGAACCAGTCGCCCTGCTTGTAGATCTTCAGCTGCTGATCTTCGGGAATGGCGTCGACCAGCTCGACCTTGAAGCTCTCGCCCACGTCGGCGAAAACGTGCTTGGCCTTCTCGCGCGACCAGATTTCCTTGGTGAACGGTTTGTCGCGCGCGATGATCTCGCGCATCTTGGTCTCGATGGCCGCGAAATCCTCGGGCGTGAACGGCTGGTTGCGGAAGAAATCGTAATAAAAGCCGTTCTCGATCACCGGGCCGATGGTGACTTGCGTTCCCGGCCACAGCGTCTGGACGGCTTCGGCGAGCACGTGAGCTGCGTCATGGCGGATCAGTTCGAGTGCGCGCGGGTCGTCGCGGCTGATGAACTCGATCTTGGCGTCGCGCTCGATCGGATCGGCCAGGTCGGCGAGCTTGCCGTCGAGCGCCATGGCGACGGTGCGCTTGGCGAGCGAGGGTGAAATGCCCTTGGCGATTTCGAGGCCGGTGGTGTTCTGCGGAAATTCCCGACGGGCGCCGTCGGGAAAGGTCAGGGCGACCATAGTTTGCTCCTGTTGCTCACTCGCTGCCTACGAACGCAGGTAAGCGTGGTCTTGAATCGCGGCTTTTAGCCCAACAAGGAGGTAAAGGGAACCGGCCGTTTCGCGGCGCGCGCGGGCGGCGAGCGGCACCGCCATACCGTCGCTTTTGACCCCAATCAAATGCCGTGCCGGAGGATTTGCTAGAGTGAAACGAATCGCCGTGATGCGCGCGAGCTTGCGGGCAGCAACTTACGGGAAGCCAATGCGCAAGAACGGGAATGGGAAGCACAAAACGGTCGAGCCGGAGGAATACGTGCTGCGCGGCGCCAGGGAGGAGGCGGCGATCGAGCAGTATTGGCACACCGGGAAACTGCCCAAGCAGCGCAAGCCGCCGAAGCATTACACCTATATCGACGAACTCGCCCATCTGCAGTTCGAGCTTATCAAGCTGCAGGAATGGGTTCGGCTGCAAGGGCTCAAAGTCGTAGTCATCTTCGAAGGCCGCGACGCCGCCGGCAAAGGCGGCGTGATCAAGCGCATCATCGACAGCCTGAACCCCCGCATCTGCCGCGTCGTTGCACTCGCCACGCCGACCGAACGCGAACGCGGGCAATGGTATTATCAGCGCTACGCCGCCGAGCTTCCCGCGCGCGGCGAGATCGTTCTGTTCGATCGCAGCTGGTACAATCGCGCCGGTGTCGAGCGGGTCATGGGCTTTTGCAGCGACGACGAATATCGGGAGTTCCTGCGTTCGTGTCCGCTGTTCGAGGAAATGCTGGTCCGTTCCGGCATCTATCTCATCAAATATTGGTTCTCGGTCAGCGACGAGGTGCAGGAGCGCCGTTTTCAGGACCGCATCCGCAATCCGATCAAGCGCTGGAAGCTCAGCCCAATGGACATCGAATCGCGCAAGCGTTGGGTCGAGTATTCGATGGCCAAGGACGAGATGTTCGCCCACACCGACCGCAAGAAGACCCCGTGGTATGTCATCGACGCCGACGACAAAAAGCGCGCCCGGCTCAACTGCATCCGGCATCTCTTGACGCAAGTCCCCTATCGCGACATGCGGCCGATCGAAATCGAATTGCCGCCGCGCCAGACCGAAACCGGCTATCGAAGACCGAAGCGATCGACCCAGCGCTTCGTGCCGCAAGTCTATTGAGCAGGTCTATTGAAGCGGGCGCGAGGAGGCTCGTTGTTCCGAATGCAAGGCCCAGCTTTTGTGCGTGAGTGCCGCGCCGGAAAGGCTGATCATCTCGTCGGGTCCCACCGGTTTCGTAATGTAATCATAAGCGCCAAGCCGGACCGCTTCCTTCGCGCCCGCCAGATGCGGGTCGCTGGTGAGAACCACCACTTCGCTCTCCGGACTGTTTTGTTTGATCGCGCGCAATATGGCTGTCGCCGAGTTACGAAGGTCGAGCAACACGAGGTCGAACGACTGCAGCTTCACGGCCTCCAGGGCACCGTCGGCGTCGCCCACGAACTCGACGTCGCGTGAGATGTAAGTCAGCGACTTCAGATAGGCGCCACGGAGCGGCTCGTCGTCGCATACCAGGAGAATTTTGGAATTCTTCTTCATTGCGTTTCTTGCTTTCGCGTTGCTGTAGGTTGGCGGTGGCGTTGCCGCGTGGTTTTGCCATTACCTAGCAACAGCCGTGCCGCGTTTTGGTTTGGCTGAAATATTTCAACGATTACAAATTGTTAGCCGTGAATTCTGGGATTCGCGGCGCCGGCTTGCCCCAGCCGAAGTACAATCTTTCTATGCGCATGGCGCTGCGGTGCCGACAAAACATTATATTTGTCAATACGTTAACTCGTACAGCCCTGCATGGCGAATTCATACAGCCGAGATCGGAGTTTGCTTGTGGTGCCGAGCCGCCGTCCAAGCCATGCGGCGATGCAGCAAGACCCATGCAGCCCCTTTACGCAGAGCTCGCGCCGCTTATTTGTCTACTGTGAGCGCTGCAGGGTGGGGCCTTAACTTCTGGAGCCTTTTCATGAGCAACCCCCCGCAAGCGGAAAATCTGACGATTCCCGGTACTAACCTCAACCCCTCACGCATCGGCCTTGGCACCTGGGCCATCGGCGGCTGGATGTGGGGCGGCACCGACGAAGCCGAATCCATCCGCACCATTCATGCCGCGCTCGACCGCGGCATTACCTTGATCGACACCGCGCCGGTCTACGGTTTCGGCCGCTCGGAGGAAATTGTCGGCAAGGCGCTCGCTGAAGGCGGCCGCCGCGACCGCGCCGTGCTGGCCACCAAAGTGGCGCTCGATTGGAAGAACGAGCAGCCGTTCCGCAACGCCAAGCGCGGCCGCATCATGAAAGAGGTCGAGGATTCGTTGCGCCGGCTACGCACCGACGCGATCGATCTTTATCAGGTCCATTGGCCCGATCCGAACACGCCTATCGAAGAGACCGCGGGCGCCATGGCCGATCTGTTGCGGGCAGGAAAGATCCGCGCCGTAGGCGTCAGCAATTTCAGCCCGGCGCAGATGGATGCGTTTCGCGCGGTGGCGCCGCTGCATGCGGTGCAGCCGCCATACAATCTGTTCGAACGCGGCATCGAGGCCGACGTGTTTCCTTATGCGCAAAAGCAAAACCTCGCAATGCTCGCCTATGGCGCGCTGTGCCGCGGCCTGCTGTCCGGACGCATGACGGCCGACACCCGCTTCCCGAAAAGCGATTTGCGCAGCAGCGATCCCAAATTCAATCCGCCGCGCTATGCCGAATATCTCGCGGCGGTAAACGCGCTCGACCGCTTCGCGCAGCAGCAATTCGGCAAGCGCGCCATTCATCTGGCGCTGCGCTGGGTGCTTGATCGTGCGCCAAATACCATCGCGCTGTGGGGCGCGCGGCATCCGGCGCAGCTCGATCCGGTGCAAGACGTACTGGGCTGGAAGATCGACAAGGGCGCGATGGCGGAGATCGATAAGATCGTGGCGCAAAATGTGCGCACTCCGGTCGGCCCGGAATTCATGGCGCCGCCGGAGCAGGTGGCGGCGTAAACCCTCAGCGTTTTTCGATGGCGCGGGGCGAGGCATTCGTCCCGCGCCATCGCGCATAGCGCCAGGGCAGATACCACCGCGCATTCGGGGCTGCCACATCGGGCACGAAATCGAGCCCCGATGTTCCCCACGGCTGACAGCGCAGCAATCGTGCCAGCGTCATCCATGAGCCGGCCCACAGTCCGAAGCGGTCGAGCGCCTGATCGGCATAGTCCGAACAGGTCGGCAAATGCCGGCACTCAAATCCGACCAAAGGCGAGAGCGTGTAGCGATAAAGCTTCACCAGACCGCGGCCGAGGAGGCGAGGGGCGTGGCGGCCGAATTCAGTGAGCGGCTGCAATTTACTCCGCCGCGGCTTTGGTCTGACCGTTGGTCTGGTCCTTGGCGCCACGCTTCTTCTCGATCTGGCCGATGGCGTCGACCACGGCGTCGAAGGTCAACAGCGTCGAGGCGTGGCGCGCCTTGTAGTCGCGCACCGGTTCGAGCACCGCGATATCGGTCCATTTGCCGTCGGCCGGCGGCGCGCCGTTTTCTTTCAGCATTTTGCGTACGCTTTCGCGCAAGGCGCGCAATTCGTCGGCCTTGGAGCCGATGATGTTGCGGGCCATGATCGAGGACGACGCCTGGCCGAGCGCGCAGGCTTTCACCTCATGGGCGAAATCGGTCACGGTGTCGCCGTCCATCTTCAGATCGATGGTGACGGTCGAGCCGCATAATTTCGACAGCGCGGTCGCCGTGGCGTCGGGCTCGGGCAGCCGCCCGATCCGCGGAATCGTGCCGGCAAGCTCGATAATGCGGCGGTTATAGACCTCGTTGAGCATGGCGAAACCGCGAATTTACCCGAGTAAACCGGGGTTTGTTGTGTCTCCCCGGCAATCCACTATATAGGCGCTGGTCGGATGGATTTGAAGTTACTGGAGCAACGATGGACGCCGTCATTAAACCTTGGCCCCGCGGGCCGCTGACCGACCATGTTCGTTCTGCCCCCGCGTCGGTCGAGAAGAGGCCGTCGCGCGAGGAGGCGGAATCAGCCGTCCGGGCGCTGATCGCCTATCTGGGCGACGATCCGTCGCGTGAAGGACTTGTCGGTACCCCGAAGCGCGTTGTCGCTGCTATGGACGAGCTCTATCGCGGCTATAGCGAAATTCCGGCCGATGCGCTGTCGCGCACCTTTGGCGAGAGCGAGACCTACGACGATTTCGTGCTCATCCGCGACATCGGCTTCACCTCGCATTGCGAGCACCACATGATGCCGTTCTACGGCAAAGCCCATGTCGCCTACCGCCCGGTCGAGCGGGTGGTCGGGCTGTCGAAGCTGGCGCGCCTGGTCGATGTTTATGCGCGGCGTCTGCAGACCCAGGAGCACCTCACCTCACAGATCGCCTCGGCGATCGACGAGGTACTTAAACCCCACGGCGTCGCGGTGCTGCTCGAGGCCGAGCACACCTGCATGTCGGTGCGCGGCGTCGCCAAGCCGGGCGTCTCCACCGTGACGACGCGCTTTATCGGATCGTTCCGCGATTCCACCGAGGACCAAATGCGGTTCGTCACGCTGTTGCGTGGCGGCGCGGATCGCGGCAGCGACACCGCGCGCTGAATTATCGCGCCGGGGAAGAGGCGGGGGCATTGTTGTCGGACCAATCACCACTTGCACCATTTGCACCGCCCGGATCGAGCGCCGATCTTGAAGAAGGTCTGGCGCTGACGCCGAAGTTCGACGCCGATGGCCTCGTCACCTGTGTTGCCACTGACGCTGTCTCCGGCGACGTGCTGATGGTCGCGCACATGGACGCGCAGGCGCTGGCCAAGACCATCGCCACCGGCGAAGCCTGGTATTTCAGCCGCTCGCGCCGCACGCTGTGGAAGAAAGGCGAGACCTCCGGCCACATCCAGCGCGTCGTCGAGATGCGCATCGATTGCGATCAGGACGCCGTGTGGATCAAGGTCGAGCAGGTGGCCGGCGCCTGCCACACCGGACGGCGCTCATGCTTTTATCGCGCGGTGCCGCTCGGCAAGTCCAGCGCCAAACCCGGCGCGGCCACGCTCGAATTTCGCGACGAGCGGGTGTTCGATCCGAAGGCCGTGTATCGCGAATAGCGCGACCATGAAAATCGCCGCCGTCGAGCTCTTCCACGTCGGCGTGACTTAAGACCCCCTGTTGCATTTCCGCCGGCTGCGCGGGACACTTGGCTTTCGCGTGCCAGGTCCGGGCCGACACACCAAATTCTGTTCATCGGATCGAGGGGGAGAACACCATGACACGGACTCGCATTTCGGCGATCGCGGCGATACTCGTTGCAAGCGGGCTTTCAGCGCCGGCACTGGCGCAGCAGCCGGCGCCGCCGCCAACCGCCACCACCAAGGTCGCGGACAACGTTTACATCTTTCGCTATCTCGGTCATCAGGCGATGTTCATCGTCACGCCCGCCGGCGTGATCGCGACCGACCCGATCAGCCTGCGCCGGCCGGCAAAGCCCTACATCGATGCGATCCAAGCCGTCACCAAGGCGCCAATCAAATACGTCATCTATAGCCACAGCCACTTCGACCATACGGCCGGCGGCCAGCCGTTTAAGGATCTCGGCGCGACCTTCGTGGCTCAGCGCAACGCCAAAGAGCGCATCCTCGCCCTCAAGCCGCCGGACGTCGTCGTGCCGGACCAGGTGGTGGACGATAAGCGCAGCATCACGCTCGGCGGCACGACGCTTGAACTCATCTATCTCGGCAAGAACCATTCCGACAGCACGCTGGTGATGCGGCTGCCCAAGGAGAAGATCATCTTCACCGTCGACTGGATTCCGATCGAAGGCGTGCAGTACCGCGAGATGGCCGACACCTATGTGCCCGACATCGAGGACGGGCTCAAAAAAGTGATTGCGCTGGATTGGCAGACGCTCATTCCCGGACATCCAGGGCCGGGCGGCAAACAGACCGGCACCAAAGACAATGCACGCGACGAGCTTGCCTACCTGCAGGACCTTTCCGCTGCGGTGAAGAAGGAAGTGAACAACGGCAAGTCCTACGACGACGCGGTGAAGGACATCGCGCTGCCAAAATATCAAGCCTGGCCGAATTACAAGGCATTCCTGCCCATGAACATCGAACGCTATTACGACTTCTGGAATCGCGGCGTCTGACGCGCCAGCCGCGTTTTGCCCGCGCGCGCGGCGCCGTCGATCGGCGCCGTCCAACGCTACGATCGCGGCTCGTCGACCGGGGAGGGCCGCGCGGCGCGGCGAGCGTGGTTCCTGCGGGCGGGGCTCCAAACCCCGCTCCCGGGCGGCCTCGGCCCCTTCGCCACCATCCGCGCTGCGGCGAGCCTTACCGATAAGCCTTGGTCGAGCCTACTCCGATCATGCTGCGGTCTCGTGTTGTTCGTCGGCCGCGGCGGCGCCGGCCGCCGCTTCGCTGCCGCGCGCCAAGTCCGGATCGCGCCATTCGCGGGCCGAGGTCAGCAGCGCGACCTGGAAGCGCTTGAACATGGCTATGGTCGGTGCATCCATCTCCTCGGGCGGTCCCGCCACGTCCAGGACCAGATTCAGCGCGCGATAACGGTCTACCGGATCCTTGAGAAGTTCGGCCAGAGAAGTGATGGCGTCGTTGCCGCAGAATTCCACGATTACCGACTGTTCGTGGATGAGGCCGGCGCGGGTCTCCGGCGTCATCGAATTGAACGGCGGGCGGCCGTGGAGCAGCCGGTCCGACCGTTCGAGCCGGTCGCGCCGCACTGAACCGCGTGCACGGGCCAGCAGGATCAGCATGCGGACGATGCCTTCGGCGTAACCGCCGACCTTCGCTTTCTTGATAGCTTCCTGCACGTGCGGAAACTTGCTGATGTCATGGGATTGCGGCCGCGCCTTTCGCGCCGCGCCGAGGCGCTTCATCCACGGCGTCCCGTAGAAACTATGGAAGGTGAGCTCGATTGCGGCGTCGCGCGTGTCGCGATAAAGATTCCAGCTGCGCTCGACGCAATCCGCGCAGAGCTCTTGAAGCTCAACGAACGGATTGTTGCTAGCCGCGGCCGCGCGCTCGCCGCGGACTTTTGCCGCCAGGTCATCGATATTGGAGAACAGCGGATTCTTGTGCGAGAAAAAATATTGTTGCTGGCGCAGCGGGTGAGACCGTTTGCGCAATTCGGCATCGGCAGGGGTGACCAGCGCCTGAATGATCGGCTGCCAGGTCAGTTCGTAGGTCTTCGTGGCCCACTCGGAAAATCCCGCGACAGCGGCGAATTCGATTTCCTCCTCGCGCCCATCGTCGAGCTTGAGGACGTGATCGATCGTTCGTGCCTCGAAAGCGACCGTATAGACACCCTCCTCTTTGCTGATCAGCATTTCGTAGAGCCCGGGCGCCAAGGATTCAATCGTCTTGACCACGGCGCCGATCTGCTGATGCTGCTTGTTGGCGACCTGGGCCGAGACGAAAATGCCAAGGTGGCCGATGCTTTCGTGCAGCGTGTAGATGATCACGTGACCGTGTGCCGCGATTTCCTCGGCCGACTTGTAGAGATCGGGAATCCAATTCAGCGCCTGCTGGGGTGGCGTGATGTTGTCGCCGTGTGAGGCGAAGACGATGATCGGCGTCTCGATGCGCGTCAGGTCGACCGGCGTGCCATCGCTCAAGAACGCTTCACCGCGGGTGAGCTTGTTGCCGATGAACAGATTCTCGACGATCCAGCGGATCTCGTTGGCGTTCATGAGATAGAATCCCGACCACCAGCGTTCGAATTCGAGGAAACGATCGGCCTCGGTGTCGACTTTGGCGAACAGGTCGAAGTTCTTGCGGAACCAGGTCTTGCCCGGGTTCAGTGCTTCGAAATTGAGAACCAGGTTGGCGCCGTCGAACTTGCCGGCGGAGAGATCGGACGCGAGCAGGGCGGGAACCGCGCCGCCGGCGACGCCGCCGAAATAGCGGAACGGATTGCGGCCGGTTTTGCCCACCCAATAGGACAGCGGCGCTCCGGCGATCACGATGGGGCCCATGAGGTCGGGATGGGTGGCAGCCAAGATCATTGTGGCCCAGCCGCCCTGGCAATTGCCGGTGACCAGAGGCTTCGGGCCGCGCGGATGCCGCGCGTGCACTTCTCGCAGGAATACCGCCTCGGCTGCGCAAACGTCCGCGAGCGTCTGTCCCGGCTCGGGCTCGGGGAAAAAGATCACGAAATAGACCGGATGGCCGGTCTGCAATGCGACGCCAACCTCAGACTCGCTCTTGAAGCCGCCAATGCCGCTACCGTGTCCGGCGCGGGGATCGATGATGACCCATGGGCGGGCGTCGTCGCGTGGCGCTATCGTTCCCTGCGGCGGATGAATATGCACCAGCGCGTAATTGACCGGACGGTCGAGCTTGCGGCCATCGACAATGATGTCGTAGTCGAAAGCCAACACCGGCTTGAACCCGTCCTTCTCGCGCGCGATACAAGCATCGCCGCGCCGGCAAAGCGTGTCGAAGAAAAGTATCCAGCGTTGGCCGCAATCCTTGATGTATTCGGCGTAGGCGTCGGCGACTCTCGGCGTGAGAAACTTCGGCGCCAGCTCTTGCAGCGTATTTATCGTCGCGCGTAGCGCTGCCGCCTGACCACGGCCGATTTCCTGCCCGTGGCGCAGGCTTAAATCATACAACAGTTCGGTTTGCTCGCTCGCATAATTCGAGTTCTCGCCGATCAGATTCAGATATTTCTGCTGATCATGGATAAACGCGTCGGTGTCGGTCATGCTTTCAACCCGCGATATGATAACCGCCGCCGATATTCGCCGCTTCGTCGCTGGCGAGAAACACGTGTGTCTTGCGCGAAGATGTCCGGCGAGACTCTACTAGGTCGGCGTCCCGATATTTTGCGTTAGGTCAACGAAGCGCGCTTGGGACAAGACTATTCGCGCGTCACGTTGCTCAGCAAACAATCAAGATGACGGAGCGATGACAGTTCGACGTCAGCCACCGAATAATCTCTCACATAAGTGAGACACGGTGATGATCAAGCAAGCATTGGATTGGCGCGCCGCGCGGGGGGGCGTCGCGCGGCGCCATCGCGGTCTCGATAACGGAGACCGTTGGCGACACTGCTTGACGTCGGTCCTAGTGCGTGTTACATAATGCCAATCTCGCCCATCGAGGGGCGTCGACCGGTGACAGCCGAGCGATGGGGCGAGTGCGGTTCCTGCGGGCGGGTCTTGTAACCCCGCTCCCGGGCGGCTTGGGCATCGGTTCGGCCGGCATTATGACCGGTCCGCGAGGTGCCTCGCTGGACTGGGACAGGGTTTGGCGGGTAACGCCCGTTTGGCCCACGTCCCAGGAAACACGGCCTGGGCTGAGCGGTGGCATTCATTTGCGCCGCAAGCGCCGCGGTGGAGCGCCGAGAGGCGAGC
>JBEKRD010000111.1:0-14631 GCA_049519075.1 Xanthobacteraceae bacterium | reverse complement strand
GTGTTTCCTGGGACTTAGGTCCAACGGGCGTTACCCGCCAAACCCTGTCCCAGTCCAGCGAGGCACCTCGCGGACCGGTCATAATGCCGGCCGAACCGATGCCCAAGCCGCCCGGGAGCGGGGTTACAAGCCCCGCCCGCAGGAACCGCACTCGCCCCATCGCTCGGCTGTCACCGGTCGACGCCCCTCGATGAGCGAGATTATCGGTAAATATTCCTAATAGCGACAGTTGTCAAGGGTATCGTCGCAATAGCAAGGACCGCCGCGGCCCGGGCCGGAGTGACGCGAGCTTACCCGCGCTTTGCGGTCGCCGCGCCAAACCCGCCCCAGGTCAGATAAAGGCCGATCAGGAGCGAGGGCGTGAGATAGAGATAGTAATGCTCGCCATAATGCATATGACCAAAGAGCTGCTGCAACGCTTGCGGCGTTACCAACAAAAGCATCAGGCCTTTGGCGAGGACCGCCCATCCGACCAGAGTGACGACCACCGGCAGTGCGCCGCCCGACCAGACATTGTGCCCGAGGATCATCGCAAGCCCGACGGCGAGGCTGATGATGGCGTAGACCAGCATAACCGGCCGATCGGCGACGGCGCTCTCGACCGTCGCGCTGCCGCGGACCATTAAGCCAATCACGAGCAGAACAGTGAACAGGCCGATAAAGCGCGCGAGGAAAACGGTCAGTCGGGACATGAGGCCTCCGCTCTGTCGAGGACCCGGCTTTCAGCGGCTGCCGGATTGTTAAGCGGCAACATGCGCTTTGTGGATCGCGGCAACAAGGCTGGAGGGCTACAGCTCAAGTCGGATGCCCAAGTCATATCTGGCCAAACTAGGCTGATTTGTCACCCGCGTCGAACCGCGGCGAGCACGTCGGGCGGCACGGCGGCGACAAAGCCGGGCTTGGCTGGCCAGTCACACCACTGTCATCAGGAGCGTTCAGGTGGCAGTCCACCAGGGATAGCCAGACGCCACAATGAATTTTTCCCAGCGATTTACCTTTCTCTTCTCGGCCCCGACGTTTGAATCCGAGGATCTCGAAGGGCTGCGGATGCAGCAGATTATTGCGGCGATCCAGCGGCTCGGCTTTCAAGTCATCCGCGCGCCCAGAATTGAGGACGCTGAAATAGCGGTTCAGACCGATGCGGCGATCGGTTGCCTCGTCGTCGATTGGGGTAAAAAGGGGCTCGAGGGCAAGTCCGCTTCGCTGATCAATCTGATGCGCCGCCGCGGCCTCGAAATGCCGATCGTGCTCCTGGTGCGTCGCCGGCGGTTCGAGGACGTGCCCGTCGAGGTGCTCGATTTTATCGATGGCTACGTCTTTCTCGCCGAAGAGACGCCGGAGTTTATTGCGAGAAGCCTGGTCAGCCGGCTGGTGCAATACGCGGAGACCTTGAAGACGCCGTTCTTCGGCGCTCTCGTCGATTACGCCGAACAGGGCAATCAGTTGTGGACCTGCCCGGGCCACAACGGCGGGATATTCTACAGCCGCAGTCCGATCGGCCGCATTTTCATGGAGCACCTCGGCGAGGCCGTGTTCCGCGACGATCTCGACAACTCGATCCTGGAACTCGGCGACCTGCTCACGCACGAGGGCCCGGCGCTCGCGGCCGAGAAAGAGGCGGCGGCGATATTTGGCGCCGAGCGAACCTACTTCGTTCTCAACGGAACCTCGGCATCCAATAAAATCGTCTTGTCGGCTCTCATTACCCAAGACGATCTTGTTCTCTTCGATCGCAACAACCACAAGGCGGCGCATCACGGCGCCTTGCTGATGAGCGGCGGCGTTCCGATTTATCTGCCGACCGATCGAAACGCCTACGGCCTGATCGGACCCATCCAACCATCATCGCTTGACGAAAAGGCAATACGCGCGGCGATCCGGGCCAACCCGCTGGTCAAGGACAAAGACGCCTGGCAGCGCGAGCGGCCATTTCGCGCGGCGGTGATCGAGCAATGCACTTACGACGGCACGATTTACGATGCCCAACACATTCTCGCCAGGATCGGCCCACTCTGCGATTACATCTTATTCGACGAAGCCTGGGCCGGCTTCATGAAGTTTCATCCGATCTATGCCGGCCGGTTTGCCATGGGATTGCGCGATTTAGGCGAGAACGCACCCGGCATCATCGCCACCCAGTCGACCCACAAACAGCTCGCCAGCTTCTCGCAGGCTTCGCAGATCCACGTAAAAGACAGCCACATTCGCGGTCAGCGCCGCCGGGTCGAGCATCGCCGGTTCAACGAAAGCTTCATGCAGCACGCGTCGACCTCGCCGTTTTATCCGCTGTTTGCCTCGCTGGACGTGGGTGCCCAAATGATGAAGGGCCGCTCCGGCGAAGTGCTGTGGGACGACACCATCAGGTTAGGCATCGAACTGCGAAAAAAACTCCGCGCGGTGCGGCAGGAATTCGAACGGCGCGAACAAGATCCCGCGCGGCGATGGTTTTTCGATCCCTTTGTCCCCGACGTGGTCCGGTTGCCGGACGCCGCGAACGAGGCTGGCGTTCACGAAGTGCCTTGGGAAAGCGTCGCCACCGATGCATTGGCGGGCCATTCCCACTTTTGGGAGTTGGCGCCGGGCGCGCGGTGGCACGGGTTCACGAGCGTCGTTTCTGGTTTCGCCATCACCGATCCCAACAAGCTGACGCTACTGACGCCGGGATTCGATCGCGTGACCGGCGAATACGAGGCGTTCGGCATTCCGGCTCCGGTGGTCGCCCAATATCTGCGGGAGAACCGCGTCGTACCCGAGAAGAACGACTTGAATTCGTTGCTGTTCTTGCTGACGCCGGGGGTGGAGGCGAGCAAGGCCGGAACGCTGGTCTCTGCGCTGGTCGGATTCAAGCGGCTGCACGACGACAATGTGCTGCTCGATTACGCGATGCCAAAATTCGTGGCGAGCCGGCCGAAGCGGTATCGGGGATTGCGGCTGCGCGATTTTTGCGAGGAGATGCATTCGTTCTTCCGCGCGCAAAATGTGAGTGCGCTGCAGAAGGCGCAATTTGCCGCCGAGCATCTTCCAGAGCCGGCGATGATGCCCTACGAGGCGGCGCGTCATCTGGTGCGCAACAATGTCGATTATCTGCCGATCGATGGGATTGAGGGCCGGGTCGCCGCGACGCTGTTCGTCGTCTATCCGCCGGGCATTGCATCGATCGTCCCAGGCGAGCGTCTTGGCGCGCGGGCCCGTCCCATGATCGATTATCTTAAAGTTTTCGAGCGAGCCAGTAATCTATTTCCCGGTTTCGAAACGGAGATACAGGGCGTATATCGCGAAACCGACGACGCCGGCGGGGTTCGGTTCCACACCTATGTCGTGCGTGAATAAGACCTGGCGCAAAGCCAAATTGGATCGGTGTCGGTTGGTCGGCATTCTAGACTCATGAATTCCTCGCCAGTCATGGTGCGCGCATCCCGCGACGACGATGTCGCCGCCATGCTCGCGATTTATCGCGATCACATCGCGCGCGGCGTCGAACAGGCCTTTGCCTATGACCCCGAAGCGCTCGATCCCGATGATCTCAAGCGCCGTCGTCGAAATATGCGCAAGCAACGACTGCCTCATCTCGTTGCCGATCGCGACGGTGAGGTGGTTGGCTATGCCTATGCGGTTCTATTCCGAAAACGGCCGGCCTATCGGTACACGCTCAAGCATTCGATCTATGTCCACCCGGAACACTTGCATTCGGGAATCGGGCGCGCGCTGTTGCCGGCCTTGATCGACGCTTGCGCGGCTGCGGGATACCGGCAGTTGATCGGTTATATCGACGCCGCCAATAGTCCGTCGATCGGGTTGCACAAATCATGCGGATTTAAGGAAATCGGCTTCCTGCCTTCGGTGGGCTACAAGTTCGGACACTGGACCGACGTTGTCATGATGCAGCGATCGCTCGGCAGCGGCAATGCGACGGCACCGGACGTTTGGCTCGCGGTGCCGGCTGACGAGGAGAGCCGCACATAGTTTTAAAAAGCTTTTGCCAACCCAGCCTCTTTGAGAATGCCGTTGGCGGTAAATTTTGATTTCAGCGTGCGGTCGACGGTGACACGGACGCCGGCTTTGGGATTCCACCAAATTTCGTGATCGCCGCGTCCTTACCGTTTGAATTCGTATCCGCCATCTCTCAATAGGCGAACTAGATCGCGATAATAGTCGGCCATGCCAAACTATTCCGCGGCAACCAAGCGATCGCTCGATCGTGCGATGATCTCGATCGAGGGCGGAATATCGGATACGCCGTATTCTTCAAGAAGGTCGAGAATCATGCCGGGTAGTTTTGCCCGCAGTGCCTCGATTGTATCTGCTTCAGTCACCAGGCCGTTGAGGTCGGTCGTGGTCGCAACCCATACCGCCGCTTCAGGGTCCCAGTCCGCATGGATGACGATTGGTCGGGCCATCAGATGTTTCCTAAGGCCGGTCTGCCTACCGCGCACAGTAAACGCAGGATAGCGGATTTCAACGGTCGCAGCACCGTCATTTAAAACCGCAGCACCTTGACCTGCTGCACATTGGGGATCTGCTGCACCGCGGCGAGCAGGTCGGGCGGCACCGTGCCGTCGATCTCGACCAGCGCGATGGCGTTGCCGCCGGCGGATTCGCGGCCGAGATGGAAGGTGGCGATGTTGATATTGGCGCCGGCCAACAGCGTGGCGAAGCGGCCGACGAAGCCCGGCCTGTCCTGATTGGTCACGTAGAGCATCGACGGGGCGAATTCGGCATCGATGCGGATGCCTTTGATGTCGACAATGCGCGGGCGGCCGTTGGCATAGACCGTGCCCGCCACGTGCCTGGTCTGGCGGTCGGACGTTACCGTGACCGTGATCAGGCTCTCGTAGTCGCCTTCGGCCTCGCGCCTGGTTTCTTCGACGACGATGCCGCGCTCCTTGGCGACGATCGGGGCGGAGACGACGTTGACGTCTTGCAGCATCGGCCGCAAGAGGCCTGCGACCGCGGCCGAGGTGAGCGCCTTGGTGTTCATCTGCGCGACGCCGCCCTGGTAGGAAATCTGCACCTTGGTGATGCCGGTCTCGGTGAGCTGGCCGGCGAACGAGCCGAGCTTTTCTGACAGCGCGATGAAGGGTTTGAGTTTCGGCGCCTCCTCGGCGCTGATCGAGGGGAAGTTGACGGCGTTGGTGATGGCGCCGCGCAACAGATAATCCGACATCTGCTCGGCGACCTGCAATGCGACGTTCTCCTGCGCTTCGGTGGTCGCGGCGCCCAGATGCGGCGTGCAGACGACGTTGGGCAGCGCGAACAGCGGGCTCTGCGTCGCCGGTTCCTCGCGAAACACGTCGAGGGCGGCGCCGGCGACCTGGCCGGATTTGAGCGCCTCGACGAGGGCTGAATCGTCGATCAGTTCGCCGCGCGCGCAATTGATCAGGCGGACGCCTTTCTTGGCGGCGGCCAGCGTCTCGGCATTGATGATGTTGCGGGTCTTGTCGGTGAGCGGGGTATGCAGCGTGATGAAATCGGCGCGGCGCAGGAGTTCGTCGAGCTCGACCTTTTCGACGCCGAGATCGACCGCGCGCTCGGCGGAGAGGAACGGATCGTAGGCGATGACTTTCATCTTCAAGCCGATGGCCCGGTCGGCGACGATCGAGCCGATATTGCCGCAGCCGATCACGCCCAGCGTCTTTGAGAAAATCTCGACGCCGAGAAATTTGTTCTTCTCCCATTTGCCGGCGCGCGTCGAGGCGTCGGCCTCGGGGATTTGCCGCGCCAACGACAGCATCAGCGTGATGGCATGTTCGGCGGTGGTGATCGAATTGCCGAACGGCGTATTCATCACGATGATGCCGCGGGCGGTCGCGGCCGGAATATCGACATTGTCGACGCCGATGCCGGCGCGACCGATGACTTTGAGGCCGCGCGCTTTTTCCAGAAGTTTGGCGGTGACCTTGGAGGCGGAACGGATCGCCAGTCCGTCGAAGCCGTCGATCGCCGCGGCGAACTTATCCTTGTCCTTGCCGAGATTAGGCTGAAAATCGACCTCGATGCCGCGGGTCTTGAAAATCTGCACGGCGGCGGGCGACAGCGCATCGGAGATGAGAACGCGGGGAGCCATTGCTTTATTCCTTTGCGGTCAGCGCAACCAGCGCAGCATGTGGGGGTAGGGCGTGACGCCGGATTCGGCGGCGCGCCGCGGCTCGACGGTCATGCCGTAGAGCTGCAACAGCGGCACGCCGAAATAGTGCCCGGCGGTGAAATTCTCGATGATGGACTGGGCGCCGCCCTTGTAGCCGTCGGCGTGAAAGACGACGGCCGGATCGAGTTCGAGATGACACAGCGCGGCATAGGACCAGGCGATGGCGGTCATTTCGTCGCCGTCGCTCGGCGCCAGCGTCGGCGCGTTGCGTTCGGCCGGGTCGGTAACGGCGAGGTGGCCCGCCTCGTGAAGGATATCGCCCGGATGGCTCAGCCGCGTTTCGTCGATCAGGATCGCGCCCGAGCGAATCTCAAGTCCGGGCAGGAATGTTTTTTCCGGCAGCGCTTCGGCGCGGGCCGCGACGCCGATGCTGCGCACGAAAGTGGCGAGCCGCTCGGTGAGGGAATTGGCGAACACGTTACGCCGCTTTCGCCAATGCGTCCTTGGCTTTGGCATAGGCCCAGTCGAGCCACAGCGTGAGCGCCTCGACGTCGCTCTGCTCCACCGTCGAGCCGCACCAGATGCGCAGGCCTGGCGGCGCGTCGCGATAGGCGTCGATGTCGTAGGCTATGCCCTCCTTGTCGAGCGCGGCAGCCAGTCCCTTGACGAAGGCCGCCTGGGCGTCGGGGGCGAGCCTTGTGACCGCCGGATCGACCACCTTCAAACAGACCGAGGTGTTGGAACGAAGTGCCGGGTCGGACGCCAGGAAGGCAATCCATGGCGTGCGCGCGACCCAATCGGCGATCGTCTTGGCATTGGCGTTCGCGCGCGCGTGGAGCGCGTTGAGCCCGCCGATCGATTTGGCCCAGTCCAGCGCGTCGAGATAGTCCTCGACGCACAGCATCGACGGCGTGTTGATGGTTTCGCCGACAAAAATGCCTTCGTTGAGCTTGCCGCCTTTGGTCATGCGGAAGATTTTCGGCAACGGCCACGGCGGCGAATAACCTTCCAACCGCGCGACCGCGCGCGGCGACAGAATGAGCATGCCATGCGCGGCCTCGCCGCCAAGCGCCTTCTGCCACGAGAAGGTGACGACATCGAGTTTGTTCCAGTCGAGCGCCTGCGCGAATGCGGCCGAGGTCGCGTCGCAAATCGTAAGCCCGGTGCGGTCGGCCGCGATCCACTCAGCATTCGGTACGCGCACGCCGGAGGTGGTGCCGTTCCAGGTGAAGACGATATCGCTTGCCGGATCGATCTTGGTCAGGTCGGGCAATTCGCCATAGCCGGCCTTGAGCGTCGTCACCTCTTTCAGTTTAAGCTCCTTGACGACGTCGCTGACCCAGCCTTCGCCGAAGGATTCCCAGGCCAGCATGGTCACCGGTCGCGGGCCGAGCAGCGACCACAGCGCCATTTCGATGGCGCCGGTATCTGATGCCGGTACGATGCCGATGCGGTAATCGGCAGGCACCTGCAAGACTTCGCGGGTGAGATCGATGGCGCGCTTGAGCTTGGCCTTGCCGGCTTTAGAACGGTGCGAACGTCCCAAGACTGCGCCAGCGAGTTTTTGCGGAGTCCAGCCGGGGCGCTTGGCGCATGGGCCGGATGAAAAATGCGGCACAGCCGGCCGCACCGGAGGCGTGAGCGTCATGAGCTATCCTTCCAGATAGTCGCCCCTCGTTGGGGAGGGGTGGCCCGGCGCTGGAATTAAGGAGTGACGGCCGCGCCGTCAAGCGACAAGACGCTTCAAGGCGTCAGAATTTATAGCCGGCGCCGACGCGGGCCGATGACACAGAGACCTGAATACCGTCGACCGGCGCAAAATAAATATGTTCAAACTCGGCGCGCACGAACCAGTTGGGCAGCAAAGCAATGTCCACACCGAGTCCCATAGTGGCGCCATATGCGATCACGCCGTTTTGCGCATTGCCTTGCGTCTGGAGCGGGATCGTCAGATTCGGTAGCGGCGTCAGCGGTGGAATTTCGGAATCCGGGTAATCGACGGCCAAACCGGACACGCTGCCTATGCTCGAGATACTGGCCCGGCCGAGCGCCAGTCCGGCGAAGGCGTAAGGCAGGAACCTTCCAGCCTCCCAGCCGGCGCGCGCGCGGAAGGTCGCGACGTCGTTCATCTGTAGCGAGGCTCCGCCACCGACGGTGATGGTGTAATAGTAGTTATGGCCTGCCGGCAGATCGCCGCTGTCACTGAAACTTCGGGTGATCGAATTGGCCGAAGACGCGGACAGCGACATCCGATCATAATCCGCTTCCACGCCGAGGATCAGGTCTTCCCACTCGAAATTGTAACCGACAAAGCCGCCCACGCTGACGCTGGTGGGGGTGCGCGAACTGAGCACGGCCCAGTTCGATACCTGCTCGTCTGATTCGATAGCTGTGATGCGCAAAATTTTGGCGAGATCCGGACCCACCGCGGAGCCAGCATCGACCACCGAACTGGTATAGCCGCCCTGAACGCCGCCATAGACGCCGCCCCAATGATAGGTCGGCTCCGCGCCGCGCAGAACGTCGAAATCGCCGGCATGCGCGCTTGGCGCCAGCGCGACCACGCTCACAGCACAGATGACCCAACGCATCACAGCCGCGCCCTCTCCATGACTCGGCGCCTAGAGCGACCGGTACGGCCCGATCATCGGGCATTAACCTTAAGGGAGCGTTAGCTCGGCCGGATTGACGCCGGGCTGTTCTCGCGGTGCCGGAAAAAAAGAACGGCGCGGTCACCCGCGCCGTCTTTGATGCAAAACTCGCCGTCGCTTGCGGTCAGCCCCGCGTGCTGAGCGGATATTGCGGCTGCGGCACCATCATCGGCTGCTGCTGCGGCACCATGACCGGCGCCGGCTGGTAGACCGGTGCAGGCTGGTAGACCGGCGCTGGCTGAGTATAGACCGGCGCCGGCGCGGGCGCGATCATCGGCACTTGCTGCACCATCATGGGCTGCGATTCGATCGGGAATCGCCAGCGCACGCCGAGCGTGAAGTCTTGCGAGGTGAGGTTCTGCAGCTTGTAGGTATCGGGATTGCAGCCGCCGTAACAGAAGACCTGATCGCTCACCGAGCCGTAGCTCAGATAACGATAGGCGAGTTCCACGGAGAAATTCTTGGTGACGTTATAGGCGAGCCCGGCGTGCAGCGCCCAGGCGAAATTCAATTGGCTGGCGTTCGTGCCGACGCCGCTTCCGGATGTGCCGATGCCGGTGTCGGTGAGGTCCGAGAAGGTATTGTAAGCGCCGCCGATGCCGAAACCGATGAAAGGCGTCACACAGTCCCAGGTGCCGAGATCGACATAGGCATTGGCCAAGAAAATGTCGGACTTCAGGAAAGCGTTGTACTGGTCGCCCAGCACGCAGCCGCCGCCGCAATCGTACATGATGAAGGCATTAAAGGAGGACTTGGTACGATATTCAGCGGTCACGTCGAAACGCAGCCAGCTATTGAACTCGTAGCCGACACCGATGTCGAAGAGGAAGGTATCTCCCATCGAAGAGTGCTGCGAGAGGATGTCGACGACGCCGTTGAGCGGATTCGGCTCGTAGACAAAGTTTGCTTGGCTGAGCATGCCGACACCGACATCGCCGCGCAGATACCAGGCGCCCTCGGGCTGTGCCATAAACATCTGCAGCGGCTGATACGCCATTTGCGGTGGCGGGGGCGGCGAATATTGCGGCATGTCGGCGGCGTAGGCCGTGGTGCTCACCAGGGCAATCGCCGCGGCGCGGATCAGGAGCGTTACGCTAACCATCGCTTCGTCCTTTGACTCGGCGCGACCGCGCGCGATACGCGCAGCGCCGGTGGCCCGGGGACGAAGTTAGACAGCAAATGCTTAAGCGGGCCTTAACCTTAACCCTTAACCATGATCGTCAGCGGCATGGCTCGTTGGAGCCATGGCGGCATGTTGCAAACAACATGGTCGCCAGGCTGGCGCGGATCAAAATTGGTTAAGATTGGTAAACAATCTTCGCGGGCGCCAGGCTGGGCGCCGCGGCTTCAAGCGCAATTCCGAACCGCGGGAGCCGGGTTTCCGGCACGATCGTCTAGTCTTCGTCCAACTCGCCGATGTGATGCTGGGCGTAAAGCTCGACCCCGAGCTTGGCGACGAGGTCGAGCTGGGTTTCGAGGAAGTCGATATGCTCTTCCTCGTCGTGCATCAGCTTCTCGAACAGGTCGCGCGTGACGTAATCGCGGACCGCATGGCAATGGGTCGCGGCCTCCTCGTAAAGCGTACGTGCCGAAATTTCGGCCGCTAGATCGCAGTCGAGCACTTCCTTGACGTTCTGTCCGATATGCAGCGGGTCGAGCACCTGCATGTTGGGAAAGCCGTCGAGGAAGATGACGCGTTCCACCAGCTTGTCGGCATGCTGCATCTCCTCGATCGATTCCTTGCGCCATTGCTTGGCGAGCGCCTTGTAACCCCAATTCTCGAGCAGGCGATAATGCAGCCAGTACTGGTTGACCGCGGTCAACTCGTGGCGCAGGGCCTTATTGAGGTAGTCGATAACGCCTGGCTCGCCTCTCATGATCTTATCTCCTGCGCTTGCCGTTGATTGCGCACTGCGGGCGCGGGCTGACCGATTATAACCGCTGCGGCGACAGCCGGAAACCGCCGTTGCGCGGGCGAAAGAGAAGCCAAAATCGTGACGAAGTAAAGCTTCAGCCGCGGAGACCGGCGTCGCGGCAACACACCGGCTCGGCGCCGGCAAGCGTTTGCGCATCAAATCCGCCGGCCAGCGCTTCATCCATGATGCGGCGAATGGTGCGTGCGCAACGGCCGCACTGCGCGCTGCAACCCAGGCACCGATAGACTTCGCCCGTCGTGCGCGGCGCAGCGTCGCAAACCGACAGCGTCGCGCGCACATCGTGGTCGGTAAACACGTTGCAGGAGCAAACGATCATGTGCAGGGAAGGCCTGACGGCAAATTGGTACGATCCGCAACCATCAATAACGGAGCGGCCGGACGGTTGCAAAGAAAAAGACCTGTTTATAGAGATTCTAAACTTGGAAGCGAACCTTATCCGACGCGACCGGCCTTTTTCATTACGCCGCGGCGGATTCCTCGGTGTCCTCCGCGCGCCGTCGCCGACGGCCGCGGCCGCGCAACCGGCAAATTCGCGCCGGGACCGCAAGCAGATCATCGAGCAAGCCGGCAAAGCGCTGGCCGCGCGCCAGCGCCCGGTCGAGGGCCGCCATGGTGCGCGCCATTCCCGGATCGTCGTCATGGACCCAGGTGCGCAACACCGAGCCGAACATCAGCGCGAGCCCCTGGGCGCGCAACATGCCGCGCGGACCGGACGCTTTGATGCCGGCTGCCGTCAGCATCCATTGCTGTGAGCGCAGGGCGAGCTTATTGAGCGCCAGCGCCAGCGGCGGATTGCGGCTCGCCGAACGCAGCAGCGAGCGCACCGCCTCGCGCTGCGTGCCGAGCGCCTCAAGCCGCCGCATCAGCACGTCGAACAGGCGTTCGCGCGGCGGCTCCTCTTCCATGTCGCTTAGATCCGCACCGAGCACAGCGCGATCAACGTCCTTGATGAAGGCAGCGACGATCGCCAGCGTCGAGCCGAATTCTCCGCGCAATTGCGCAAGCGACACGCCGGCGGTCTCGGCGATTTCCGCCAAGCTGATTTGTTCGATCTGCTTTTCGCCCAACAGTTCGAGACAGGCCGCGATGATCTTGTCGCGATCGCTCGCCGGCGCGCTCGGATCGCTCGCCGCGGCACGGGCGGATTTCGACGCGGATCTGCGGGCGGGTTTGCGGGCCATGAGCGTCACTCCTAACGGCTAGATCTTAATGTAAGCGCGCGGTGCGACCGTTCCAAGGCCGAGTCTTTCGTCAACCGGTCTTGCGTCAACCGCTCTTTCGTCAACCAGCCAGTTCACGGGAGCGCGCGGTGGCGGCGGCGACGGCCTGTTCCAAGAGCGGCGCCAGGCCGTTGCGGCCCATCAGCACCGCAAGCGCTGCGGCGGTGGTGCCGCCCGGTGAAGTCACGTTCTCGCGCAGGACGGCGGCAGGGAGCGCTGAGCGATGCAGAAGCTCGGCCGACCCGGCGACGGTCTCGCGCGCGAGCTTTGCCGCCAGCTCAGGCGGCAGACCGGCCGCGGCGCCCGCTTGGGCGAGCGCTTCCGCGAGCAGAAAGACATAGGCCGGGCCCGACCCGGAGACCGCGGTCACCGCGTCCATCAGCGCCTCGTCCTCGGTCCATTCGACCGTTCCCGTCGCGGCAAGTAAACGGTCCGCGAGTTCGCGCTGCGCCGTCCCGGCGTTGCGCGGCACCGCGACCGTGATGCCGCGGCCGATTGCCGCCGGCATATTCGGCATGGCGCGCACCAGCGCGCGAGGCGGCGCCGCGGGGCGCGCCAGCGCGGTTTCAAGAAATTGCAGCGTGCGTCCGGCCATGATCGAGACGACGACGGTCGAAGCGGTCACGAGCGGTGCGAGCGCCGGGATCGCCTCGGCCGCGACTTGCGGTTTCAGCGCGATAACGAGGGCGGCGACGCCGCCGAGTGTTTGCGGATCGGGATTGAGCCGCAGGCCGCGAGCGGCAAGGCCCGCGATTTGCGGCGACGGCTGCGGCTCCAAGACAACGACACGGTCCGGGGAAAGCCCCAGCCGCAGCCAGCCTTCAAGCAAGGCACTGCCCATTTTGCCGGCACCGACCAGAACAACGAGGCCGGAAAAGTCGTGCAAATCCACAGTCGGGTCGTGGGAAGGCATGGCTGGAGATCACGCCTCGCCGGCGGTCTCGAACATCGCGGAATCCATCGCTTCGCGGGCGGACTTGCCGGCCCAGATGACGAATTGGAATGCCGGGAAGTAACGCTCGCAGGAATCGAGCGCGGTGCCGAGCACCGCCTCGCACTGCCGGCCGGACGCCGCCACCCCGCCGGCGAGAACCAGCGCATGGCGGAACATCACGAGGCCGTTCTGCATCCAGACGTCGAAATGCCCGATCCACAATTGCTCGTTGATGCGGGCGATGAGCTGTTGCACCTCGGCGAGGCGACCTTCCGGCACCTTCATATCGAAGGCGCAGGCCAGGTGCAGCGCCTCGATGTCGCCCATCCAGGTGAACGAGACCTGGTAATTGGTCCAGCGGCCGGTGACGACGAGCCCGATCTCGTCTTCGCCCGCGCGCTCGAATGGCCAGTTGTTGCCGGCCGCCATGGTCTCGACGACGTCGAGCGGATTATTGTGCTGGTCTTGCGCGATTTCGATGAGGGACATGCCGCCTCCACAGTGTCGCCGGTGAGAGTGGAAATGCGCACGCCACGCGGACTTGAGAAGAACCTGGCGCCGGCTGGCTGCGATTTGACGCAGGAAAAGATTCCGCGCCGACACGGCAGCCATTTGACGCAGGAACAACGCGCGTTACCCGATTGACTGCACGCCGCGAATCAGCCGCACCGCCGACTATAGTCGGCTCGATTCTTTCCGCCAAAGTCTGTGCAAGAGCTTCTGCCGGCACCCGATAGCCGCACTCATGGAGTGATTTGGCCCCCCGGCACAATGGCCGAAATTATGCCGTCCACAGACCCGACTGCGACAAGTTGACTCGGGGGAGAGTTCGCTCGGCGGAAAGTTGTCTTTAGGCGGCTAAGCCGCGCGGGCGCCGGGCGATGCGGCCTTAGTCGAACAGGCTCGACACCGATTCCTCGGCGGCGGTCCGGCTGATGGCTTCGCCGATCAGCGTCGCAATCGACAGCACGCGGACGTTCCTCGATTCGGCGACCGCCTGAGTCGGCTGAATCGAATCCGTGATCACCAGTTCCTTCAGCCGCGAATTGCCGACCCGGGCGATGGCGCCGCCGGAGAGCACGCCGTGGGTGATGTAAGCGTAGACCTCGGTCGCGCCCTTTTCGAGAAGCGCGTCGGCGGCGTTGACCAGGGTGCCGCCGGAATCGACGATGTCGTCGACCAGGATGCAGATGCCGCCTGAGACTTGGCCGATGACGTTGGCCACTTCGGATTCGCCCGGGCGCTCCCGCCGCTTGTCGACAATGGCGAGCGGCGCGTCGATGCGCTTGGCCAGCCCCCGCGCGCGCACCACGCCGCCGACGTCGGGCGAAACGACGATCACCTTGCGGAGGTCGAAGCGCTCCTTGATGTCGCGCATGATCACCGGCGCCGCGAACAGATTGTCGGTGGGAATGTCGAAGAAGCCTTGAATCTGGCCGGCGTGAAGATCAAGCGTAAGCACGCGGTCGGCGCCGGCACGGGTGATGAGATTGGCGACGAGTTTGGCCGAGATGGGCGTACGCGGCCCCACTTTGCGATCCTGCCGGGCGTAGCCGAAATAGGGGATGACCGCCGTGATGCGCCGCGCCGAGGCCCGCCGCAGCGCGTCGGCGATGATCAGCAATTCCATCAAGTGGTCGTTGGCGGGATAGGACGTCGACTGGATCACGAAGACGTCAGCGCCGCGCACGTTTTCCTGGATTTCGACGAAAATTTCCATGTCGGCAAAACGCCGGACCACGGCTTTGGTCGGCGGGGTGCCGAGATAGCCGCCGATGGCTTCGGCAAGCTTGGGGTTGGAATT
>JBEKRD010000110.1:0-14651 GCA_049519075.1 Xanthobacteraceae bacterium | reverse complement strand
CGCCCGCCATCACGGTGAGGAATTCGGCACGGCTTGCGGCAAGATCGAGTGGCGCTACAGGCTTTCGCGCCGCCAAGGCCGCCGCGGCCCGCCGCGCCGCCTCACCCCCGAGCCGGGGCGTTGCGGCGGCCACTTCGCGCATTTCCGGCATTTTGCCGTTACAATGCAGCACCATATCGCACCCCGCCGTCAGTGCCGCCATCGTGCGTTCACCGAGCGTGCCCGACAAAGCACCCATCGAGATATCGTCGCTCAAAAGAAGCCCCCGGAACCCGATCGAATCACGAATCACCCTCCGCACTATAGTGGCCGAAGTCGTGGCCGGCGCGACCGGGTCGATGTCCGTAAACACAACATGCGCAGTCATCCCCAACGGTAATGTCGCAAGCGGCCGAAACGCCGCGAAATCGGTCAAATCCAGGGTCGCCCAGTCGGCGCGGACAACCGGGAGCCGTTCGTGGCTGTCCGCCGTGGCCCGGCCATGGCCGGGGATGTGCTTGAGCACCGGCAGGACGCCGCCCTCGGCCAGCCCCGCCGCCACGGCGCCGGCGATCGCCGCCACCTTGCCGGGCTCCGAGCCATAGGCGCGGTCGCCGATGATCGGATCGGCGCCGGCAACCGGAACATCGGCAATCGGTGCGCAATCGACGTCGATTCCCAGCGCCACAAGATCGTTGGCCATCAGGCGCGCGCCGAGCTTCGCCGCAGCAAGGCCTATTTCGCAATCCCGGTCGTAGAGTGCGCCATAGGCGGCTCCCGGTGGATAATTCGGCCAGTGCGGTGGTCCGAGCCGCTGTACCCGGCCGCCCTCCTGATCGATCAGGACCGGCGCCGACCAGCCCACCGCATCACGGAACTCAGCGACCAGGCGGCGCAACGCCTCAGGATCGGCAACGTTGCGCTTGAATACGATGAGACCCCATGGCTCGGCCTCCTTGAGGAATGCTCGCTCCCCCGCAGTCAAGTCGGTCCCGGCAAGACCGGTGATGAAGGCTCGCATTTCGGCCGCTTAGCGCGCGCCGCGCAGCGGGGTCAAGCGCAGCGAGATGAAACCCCCGCCTTAATTCCTTTGAACGATGCAATTGCCGCCGGCTGCCTTCAGGCTGGAGCACAGACCAGCGGCTTGTTCCATCGAGGCAAACGGGCCGACCAGCGCGCGATAGTAGATGCCCTTCGTACCGAGATCGGCGCGGCGAACCAGCGGCGAATGGCCGCCGAGCTGAGTCGGATACTTAGCCTGTAGCGCTCGGAATGCGGTCTGGGCGTCAGTCTCGCTGCGCTGGGAGCTGACCTGAACCGCGTAACCGCCACCCGTCGCGTCCGCACTGGGCGCCGCGGTGCTCGTTGCTGAAGGGCTAAGGCTTGTGGGCTGCGCCAAGGCGGTCCGGGTCCGCGCCGGCGCGGCACTTGGCACCTCGCCTCGCGAGGGGACGATCGAAAGCGGCGCATTCGCGCCGGAGGGCGGCGCAGGCGAGGCCGCAGCTCTGGGTGTAGGCGGAACCGCAGAATGTGGCGGCGTCGTGCGTGCCGCAGGCAGCGGCGCAGGCTGCGGCGGGGCGGTGGCCGCGTCGGTTCCACCCGACTGATCCGGCCGGATGGCAACGGTGTGAATTTTCTTCGGCTCACCGGAGAGCGGCGACGCGGCTTGGGGCGCCGACCCGGTGGCCGGGAACGGCGCCGAAACACCGGGCGCCGGCGGCGTCGCCGGTGCGGTCATGGGCGCGGGAAAACCCGATTGGCCGGTGGCCAAAACCCCGGCCGGGGATGTATCGGGAGCCGGAATAATCGGGATGGTCGAGACCACTCTCGGCGAGACGTTCAAAGGCTTCGGCACGTCGACCGGCTTTTCCTCCCGCGAGACCAGCTTTTCGCCCGAATCAGCACTGCCCGCATCGGCCTGGTCCGAACTCTTTGCATTAGTTGGCTTCGGCAGGATCTTGTTCGGACCGTTGTCGGCCCTAATGATCGGCGGCAATGACGGCAGCATCGAACCGCCGAACATGGCGCGATAGGCAAAAGCGCCCGCGGTGCCGAGCACCGCAAGCGCCAGCACGGCCGCCATCACGGCGAGCCCGCCGCGTCGGCGAGCGGTCGGCGGCTCCTCCTCGTAGTCCTCCGGATCGTAGGACGAATCTGCATAGGATTGTTCGCCTGCGCCGTCCTGCTCTTGGTCGTCGTATTCGTAACGGTCACGGGTGCGCGGCATGAAGGCCGGGAGCTGCCGTTCATGCGTCTTCGGCGGTTCCGGAGCGTTCCGAAAACGGGGCCCATCCGCCGCGTAGCCACGCAGTTCGTCATGAGCGTCATTTAATCGCGGATGAGCCACGGGGAACGGATTGGCGGCTGGCGTGCCGTAGTCGGGATCGTGCGCTCCTGGCGCCGCGCGATATGACGGCGGGTAAGGCTCGGGCAGGCGCGGCGGGTCATAGCGCTCATCGTACGGCTCCGAATCCTGCTCCGGGGCAAGCTCGCTCGATTCCGCGTTGCGGTCATCGGCCTGCCAATCCAGGGCGCCGGCCGGGTCATGGGACGACTCGCCCGGTCCTGCGACCGTGGCGTGAGCGAAATCGTTCCTCGGGTCGCTTTGCCCGATCAATCGCGCCAATTCGGCGAGCGGGTCGTCAGCCTGCCCGCGCGCCGGCGCGGCGTCGCGGCCCTGCGCCAACGGGTCATGGCTGCGGTAAGAACGGAAATTACTATCGGCCATAAAGTTCGCCTCGATTCAGGCGTTGACGCGTTACAGGTCGGCCAATGCCGGGCACCTGGCAGACGGTGCCCGCGGTCACCGCATCTCGTTTGGCGCCTCGACCCCGAGAAGCGCGAGCCCCGACGCAAGTACGGTGGCCACGCCTTGCACGAGCACAAGCCGCGCCTCGGTCAGTTGTCGATCATTCTGGATAATGAAGCGTAAATGTGGCGCGGCATTGCCAAGCGTGTAAAGCGCGTGAAATTCGGATGCTAAGTCGAACAGATAAAAGGCGATTCGGTGCGGCTCGTGGGCCAAGGACGCAGCCTCGACGGTGCGCGGATAAAGGGCAATACGCCGCATCAGAGCGAGCTCCGCCGGGTCGGACAGCCGTTCGAGACCAGGCGCCTCGGCCAGACTCGATAGGTCAGCCGGCAGGTCTGGAAACGCCGCCCGGGCATTGCGAAACACCGATTGGGCGCGAGCGTGACCGTATTGAACGTAAAATACCGGATTGTCGCGCGACTGCTCGATCACCTTGGCGAGGTCGAATTCGAGCACAGCGTCGTTCTTGCGAAACAACATCATGAAGCGGACGGCGTCGGGTCCCACTTCTTCTACCACTTCGCGCAGGGTGACGAACTCGCCTGCCCGCTTCGACATGGTCACTGGCACCCCGGCGCGCAACAGTTTGACGAGCTGCACGACCTTGACGTCGAGCTCGGCGCTGCGCTCGCTCAGCGCCGCGACCGCCGCCTGCATGCGCTTGATGTAGCCGCCGTGATCGGCGCCCCAGACATCGATCAGAGTTCGAAAGCCGCGTTCGAGCTTGGCGCGGTGATAGGCGATATCGGAGGCGAAGTAGGTGTAGGAGCCGTCGGATTTCATCAGCGGCCGGTCGACATCATCGCCGAACTCGGTCGAGCGGAACAGCGTCTGCTCGCGATCTTCCCAATCTTCGACCGGCGCGCCCTTGGGCGGCGGCAAGCGGCCTTCGTACACGTAACCGCGCTGCCGCAGCCATTCGATTGTCGCCGCCACGCGGTCGACGCCGCCGACAAGCAGTGAACGCTCCGAAAAAAACACATCGGGATTGACGTTGAGCGCGGCGAGATCGGTGCGTATCGCCGCCATCATCATCTCGATCGCCTTGGCGCGGACGATGGGAAGCCACTTTGCCTCAGGTTGTGCCGTCAACGCTTGGCCAAATTCGGCCGCGAGCGCCGCACCCACCGGCTTGAGATAGTCACCGGGATAAAGTCCCTCCGGGATGGTGCCGATGTCCTGCCCCAGCGCCTCCCGGTAGCGCAAATAGGCCGAGCGGGCGAGCACGTCGACCTGGGCGCCGGCATCATTGATGTAGTATTCGCGCGTGACCTCGAACCCGGCGAACGCAAGCAGGCTCGCCAGCGCATCGCCGAACACGGCGCCGCGGCAATGGCCGACATGCATCGGCCCGGTCGGATTGGCCGAAACATATTCAACATTGACGGCGACGCTCGCGCCGACGTCGCTTCGGCCGTACTGCGCACCGCGTTTGATCGCGTTGCGCAAAGCGTCGATCCAGGCCGCGGGCTTCAGCGTGAGATTGATGAAACCCGGCCCCGCGACGTCGACTTTGTCGACGAGTTCGTCCGTGCGCAGCGTTGCTGCGATCGCGTCGGCAAGCTCGCGCGGTTTGCGACCCGCATCTTTGGCAAGAACCATGGCGGCGTTGGTGGCCATGTCGCCATGCGACGGATCGCGCGGCGGCTCGATCGAGACGCGCGCCAGATCGATGCCGGCCGGCAGCGCGCCCGCCGCGATCAGCGCATCATTGGCGCGCCGCACGCGAGCGAGCATTTCGGCGAAAATGTTATCTGCAGCCATGAATGTGACGTGATGCAGCGCGCTGTCGGCGCCAAGTTTCAGGTTAATTCGGCGCCTAACGCAATTCCAGGGTCGAGTCAAAGAGCCGGCTATGCTCGGCGAGCGCATAACGGTCGGTCATGCCGGCGATGAAGTCGGCGATACGGCGGGTGCGGGAGGCTTCATCGAGCCCGAAAAAGCCCTCCTGCCACTCGGCCGGCAAGTCGGTGGGCTCCGCGCTATAACGCGCGAACAGGTTGCGCACCACCAGGGCCGCCTGATCCATCACCCGCATCACCCTAGCGTGACGATACATATGCGTTTTGAGGAAGCTTTTGACGGCGCGATCTTCAGCCGCCAGCTGCGGCGAAAAACTGGCAACCGAGGTCGATGCGGCCCGCACGTCGTCAGCCGAGCGCGGGCTGAGCGCGTCAAGCCGGCGGGCGGTCTCGGCGACCACATCGTCGATAAGGAGCCCGATGAGCTGGCGGATCAATTCGTGCGCCAGCCGATGGTCGTCGAGACCGGAATAGGCGGCACGGATCTGGCCGATGATGCGGCCGGGCAGCGCCACAGACCCAATGTCGTCGAGCGAGAACAGTCCGGCACGAAGCCCGTCGTCGATATCGTGGGCATCATAGGCGATGTCGTCGGCGACGGCGGCGACCTGCGCCTCGGCGCTGGCGAAGCTCCATAAGCGCAAGTCCTGCAGCCGCGTATAGTCGAGGATCGTCGCCGGAACGCCATGCTCGCGGTAACGGCCAAGCGGTGCGCCGCCGCGGTCGGTGAGCGGGCCGTTGTGTTTAACCAGGCCCTCTAGCGTTTCCCAGGTCAGATTCAAGCCGTCGAAGGCTGGATAACGGCGTTCGAGCGCGGTCACGATCCGCAAGGTCTGGGCGTTGTGGTCGAAGCCGCCGCAAGCGGAAAGGCAGGCGTCGAGCGCGCGCTCACCGGCATGGCCAAACGGCGGGTGGCCCAGATCGTGCGCCAGCGCCAAGGCCTCGGCGAGATCTTCATCGAGTTTAAGCCGCCGTGCCAGGGCGCGTGCGACCTGCGTGACTTCAAGCGTGTGGGTAAGCCGGGTGCGGTAATGGTCGCCTTCGTCGAAAACGAAAACTTGGGTCTTGTGCTTGAGCCGGCGGAACGCCGTCGAGTGGATGACGCGGTCGCAGTCGCGGCGAAAGCCGCTACGGGTTTTGCTCGCCGGCTCGGCATGCAGCCGGCCGCGGCTCAATTCCGGATCGCATGCATAGCGCGCACGAGATGTCGTAGCTTCCATCACCCTACCCGGCCGTCCAGCGCGTGAGTCTTGCCGATTGACCTTAGACATGCCCGCACTTAACTATCGTGGGATAGCGTTGTAATCGGCACGATTTCCTTAAGCAAAGCCGTTATTTTCACGGCGGAGCCGAGAACGGCGGAGAGCAAAATGACTACCAGCGTCATCGTCACCGAGCGGGCGGCGCAAAAGATCGGCGAAATCTTGGGCCGAGAGCCGGCGGGCACCATGTTACGCGTGTCCGTCGAGGGCGGCGGCTGCTCCGGCTTTCAGTACAAATTCGACACCGAGAAGAGCCGCGCCGAGGACGATATCGTGATCGAAAAGAGCGGCGCCACCGTGCTGATCGATCCGGTGTCGCTCGACTACATGGCCGGCTCGGAAATCGACTTCGTCGACGACCTCATCGGATCGTCGTTCAAAATCAACAATCCGAAGGCCACGGCGTCTTGTGGCTGCGGAACGAGCTTCGCGCTGTAACCCCTTTCGGTCCCTCATTCAGCCCGTGCGCATCGCCACCTGGAACGTCAATTCGATCAAACAGCGGCTCGATTCCGCGCTCGCCTGGCTTAAGGAGCGGCAGCCCGATATCGTTTGTTTGCAGGAGACCAAGACGGTCGATGACGCCTTCCCGCGCGAGCCGTTCGAGGCGGCGGGTTATAATCTCGCGGTGCACGGGCAGAAGACGTTTAACGGCGTCGCACTATTGTCCAAATTCCCGTTCGACGAAGTCAATATCGGCCTGCCCGGCGACGATCGCGACGATCACGCCCGTTTCATTGAGGCCGTCGTCTCGACCGCGAAAGGCGCGCTACGCGTGGCGAGCATTTATCTGCCCAATGGCAATCCGCCTGACACCGAGAAATACACCTACAAAATCGGCTGGATGAAGCGGCTGTCCGCTTACGCGCGCGAGCGGCTGCTGCTGGAAGAGCCGCTGATCATGGCCGGCGATTATAACGTCATCCCGACCGCGGCCGACGCCCGCAATGCGCAAGCCTGGACCGGCGACGCGCTGTTCCTGCCGAAGACGCGCGACGAATTCCGCGCCCTGGTCAATCTCGGCCTGACCGATGCGGTGCGCGCCACCAGCGACGATCCCGGCCTCTACACGTTCTGGGATTATCAGGCCGGCGCCTGGCAGAAGAACAACGGCATCCGCATCGATCATCTCTTGCTGTCGTCGCCCGCCGCCGACAAGCTCAGTGACGCCGGCATCGACCGCCACGTGCGCAGCTGGGAAAAACCGTCAGATCATGTGCCGGTGTGGATCGATTTGGAAATTGACGCGAAATAGCCAGCGCAAACAGGTTGGCGCATTATCGGTTTCTCAATTCTTCGCAGTCGCCTCGGAATAGCGTGTGTAGAACAGATCGATCCGGCGTTGCCACATTTCTACAAATGCGCCCGACGTCAAATTATCGACAGATTTCCAGATCTTTTTGATATCGGGAAGCGTGTTCGCCCAAATCGCGCGCTTGCACCATTTCTCGCCCTTCTCGTGGCCTTCGTCGGTCGCACACATCGATTGCCAGGCAATTCGTTCGGGATGAGCGACGTGCTGCGCCGCACCTTGCCATCCCTGTTGATGGATTAAATACAGATCGTACAAAGTCGGCTTCTTGTGGGTATCGAGTTCGAACAATATCGCCGCGGTCACGAATTTGTAGGCGGCGGCAATGGCGTTATCACGAGGATTGGTGATATAGCCGCTGCCGTATCTTCGGAACTCATAATTGCTCAACTGAAATAGCCCGATATACGAACCGGTGCGCTGCGTGGGACCGAAATCAGATTCGATCTTGGCAACAGCCTTCATAAAGTTCAAATCCAGACCGAACGCATCGGATGCGTGCTTGATCTCCTCGATCGCGGTTCCGATCGGAAGACTTATGAGATAATCCAGGATCGTATCCGCCGGTTTCTTGTTCGGCGGCACTTCGGAATAGGCGTAATAAGCCAGATAGGAAAGGTCTTGCCGCGGCGGCATGGGATCGACGGCACAATCCTCGTAGGGCAGACAATTCGGCTCTAACTTTGCTTGATCTTCTAGCCTTGCTTGGTCTTTCGGAGCGGCGTCTGCGGCGGGCATTTCATGGCCAACGACTTCGTCGGTTTGAATGACCTCTGTTTGAACAAACTCGGGCAGCCGCGTCTCGGGCTGCGACAGTGGGAATGGGATTGTGATCGCGACGGCCATAACGGCCGCCGCAAGTGCGGATCTTCGCATTCACGCCTCCCCCGGCGCCTCGATCATCGGGCGATCGCGCAGGGAAAGCAAGTGCTCGCCATTCGATTTTGCTAAGTCGTGTCCTCATAAGAAAAGTTATCCGGGCGAGCACAGGCACAACGGTGATACCGCAATTGCGGTTCGCTTTTGATGCCCCATGTACTGGTCTCTATGCCGGTCCAACAGATGCGGAAGTCCGTCGACTTCCCGGGAGTCCATTCATGTCACTGCTGTTTACCAAGACTACGCTGGGGCCACTGTCGCTGCAGAATCATCTGGTGATGTGCCCGCTGACGCGCAGCCGCGCCGCCGGCAACGTCCCGAATGATCTAATGGTAGAATACTACGCACAGCGCGCTTCGGCGGGGCTGATCATCACCGAAGGCACGTCACCGTCTCCCAATGGGCTGGGTTACCCTCGAATTCCCGGTATTTTTTCCGATGCCCAAGTCGCCGGCTGGAAAAAAGTCACCGACGCGGTTCACGCGCGCGGCGCCAAGATATTCATGCAACTGATGCACACCGGACGCGTCGGTCATCCGCTCAATCTACCCGCTGGCGCCAAAGTGCTGGGGCCGTCAGCGGTTGCCGCCGCTGGGCAAATGTTCACCGACGCCGAGGGCTTAAAACCCCATCCGACACCGGTGGCGATGACGGAGGCCGACATCAAGGCCACGATCGCGGAATATGCCAAAGCCGCGACCAACGCCGTGGCGGCCGGTTTCGATGGCGTCGAACTGCATGGTGCGAACGGCTATCTGCTCGAACAATTCATCCGGCCGAATTCGAATCAGCGCACCGATGGTTACGGCGGCTCGATCGAAAACCGCACACGCTTCGTGCTGGAAGTCGCCGACGCCGTTATCGCCGCGATCGGCAAGGACAAGGTCGGCATCCGCTTGTCGCCGTTCGGCGTCTTCAACGACATGCCGCTCTATCCGGAGATGGAAGCCGATTATACCTATCTGGCGCAGAAGCTGAATGCAGCAGGCTTGGTGTACATCCACCTTGTCGATCATTCCGCGGCCGGCGCGCCGGTGGTGCCCGCTTCGGTGAAGGCAATGTTCCGATCGACTTTCAAGCGCACGCTCATTCTGTCGGGTGGCTACGACGCCGCGCGTGCCGAAAGCGATCTTGCTGCAGGCAAATGCGATCTGATCGCCGTGGGCAAGCCGTTCCTCGCCAACCCGGACCTGGTCGCGCGATGGAAAGCCAACGCCGCGGTGAACCCGCCCGACATGAGCACCTTCTATACGCCGGGCGCCAAGGGATATACCGATTACCCGGCGCTGACCGGCTAAGCGCGAGCGTAGCGTAAGAAAAAAAACGGGTAGCGAGTACGAAAGCGCAGCTTCGCTACTCGCTACCCGCCGTCGAGATGGAGCTAATCCCGGCGGCCCTTCAGCCAATCTTCCAGAAAAACGAGCGCCATGGCGCGTTCGTCATCGCTGGCGTGCTGGAAGGCTGAGTCGTAGAGCGGCTTGACCCAGCTTTCTTCCGGACCGGCACAGTCGCGGCCGAGCGTCAGCCACATCAAGCCGCGCGCGGCCTGCCGCGGCACGGCTTGGCCGTGAAACAGCATATCGCCAAGCGCCACTTCGGCGCGGCAATGGCCTTTGGTCGCGGCCAGTTGGAACCAGCGGGCCGCCTGGTGCGGATCGCCCGGCGCATTGTTGAGGTAAAGCCGGCCCAATTCATACTGCGCTTCGGCGTCGCCGAAATAGGTGGCGGCATAGCCGAACATGTCGCGGGCGCGCGACGGATCCGATGCGATCTTCGAATTGGGGATGCCGGTGAGATAATAACGCCCGAGCGCCACGAAGGCATTGGCCACGAAGCGCGACTGCGGCGTGCCAGGCGACTCGTCCGGATGCGTATTCGCGATCTCGCTGAAATAGTTGAACGCGCGCAGGTCGTCGTGGGGTACGCCGTCGCCGTCGGCATACATGCGGCCGAGTTTCCACTGCGCCACTGGTTGCCCCTGGTCGGCGGCGTATTGCAGCGCGGTCAAAGCTTTCGCCTGTTCGCCGGTCGCCGGCAGGCGCGCGCCGGGACGCAACCCGTCGGTCGGCGACAGTGCGGCGGTGCTGGGAGACGTGGTGCCGTCGAAGGCAAAGGCCGGCTCAACGACAACCATGCCGCCGGATTGCACCCCATAGCCGAGAGCGAGGCAAAGTCCCCCGACGAGGCTCGCGGCCACGCCGTAGCTCGCGATACGCGCTATCTTAGATATCCGCATAGCACGCCTTCTCCGCCGCCGCGCCCGGATGGGTGAGCGCGCCCTGACGCGCCGGTCCCACCTGTTGGGCGTACTTCCACAAATAGCCGGAGGTGAATTGTTCTGGCCGCGGCTTCCACTCTTTCGCCCGCCGGTCGAGCTCCGCCGCGGTCAACTCGACATCGAGCGTCCCTTTGTCGGCGTCGAGCTTGACGATGTCGCCGTCGCGGATGAGCGCGATCGGCCCGCCGACAGCAGCTTCCGGGCCGACATGGCCGACGCAGAAGCCACGGGTGGCGCCGGAGAAACGTCCATCGGTGATCAATGCGACCTTGGCGCCCATGCCCTGGCCATACAGTGCCGCGGTGGTCGAGAGCATTTCGCGCATCCCGGGCCCGCCTTTGGGCCCTTCGTAGCGGATGACCAGCACGTCGCCTTCCTTGTATTTCTTGTTCTTCACCGCCTCGAAACAGGCTTCCTCGCCGTCGAAGCAACGCGCCGGACCGGAGAATTGCACGCGCTCCAAGCCGGCAACTTTCACGATCGCGCCGTCGGGCGCGAGGTTGCCTTTCAAGCCGACCACGCCGCCACCCGCCAGGATCGGTTTATTGGCGGGATAGACGACGGTCTGTTCGTCGTTCCACTTCACCGATTTCATGTTCTCGGCGATGGTGCGGCCGGTGACCGTCATGCAGTCGCCGTGCAGAAAGCCATGGTCGAGCAGGGTCTTCATTAAAAGCGGAACGCCGCCAGCTTCGAACATGTCTTTGGCGACATAGCGGCCGCCCGGTTTCAAATCCGCGATATAAGGTGTCTTTTTCAGGATTTCGGCGACGTCGAACAGATCGAATTTGATGCCGCATTCGTTGGCGATGGCCGGCAAATGCAGTGCGGCATTGGTCGAGCCGCCGGTCGCGGCGACAACGGCGGCCGCGTTCTCCAGCGCCTTGCGGGTGACGATGTCGCGCGGACGCAAGTTCTTAGCGATCAGATCCATGATCATCTCGCCCGCCAGCATGCAGAACTTGTCGCGAATCTCGTAGGGCGCCGGCGCACCCGCCGAATACGGCAAGGCCAGACCGATGGCCTCAGAGACCGTCGCCATGGTGTTGGCGGTGAACTGCGCACCGCAGGCTCCCGCCGACGGGCAAGCGTTCTGCTCCAGCGTCTCGAGATCGGCGTCCGACATGCCGCCGATCGAATATTTGCCAACCGCCTCGTAGACGTCCTGGATGGTGACCGGCTTGCCCTTGAAGGTGCCGGGCAGGATCGAGCCGCCGTAGATATAGATCGACGGCACGTTCAGCCGGCACATCGCCATCATCATGCCGGGCTGCGACTTGTCGCAGCCGGCGACGCCGACAAGCGCGTCGTAAGAATGCCCGCGCACCGACAATTCCACCGAGTCGGCAATGACCTCGCGGGACGGCAAGGATGACTTCATGCCCTCATGACCCATGGCAATGCCATCGGTCACCGTGATGGTGCAGAATTCGCGCGGCGTGCCGCCGCCGGCGGCGACCCCGTTCTTCACCGCCTGGGCCTGCCGCATCAGCGCGATATTACAGGGCGCCGCCTCGTTCCAGCAGGTCGCGACGCCGACAAACGGCTGATGGATCTGCTCCCGGGTCAGCCCCATCGCGTAATAGAAAGCGCGGTGCGGGGCGCGGTCAGCGCCTTCGGTGGCGTGGCGGCTTGGCAGCCGCGACTTCAAATCGGTTTTGGCATCCATCAAATTCAAGCGGGCTGCCTTAAGCCCCTTCGCCCCTCCCATCCGGTCCAAATACGCGAACCGGAAACACGCCACGGCTTGAAGTCCAATTACTGGACCTGCCGCGCTATCGATTTCCAGAAATCCTATGGCCAAAAAGCGGCTTTGACCGTGGCTGGATTGTGATCCTGTGAAATGTTCCCAGCCTGTGGCCGCAGAGACACAGATTCACCCTGCCCGAGGGGATGCAGTTAACTGGCGATTTACCAAGGGCCGTCGAACTTGCGACAATCGGGGCGTGCCAAAGCGTCTAACCCGTAGTTTCTTTGGACGCAGCGTCCATGACGTTGCGCCCGATCTGATCGGCGCGACCCTCCTGGTCGATGGCGTCGGCGGCCGTATTGTCGAGGTCGAGGCCTATGACCAGACCGATCCCGCAGCGCACAGTTATCGCGGCCCGACGGAGCGCAATGCAGTCATGTTTGGACCGCCGGGCTATGCCTATGTCTATCGGTCCTACGGCATCCACTGGTGCCTGAACCTAGTCTGCGAGCCGAAAGGCTCGGCCAGCGCGGTGCTGATCCGGGCGATCGAGCCGATGGCGGGCATCGCCACCATGCGCCGGCGGCGCGGCGTCACCGACCAGCGACTGTTGTGCTCGGGCCCTGGCCGGCTATGCGAGGCCCTGCGCGTTACCGCATCGCACAATGGCTTGGCGCTGAACCAGCCGCCGTTCGCGCTATTCGCCCGTCAAGGCACCGTCGACATCGTGGTCGGACCGCGCATCGGGCTTACCAAGGCGGCCGACTTGCCATGGCGTTATGGCGAGAAGGGCTCGCGATTTCTCAGCAAGCCGTTTCCCCGGGTAGCCTGAACATCGGGTCGAAACCCATTTCGCGCTGGGCCTTGTCGACTGTGAGCGCGCCGTCGTTCTCGGCGATGTTGTAGATGCCGGGACGGCCCCGAGTGACGGCGAGAAACGCCGCTTGCGCGGCTGCATCAACATGGATCGGCCCGCGACCGCTGGCGGTCTCAAACCAGGTGCCGGGACCGTAAAGGCGGCCATAGCGCAGCACGATACCGTCGATGCTGGGCGCGTTGAGCACTGCTGCTTCGAGCGCACGCACCCCGCGTGCCGTGATAGCGGCCGGTGTGTCGCCCTCCCCCGAGGCCAGTGGATCGCTCTCGGCATGCGGCTCGGGACCTGCCGCATAGGCAAAGGCAATGCTCTGCGCGATGAGCCTTCGCGCGCCTGCCGCGCGCGCCGCGTTGACAAGATTGGCAGTCCCCTCGATGCGCAGCCGGCTGTTGATTTTGAGCATTTCGGCGAGCTGCGACGGATCCGGCAGCTGCGGCAGATCGGTCAATTGATGAATGACAACCTGCGGCTTCAACCTGACCACCGCGTCGCACAGCGCGTCGGAGTCAAACACGTTGACGGCGACGGGCTGGACGCCACGTGCCCTGAGTTCGTCGACCTTGGCCGCCGACCGCGTTGTGCCGGCGACGCTGTGTCCGGCAGCGCGCAGCAGCGCCGTCAGTCGGCGTCCAATGACCCCCGTTGCGCCGGCGATGAAGATTTTCACGGTGATCTCCTTACGCCGCGCCCTTGAGGCGCTCCAGCGCTTCGGCAATCTTGGCCTTGCGCATCTCGGCCTCCTCGCGCTTTTCTTTCTCTTCTTCGACCACTTCTTCCGGCGCGCGGGCGACAAAATTCGGATTGCCGAGCTTGGCGTCGACGCGCGCGATATCGGCGTCGGCTTTGGCCATTTCCTTGGCGAGACGGGCACGCTCGGCGGCGAGATCGATGACGCCCTTGAGCGGCAGCGCCGCGACTTCGCCGCGCACCACGAGTTGCACCGCCCCCTGCGGTGCGGTGTCCGCGACGGAAATGTCGGCGACGCGCGCCAACCTTTGTACAAATTCTGCCCAGTGCCGGGCCCGGCTTACGGTTTGCGGCGATGCGCCGGCGAGCACCACGGGGAGCAGCGTCGACGCCGGAATATTCATTTCAACCCGCACCGAGCGGATCGCCGAAATGAGATCGACCACCCAGCCGATTTCGGCTTCGGCCCCCGCATCGTCGAGGCCGTCGTGCTGCGGCCACGCATCGAGCGCCAGCATGTGATCGCGCTTTGCGCCCTGCTCCGAAGTGACCTGCCACAGTTCTTCTGTGACGAACGGCATGAACGGATGCAGCAGCTTTAGAATTTCATCGAGCGCCCACGCCGCGGCGGCGCGTGTCTCGGCCTTGGCGGCGCCGTCCGGTCCGGTGAGCACCGGCTTAATCAACTCAAGATACCAATCGCAATAAATGTTCCAGACGAAACGGTAGATCGCATTCGCCGCATCATTGAACTTGTAGGCTTCGATTGCCGCCGTTACCTCGCGCCCCGCCTTGGCGGTCTCGTGCGCGATCCAGCGATTGAGGGTCTCCTTGGCACGGCGCGGATCAAAATCCGGATCGCGGGCGCAGCCGTTGATCTCGGCAAAGCGCGCCGCATTCCACAGCTTGGTCGCGAAGTTGCGATTGCCCTCGACGCGTTGCGTCGACAGTTTGATGTCGCGCCCCTGCGCCGCCATGGCGGCGAGCGTGAAGCGGAGCGCGTCGGCGCCGTATTCGTCGATCAGATGCAGCGGATCGATGACGTTACCCTTCGACTTCGACATTTTGGCGCC
>JBEKRD010000109.1:0-14752 GCA_049519075.1 Xanthobacteraceae bacterium | reverse complement strand
GCGATGCGTTCGAGGTCGGCAAACACCCGATAGCGCCGCTCGTCGTGCAACTGGCCAAGGGCCGTTGCGAAAAACGCCTGATAGTTCACGTCAGGTAGATTCTTGGGATAAGTCATTGGCGACTTTCGCGATACCGCCCTTGCGGTCCGTTGGGGTTCGACCGGATAGTTCTAGAAGCGTTGCCGGGTATTTGTCGAGGCCAAGAATTGGCAGGCGACCGAAAACCGCATTGCCAGTGCCTTCCCGGCTCCCTACAGAAATACCAGCGCGCGGCCCGCTCGATGCTTCGCCTCACGGTTTAGCATTTTCGCCGTCGAGCTTTTCGACGCCTATGGCGTCGACGAACTGGGTCCAGCGGGCGATATCCTTGGCGATAAAGTCGCGCACCTCGAGCGGGCCGAGCGCCGGCGGCGGCTCCATACCGGCGGCGATCAAACGCTGCTGCACCTCCGGACGCTCGACCGCGCGCCGCACGTCTTGATTCAGCTTGGCGACAATGTCGGGCACCGTGCCGGCGGTCGTCAGCAAGCCGCCCCAGCCCGGCATGTTGAAGGTCGGATAACCGGACTCCATCATGGTCGGCAATTCAGGTAACAACAGCGAACGCCGCGGCGTACTCACCGCAAGACCGCGCAGGGCGCCGGCCTCGATCTGCGGCCTGGCATTGGTGGCGACGCCGAAGAAAATTTGCGTCACGTTGGAAACGGTCGCCATGATGCCGGAGTTCACGTCGCGAAATGGCACGTGGACGATATTGGTGCCGGCAATGCTGTTGAGATATTCGCAAGCCACATGCGGCACCGTGCCGATGCCGGCCGAGGCGCAATTCAACTTGCCGGGGTTGGCCTTGGCGTAGGCGACCAGTTCCGCAACTGACTTTGCCGGCACGCTCGGGTTGACGACGAGCGCATAGGAAATGAGCCCGGTGATCGCCACCGGCTCGAAATCCTTCAGCAGATCGTAGGAGGCGAGCTTCATCGCGGTATTGAGCGTGTAGGTCGGCGTCGCGAACAGGAGCGTGTGGCCGTCCGGCGCCGCCATCTGCACCGCGGTGGCCGCGATTTTGCCGCCGGCGCCGGGCCGCGGCTCGACGATGACGGGCTCGCCCCAGACCTCCTGCAACCGTTCCGCGACGATGCGCGAGAATACGTCCGGGCTCGGACCGACAATGATCTTGACGACGTGACTTGGAAAATTCTGCGCCAGAACGACGGTCAATCCGAACCATAAATTGAACAGCGCAAGCGCGAGCCCGGCCGTCGACACCGCAGTCCGGATTCGTCTCAAGCCTTCCCTCACCGACAGCTTTCCTCCATCGGCAGCCGAGGAGTTCATCTTCCCTCGTCGCTGCATTGCGGATGATAAAGGACAAAGTGTCGATTACAATGGAAGGCAACCGTTCTGCATGCGTGACGAATATGGAAAGGCGAATGAAATATGGTGTTCGAACCGCAACCGATCCGGCGCGTGGTGACCGGCAATGACGAGCATGGACGATCTTGCGTGCTGTTCGACAGCGCTGCACCGAATGTCAACCCAGGCGCGATCAGCCGCGGCACCTGCATGACCGACGTCTGGGTGTACCAGGCCGCGCCGGCCGTCATTTCCGGGACCCGCGACGACGGCAATCTGCCCTTCCACTTCGAACCGCCGGCGGCGGGTGGACATCTGCGCATCGTGCAATCGAACGCGAAGCCCGCCGATTACGATCCGGCGAAAGACCCGGCCTACAAGCCGCTCGGACCGACGCGGCTGCGACCCGACGGCGTCTGGGATCGCGGCGGGCAGAACTTCTACAGTTCGCCGGTGCACAAGTCGGCGACCGTCGATTACGGCATCCTGCTGTCGGGGGAACGCACGCTGCTGCTCGACCGCGGCAATGTCGTGATGAATGCCGGCGATGTCGTGGTGCAGCTTGGCAATTGGCACGGCTGGACCAATCTCAACGCCGGCAGCCTGATGGCCTTCGTCATGATGGGCGCAACATTCGATCAAGAGCAAAAAGTCTAGGAAACGATTATGAGCGACGAGTCACCGCCGGGACGCCGCATTGTCACCATCGACGACGGCGAGGGAAAATCGCTCGCGATCGCGGACGGGCCTTCGCCCGACCTCTACCGCGATCCGGCACGGCCCGGCTTTCTATCCGAGCGTATCTGGGTCACCGAAGCGTCGCCGGTGCAGATCGGGCTCTATCGGGATGCCGTGCTGCATCATCCGCAGCGTCTCGAACCGCCGCCGGGCGGGTCGGTATGCTGGATCGTGACCTTTCCGCCCGACGACGTATTCCGCGGCAAGATCGGCTCGGCTGAAATCGAAGCTTATTTCCGCGCCATGGGATCGCCCGCCGCTTCGACCTATTCGCGGGCAGCCGTGCATCCCTACATGCAGAAGACGCAGACGCTCGACTTTTGTCTGGTGCTCGACGGCGAGATCACGCTCGTGCTCGACACCGCCGAAGTCCATCTGAGGGCCGGCGACACCGTGGTGCAACGCGGCACCAACCACGCCTGGAGCAACCGCTCGAACCGCATGTGCCGGATTGCGTTTTCATCGCATGACGCCGCGGCGTAGGCGGCGCTGCTGGTTCGGATGAGCGGTTTTTCGACGATGTTTGGGGCCGACAAAACCGGAGCGCCATAGTTTCAGTGGTGGGCCCGGGAGGACTCGAACCTCCAACCAAGCGGTTATGAGCCGCTAGCTCTGACCATTGAGCTACGGGCCCGCACCCGCCGCGTTGCGCGGCGGAGCGCGATGGCAGTCGATAGTCTATTATAGAGTTTCTGTCAGCCGATTCCGTCAGCGGATTCTGTCAACCCTGGCGGCTCAGCAGGAACACCGCCTGTTCGCCGAACAGATTCCAGAACCACCACGGCATTTTCAGCCGCATCCGTCCGCCCCAGGCGTTGAGCGCGACCGCCTGCTCCATCTTGGCGCCGACCACGTGGCACAGCTGGCGAAAATCCTTGATGCTGCAGAAATGGATGTTCGGCGTCTCGTACCAGGCATAGGGCAGATTGTCGGTGTGCGGCATGTGACCGCCAAGTGCAAGCTGCAGCCGGATTCGCCAGTGGCCGAAATTCGGGAACGACACGATGCCGTGGCGCCCGATGCGCAGCATGTGTTCGAGCACGACGCGCGGCTGCCGCGTCGCCTGCAAGGTCTGCGACAGGATGACGAAGTCAAAGCCATCGTCGGGATAGTCTTCAAGATCGGTGTCGGCGTCGCCCTGCACCACCGCAAGCCCTTTGGCGACACACTCATTGACGCCCTCGCGCGACAATTCGATGCCGCGGCCGTCGACGCCGCGCGTTTCCAGAAGCCGCAGCAATTCGCCGTCGCCGCAGCCGACGTCGAGCACCCGCGCGCCGCGCTCCACCATGTCGGCAACAACCAGCAAGTCGACGCGCGAGCCGCCAGGCCCCCGCGCCGCCTCCGCCATCGTGAGATCGTATTTGAGACGCGACAGCATCATCACCTCGCCGGCAATCCGCGCGCCTTGGCGGCGCCTTCCAGGAAACCGCGCACGATCGCCAACAGTTCCGGCTCGTCGAGCAAGAACGCGTCGTGGCCCTTATCGGTCGTGATTTCGGCGAACGAAACCCGCGCGCCCGCGGCATTGAGCCCATGCACGATGGCGCGCGATTCCGAAGTCGGAAACAGCCAGTCGCTGGTGAACGAGATGACGCAGAACCGGGTCGGCGCGCCGCGGAACGCATTCGCCACCGCGCCGTCATAGTCGCCGGCGAGATCGAAATAGTCCATCGCGCGGGTCAGATAAAGGTAGGAATTGGCGTCGAAGCGCTCGACGAAGGTGATGCCCTGGTGGCGCAAATAAGATTCGACCTGAAAGTCGGCATCAAACGAGAAGGTCGGATTGTCGCGGTCCTGGAAGCGACGGCCGAATTTGCGGTGCAGCGCGGCGTCGGACAAATAAGTAATGTGCGCGCCCATGCGTGCGACCGCGAGCCCGCGCCGCGGGTTGGTGCCTTCGGCGAAATAGCGCCCGGCGCGCCAATCCGGATCGGCCATCACGGCTTGGCGGCCGACCTCGTGGAACGCGATGTTCTGTGCCGAATGCCGGGTCGCTGCAGCAATCGGCAGCGAGGCGAACACGCGGTGCGGATAACTTGCCGCCCATTGCAGCGCTTGCATGCCGCCCATCGAGCCGCCGGCCACCGCGAACAGGCTATCGATGCCGAGATGATCGAGCAGCATCGCCTGCGCACGCACCATGTCGCGCACGGTGATGACCGGAAAGTCGAGGCCCCACGGCATGCCGGTCGCCGGATTGGTCGAGGCCGGCCCGGAACTGCCCATGCAGCCGCCGACGACATTGGGGCAAATCACGAAATAGCGCTCGGTATCGATCGGCCGGCCGGGGCCGACAATGGTCTCCCACCAGCCGGGCTTCCCGGTCACCGGATGATCGTTGACGGCATGCTGGTCGCCGGTGAGCGCGTGGCAGACCAGAATGGCATTGGTCCGCGCGGCATTGAGCGCGCCGTAAGTCTGATAGGCGATCTGCAAGGGTGCAAAATCGACGCCGGCATCGAGCCGCAGCGGCTTGTGCGGCGCAAAACGCACCACCGGCGAATGCGGTGAGTCCGCTTCGCGCGTGCGGTCGGCAAGATCGAGCGTGGCGCTCCCATCGGCCATCGGTCTGTCCCAGAATGCCGCGCTTCCCGGCGTGGTTGCCGCCCAAATAGCAGTCAAAGGGGGCGGTCAAAAGGGCGTAAATAGGCCGCTTGGACCCGGAGTCAATGTTTTCTTTGATTTCGGCCTTAACGGCACCTATCAGTCAGTCCGATTGCCGGATCAGGACATGCCGAAGCCGCCTCGCCACAAAGACCAGTCGCTCGCCGATCTGCGACGCGACATCGATCGTATCGACGAGCAAATGCACGCGCTTTTGATCGAGCGCGGTGCAATCATCGATACCCTGATCGCGGTGAAAAAGACCGAAGAAACCGGCTCGGCCTTCCGTCCGGCGCGGGAGGCCGACATGATGCGGCGGCTGGTCGCGCGCCATCACGGCAACCTGCCGCTCGAAACCGCCGAGAGCATCTGGCGCGTCATCATTTCCACTTTCACCTATGTGCAGGCGCCGTTTTCCGTGCACGCCGACCTGTCCGCCGGAGACGCGCTGATGCGCGATTCCGCACGATTCCATTTCGGTTTCACCGTGCCGTTCGAGCCGCATTTGGGCGCATCGAGCGTCGTCGAAGCGGTTTCGGAATCCAAGGGCGATCTCGGCCTCATTCCCGCTTTCGCGGTCGCCGGCGCCGGACCGTGGTGGGCGGCGCTTGAATTCTCCGCGGCGCCGAAAATCATCGCACGGCTGCCCTTTGTCGAACGCGCCAATCATCCGGCCGCCATGCCGGTCTTCGTGGTCTCCCGGGTCGCCGCCGACGCCATGGTGACCGAAACAGAAGTCTGGAGCATGCGGGTCGCGGGCTGGAAGGCAACGGCGCTCAACGCCGTTGCCGCCCTTGCCGACGTTATCGCGGTGCCCGACAGCGCCTTCGACGGCGCGGCGCTTCTGGTCTCGGCCGAGCGCGGCGGCATCGGAGCGGTCGCCGACGCGCTGGTCGAAGCCGGCGCCACGATCCGTTCCTCGGCCCTCGTCGGCAGTCACGCGACCCGCTATACGATGCCGGCCTAACGCCCTCCCCTTGATCCGGGGAGAGTTCACCGAGTTTCGGAGACCCGTTCTCATGACTGCAACACGTCCCCAGCCGCGGCCAGGCGTGCTCGATATCGAGGCCTATGTGCCCGGCAAGAGCAGCGCGCCGGGCGTTGCCAAGATCTTCAAGCTGTCGTCGAACGAAACGCCGCTCGGGCCGAGCCCGCGCGCGATCGCGGCCTACAAGGCCTGCGCCGATAATCTGGAGGAATACCCGGATGGCTCGGCGAGCGAATTGCGTGAAGCGATCGGGCGCGCCTTTGGGCTCGACCCGGAACGCATCGTCTGCGGCGCCGGCTCCGACGATTTGCTGCACTTGCTGGCCCATGCCTATCTGATCGATGGCGACGAGGCGATCTACACCACGCATGGATTTCTGGTTTATCCGATCGTGACGCTCGGCGCCGGCGCGACGCCGGTGGTGGCGCCGGAGACGGACTTCACCGCCGACGTCGATGCGATTCTCGCGCGGGTGACAGCGCGGACCAAAATCGTCTTCCTCGCCAATCCGAACAATCCCACCGGCACCTGTCTGGCGTTCGACGAAGTGAAGCGACTGCACCGCGGCCTGCCGCCGCATGTGCTGTTGGTGCTCGACGCCGCCTACGCCGACTATGTCCAGCGCAACGACTACGAAGCCGGCATCGAGCTCGTCGCGACCTCAGAGAATGTCGTGATGTGCCGCACCTTCTCGAAGATTCACGGTCTCGCGGCATTGCGGCTCGGCTGGATGTTCGGGCCTGCGCACATTGTCGATGCGATCAACCGCATTCGCGGCCCGTTCAATGTCACCGCCCCCGCGATCGCCGCGGGGATCGCTGCGATCGAGGATATGGAGCACCAGGAGCGCTCGCGCGAGCACAATACGCGCTGGCTGGATTGGCTGATGCGCGAGATCGCCAAGCTCGGACTTGAAGTGACGCCGAGCGTCGCCAATTTCGTGCTGATCCATTTTCCGCACACTCAAGGTCGCACCGCCAAGGACGCCGACGCGTTTCTCACCGCGCGCGGGCTGATCCTGCGTCAGACCACGGCCTATAAGCTGCCGAACGCGCTGCGCATGAGCGTCGGCGCCGAGGAGGCGAACCGGCTCGTCGTCGCGGCGCTTCAGGAATTCCTGGCAAAAGCGGCTTGATGCTGTGACGGATTCCGCACCGCTCTTCAACCGCCTCGCCCTGATCGGCGTCGGCCTGATCGGTTCCTCGATCGCACGCGCAGCGCGCGCGCAGGGCGCCGTGCGCGAAATCGTGGCGAGTGCGCGCTCCGCGGCGACACGCCGGCGCGTCGCCGAACTTGGCCTCGCCGATCAGGTGGTCGAGACCAATGCCGCCGCGGTGGCCGGCGCGGATCTCGTCATCGTCTGCGTTCCGGTCGGTGCTTGCGGCGAGGTCGCCAAGGAGATCGCACCGCATCTGCAACCGGGCGCGACCGTTTCCGATGTCGGCTCGGTCAAGGGCGCGATCGTGCGCGACATGGGTGCACATCTGCCTTCCGGCGTGCACTTCGTTCCGGCACATCCGGTCGCCGGGACCGAAGATTCCGGCCCCGACGCCGGCTTCGCCGAATTGTTCGTCGGGCGCTGGTGCATTCTTACCCCGCCCGAAGGCGCTGACGCCACCGCGGTCGAGAAGCTTGCCGCATTCTGGCGCGCGCTCGGCGCCGATGTCGAACAGATGCCTGCCGCGCATCACGATTTGGTGCTGGCGATCACAAGCCATCTGCCGCACCTCATCGCCTATACCATCGTCGGCACCGCCGACGAGCTTGGCGAAGTGACACGCTCCGAAGTACTCAAATTCTCCGCCGGCGGCTTTCGCGATTTCACCCGCATCGCCGCATCCGATCCGACGATGTGGCGCGACGTCTTCCTCGCCAACAAGGACGCGGTGCTGGAAATGCTCGGCACCTTTAACGAAGATCTCGCGCAATTAACGCGCGCGATCCGCCGCGGCGACGGTCAGGCGCTGTTCGATCATTTCACGCGCACGCGCGCGATCCGCCGCGGCATCGTCCAGATCGGCCAGGATTCGCCGGCGCCCGATTTTGGCCGCTCGCATCCCGATCTGCCGGTCGAGCCGCTGCCGCGGCCCTATGCCGGCCCGGACGATAATTAGATCTCGCGCGTCATACCGAGGCGGCGGAAACGCTTGAGCACGCTTTCACCGTCAGCGCCTCTTCCACCGCGGCGCGCAGCGTCGCCAGCGTGAACGGCTTGGCGATGACGTCGTGGATCAAGGCATCGAGGCCGTGAGCGCGCTCGCGCTGATCGGCATAGCCGGTCATCAAAAGAATCATGACGTCGGGGAAATCGCGCGCCGCGGCGAGCGCCAGCGCGATGCCGTCCATGACCGGCATGCGGATATCGGTGAGCAGAAGATCGAAGCGTCCGGCTTCGCGCTGCAGCAGGTCGAGGGCGTCGCCGCCGTCGCATGCGGTCTTGACCTCGTGACCGGTCATCGAGAGCGCCCGCGCGCACATCTCGCGCAGAGCTTCCTCGTCTTCGGCGATCAGGATACGAGCCATAATGGGACCTCGGTCAACGTGTTCCGTTCATAACGTCGTAGCGATTGAGAAAACGCACCAACACATCGTGGACATCCGGCGGCGGCGAGGCGAGCCGGGCGCGGAACGCGACCCCCTCACCCGGCGGCAGCATGGGGCGCGGCGGCACGGCGGTCCATGAGTAGATTTCCTGATGCGCCGCATTGCGGACCGCGAAACGCAGATGCGGCACGTTCGCCATTTTGCGCGTCTCGTTGATGATGTTGCCTTCCACGACCAGAATCGGCACGCCCTCATGCTGTTCGGTTGAGGTGACGACGCTGTCGAACGAAAGGCCACGCAAATTCACCGGCAGGCCGATCGAAGCATAGAACGACGCGGTTTGCGGCAGGATCCGCACCAAATCGGCGCGCCACCCGACCACGATCGCGTCAATGACGATCAGCGCCAGGGTGGCCGTTTGCAGGCGGGTCAGCGACCAGCGCGCCCAAAGCGCGCGCTTGGGCCGGCGCTGCGGCCTGCGCCAGGCGACACTCTCGACGTCACCGCGCGGGCCGGCTGGCCTGTCATGCGTCGCTTCCACTTCGATTGGCGGCGCATCGACATCGAGATCGACCGGCGCGATCGGCGGCGAGTCCATCTCGGGCGCTTCGGGCGCTGGGGCATCGTCCGCGCTCTCGGCCGCAGCGGCGGCAGGGTCATCCGCCGGCGGTTCGAATTCGGCCGCATCGAAGGCAACACCTTCCACCGGCGCCCCGAACGCTGCGGCAATCGCGTCGGCTTCGGCGGTCGCTGCTTCGCGTTGTTCGAGTTCTGACCGGGAAACCGCTCCCTCGGCTGCCGCCGCGGCGACCGCCTCGACGGTGCGGCGCACCGGCGCCAGTTCCTCGGCCGCGGCGATGAGTTTGTCGGCGTGGGACAGTTCCGCGTGCCAGATCGTGCGGCAGCGCACGCAGCGAACCTTGCGGCCATCCGGCCGTAGGCTTGCCACGTCGACATCATAAGATGTAGCGCAGTTCGGGCAAACGATCAGCATTGGCGATTCAGGGGCGCGACGCGTTTCGGGCTATCCTACCAAGCCATCCGTTAACGAATTGGAAACCAAGGCCTCATTGGAAACCAAGGCGCCATTGGAAACCGCCCCATGGCGGTGCCGGATGTTAAGTTGACCGGACGGGCGAATCAGGCTGCGGGCCCGCCGGTGGGCACCTCGCGCGGCGGCAGGCTTTTTCGGAGGACCGCGTGATCCGGTTCGAGAATGTCGGCTTGCGCTATGGGCTTGGCCCGGAAGTGCTGCGCGACTTGAGCTTTCACATCGACCGCCGCTCCTTCCAGTTCCTGACCGGCCCGTCCGGCGCCGGCAAGACCTCGCTGCTGCGCATGCTGTTCCTGTCGCTCAAGCCGACGCGGGGCCTGGTTTCCATGTTCGACCACGACACCGCGACGCTGAGCAAGGACGGCCGCGCCACCCTGCGCCGCCGCATCGGCATCGTGTTCCAGGACTTCCGTCTGCTCGACCACCTGACGACCTATGAGAACGTGGCGCTGCCGCTGCGGGTGCTCGGCAAGAACGAGGACGAATACCGCGCCGAGGTCGTCGAGCTGTTGCACTGGGTGGGCTTGGGCGAACGCATGCACGCCTTGCCGCCGGTACTCTCGGGCGGCGAGAAGCAGCGCGCGGCCATAGCGCGCGCCGTCATCGCGCGACCGCAACTCCTGCTCGCCGACGAGCCGACGGGCAATGTCGATCCAAGCCTCGGCCAGCGCTTGCTGCGGCTGTTCATCGAGCTCAACAAATCGGGCACCTCCGTCGTTATCGCCACTCACGATATCGCCCTGATGGACGAGTACGACGCACGCCGTCTGGTGCTGCATGATGGACGTCTGCACGTCTATGATTGAACAAGTGTATGATTGAACATGTCTACGACTGAGCCGATCGAGACCATCGCCGAGCCGTGGGACGATCGCCGGCGGGTCAGAGCGCTGTCCGGAGGACTGCCGCCCCGCGGTCCCGAGCAACGGGCTCCAACGCCGATCGTGCCGAGCGGCTCGATCGCCGGACGTTCGCTCGCCGCGGTGGTCGCCATCATGACCTTCCTCGCCGCGCTGACCACTGGAGCCGCGACCATGGTGGTCAGCGCCGCGAGCGACTGGCAATCCGACGTCGGCCGCGAGATCACCGTCCAGGTACGGCCGGTTGCCGGGCGCGACATCGAGGCCGATGTGCGCTCCGCCGTCGCCATCGCCCAGGCCGGCAGCGGGATTGCCGACGTCCGCGCCTACACCAAGGCGGAGTCCGAGGCGCTCGTCGAACCCTGGCTCGGCTCCGGTCTTGCGCTCGGCGAACTGCCTATACCCCGCATGATTGTCGTCAAGACGGTGTCGGGTGCGACGCCCGATTTCGCGGCTCTGCGCCAGGCGCTCGCCGCCAGGGTGCCGAGCGCTAGTCTCGACGATCATCGCGGCTGGATCGACCGCATGCGGACCGTGGCGGAAACCGCGGTGGTCGCCGGCATCGCCATTCTCGCTTTGGTCATCGCCGTGACCGTGCTCTCGGTCACCTTCGCGACCCGCGGCGCCATGGCGACCAACCGCCCGATCGTCGAAGTGCTGCATTACGTCGGCGCCACCGACGGCTTTGTCGCCAGCCAGTTCCAGCGCCATTTTCTCTTGCTCGGCCTGAAGGGCGGCGCCATCGGCGGTGGCGGCGCGATAGCTTTATTCGGCATCATCGGCGCGTTGAGCGCCTGGTTCGACAGGACACCCGGCGGCGAGGCCGCGACCGCGCTGTTCGGCAGTTCCTCGGTTGGGGCATCGGGTTATCTCGCCATTCTCGGCCAGATCGCGCTGATGGCCGCGGTCACCGCCTGGACCTCGCGCCGCACCGTCAATGAAACCCTCCGGGAGATCGACTGAGAGCCGGCAACAATTCCAACTTGCCACCGGAATCGCCGCTATAATTTCGGCCGTTGGGGAAGCGATTCTGGCACTGTATTTTTGGCGCGAGGGACGCGCAGCGTGATGCTCAGCCTTCGGACCGCGGTGAGAACGCGGCGCATCAGGTCGGCCGGCCTGAAGCTCGCCGCACTGGGCGTTGTCTTGCTGGTCGCGGGCTTTGCCTATTTCGTTTTGCTGGTGCCCAACGAGGAAGTGGCGCTCGACCGCGGCGCCGACGGCATCGTGGTGCTGACCGGCGGCACGTCGCGCGTGAGCGACGCGCTGGAATTGCTGTCCTCCGGCCGCGGCAAGAGACTTCTCATCACCGGCGTCTTTCCCGGCACCACGACCGGCGACATCGCGCACGAGGTGGTCAATTACGACCGCCTGTTGGCCTGTTGCGTCGACCTCGACTATTCGGCGCTCAATACGCTCGGCAACGCGGTGCAGGCGCGGCGCTGGGCGCTCGAACACGGCTTTCATTCGCTGATCGTCGTCACCTCGGCCTACCACATGCCGCGCGCGCTTGCGGAACTCGCCCACCAGCTGCCCGACGCGGCCTTGATTCCGTTTCCGGTCGTGTCCGACCGCTTGCGCATCGAGCCGTGGTGGTCGAACGGCGCGACCACCCGGCTGGTGCTGTCGGAATATCTCAAATACCTTGCCGCCAAGCTGCGCATGCGGTTCGACTCGTTTGCGGAAATGGGTGAAGCGCCGGCGCGCGCCAGGCGCAGCGCCTGATCGGCAAAAATCCGTTCGCTGCAAAGATTCGCTCGCCGCTGTTCGCAAGATTTTACCGACAGGTCGTCTGTGTCCCCAACCTTTTCGATCATCGTCCGTTCGATCCTGTTCAACGTGCTGTTTTACGTAAACCTGATCGTTCATTTGATTGTCGCCTTGCCGACATTCGTTCTGCCGTATCCTTGCCTGCGGGTCTTCATCCGCTCCTATGCGATGTCCAGCCTGTGGCTGCTGCACGTCGTCTGCGGCACCAAAGTGGAATGGCGCGGCGTCGAGAAGCTGCCGAAAACCGCCTATATCGTCGCCTGCAAACATCAATCGGCGTGGGAGACCTTCGGCCTGTACGGCGTGCTTGCCGATCCGGTCTATGTGCTCAAGCGCGAATTGATGTGGATCCCGCTGTTCGGCTGGTACACCTGGAAAGCCGGTCTCATTCCGATCGACCGCAGCGCCGGAGTCGCAGCGCTCACGCGCATGACGGCGCGCGCGCAGCAAGCGCTCGCCGCCGGGCGTCAGCTCATCATCTTTCCCGAAGGCACGCGGCGGCCGCCGGGCGCCGAGCCGAGCTACAAACCCGGCATTGCCCAGGTCTACAGCAAGCTCGGCGTGCCCTGCGTTCCGTTTGCGCTCAACTCCGGCCTGTTCTGGCCACGCCGATCGCTCTTGCGCTTCCCCGGCACCATCGTCGTCGAAATCCTGGATCCGATCGCGCCCGGTCTCGAAAAACGGGCCTTTTCCACGCGGCTGCAGACCGTGATCGAGGAGGCGACAAATCGACTCATCGGCGAGGCAGCCACCGGCGATCATGGCTGACCGGCGCCCGCTTCGTGAACCCCCTTCAGTTGCTCGGCGAGCAGATGCAACTCGGTCTCGCGATAGCCTAGCGCTTCCAGCGCGCGCACGGTTTCGAGCACGTAATCGCGATTGGGCCCGGACTGGCCGTGGCCCTGGCGCACGAGATGCAAACTTTCGGCGAGCGTCAGCCGGCCGGCATATTGCACGTGACTGCGATCGATGACGTAGCACAGTGCCCGCACGCGGCGCCGCGCTTTGTCTTCAAGCTCGATCCGCCGCATGGTCTCCAGATAGACCGAGGTCACCTGCTCGCGCGAGCGCAGGTATTCGATGGTTTCGGCGCGGGCTTTAGCCGCTACGCGGTAGGCAACGCCGCGGCAGATGCCGCCGCGATCGAGGCCGAGCACCAGGCCGGGCCGCTCCGGCGTGCCGCGATGCACAAAGGAAAACACGCACAGCGCCCGGTGCAGCCCAATGAGCCGGGCGGACACTCGTTCAAGATAAGCGAAACCGGGCCGCCACATCAGCGAGCCATAGCCGAAAACCCACAAGTCCCCGGTCTCGTGCTCGGCGCTGGTGCGCATCGACCTCGTAAGCCTCGTTGACGGCCCGACTTTGGCTCGCCTAACAGGATGACGATGGCGGCACAATGGCGCCGCCTTACAGGGCTATAGTGACGACAATGTCCGGCGATTCTCCTTTGAGCATGATGCGTTCGGCGCCGCGGCCGGTGCGCAGGCGTGCGCCGGTGCCGCGCCGCCGCGGGCTGTGGCCGGTGCTGGCGCCGATCGCGCTGGTTATTGTCCTCGCCGTCGGCTGGAGCTGGCTGTGGTATTACGCGGCTTCGATCGCCGACCGCACGCTGTCGGCCTGGATCGGGCGCGAGGCGGCGCTCGGCCGCGTCTATCACTGCGGCACGCAGAGCATCGGGGGCTTTCCCTTCGGCTTCGTCAGCCGCTGCACCGACGCAGCCGCCACCTTCAGCAACAACCGGCCGCCGTTCGACGTGAGCGCCTCCGACGTCACTTTCTCGGCGCAGGTCTGGCGGCCGACGCTGTTGAACGGCGAGATCGCGGGCCCGGTGACGCTCGCCAATCCAGGCGGCGCACCGGTCTTTGTCGCCAAATGGACGCGCGCGCAATTGAGCCTGCTCGGCCTGCCCCCGGAACCCGAACGCATCACCGTGTCACTGCAACAGCCGCGCCTCGATCGCGTCGGCGGGCCCGGCCTCGGCATGATCTTCCAGGCCGACCGCGCCCAAGTCGACGGCCGCATCATCCAAGGCACCGCGCGCAGCAATCCGGTGATCGAGGCGACCGGGCATTTCGAAGGCGCGATCGCGCCGGGCTTCCATCCTTTGCTCGCCGAACCGCTGCAGGGCGACATCGACGCCGTGATGCGGGGATTTAAGGATTTCGCGCCAAAGCCCTGGCCGGTGCTGTTTCGCGAGATGCAGGCCGCAGGCGGCGGCATCGACATCAAATTGTTGCGCATCGAACGGCCCGACGCCGTCATCGTCGGCACTGGAACACTGAGCATCAATGCGCATGGCAAGCTCGATGGCATCATGAGCGTGGCGGTCGCCGGCATCGACAATATCGTGCCGCTCCTTGGCATCGACCAATTGATCGGCCAAGGCATCGACAAACTCACCGGCGGCAGCGGCTCCTCTTCGCAAGGACTTGGCGCGCTCGATCGTCTGATACCGGGCTTGAGCGGCGTGGTGCGCGCCGGCACCAATGCCAGCCTGGTCGACAACATCAAGAAAATGGGCCAGCCGACCGAGATCGAAGGCAAGCCCGCAACCGCGCTGCCGTTGCGCGTCGACGACGGCGTGATCTATCTCGGCCTCATTCCGCTGGGCGTGATGCCGGCGTTGTTTTGAGCGCACGCGCAAGCTCTTTCGTTCTCGCGATGCCTCTGCATCCGAGTTTTGCGGCACGAAAGCCATTCCCTGTGCCTCCCCAAAAGAAGGGAGGCGGAGCGCCGACAGGCGCACCAACCGTGGCCGCATCGACGGATGCGGCGCGGGCTTTGCGCAAGCCCGCTCGCCTCTCGGCGCTCCACCGCGGCACTCGCCGGACCGGA
>JBEKRD010000108.1:0-21773 GCA_049519075.1 Xanthobacteraceae bacterium | reverse complement strand
TCCTTAGGCCAGTCCGGAGCGGGCACCTTCGCCGCCTTCACCGGCGGCGGCAAATTGCGCGACGGCGGCACCACCAGCGGCGAGCGTTCGCTGTAATTGATTTCGTATTCGGTGGCAGTGAAATCCTTGACCCCGATCGTGCGCAAGAACTTATCGGTAAACGATTCCTGGGAAGCAATATCGTCGTCGGCGGCGCAGGCGGGCGAATGGCTGGCGCCAATAACCAGCGCGGCCGCCACGGCGCCCAAAGCAAACTGCGCGAGTTTCGCGAACCTCGTTGGACGCATCGTGCGCATGTTGTGGCCGCCAAGCTTACAGCGGTCTAACCGATCCTGTGGCATGCCCTCACCCGACCTGCCCGTTATTCTGCCGATGCACGGCGCTTCTCAGGGAAATCCCCGTCGACCCGGCACCAGCCTTATACCGGCGATCAGGGCGCTTTTGCGGCACCCCCCCGCCACAGCGATTCATATAGCAGCCCCGCGACCCCCACAACAATGGCCGTATCGGCGAGATTAAACACGTACCAGCGGAAGCTGAACCCCTCAGTATCGATATGAAACAGGACGAAATCCATGACCCCCGGCCAGTGCAGCCGGTCGAGCGCATTGCCGACCGCGCCGCCGATAATGAGGCCTAACGCCGCGGCCGTCAGCCGCGACGGCGCCCGCGTAAGCCAACCCCAAAGAAAAGCCACCGCCGCGAGTTTGAAGGCAAAGAGCGCCCATTCGCCGACCGGTCCGTGCTGCGGGAACAGGCCATAGCTGATGCCGGTATTGAAGGTCAGAAGGAGATCGAGAAACGGCGTTAACGGGACCGGCGACCGGCTCGCAAGGTCGAAGTCGTAAAGCAGCCAAAGCTTGGCAGCCTGATCGATCAGGCAGGCGATGGCCGCCACCCCGAGCCCGAATGCGCTGAGCCGGCCCCAGAGATAGGAGCCGGCCGGCTTGGTCTGCGCCACATCCGCCAACCTGCTTCTCCACTTTGTCCAAATTAACCGATCGGCCCCTTACTCGGCCGCTGTGCGAAAAGCTTCCCATTCGCGCAAGGCCTGGGCATCGCGGGGGGTGACATCGGGAAACTGCGGATCGAGGCCGACTGCGGGCGAGATTTTCCACGACCGCGCGCATTTCTTGCCCTGCGCCAATTCCGGCACAACGGCGACGCCCGCTACGTCCGGCAACCGGAACGCCTCGGCGGGCGCCTCGCGCTCGACCAATGCCGCGCCCGAGGTGATGCAGACTTCGGCCAAGTCGACATCGACCACCGCCGCGAACAGTTCGGGATCGGATATGTACGCGATCGGATGGGCCTCGAGCGACGATCCGATGCGTTTGCCGGCCCGCTCGAGTTCAAGCGCGCCGGTGACGACGCGCCGCACATTGCGGACCTTGCGCCATTTTTCTGCCAACGCGTCGTCGCGCCATGTCGCCAATACTTTGGGAAAGGCTTCGAGGTGGACCGAGGATGCGTCGGGATATCGTGCGAGCCAGGCCTCCTCGGCGGTAAAGCACAGCATCGGCGCAAGCCAGGTGACGGTGCAGCGGAATACATAGTCAAGCACCGATAGGCAGGCCTTGCGCGTCGTCGAAGAGTACGGATCGCAGTAAAGCGCATCCTTGCGGATATCGAAGTAGAAAGCCGAAAGATCGACGGTCATGAACGCGGCAATCGCGGCAAAGATGCGCTTGTAGTCGAAATCACCATAGGCCTGTTTCACCAGTGCATCGAGCTCGACCAGACGGTGCAGGATCAAGCGTTCCAATTCCGGCATGTGCTCGGGTTTGACGCGCTCGCCGTCCTCGAAATGGGCCAGATTGCCGAGCATCCAGCGCAGCGTGTTGCGTAGCTTGCGATAGGTATCGACGGTGGTTTTCAGGATTTCCGGGCCGATGCGCAGATCGTCGGCATAATCGGCCGCGCACACCCACATGCGCAGAATATCGGCGCCGGACTGTTTGATGACATCCTGCGGCGCGGTCACATTACCGAGCGACTTCGACATTTTGCGCCCGCTCTCATCGAGCACGAAGCCGTGCGTGAGCACGGTGTCGAACGGCGCTCGGCCGCGCGTGCCGCAGCTTTCCAGAAGCGAGGACTGAAACCAGCCGCGATGCTGATCGGAGCCTTCCAGATACATCACCACTTCGTCGCCGCCGTCGGCTTTGCGCTTGATGTGCGCGAGGCTCGGAAAGTGCCGCGGGTCTTCCAGCACGAAGGCGTGCGTCGAGCCGGAATCGAACCAGACGTCGAGAATATCGTCGACCTTCTGCCAGCCGTCATTGGCGAGCTTGCCGAGAAAACGCTCCCGCGCGCCGGGCTGATACCAGGCATCGGCGCCCTCCGCCTCGAAGGCCTCGACGATCCGCACTTTCACCTCGGGATCGTCGAGAATATCGACCGAACCGTCCAGCTTTTCCTTTATAAAGACCGTGATCGGCACGCCCCAGGCGCGCTGCCGCGAGATCACCCAGTCCGGGCGGCTTGCGACCATGCTTTTGATCCGCACTTCACCTTGGATCGGAACCCATCTTGTCTGTTGAATTTCACGCAGAGCCACTTCTCGGAGCGTAGATCCAAGAACTGCATTTGGCTTATCCATCGCGATGAACCACTGCGGTGTATTTCTGAAGATCACCGGCTTTTTGGAACGCCACGAATGCGGGTATTGATGCTTCAGCCGACCACGCGCGAGCAGCATGCCGGCGTCGATCAAGGCCTTGATCACCGCCTCGTTGGCGTCGCCCTTCTCGCCTTTGTCGGTAAGGACGCGCTTGCCGGCAAAGCCCGGCGCCTGGTCGGTGAGCCGGCCGTCGGAATCGACGGTATAGGGGATGGCAGTGTTGATCTTCAGATCTTCAAGCGCACGCGCATTCGACGTCCAAACTTCAAAATCCTCTCGACCGTGACCTGGCGCCGTATGGACAAATCCGGTGCCGGTGTCGTCGGTCACATGATCGCCCGCCAGGAGAGGAACCTGAAAATCATAATTGCCGCCAAAACCCTTCAGCGGATGGTTACAAACGAGGTGACCTATTGTGCGAGAGTCGATGTTTGCAAGTCTCTTATACGCGGTCACTCGCGCCGTACGTAAAACATCGAGCGCGAGCTTATCGGCAAGAATCAAATAATCTCCCAGCTTCGCCCAATTCTCGAGGGGAGCATCCGTCACCTCGTAAAGGCCGTACTCTATCGTCGGCGAATAGGAGATCGCGCGGTTGCCTGGAATTGTCCAAGGCGTCGTGGTCCATATTACGACGCTGGCAAGCTTGAGCTTTCTCACAAATTCTTTGAGTGCCTCCTCCTGACCTTCCCAATAAGAAATCACGCGGATGGAGCTAACCGGAAACTTCACCCAAACCGTGTCGCTGACGTAATCCTCGTACTCGACCTCCGCCTCGGCAAGCGCAGTCTTCTCCACCACCGACCACATCACGGGTTTTGAACCGCGATAGAGAGTGCCGTTGGCTGCGAACTTCAACAGTTCGCGCGCGATCTGGGCTTCGGCGTAATTATCCATCGTGGTGTAGGGATGGGCCCAGTCGCCGACCACGCCGAGCCGCTCAAATTCTGCTTTCTGCACCGCGATCCAGTGCGCGGCGAAGGCCCGGCACTCGCGGCGGAACTCCACCAGCGCTTCGGGATTGGCCAAATCCGGCTTCGGCTTGCCCTTGGCGCGGTAATTGTCCTCCTCGATCTTCCATTCAATCGGCAGGCCGTGGCAGTCCCAGCCCGGCACGTAGTTCGAATCGTAGCCGAGCATCTGCTGGCTCTTTGTCACCACGTCCTTGAGGATCTTATTGAGCGCGTGGCCGATATGGATATGGCCGTTGGCATAAGGCGGCCCGTCGTGCAGCACGAAGCGCGGCCGGCCCTTGCCCGCCGCGCGCAGCCGCTCGTAAAGGCCAAGCTCGCGCCAACGCGCCAGAAGCTCCGGCTCCTTCTGCGGCAGTCCGGCGCGCATCGGGAAGTCGGTCTTGGGCAGAAACAGCGTTTCGGAATAGTCGCGCGTTTTGGTGTCGGTCATGCCGGCCTTCTTGAGTCCTGAGCGCCTTCTAACAAGCCGGCTGCGGTGCGGAAAGGGTCTCGGGTCGGAGACTTTAGCCGAGCCGCGGGAACCGTACGCTCCGGCCTGGCGTTCATTTATCGGAAGCGGCGGGCGCGCGGCGGACCAGGAAGGGTTTTATGGACTATATCCGGGCCAGGCGCGAAGTGCGCCACGCCCTCGTCATCAGCGATCCGCTGCCGGTATCGAGCGTCCACACCCTGTGGGCCTCGACCGGCCAGGCCGCGACTATCGGCATTTTCCTGCTGTTGTTCGGCGCCTTTCTCTACATCGGCCACGCCATCCTGCTGCCGATTCTGGCTGCCGCGGTGACGGCGCTGACGCTGGCGCCATTGATCAAGGTCGCCAAAGCTTACGGCATTCCGCCCTGGATCACCGGCATCGTCATCCTGCTGGTCGCGCTTGGCGTCCTCAGTCTCATCGTCACCGCCCTTGCCGGCCCGGTGAGCCAGTGGATCGGCCGGGCTCCTGAGATCGGCGCCACCATCAAGCAAAAGCTCACGGTGCTCGATCAGCCGCTCGCAGCGCTCCATGAATTGGAGAATTCGCTGTTCGGCGACAACGGCCTGCTCAACGTCAACGAGCCGCCGCCCAATGTGGTCTTGCCGGTGGTCGCGTTTCTGACTCCGGCAGCGGGCGAGCTTTTGTTGTTCTTTGCCACCCTGTTATTCTTTTTGATCGGTCAGATCGAACTGCGCAACCATATCGTCTCGATGTTTTCCAGCCGCGACGCCAAGCTGCGGTTTCTCAAAATCATGCGCGACATCGAACGCAATCTGGCCGGCTATCTCACGGTGGTGACCATCGTCAATGCCGGCGTCGGCATCATTGTCGCCGTCGGCGCCTGGGTGATCGGCTATCCCAATCCGGTGATTTTCGGATTGCTGGCGGCTTTATTGAACTACATCCCTTACGTCGGACCGGCGGTCATGGTGCTGGCCCTGTTCGGGGTCGGCCTGGTTTCGTTTCCCTCGCTCGGTCATGCCTTCGTCGCGCCGCTGGGATTGATCGCGGTCACCACCTTGGAAGGGCATTTCGTCACGCCGACCATCGTCGGGCGCCGTCTCACGCTCAATCCGCTTCTGGTGTTTCTGGCGCTGGCGTTCTGGACTTGGATGTGGGGTCCGATCGGCGCGGTACTCGCCGTGCCGCTCTCGATCGTTGCGCTGGTCGTCGTCAATCATCTGTTTCCGAGCGAGGACGTCCGGCTGCCCGATTGAACCGGGCTTTTCGCGGCTGCGACCCTGGCCGATGGAACTTCTTCATCGGCCGGACACTTATCCGGGCAACCCCGACCCGTTCCAATTCACGGAGTTAATGGCATGAATACCGATTCAACGGCTTCGCAAAACGTTCGCGACACGGCCAAGGAAACAGCGCGGGACGCACGCGACGGTGTACGCGAAATCGGCAAAGCCGCTTCGGCTGCATCCGGCGACATTGAGAGCGACCTGCAAGCGCTGCGCGAAGATTTCGGTCGACTTGCGGAACAGGTCGGCGACATTCTCAGCAGTAAAGGCAGCGCGGCCTGGCAGCGCGCCAAGACGAGCGTCGATGGGGTGCTCGCCGACGCCCAAGATAAAGGCCGCGACGCGGCCGGTGCGGTCCGCGAGGTGTCCGACAATTTTGTCGGCGCCATCGACGATTCAATCAAAAACCGCCCCTATGCCACCCTCGCAATCGTCGCCGGGCTGGGATTTTTGTTCGGCACGACGTGGCGGCGCTGAGGCTTTGGCTACGATGAAGAATTGACCCTCCGATGCTGAAAACTCTGACCCGCGAGATCACGTTGTCGATCCAGGCCAGAAACGGCGCCAGCCCCGCCGTCATGCTGTGGTTCGGGGTGATCATGTTGGCGATGCTTGCGGCTTTCGTATTTTTGTGCGTCGCCGGCTATGATTGGTTGGCGTTGCAATTTGGCAGCGTGTTGGCCGGCCTGATCATGGCCGGCGTCTTTGTCGCCATCGCCATCCTCGCCGCGATCGTCTGCGCGCTGATCCGGCGCCGCGTCAGAGAACGCGCCATTCTTGCCCGCGCGGCGCGCGCCCATGCGCCGTCCTGGTTGCTCGATCCGCGGCTTTTGAGCACCGCCGTCGAGGCTGGCCGGTCGATCGGCTGGCAACGCATCGTGCCGGTCGCGCTCGTCGGCTTCATGGTGGCGCAATGGGCGCGCGAATACAAAGACCAGGGCAAGCAGCATTTCTGATCGTGTCCGCTAGCGCCATTTCAGTTCGGATTGAATCAGAACCGGGCTCCAGCATTTTCTTTGCGCGTGATCTTGTCGGAAAACCGGTTTCCACTTTTCCGGATCCTGCGCTAAATCGGCGGGAACGCGTCGCCGGCACGCGCCAAAGCCTCGCGCGCGCGCTGCGAGTCTTCCTGCATCTGCCGCACCAGATCCTTGGCGGAAGCGAAATTCTCTTCGTCGCGAAGCCACGCGATGAAAGCGACGTCGATAGTCGCGCCATAAAGGTCGCCGGAAAAATCGAACAGAAAGATCTCAAGCAGCACGGTGCCGTTATCGAACATCGGCCGGCGGCCGAAATTGGCCACCGCGTCGTAGCGCCGGCCGCCGACCGCGGCGCGCACCGCATAGACGCCGTGGCGCAAGCCGCAAGCCGCGTCGAGCTGCAGATTGGCGGTCGGGAAGCCGAGCTCGCGGCCGCGCTTGTCGCCGTGGATCACTTCACCGGAGACGAACCAGGGTTCGCCCAACAATTCGGCGGCGAGATCGAGCCGGCCGTCGCCCAGGGCCTTGCGAATCGGCCCTGACGCGATGGCCCGGCCACCGTCCTGCAATGGCGGCACCACATCCACGGCGAAGCCATGTTTTTGCCCCTCGACTACCAGGAAATCGGGCGAGCCGGTCCGATTGGCGCCGAAATGAAAGTTAAAGCCGATCACGGCCCCGCTGATCGCGAAACGCCCGACCAGAATGCGGCTGACGAATTCCTCCGCCGTGAGGCGCGCCAGCGCCGCGTCAAAAGTGAGTACAATCGCACCATCGAGCCCGGTGGCGCCGAGCAGGCGCAATTTGGCGGCCTCGTCGGTCAGCCGGAACAACAGTTCGGCGGGCTTGAAAAAGGCCCGTGGATGGGGCTCGAAGGTCAACGCCGCGGCCGGCCGCGACAGCGCCTTCGCCCGCTCCAGCGCCGCCGCGATGACGGCTTTGTGACCGCGATGCACGCCATCGAAATTACCGATGGCGACGACCGCGCCGCGCAGCGCGTCATGGGCTGCATCACGGGCTGCATCATTTGCCGCGCCATTCGCCGCGTCACCGGGCGCACCATCGCGCACGATGCTGAAGCTCTTTGTCATCCGGATTACGTTGGGCTTATTTTGGTTCGCGTTTACGATCGTTAAGAATATCTATATTTGCGCCGGTAGGTGCCGCGGCACCCGACGCAAAGTCAAGCGCCGGCGGGTGTCGGTTGCGGCGGCCGGACCGGCCGAGCCCGGCGCGATTAACCCGTTATTCAAACACCGCATGTAGTTTGCCAGGCTGGGAAGGGAAGGTCGGAGCGCTGGCCTGCCGCAATCTATCAGCCGGCTCAGCGCCGCGCCGGTGGCGCGCCTTAAGTCGTATCGGCTCCGATCGTCTGGGAATTTCGATTGCTTATGATCGCGCCGGAAAGCGGTGACGCTGTTCGGGATCATGCTTGGGGACCACCGCGATGCCGCTTGATCCGACTATGTCCGTGCTCGTCGTCGACGACTACAGCACCATGGTGCGCATTATCCGCAATCTGTTGCGCCAGCTCGGCTTCGTCGACATCGACGATGCCTCGGACGGCGCCGCGGCGCTGGAAAAGATGGGCGCCAAGCGCTACGGCCTCGTTATCTCGGATTGGAACATGGAGCCGATGACCGGCTTCGATCTCTTGCAGCGCGTGCGCGCCAATCCGGCGATCGAAACCACCCCGTTCATCATGGTGACGGCGGAATCCAAGACCGAGAATGTGATCGCGGCCAAGAAGGCCGGCGTGAGCAATTACATCGTCAAGCCGTTCAACGCCCAGACGCTGAAGACCAAGATCGAAGCGGTTTTCGCCGAAAAGCTCGAGTTCACCATCCCCGTCGAGCGCTGACGCGCCAATCGGCCCCGGCCGGTCTCACCAAACCAGCGCCCGCATCATCGCCCGCGGCGCGACGCCCGCGGCGCTAAAGATCGTCTTGAGTTTGGCGGTATCGGGCGCCTCGCGCGAGCCGTATTGCTCGGCATGGATGCCCGACGTGACGAACATGCAATCGAGCCCGAACCCGGTGGCGCCAGCGAGATCGGTGCGCACCGAATCGCCGATGGCGAGCACGCGCCGAAGCTCCGGAGGCCGTCCGCCGCGCAACGCGGCAGCCTTCGCGAGCGTCGCCTGGTAGATCGGCGGATGCGGCTTGCCGCAATAAAGCACCGCGCCGCCCAGCCCGGCATAGGCTTCCGCCAAGGCGCCGGCGCAATAGACCAGAGTATCGCCGCGCTCGACGACGATGTCGGGATTGGCGCAGACCATCAACAGCGACCGCGCGCGCATTTCAGCGAGCATGTCGCGATAGCTGTCGGGCGTTTCGATGGTGTCGTCGAACAGCCCGGAGCACACCACGTAATCGGCGCGCTCCAAAGGCACAAAACTCACGCCGAGGCCGTCGAAAATCGAATGATCGCGTTCCGGACCGAGATGAAACACCGCCTCGCCCGGCCGCGCCTCGACAATGCCGCGGGTGACGTCGCCCGAGCTGATGATCGCGTCATAGGCTTGGCGCGGCACACCGAAGCGGTCGAGGATGCGCGCCACAGCTGCGCCCGCGCGCGGCGCATTGGTGATCAGCATTGCCGTCCCGCCCGCCTCGCGAAAGCGCAACAGCGCGTCGCACGCCGCCGGAAAGGCGGTGACGCCGTTGTGCACCACGCCCCAGATGTCGCAGAACACCGCGTCGTAATCGCGGGCGAGCGGCTCGAATCGTTCGATGAAGCTTGGCAAAGCGACTGCTTAGCTGCGCCGCGTCGCGGCGCGCGCGAGTTGGGCGAGATTGCCGCCGGCGGGCGTCGGTGCGGGTGCCGGCGCGGAAATCTTGGCCGGCTCTGGCGCGTCGCCAGCGAGGCCTTGCAGCGCCTCCGCCCGCACCGGTCGCGGCGGCGAGAACAAGAAGCCCTGCCCGAAGCGCACATCGTAGTCGAGCAGGTCGACCACCATGGACTCCAGTTCGATATGCTCGGCGATCAAATCGATGCCGAAGCGGCCGAGCAGATCGGAGAAATCGGCCGGGTGAATATCGGTCGAAGCGGCGCCGACCCGGTTGAACAACAGCGCCGCCGGCGCCTTGACGAAACGGAAGCCGCGCTCATTGAGTTCGCGCGCCTCGACGCGCAGGTCGGTGAGATTATCCATCGAGAAGCGGAAACCTCGTTCGGCGAGCATCGCCAGGCTCTCGTTCTCGATCGGACCCATGGCGCGCACCGCGCTCTGGGTAAATTCGAACACCAAGGCCGGTGCGATGGCGCGATTGGCATCCATGAATTCGAGAAACTTCGGAAAGCCGGAATCCATCAGCGTCGCGCCCGACAGATTGCAGAACAAGCCGACATCGCGGTTCTTGAGCAACAGCCGGCGCACCACCTGCACGCAACGCAGCACCGACAGATGATCGAGTTTCGGCATCAGCGAGCCGGCCTCGGCATAGCTGAGAAAATCCCCGGCTGCGACGAGCTCGCCAGAGTCGGCCCGCAGCCGCGATAACGCCTCGTAGTAACGCACTTTGCGCTGCGGCAGCGTTACGACGGGCTGCAGGTAAAGCTCGATCTTGCTCGCCTCGATGGCGTTGCGGATCGCCGCAATGATGGCGTCGCGGTCCATGCCGGCGAAGGCCGCGGGCGTGCGCTCGCTCGCCGCGCCAGGCGGCGAGGCTGCAATGGCGCGAACCGAATCCGTCACCGCGGCGGCCGGGCCCATCGCGTATCCGGCCTCGACCCCGGCAACCGGCGTCCTCCGCTCGCCACCGCGATCGCCAGCCAGCGCGGCTTCGTGGGTCGCCACGGAATCGGCAAGCTGTTTGACCAACGTGGAGAGTTCCTCGATTTCGGCGGCAAGCGGCTGGGCGGTGGCCAGCGCCCGGTCGATCACCGAATCGACCTTGACCTCCATCGTGCTCAGGCGGCGGCCGAATTCGGCGAGCTGGCGGGCGAGATCGCCCGAACCGCGGGCCAGGTTGGCGAGCTGGTTACTGGCTTCCAGGCGGTCGCGCTTGCGCGCCACGATGGTGTTGTAGACGGCAAGCGCGGTCAGCGTCCCGAGCGCCACCAGCGCCGATTCGGCGCCGGTAAAACCGAAACGCAGATAGACCACAAAGCCGACCGAGCCGGCGATGAGCACCATGCAGACTGCGATGAAGATGGCGCTGATGCGCACCATGCCGCGGAACCCCCAAAGGACCGGTCACAACGATTCGCGCCCGAACATCAGCAGTGTCCACAAGCGCGGTTTTGCCGCAAGTGCGCCGGCGTTCATAGCCAAGGCTAAACTGTGCTTTTATAACGCCAAATTCGGCAAGCCGCATCCGGCGAACGAAGGCTTGAGATGGCGCAATCCGTCCCCGCTGCAGCACCCCGGTCCGCGCCCGGTGCCGCGGCTTTGTCCGGATTGATCGGCTTTATCGAACGCCGGCCGCAGGCCGCGTTTTCAGGCTTTCTGGCCTTGCATTTTGCCGTCTGGACCGCCTTGCCGGCATTGTTTTACGCCAACCTGCCGCTCGACCTGATCGAAGCCCTGACCTATGGCCGCGAATGGCAGCTCGGCTACGACAAACTGCCGCCGCTGCCGTGGTGGCTGGTCGAGATCATGTACCGGGCGTTCGGCGCCGATGCGGCCTATTACGCGCTGGCGCAGGCCGCCGTCGTTATTGCCTTTGCTTTGGTCTTTGCCGCAGCGCGGCCGCTCGTCGGCACACTTGGCGCGCTCGTTGCAGTCCTGATCATCGACGGGTTCCATTACTTCCAGTATACGGCGGTCAAATTCAATCACGATGTTATTCAACTGCCGTTCTGGGCGCTGGCCGGTTACGCTTTTCATGCCGCATTGAAGCGCGGAAGGCTGGCATACTGGCTCGTTCTCGGCGTGGCGTTCGGCGGCGCACTGTGGGCGAAATATTTCGTCGTCGTGCTGGTGGCGCCGTACGCGCTGTTCATGCTGTTCGACCGCCAAGCGCGGCAGGCGTTTGCCACACCGGGGCCGTGGCTAGCGCTCGCTACCGCGCTCCTCATCGCCGCGCCGCATGTGGTCTGGCTCCTCCAAACCGATTTCGAGCCCTTCGCCTATGCAAGCCACCGCGCCGCCGAGGCGCGCGGCTGGTTCGATCACGTTCTGCATCCGGCGGCGTTCGCCGTAAGCCAAATCTTCTTCGCGTTGCCGGCGCTTTTCATCGCGACGGCGCTGTTTTGGCCGCGGCCGATGGTCGCTTCCCTCCCCAATGCCGCGCAAAATCTAGCCGACGCCTTCGATCGCCGCATCGTGACGGTTTTGGTGTTCGGGCCTGGCCTGACCACGATCGCGTTTGCCGCCGTCAGCGGCCGCGGCCCTGTGGCGATGTGGGGTTATCCGCTCTGGCTCTATCTCGGCCTGTGGCTGGTACTGGCGGCGCAGACCGCGATCGACGGCACACGGCTGCGGCGGATCGTCGGCGCCTGGGCCGCGGTATTTGCAAGCTTCGTCGTCGTTTTCGTCGCCAATTATTCGGTGCTGCCCTATTTCGATCACCGCTACCGCGCCGTCTTGTTCCCCGGCGACATGCTCGGCGCGACATTGACGCAGCGCTTTCACGCCGCCACCGGCGCGCCGCTGCACTATGTCATCGGTTCGATGTGGGACGGCGGCAATCTGGCGCATTATTCGCCCGACCAGCCGCAAGTGCTGATCGACGGCGAGCCTGCCCGCGCTCCGTGGATCGATCTCAACGACCTGCGCAATAAAGGTGCGATCGTGCTGTGGACACAGGGCGACAGCGAAGCGATGCCGCCGCAATTCGCGGCGATCGCGCCCGATGCCGTGATCGGCCCGCCGTTCGATCTGCCGATGCGCCGCGGCGACGGCGCGATCCACGTCGGCTGGGCAATATTGAAGGCGCGATGAGGGGCGTTACGCCACCGCTCTGATCGCTTTTCCCAGCTTATCGAAAATCTCGCCGATCTCGGCCTCGCTTGCGATCAAGGGCGGCGATAGCGCAATGGTGTCGCCGGCAACGCGGACCAAAATGCCGTCGTCGCGGAAGGCGCGGTCCATCACCTCATAACCGCGCAAGCCGGGGCTACCCGCGCGCGCCGCGAGGTCGATGCCGACCGCCAGTCCCACGGTGCGGATATCGAGTACGCCGGGCAGCCCCTTGAGCGACATCGCGGCATCGGCAAAGCGCGGCTCCAACGCCAAAGCACGCTCAAACAGTTTCTCATCGCGATAAAGATCGAGCGTCGCCAGCCCCGCGGCGCAAGCCAGCGGGTGCGCCGAGTAAGTATAACCGTGAAACAATTCGATGACGTGCTCAGGCCCGCGCATAAACGCCTCGTAAATATTATCGCGCGCGATCACGCCACCCATCGGCACCGACCCCGATGTGATGCCCTTGGCGAAGGTGATCAGATCGGGCGTCACGCCATAGCGCTCGGCGGCAAAGGCATGGCCGAGGCGGCCGAAGCCGGTAATGACCTCGTCGAAAATCAGTAAAATGCCGTGGCGGTCGCAGATCGCGCGCAACCGCGCCAGATAGCCTTTCGGCGGTGGAAGCACACCGGTGGAACCCGACATGGGTTCGACGATGACGGCGGCGATGGTGGACGCGTCGTGCAGCGCGACGATGCGTTCCAGTTCGTCGGCGAGGTGCCCGCCCCATTCCGGCTCGCCCTTGGTGAAAGCCTGGTGCTCGCGGCTATAGGTCGCGGGCAGATGATCGACGCCTGCGAGCAGCGTGCCGAAGAATTTGCGATTGGGCACGATGCCGCCGACCGCGATGCCGCCGAAACCGACGCCGTGATAGCCGCGCTCACGGCCGATCAACCGGGTGCGCGAACCCTCGCCGCGCACATTATGATAGGCGAGCGCGATTTTGAGCGCGGTGTCGACGGCTTCCGAGCCGGAATTGCAGAAGAACACGCGGTTGAGATCGCCCGGCGCCAAGTCCGCGACCCGGCTCGCCAGTTCGAACGCCGGCGGCGTAGCGAACTGGAACGCCGGTGCATAATCGAGTTCCTCAGCCTGGCGCTTAATCGCCTCGACAATCGTATCGCGGTTGTGGCCGGCATTGGTGCACCACAGCCCGGCGCAGCCGTCGAGCACGGCGCGGCCCTCGGGGGTGAAATAATGCATGCCCTTGGCGCGCGCGAACAATCGCGGCGCGCGCTTGAACGCGCGGTTCGGCGTGAACGGCAACCAGAAGGATTCTAGGTCATTAGGTACCGTCGCGGCCGGCATTGGAACTCTCCACGGTTTACAGCTCTTCCGCTGGCACTTGTTCAAAATTGAACTGTAAGGGCTAGCCGCCGCCGATAGAAATACAAGGGAAAACCAGCACCAGAGACCAGCGAAGCAAAAAGACCAGACTCGCGGCAATTTGATCGTTGACTTTTTGACCTATTAAACTTGTAGTTGTACATTCGTCATACCCCGGACAAACGCCGAGCGCTGCTCCAAGCGTTGGACGGCATAGGAGACAATGCCGTGGGCTCGTTCGCTGCAGCACCAAGCAACAAGAAAAAGAAGACGGCTTTCGACCCCAAGACCTTTCTCGCCCAGATCGGCGAGGGCAGAACGATTGTCAAACATCACCACAACCAAGCCATTTATACGCAGGGCGATAATGCCGACTCCGTGTTCCACATCCTCGAAGGCAAGATCAAAGTCACTGTTATTTCCAAGACCGGCAAGGAAGCGGTGCTGGCGATCCTGGGCCCCGGCGAATTCTTCGGCGAGGGCTGCCTGAACGGCCACACCCGGCGCATGGCGACCGTAACCGCGCTGACCGATTGCACGGTCATGCGCATCACCAAGGCGACGATGCTACGCGCGCTGCGCGACGAGCCCGAACTGGCCGCGGTTTTCATCATGTATCTGTTGCACCGGAACTACCGCGTCGAAGAAGACCTGGTCGATCACCTGTTCAATTCCAGCGAAAAGCGGCTGGCGCGGATTCTTCTGCTGTTGGCGAATTTCGGCAAGGAAAAGCAATCCGAGCGCGTCGCCGCGCCGGTCAGTCAGGAAACGCTGGCGGAAATGGTCGGCACCACCCGCTCGCGGGTCAATTTTTTCATGAACAAATTCCGCCGGCTGGGCTTCATCGATTACAATGGCGGCGGCATCGAGATCCACGGCTCGCTTTTGAACATGGTGCTGCACGATTAGGTGACGCCCGCTGCCCGGTCTCAATAAGGGCGGCCTGCAACGCTGTTTGGCCTCCAGCTTGCCGCCATTCGGCGCGACTGCTACCACCGCGCCATGACCGACAAGCCGGAAAAATCCAACAAGCTCAAGGCGCGGCTGCCGCGGGGCTTAGCCGACCGCGGCCCCGCCGAGATCGCGGCGACCCGCGCCATGATCGAGAAAATCCGTGCCGTCTACGAGCTCTACGGCGCGCTCGGCAAATTTTTGCCCGACCAGGACCGGCCCAACGAAGGCGTATTCTCGTTCCAGGACGACGACGAGCAATGGCTGTCGCTGCGCTACGACCTCACCGCCCCGCTCGCGCGCTATGTGGCGGAAAATTTCGACGCGCTGCCGAAGCCGTATCGCTCGTATCGCGTCGGAAACGTGTTCCGCAACGAAAAGCCGGGGCCGGGGCGCTTCCGGCAATTCATGCAATTCGATGCCGACACCGTGGGGTCAGCCTCCCCTGCCGCCGACACCGAGATGTGCATGATGGCGGCGGATGTGATGAGAGAGTTAGGAATTCCACACGGCAATTATATAGTGAGGGTCAATAACCGAAAATTGCTAGACGGTATTATGGATGGCGCAGAGATTCCAGAACACAAGCGCCTAACGGTCCTTCGCGCGTTAGATAAATTTGATCGACTAGGTGTTGAGGGTGTTCGTGCGTTGCTTGGCAAAGAGCGCAGGGATGAAAGCGGCGACATAACACGCGGAGCAGATCTAGATATTCGCCAAATCGACGACTTGATGATGCTATTCGAAGCTAGCCCACAGACAGATGAAGCGTTTGAAAAACTGGAAACCTGGGAGCAAAAAGATTCTGCCTTTATTTACGTTGAAAACAATCGGGCCGTCGGTGGACTCGTCAGGGAGATTTCCTCCGATCGCAGACCGGGTGGCTCGCCGATTAACAATCATCAAACAATTGAACATCTGCGAAGCTGGTTTCCCCAGATCGGCAAGACCAAGGAGGCTCTCGACGAACTCGAACAGATCGCAACTAGCCTGCGATCCGCAAAGTATGGGTCCAAACGCATCCGTATCGATCCCTCAGTCGTCCGCGGCCTCGAATACTACACCGGCCCGGTGTTCGAAGTTGAACTCACCTTCACCACCGACGGCAAGGACGGCTCGCCGCGCTTCGGCTCGGTCGGCGGCGGCGGGCGTTACGATGGTCTGGTGTCGCGGTTTCGCGGCGAGCCGGTGCCGGCGACGGGATTTTCCATCGGTGTGTCGCGGCTCCTCGCCGCGCTTGAATATATCGGCAAGGTGGAAAGCAAATCCGAGACCGGCCCGGTGGTGGTCACCGTGTTCGATAAGGATCGCATCGCCGATTATCAGGCCATGGTTTCGTCGCTGCGCAATGCCGGCATCCGCGCCGAGCTTTATCTCGGCGCCGGCAAATTCGGCCCGCAGATGAAATATGCCGACAAGCGCAACGCGCCCTGCGTCGTCATCCAGGGCTCCGACGAGAAAGCCAAGGGCGAAGTCACCATCAAGGACCTCATCGTCGGCGCCGAGCTCGCCAAGCTCGAGAAAGGCCGCGACGAATATTTACAGAAGCAAGCCGAGGCGCAGAGCGCGGTGAAGGAGGCCAATCTGGTCGAAGCCGTGCACGAGGTTCTCGCCCGCCACGGGCTTGCGCCGCGCTGACGCGCTCAAATCTTCTCCGACCCCTCGGCCTTCATCGCCCATAGCGCTGCCGCCATCACGCCCTTGCAGCGCGGCAGGAGAAACAGCGTCAGCCCGACGATCAGCGGCAGATAGATCGCAAGCGCCACGGCGAGCGGCGGCTGGAAATTCATTTCGCTGACGAGAATGAGCGGCACCGTGAGATGGCCGACCACCAGAATGGTCAGCCAAGGCGCCGCGTCATCGGTGCGGAAATGGCCGTAAGGCTCGCCGCAGACCGCGCAGCGGTCGACCATTTTGAGATAATGGTGCAACAGCGGGCCCTCCCCGCAGCGCGGGCAGCGGCCACGCGCGCCGCGCCACAGCGCGGTGAGCACCGAGGGGCGCTTGGCATCAGCCAGGCCTATCGGCACACTTTCACCCAGACGCAGATTTTCTTGAAGTCCTTCCAATGGCATTGCTGCTCCATCCGGCAATCCTTGCCCTTGATGTCCTGCGCGCTCGCCTGCCGGGGCGCCGCGAGCGCGAGCGAAGCGAGGATTCCGAAGCCAAGAACCAGATTAAAGGCGCGCATTGTCTCCTCCTTTGGATCGGCACGCGAGGTGGCGTCAGCGGCAGTCCGACAATGGAATGCCGATTGCGGCTTTCCGTTGGCCGCCCTGCAAACAGCCGTCCTTCCAGGTGCCCTGCAGCGTTTCATTTCCCAGCGTCAGCGTGCCGATGCCATTGGGCTTGCCGTCGCGAAATTGACCCTCGTAGCGCAGTTTTTGCAAGGCGAGGACGCCCGCCCCATTTGGCAGGCCGTCGGCGATGTCGCCGTCGAAACGCCCGCTTGGCCAAATCTGCGCGCCTTTGCCGGACTGCCGGCCGTCGCGCCATTGCCCTTCATTGGTCTCGATGCGAGCGCCGGCCTTGAACCATTGCGCGGTGCCGGAGCCTTCGGCGTGGCCATTGGTGCAGCCTCCCGACCAGGTAACGGTCTCCTCCAATTGCGGGTTCGGGTCCCAGACCTGACAGCCGGATTTGGCGTCGGCGAGCCATTCCCCGGCCTGCGCGTCCGAAGCGGCGAGCATCAGGCAGGCCAAGACCGCGCCGGCCGCAGCGCCACGCCATAGCTTTTGGTTGATCCGCATCACTCCCGCCCGCTCCACACTCGGTTCAATGCGGCAACAGCGGAACCACGAGGTCATGGAGCAATTCATCGCGCACGTCGATCATCCGGTCGCGCACCTTGCCGTCGGCATCGATGATCCAGGTAATCGGCACGCCTTCGGGCTGTCCGAAGCCGTCGACCGTCACGTCCTTTAAGAGCGCGACCGGATAGGCAAGCGAGGCCATGACTTTGCGGACCTTCGGCAGATCGCGCTCGCGGTCGACGCTGATGCCGATCATCGCCATGGCCTGCTGATGGCTGCGATAAAACGCATCGAGCTTCGGCATGTCCTTTTTGCACGGCGCGCACCACGTCGCCCAGTAGTTCACCAGCACGACCTTGCCCTTAAGCTTGGCGAGATCGAAGGTTTGCCCGTCAAGCTCGATTGCAGTGCCCGACATCACCAAATCTGCATCATTGTTTGTTCAGAAATTGTAGCTGGTCACGATCCTAATCAAGTAGGGCGCGACAAGCTGGCCTTCGGTTCCGGCATTGTTGGCGGCATTGGCCCGGTAATAGACCGGCACTTCGATGTCGAAATAAGTCTTGAGCACGCGGTTGTTGGCTTCGTCGAGCACTTTGGTGAACTCGATGCCCGGCGACAGCATCACCCGGTCGAAGCCCGAGTTGAGCGGATCGGAACCGGTGCCGGTGTCGTGATCGCGGTGCGAGATGATGACCTGGCCGAGCGGCGTGATCTTGTCGAAGCCGAGCACATGATACCAATTATTGTACAAGATGCCGGCGGCGCCATCGACCTGCAGGCCCGGGTGGTAGCTTTGCACGACGCCGGCATTGCCGTCGAAGAAACCCTGCGGATCCGCCGCGTTTTGATAGAGGAACGGCTGCCGCCACATCGCTTGGGCAAAATACTGCCAGGCATTGTCGCCGGTGATCATGCCGCGATGGAAACCGCCGAGCAGAAGATCGGTCGAGCCCGATCCGATCTGGGTGTCGCGGTCGAGCCCGGGCGCGTTGTAAGTGCCGCTCGGCAGCTTGACGCCGAAGATGGCGCCGGTCGACATGTCCGGGAAGAATCCGGTGTACATGCCCATGATCTCGATGTCGCCGATATCCGTGGAATGGAACGTCTCCGATCCTGGGCCTATCGGTGCCGTGTCGGTGGTCAATGCGCGGCTGACGGTCGGTATCCGCACCATCACCCCCCAATCGCGATTGAAGGAGTATTGGAAGCCGACATTATACCACTGGGTATTGATCTTACTGTCTGAATTGAGAAAGCCCGCGGCCTTGGAACTGCCGACCCAGTTGTGGGTCTGATCGCCGCTCCAGAATTCGAAGAACACGCGGCCGCCGTGATCCTGTTCCTGCGGGGTATCGAGGCCGCCGACGTCGAACACGCTGCAGCCGCAGGCGCAGGCGAGAGCTCCGGTGGTGGTGAGGCCGACGAGCGGCGCGACCGACAATATGGCCGGAACGAGGAAGGCCATCAGCGCGGCAGCGATCCGCCCCGCGTAGCGGCGGCGCGCCGGCAGTGACGCATTCGCGATAGTGCTGAACATGGTTGCTCCGATGAAATGCAGCCGCCGCGACGCAGCCGGATGGCGGCGCGCGCGCAAGCGGGCGATGAGGGTGAAGATCAAGCCGGGTGCGGACATGACGGGCTCCCGGCGGTCAGAACTTGAAGTTCAGGCCGGCGCGGGCGAGCTGAATGACGAGATCAGCCGAGCCGTGGAGCGGATTAGTTCCCCCAGGCCCGGTGATCACGCCGGTCACGCCCGTCGTCGGAAACGCCGAATACAGATATTCGAACTTGACCGTCCAATGGTCGGTCCAGGCGTATTCCCAGCCGGCGCCCGCGGTCCACCCCGTCAGAAATTTCGACGCGGTCGCAGCGCCGCTGCCGCCGCCGCTGTCGACATAGCTCTCGGTGTAGCTCACGTCGGTGAAGGCGGCGCCGCCGGTGAGGTAGGCGAAATTACGACCCGCGGCGATGCCGACACGCGGACGCACAGTCGCCAGGTAATTGGTAGTGAACGATTGTCCGATGACAAAGGAATTGCCGCTGGTCGGCAGCGTATTGGCGCCGTTGTAGAAATTCGAATTGCTGTGGAAATAGTCGAAATCGCCTTCAAGGCCGGCGACGATCGTCCCGTTCTGCCAGTTGCAGCCGGCTTGGCCGCCACCGAGAACATCCGACGTGTTGGCCGATCCAGTTCCGTCGTTGGTCACCTCCGCGGGATCGCCACCCGACAGGAAACCTCCGGCGCCGACCGTCGTGGTGACGTTCGACGAACTCGCGCCGCCGCCGGCGTTGAGCCCGACATAGCAGCCTGACCATTGATAGACGGGCGCGGCCGGAGGCTGTGCCTTGATCGGCAGGTCAGCCGCTACGGCGACACCTGCGCCACAGGCAAGGGACAGCGTCTCTGCTGCGAGATAAGCGGCCAAGACCAACGGGTGAACCCGCGGTGGAGCGGCGGTGGGGGGATTAGACATGTCTCTCTCTCCCGAGAACGAGAGTGGCTGTTTGCGCTTTAGCGCGTTGCCGTTGCCTCGCGCACAGAGGCCTTCGGCGTTCGGCTGCTCAGCGATGGAAAAAGGGCCAAAGACTCAAGGCCCGCAGAATGCGGCGGCGTCACGCCGCCGGCTGGTCACGCCGCGGCGGGGGGACCGCGCGGCCAAGCGCTTTTATTGCTGAAAAGCGCAACCAAACGCGGTGCCGCTCCCGGCCACACCGCGTCGTCGAGGACAATTTTGTTCCATTGCGGCGCGCTCGGCGCCGCGCAGTTCACATAAACCGCGCCGGCGAAGCAGAACGCGCAGTGCATATCGTCGGCCGGCGCTTGAGCTGGCGTGCCCGGCACCGTGACGCCGCCGCCATCGTGCGTGCAGAGGGCAAACGTCGTAACGTTCGCACCGTCCGTGGCGGCCGCGATCGCCGCACGGCCGAAATCGAGTACAAAGATAAAGCCTTGCAGGGCGAGCGTATAAGCCAGCACGCCGGCAATAACGCGTCGCCAGCCGGTGCTAGTTTGTTGAGCCTTCGGCATCATACGACGCCCCACCCCCGATTACCTCGATACTAGGCAGGTGTTCGGTACGAAGCAACTTCCGCATACGCTATTAGGACGAGTGTAGCCTTTGCGCACTCTTGCAAGCGCGAAGCCTGTAGCGGACCCATAAACCCCGCGCGGCGAGGCCTATTCCCGATCGCGCCGCGACAAATTTTATGCTGATGGGACGACGGAACCGATATAATTTGGCGGCGATAACGGGGTGGCCTAGCCAAACGTGGAGTCCGCCATGAAAGTCATTTTAGTGCTTGGCATGCTGGCGCCAAACATCCTGCTCGCGGTTCCAGCGCAGGCCGGGGCAGCGGGCGGATCTCCAAGTCCATTCATGTCGCCTTATCCGGATTACGGCTGTAATGCACGATGCATCATCAAGGCCGAGCGGGAGCATGACGCGCTCCTTCGCGGCGGGGCCGGGCGTCGCACCGCCTCGCGCAATCCCGTGCATCCGCCGCGTTGACGACTAACCGAGTCTCGTTGACCGGCCTGAAATGCCAAACCAGCGGCTGCAAGAACGCCGCATCCCCACCGATTAAACAATTGAGGTAGCGCCATGCGAATGATTCTCGCCGTTGCGTCGTTAGTCTTCGTCGCATCCACCCACCTCGCCTATGCCCACGCGTTGCTCGACCACGCGAGCCCGCCGGTCGACAGCACCGTAGCCACAGCGCCGAGCGAAGTGACTCTGACTTTCACGCAGAATTTGGAGCAGGCTTTCAGCACCGTCGAGGTGGCGGACGCAAACGGCGCCCGGGTCGATCAGGGTAAGGCGCAGGTGAGCGGCAACGCCATGCGGATCGGCGTAAAAGCGTTGCCGCCTGGCAGCTACAAGGTGCGCTGGCACGCGGTGTCGGTCGACACCCATACGACCGAGGGCAATTTCACCTTCCACGTCGGCGCGCCGTAAGCGAAGCCCGGCGATGGATTGGCACGACACCATGATTTACGTGCGCGCGGTCCACTTCGCAGCGACGGTGCTGACGGCGGGCGCTGTGTTCTTCTCGGTTTTGATCGCCGCACCGGCATTGGCCAAATACGGCTCCGCGAACGGCGCGCGCGCGTTCCGATCGCGGCTCGCTGTAATCGCGTGGACGAGCCTCGCGCTGTGTGTGGTGTCGGGTGCGGCGTGGCTCGTCCTCACCGCGCAGGCGATGAGCAAGCAGCCGCTGCCGCAGGTGTGGTCGCAGGGCGTGATCTGGACCGTTCTGTTGCAGACCCATTTCGGCAATGACTGGCTCGTGCGCCTGGTTATCGCAGGCCTCCTTGCCGGAATATTCGCCCGATTGTTGAAATTGGACCGCAACGGCCCGCCGTGGCTCGCAACAGCGGCTTTGGTTTTGGCCTCAGCGCTGATCGGCAGTCTGGCCTGGGCGGGTCACGCCATCGGCGCATCGGGCATCGAGGGCATCGTTCACCCGGTAGCCGACATCTTGCATCTGGTCGCCGCTGCGGCCTGGGTCGGCACGCTGCCCTTGCTGGTCTTG
>JBEKRD010000107.1:0-14990 GCA_049519075.1 Xanthobacteraceae bacterium | reverse complement strand
TTCATGATGGCCGTCCTGATCGACACAGTCGCTGACACCGCCGGCCGCCCCCGCCATCCGGAAAAAGCCCATCGGCCCGACCAGCCGATCCTGCGCAAACCCGATTGGATTCGCGTCAAGGCGCCGGTGTCTCAGGGTTACCTGGATACCCACCGGATCGTGCGGCAGAACGGGCTGCATACCGTCTGCGAGGAGGCCGGCTGCCCTAATATCGGCGAGTGCTGGGAGAAAAAGCACGCGACCTTCATGATCATGGGCGACACCTGCACGCGGGCCTGTGCCTTCTGCAACGTCAAGACCGGGCTGCCCGGCGCGGTCGATCCGCGCGAGCCGGAACATGTCGCGCAAGCGACGGCGAAGCTCGGTCTCGCCCACGTCGTCGTCACCTCGGTCGATCGCGACGATCTTGACGACGGCGGGGCTTCCCATTTCGCAGCCGTCATTGCCGCCATCCGTGCACATTGCCCGAACACCACGATCGAAGTGCTGACACCGGATTTTCTGCGCAAGGACGGCGCAGTGGACATTGTCGTTGCGGCCAAGCCCGATGTCTTCAACCATAATCTGGAAACCGTGCCGTCGAAATATCTCACAGTGCGGCCGGGGGCGCGCTATTTCGCATCAATCCGGCTGTTGCAGCGGGTCAAAGACGTCGACACGACGATGTTCACCAAATCGGGCATCATGCTCGGGCTTGGCGAGGAGCGTAACGAAGTTCTCCAAGTCATGGACGATCTGCGCTCCGCCGGCGTCGACTTCCTCACCATCGGCCAATATCTGCAACCGTCGCGCAAGCATCATCCGGTGGTGCGCTTCGTGCCGCCGGAAGAATTCCAGGCGCTGGAGACGATCGCCTATGCCAAGGGCTTTTCCATGGTCGCGGCAAGTCCGCTGACGCGCTCTTCGCATCATGCAGGCGAGGCTTTTGCACGGCTGAAGGCGCTACGGGCGGCCCGCTGAGCGATGCCGCAATTTTCCACCAAGCGGCGGGTACGGCACTCCGCGGCCAATATGTTCGACCTTGTCGCCGACGTCGATCATTACCCAGAATTCGTGCCGCTGTGCCGGGCGCTGCGGGTGCGCCGGCGCACGACCGACGGCGAGGGCAGGGAGGTGGTCATCGTCGACATGACGGTCGCCTATAAGCTCGTGCGCGAGTCCTTCACGACCCGCGTCACGCTCGACCGCCCCAAGCTGCAAATTTTAGTCGAATATCTCGAAGGGCCATTCCAGAAAATGAACAACCGCTGGACGTTCCGGCCGACGGCAGACAACGCCTGTGAAGTCGAGTTTTTCATCGCTTACGAATTCCGCAGCCGCATGCTCGGTCTAATGATGGGCGCCATGTTCGACGCAGCCTTCCGGCGTTTTTCAGCCGCCTTCGAACGCCGCGCCGATGAAGTGTACGGCACGGCGTAACGGACTTACCGACTTAACTATCCTGATAGTTTGCTCGCCGACCCGCTCGAATTGCCGCGGCGGAAGGCGGATAATGGTCGCAACGCCATTTGCGCTTCACCATCGAGCGAGGACGCTCATGCTACCTGCAAGACCGTTCGCCATCGCGGCTGTTTGCTGCATCAGCCTGGCCTTGGCCCAGATCGACGCCGTGGCTCACGGTTCCGGCGGCGGCCACGGCGGCTTCGGACCGGGCCCGGGCCGGGGCTTTAACGGCGGCGGGTTTCACCGCTTCGACGGACACGGCGATCAACACGCCGGGCACCGCTATTCACACCATGACGGACATCGGTGGCACTCCGCCGGCCATGATTTCGGTCATAGCGGTGGGCACGGATCGGACCACCATTTCGGACATTGGCAACCGGGTCATTGGCACCTCACGTCGGGCTTCGGTGACCATGGACACGGATCGCACGATGAAGGTGTATGGCATCGATGACGGCCCTCCGTCGTCGCTGACGGACCGTTAGGCGTGCGCGTCCTCGGCCAAAGTTTCGAGCAGCGCCAGCGCTTGCTCGACGGATCGTAGCCGCACCCGCTGCCGACCGATCTTGCCAAAACGGCGGCTGCGCGCCAGGCGTTTGCCGTCGCGGCTTGCCGCGGCGAAATAGACGAGACCCACAGGCTTTCGTTTCGAGCCGCCGCCCGGACCGGCAATGCCGGTGATCGCGACCGCAAAATCCGCCTGTGAATTCTTCAGCGCACCTTTGGCCATGGCGGCCGCGGTCTGGGCGCTCACCGCGCCGTGGCGCGCCAGTGTCAACGCCGGCACGTCGAGCATGGCCTGCTTGGCGGCGTTGGAATAGGTGACGAAACCGCAATCGACGACGTCGGAGGAGCCCGCGATTTCGGTCAGCGCCGCGACCACGAGCCCGCCGGTGCAGGATTCCGCGGTGACGATATGCAATCCCTGCGCGCGGCACAGATCGAGGACGCGGCGCGCCGCGCTGTGCAGCTTGTCTTCGGTCATGCCGCGCTCCACGGCAACCGCACCGTCGCCGTCGCCATGGCCACCATGCCCTCGCCGCGGCCGGTGAAACCGAGTCTCTCGCTGGTCGTCGCCTTCACGCCAACACGACTGACAGGGATGCCGGCAATCGCGGCGATGCGCGCCCGCATCGCATCGCGGTGCGGCGAAACCCGCGGCTCCTCACAAACGACGGTCACGTCGAGATGAGCGATCATGCCATGGCGCGCCCGGACCCGCTCGCAGGCGAAGTCGAGAAAACGGTCCGACGCGGCGCCCTTCCATTGCGGATCCGACGGCGGAAAATGCGCGCCGATATCGCCGTCGGCAAGCGCGCCGAGAATGGCGTCGACCAGAGCGTGGAGCACGACGTCAGCGTCGGAATGTCCGGTCAGGCCGCGCGAATGCGGGATACGAATGCCGCCGAGCATGACATGATCGCCGTCGCCGAAAACATGTACGTCGAAGCCGTTGCCGGTGCGAATGTCCGCCAGGCTCGCCAGGTGCATGATTTCGGCGCGGGCGAAATCGTCGTTGGTCGTCACCTTCACATTGCCGGCGTCGCCTTCGAATACGCTGACGCGGTGACCGGCCCATTCGGCAAGCGCTGCGTCGTCGGTAAAACTCTCGAGCCCGGCCGCGGCCGCGCGGCGGTGCGCGTCAAGGATCAGTTCGAAAGCAAACGACTGCGGGGTTTGCACGATGCGCAGACGGCTGCGGTCCAGCGTCGCTACGACGGTCGCCGCGGCATCGATCTCCTTGACCGTGTCAGGGATCACGATGCCGGGCACGGCAGCGCCGGCCGACCGGCCGGCTGCAATGGCGCGGTCGATCAGCGCGCCGGTTAGAAAGGGGCGCGCAGCGTCATGGATCAGGACGATATCGGGAGGGCTCAAAGTGAGCGCCTCAAGCCCCGCGCGCACCGAGGCCTGTCGCGTCGCGCCACCGGCGACCGGTGCCGGCAATTTGTCGAGGCCAGCGACCGCGGTCCGATAGATGGCTTGGTCGCCGGGGAAAATCACCGATTGCACCCGCCCGATCTGCGGATGATTAAGCAAGCCCGAGAGCGTTGTCCGAATCATCGGCTCGCCCGCTATGTCACGATATTGCTTCGGCACGCCGCCGCCGGCGCGCTCGCCACGTCCAGCCGCAACGACGACAACAGCCACCATACCCGTCATAAAACCCTCTAATTCCGGTTCCGCCATGGCTTTAGCGCATGTCCCGGTATTCTGCGAACCGCCTCGTCCAGGCAGGTAAATCGCGGGCTAGTGATGTGCACAGGTTAGGTATATTGCAGTGCAGCACTTGCGCCCCTGCCTGTTTTTTGGCTAAACTCTATGCAATGATGTTTCATCGCCTATTTCATGTGCAACCGCAGACAGCGAACTCTGGAATTTGAGTTTTAATGGGCAAGACTCTGACCTCACAGTTTTTTTTTCCAACCGGCGCCGTCGGAGGCTGCCGCTGGAGAGCCAAACGATGAGCGCGGTCGCGCCACTGTTAGCTGCATCGGCTGCCGACGCGGTGCTCAATGCGCTGCCGCATCCCGTCATCGTCGTGTCATCTGACGGTAAAGTGGTCGATGCCAATGTCGCGGCCGAGGCCTTTTTCGAAGTTTCGGTGGCACTCTTGCGGCGCAATCTCTTGCGCGACCTGGTGCCGTTCGGCAGTCCGCTGTTGCCGCTGATCGAACAGGTGCGCGGGCGGGGCGCCGCGGTCAACGAGTACAAGGTCGATCTCGGCACCCCGCGCAATCCCGGCGACCGGCTGGTCGACCTGTTCGTGGCGCCGCTGCCCGAGCGTCCGGACTACGTCGTCGTGATGCTGCAGGAGCGCAGCATCGCCGATAAAATGGATCGTCAACTCACCCATCGCGGCGCGGCGCGTTCGGTGAGCGCACTGGCCGCCATGCTGGCCCACGAGATCAAGAATCCATTGTCCGGCATTCGCGGCGCCGCGCAATTGCTCGAACAATCCGTCGAGGACGACGACCGGACGCTGACGCGGCTCATCTGCGACGAAGCCGATCGCATCGTGAAGCTCGTCGACCGCATGGAGGTCTTCACCGACGAGCGGCCGATCGAACGCGAGCCGATCAACATTCATGTGGTGCTCGATCATGTAAAGCGCCTGGCTCAATCGGGCTTCGCGCGGCACATCAAATTTATCGAGGACTACGATCCGTCGTTGCCGCCGGTGCTCGCCAATCGCGATCAACTGATCCAGGTTTTCCTCAATCTGGTCAAAAATGCCGCCGAGTCGATCGGTGAAAATTCCGGCGGCGGCGAAATTGCCCTGACCACGGCATTTCGCCCCGGCGTGCGACTGTCGCTGCCGGGCGGCAATGCGCGCATATCATTGCCGCTCGAATTTTGCGTGCGCGACAACGGACCCGGCGTGCCGGACGAGCTGATGCCGCATTTGTTCGATCCTTTCGTCACGACCAAGCCGAGCGGATCGGGTCTCGGCCTGGCGCTGGTCGCCAAGATCGTCGGCGACCACGGCGGCATTATCGAATGCGAGTCGCAGCCGCGTCGAACCACGTTCCGCATCCTCATGCCCAAATATACGGTCAGCCGTGCCGGCGAAGGCGCCGAGCCGGACGGCACGCTTCATTCATCAGGGGATCATTGATGCCCGCGGGAAGTATTCTCGTCGCCGACGACGATTCGGCGATCCGGACCGTGCTCAACCAGGCGCTGTCGCGCGCCGGCTACGAGGTCCGCTCCACCGGCAATGCAGCCACTCTGTGGCGATGGATCAGCCAGGGCGACGGCGATCTGGTGATTAGCGACGTGCTGTTGCCGGACGAGAGCGCCTTCGACTTCTTGCCGCGCATCAAAAAGGTTCGGCCGGACCTGCCGATCGTCATTATGAGCGCGCAAAATACCTTCATGACTGCTATTCGCGCTTCCGAGCGCGGCGCCTATGAATATTTGCCGAAACCGTTCGATCTCAAGGAACTGATCGCGATCGTCGGCCGCGCACTCTCAGAGCCCAAGGAAAAAGCGCGCCCGGCCGTCAAGGCCGAGGAGTTCGACTCCATCCCCCTGGTCGGCCGCTCGCCGGCGATGCAGGAAATCTATCGTGTCTTGGCGCGGCTGATGCAGACCGATTTGACGGTCATGATCTCGGGCGAATCCGGCACCGGCAAGGAGCTAGTGGCGCGCGCACTGCATGACTACGGCAAGCGCCGCACCGGACCTTTCGTCGCCATCAATATGGCGGCAATCCCGCGCGATCTGATTGAATCGGAACTCTTCGGGCACGAGAAGGGCGCTTTCACTGGAGCGAACAGCCGCAGTTCTGGCCGTTTCGAGCAGGCCGAGGGTGGCACGTTGTTCCTCGACGAAATCGGCGACATGCCGATGGAGGCGCAAACCCGGCTGTTGCGGGTACTGCAACAAGGCGAATACACCACGGTCGGCGGCCGAACCCCGATCAAGGCCGACGTGCGCATCATTGCGGCCACCAACAAAGACCTTCGCCAGCTCATCCAGCAAGGCCTGTTCCGCGAGGACCTGTTCTTCCGGCTCAATGTCGTGCCACTGCGCTTGCCGCCGCTGCGCGAGCGCACCGAGGATATTCCCGATCTGATCCGGCATTTCTTTGCGGTCGTCGAGCGCGAAGGATTGCCACCGAAGCAGATCGACCAGTCCGCCGTGGATCGCCTCAAGCGCCATCGCTGGCCTGGAAACGTTCGCGAACTGGAAAATCTGGCGCGGCGGCTCGCCGCGCTCTATCCACAGGAAACGATTACGGCCGCCGTGGTGGATGCCGAATTATCCCAGCCGGCGCTGGCGTCACCCGGCGAAAGCCGAAGCGGCGACGAGAACCTTTCCGGCGCTGTCGAGCGCCATCTGGCGCGTTATTTCTCCGGTTTCGACGATGGCCTGCCGCCGCCCGGCCTCTACCACCGCATCCTGCGTGAGATCGAAGGCCCGTTGCTTTCCGCGGCTCTCGCGGCGACCCGCGGTAACCAGATCCGGGCTGCCGACCTTTTAGGGGTCAATCGCAATACTTTACGCAAGAAAATCCGCGATTTGGACATCCAAGTCTATCGCAGCAGCGGCGGCTAGACGGAAGCCGGCGCATAACTTCGCGCGCATTGGCACGCCCAGTAATTGTCGCAATTGGGCAACATTGTTGTATAAAAGCATCACTCGGGGAGGGTGAGGCGGTTTTTATCCGTCCCTAAATCTCCGTTTCCAGCCGTGCCGATTGCGTCCGGGAAGAACTTCTACATGACGAGTGTCGATCAGGTTGCTCCGCTCGATCCGGCGGCTGCCGCGCCGGTTCCGGTCGCCTCACGGCTGATCGGAGCTTTTGCGGTCGGTATTGCGCTTCTGTCGGCCACTGCCACTTTTTTGGTGCTCGCGGGGCTGACCCCGATCGATCCCGTGCAGAGCGTCGTCATCACGCTGCTCGCCATCAACGTCGGAACCGGCCTGTTACTGCTGGGCATTATCGGACGCGAAGTGTGGGTGGTGGTCCAGGCGCGCCGGCGCGGCCGGGCGGGCTCTCGGCTGCACGTGCAGATCGTCAGCCTGTTTGCGGTGATCGCCGCGGTGCCGACGATCCTCATCGCCGTGGTCGCCTCGACGACGCTGCATCGTGGGCTTGATCGTTTCTTCTCGACCCACACGCGGGTATTGATCGAGCAGTCGCTGATCGTGGCCGAGGCCTATATCAACGAACATGTGCAGGCGATCCGCGCCGAGGATGTGGTGGTCGCGTCGGATCTTGTCCGCGCCAGGCCGCTTTTCGATCAGAATCGCGACCAATTCCAGAAATTGCTCACCGCCGAAGCCATCCAACGCGGGCTTTCCGCAGCGATCGTCATCAACAGCGACGGTTCGACAGTGGTGCGCGCCGACGTTCCCGCCGACGCAAAAATCGTGCTGCCGACCGCCGAGGTGCTGGCGGCGGTCACCGAGACCGATCCGCAGGCCGTGTTCGGCGATCACGCCGCCGCCGTCGTCAAGCTGCACGATTACGACGACATGTATCTTTACGTGGCGGGCCTGCTCAATCCTCAAGTTGTCAAACAATTGCGGGCGACATCGCAGAGCCTCGCCGAATACGGCGAGCTTGAAGCCCACAGTCTCGGCATTCAGATCGCTTTTGCGCTGATGTTCGCCGTTATTGCGCTCATCGTCCTTCTGTCTTCCGCCTGGATCGGGCTCGATTTCGCCAATCGGCTGGTCGCCCCGATCCGCCGCCTCATCGGCGCCGCCAACGAAGTCTCGACCGGCAATCTCAACATCCAGGTGCCGGTTCGCAGTTCTGAAGGCGACCTCGCGCGATTAGGCGAAACATTCAACAACATGACGCAGGAACTGCGCACGCAGCACGACGATATCGTGCGCGCGCGCGACCTGATCGATAGCAGGCGACGCTTCACCGAAGCGGTGCTTGCCGGCGCCAGCGCTGGCGTGATCGGCGTCAATGCCGACGGGCGGGTCTCCATTCTCAATCGCTCGGCGGAGCGGCTGATCGGACGCGTCGAGAACGAGGCACTCGGAGTACCGCTCGCCAAGGTCGCCCCCGAGCTCGCCGAAATATTCGACGCGGCGCGATCAGGCAATCAGCGCCTTGTTCAGCGGCAGATTGCCGTCACCCGCGAAGGCCAGGAACGCAATTACTCGGTGCGCGTGACCAGCGAGCAGGCCACCGAATCCGAACACGGTTTCGTCATCACCATCGACGACATCACCGAATTGGTGCTGGCGCAGCGCACCTCGGCCTGGGCCGACATTGCCCGCCGCATCGCGCACGAGATCAAGAATCCACTGACCCCGATCCAATTGTCGGCCGAACGGCTGCGCCGCAAATACGGCAAATCGATCACCGAAGATCCCGCCGTCTTCGAGCAGTGCACCGAGACCATCGTGCGCCAGGTTGACGATATCAAGCGCATGGTCGACGAATTTTCACGCTTCGCGCGCATGCCCAAGGCCGTCATCGCCGACGAGGACGTGGCCGAGACGGTGCGTCAGGTCGTGTTCCTATTGCGCGTCGGCCATCCCGATATCGATTTCGACGTCGAACTCGCCGCCGAGGCGATGCCGGCGCGGTTCGACCGCAGGCTGATTTCCCAAGCCCTGACCAATATCATCAAGAATGCGACTGAGGCGATCGGCGCCGTGCCGGTGGCCGAACTCGGTCGCGGCCGTATCATCGTGCGGGCGCAGCGCGACGGCAAGGAAGTGATCGTCGACGTCATCGACAACGGCATAGGCCTGCCTAAGGAAAACCGCGCGCGGCTGCTTGAACCCTATGTGACGACCCGGGAAAAGGGCACCGGTCTCGGCCTCGCCATCGTCGGTCGAATCCTTGAAGAACACGGCGGCCGCATCGAATTGCGCGACGCTTCCGACAAGATTCCCGGCGCCCGCGGCGCCTGGATGCAATTGCGTTTTATCGTGGCGCCTGTTGAGGCGACGCGTGAGCCGGCGCTCCGACCGCCCGCGGCGGCAGAGTGACAATGCGACGTATGACTTAACGACAAGAACTGCGGCAGGCAGATCATGGCATCCGATATCCTCATCGTCGACGATGAAGCAGACATTCGCGATTTGGTCGCAGGCATCCTGCAGGACGAGGGTCACGGCACCCGCACCGCCCGCGACAGCGACGATGCGCTTGGCGCCGTCATCGCGCGCCGTCCCAATCTCGTGTTCCTCGACATCTGGCTGCAAGGCAGCCGGCTCGACGGATTGCAATTGCTCGACAGTCTCAAGCAGCAGCATCCCGAACTGCCGATCGTGATGATTTCCGGGCACGGCAATATCGAGACCGCGGTTTCGGCCATTAAGCGCGGCGCTTACGACTTCATCGAGAAGCCGTTCAAGGCCGACCGGCTGTTGCTGGTGGCCGAGCGGGCCTTGGAAAACTCTCGGCTCAGGCGCGAGGTGCGCGAACTTAAGCAACTCGCGCCGCTTGCGGCGACGCTGGTGGGCCGTTCACCCGCCGCCAATCAGCTGCGCCAGACCATCGAGAAAGTGGCGCCCACCAATAGCAGGGTGCTGATCGTCGGACCGCCCGGCAGCGGTAAAGAGCTCGCGGCGCGCACGATCCACGCGCATTCGGGACGGACGGACGGACCATTCGTGGTGATCAATGCCGCCGCCATCACGCCGGAATTCATGGAAGTCGAATTGTTCGGCGTCGAAGCCGGCAACGGCACGCAGAGCCGCAAGGTCGGGGCGCTGGAAGAAGCCCATGGCGGCACGCTGTTCATCGACGAGATCGCCGATATGCCGCGCGAGACGCAGAACAAGATCTTGCGCGTCCTGGTCGATCAGACCTTTCAGCGCGTTGGCGGCAGCACCAAGGTCACCGTCGACGTGCGCATCGTCTCCTCGACCAGCCGCAATATCGAAGCCGACATCGCGGTTGGAAAATTCCGCGAGGATCTGTTCCACCGGCTCTCGGTGGTCCCGATCAAAGTGCCGGGGCTCGCCGAGCGGCGCGAGGACATTCCGGAACTGGTCGACTATTTCATGACGCAGATTTCGCAAGTCACCGGGCTGCCGCGGCGCAATGTCGGCGCCGACGCGCTCGCGGTGCTGCAGTCGCACGACTGGCCGGGTAATGTGCGCCAATTGCGCAACAACGTGGAGCGGCTGATGATTCTGGCCGGCGGCGATCCCGATGCCGTGATCACGGCGTCGATGCTGCCGCAGGACGTCGGCTCGATGATCCCCAACATGCCGAACGGCAACGGCGGCGAACATTTGATGAGTCTGGCGCTGCGCGAAGCGCGCGAAGTGTTCGAGCGCGAATATCTGTTGGCGCAGATCAACCGCTTCGGCGGCAACATCTCGCGCACCGCCGAATTCGTCGGCATGGAGCGCTCCGCACTGCATCGCAAGCTCAAGGCGCTGGGGATCGACTGACCGCCGATGTGCCGCACAGCCCAATGTCCAGAATAGCCTACGTCAACGGCCGCTATCTGCCGATGCGCGATGCCAAGGTCCATGTCGAGGATCGCGGCTACCAGTTCGCCGACGCCGTCTATGAAGTCTGCGAGGTGAGGGGAGGCCGCCTGATCGACGAGCGGCGCCATCTCGACCGGCTCAAGCGCTCGCTGTCCGAAATGCGCATCGCCATGCCGGTGACGGTGCGCGCGCTCGGCGTGGTGCTGCGCGAGGTCATTGCGCGCAACCGCATCGGCTACGGCCTCGTCTACCTGCAGATCGGCCGCGGCGTGGCGCGGCGCGATCCGGCTTTTCCGCTACCCGCAGTGGCGCCGAGCCTGGTGGTGACGGCGCGCTCCCTCAACAGGACGAAGAACGACGCGCTTGCCGAAAAGGGCCTTGCCGTCGTCAGCGTGCCGGACACCCGCTGGGGCCGTGTCGACATCAAGACGACAGGCCTCCTGCCTAACGTCTTGGCGCGCCAGGCCGCGATCGAGCAGGGCGCGCGCGATGCCTGGTTTGTCGATAAAGACGGCTTCGTTACCGAAGCGGCATCGTCGAATGCCTGGATCGTCACCGCGAACGGCAAGCTCGTCACGCGCCAAGCCGACCACGCCATCCTGCGCGGCATCACGCGCATGGTCACGTTCGAGGTCGTCAAGGCGCAAGGTCTGGCCATCGAAGAGCGCGCCTTCACGCTCGATGAAGCTTATGCGGCGCGCGAGGCCTTCGTTACTTCGGCGACCCAGATCGTGATGCCCGTGGTGTCGATCGACGGCCGCACCATCGGCAGTGGTAAACCGGGTCCGCTCGCTGGCGCACTACGGCGGGAATTTCACCGCTACACCGAAACGGGGTAAGCGCGCTTAACCGCCTATTTGCCCTTAACTTTACCCCAACTTGGGCTTGCATCCCCCGCCGCCCCGCCGTCTAATGGTAGGTCCTTCGCGTTGATCCGACCCGGGAACGTCGGACCAAGCGCCAAGGGGTACAAGAAACGACCCGCGGGGCAGGGGCCTGCGGTACAAAGAACGGAACAACGGCCATGGCAGCCGACCGCGCACAAAATCTACAAGACACTTTCCTCAATCACGTCCGCAAAAACAAAATCCCGCTCACTATATTCCTGGTGAACGGCGTCAAATTGCAGGGCGTGGTGACTTGGTTCGATAATTTTTGCGTGCTGTTGCGTCGCGACGGGCATTCGCAGCTCGTCTATAAGCACGCCATTTCGACCATCATGCCGGGTCACCCGGTCCAGCTGTTCGAAGGCGCCGAAGAACCTCCGGCTGGGGACTAGAGTTTATTGGAGCCGCGCCGTCGCGACACGGGCACCGACCGGCTGAGCCCTACACGCTCGGCAACCGCCCGCGCGCTTGTCATCGAGCCGGTGCTGCGGCGGGCCGACGCGCGCGCCAGGGCTGACGCGAGTTCAACCGACCGCTCCGCCGAGGCAAAGCTCGACGAGGCGGTGGGCCTTGCACGCGCCATCGATCTCGAAGTCGAGCACTCCGGCATCGTCATGCTGCGCGCGCTCAGTCCCGCGACCTACCTCAGCAAGGGCAAAGTCGAGGAGATCGCGGGCCTCGTCAAAAGCTTCGAAGCCGGCATCGTGGTGATGGATTGCGCGCTCACGCCGGTGCAACAACGGAATCTGGAACAGGCCTGGAACGCCAAGGTGCTCGACCGCACCAGTCTCATTTTGGAGATTTTCGGCCGCCGCGCCCGCACCCGCGAAGGCTCGCTACAGGTCGAACACGCGCACCTGACCTATCAGAAGGGCCGGCTGGTGCGCACTTGGACCCATCTCGAGCGCCAGCGCGGCGGCTTCGGCTTCCTCGGCGGCCCCGGCGAGACCCAGCTCGAAGCCGACCGGCGGCTGATCGAGGAGCGTCTCGCCAAGATCGAGGGCGAACTCGTCAAGGTCAAGCGCACCCGCGAACTGCATCGCGAGAGCCGCCGCCGGGTGCCTTATCCGATCGTTGCTTTGGTCGGCTACACCAATGCCGGAAAATCGACGCTGTTCAACCGCATGACGGCCGCAAGCGTGCTGTCCGCCGACATGCTGTTCGCGACGCTCGATCCGACGCTGCGCGCGGTGGCGCTGCCGCACGGCGCCCGCATCATCCTGTCCGACACCGTGGGTTTTATCTCCGACCTGCCGACCATGCTGGTCGCGGCGTTTCGCGCCACGCTCGAGGAAGTGATCGAAGCCGACGTGATCCTGCATGTGCGCGACGTGTCGCACGAGGACGCCGAGGCGCAATTGCACGACGTCGAGAAAATTTTGCGCGAACTCGGCATCGACCCGCACAGCGCAACCCATAAGCGGGCGCTGCTCGAAGTATGGAACAAGATCGACCGGGTCGATGCGGCCGAGCGTGCCCGGTTGCAAAATATCGCCGACCGCCGGCCGGCTGAGGAACGCCCCGTGCTGGTCTCGGCAATCACCGGGGCAGGCTTCGATACGCTCGCAGCGGCGATCGAGACGCGGCTGGCCGCCGGCCGCATCCTCATCGAGCTTGAACTTGACCCGGCCGACGGCGCCGGCGTGAGCTGGCTGCACCGCCACACCGAGGTGATCCACAAGGCCAGCGACGCCCAGGGCCGCATCGCCATGACCGTGCGCGTGGCGCCGGATCGCGCAGACGAGGTGCGGACGAAATTTGCCGCTTCGATATTGATCGGCGAATAGACTATTCCCGCGCCGTCATTCCCGGCTTTTGGCCTCGTCCCACAGCGCGTCCATTTCGGCAAGCGTGGCGTCCCCGGGCGCCTTGCCGCGCGCCGCCAGCGCGCGTTCGATTGCGGCAAAGCGGCGCTCGAATTTCGCATTGGTTTGCCGCAGCACCGCTTCCGGATCGGCCTGCAGATGCCGCGCCAGATTGACGGCGGCAAACAGTAAATCGCCAACCTCGGCGGCGGCCTCCGCCGGCGCGCCGTCAAGCTCGGCCTCGATCTCGTCGGCTTCCTCGCGGATTTTGCGCAACACGGCGCGCGGGTCGTTCCAGTCGAAGCCAACCTTGCTGGCTTTATCCTGCAATTTGAGCGCGCGGGTGAGGGCAGGCAGTCCCACCGGCACGCCGGCAAGCGCGCCTGCAGCGCCCGACTGTCCGTCGCGCGCGGCCTTGTCCGATCTCTCCTGCGACTTGATCCGCTCCCATAGGCCTTTGACGGCCTCGGGCGTCTGCGATTGCTCGTCGCCGAAAACATGCGGGTGGCGGCGGATCAGTTTTTCGGTGATGGCCTGGACCACGTCGCCGAAATCGAAAACCGCCTGTTCCTGCGCCATGCGGGCGTGAAATACGACCTGAAGCAAAAGGTCGCCAAGTTCGTCCTTGAGATCCAAAAGATCGCCGCGCGCAATGGCGTCGGCGACCTCATAGGCCTCTTCCAGCGTGTAGGGGGCGATGGTCGAAAAATCCTGCGCCAAATCCCACGGACAACCGGTGTTTGGCGTGCGCAGCGCCGCCATGATATCGAGCAGACGACCGATGTCGCGCGAAGGAGCAAAGTCCGATGCCATTGCCTCAATCCTGATAGAGTCCGAAGGCGCGGACCCTATCAGAGCCAACCTGATCGTGACCGGATAATCGCAGCGCAAGCGGCGACTTTTGTTCCAGAATCGGTTGTTCGATTCCCGCTAAGGTCCGGCCACAGGAATGAGACAGGCCCATGCCCGTTTCCGCTTACGTTCAGTCGGCAGTTTTCCTCGTCGTGATGGGACTTGCGCTATTTCAGTCGGCCGGCACGGTCGCCATTGCCGGCTTCTGGATCTACCTGGCGATTTATGCCGCTGTGATCGTCGCCTCGCTGGTGGCGCTTGATCCTGGCCTGTTCCGCGAGCGCATGCGCCCGGGCGGCAAGCGGCCGCCACTGGGTCTGCAGCTGTTTACTCTGGTCCTGTTTCTGCACTGGATTGTGGCAGGCCTCGACCGCGGCCGGTTCCATTGGAGCGACAGCGTGCCCGAATGGCTCCGGGCTGCGGGCTTCATTCTGCTCGGCGCCGGCTATGCCTTGTGCTTTTGGGCGATGATCGAGAACCGGTTCTTCTCGTCGGTCGTCCGCATTCAGTCCGACCGCGGCCAATACGTGGTGACGAGCGGGCCTTATGCCGTCATCCGACATCCGGGCTATACGGCAGGCATCCTCATCATCCTGGCAAGCGGTGTCGCTCTCGGCTCCTGGCTCGCCGCGGCGCTCCTGGTGAGCACCGGCTTGCCGTTCCTGTCGTATCGGGCAATCACCGAGGACCGCATCCTCCAAGCCGAGCTGCCGGGCTATGCCGAATACGCCAGCCAGGTGCCTTGGCGCCTCTGTCCGGGCATTTGGTGAGAGGGAACAAAGATTTAGGTCAAACTGTAAATGTCGAGCCTGAATACTTGATTCGCATAAGACATATTATGGAACATATCGCGGCGACGTTACTTTTCACATACCCAGTACTAAATATAGAGGTGGTTGAGCACATCACCTCCAGGTAGTAAAGTTCCTTTCCTGTACTTCAGGGGGGAACAGCTATGGGAAAGATCATCGCCATTTTAGCGGTCGCGCTCGCAATCTCAGGAAGCGCAACGGCGCACGCTCAAAATCTCAACCTCAATCTTAATCAGAATCCTTACGGCAACAGTTCGAAC
>JBEKRD010000106.1:0-15167 GCA_049519075.1 Xanthobacteraceae bacterium | reverse complement strand
CCTTCTGACCACCCGCTGGGCCGATACACTGGTCAAGGACGCCGCCGATCTCGATCCGCACACCAGGCAGAAGGCCGAGTTCTACGTCCGCCAGATCGTCAACGCGCTCTCGCCGTCGAACTTCGTCCTCACCAACCCGGAGCTGCTGCGCGAGACGCTGACGTCGAACGCCGACAATCTGGTGCGCGGCATGCGCATGTTCGCCGAGGACATCGAGGCCGGCGGCGGCGACCTCAGGATCCGGCAGTCCGACGCCTCGATGTTCGAGGTCGGCCGCAATCTGGCGACCACGCCGGGCAAGGTGATCTTCCAGAACGACATCATGCAGCTGATCCAGTACGCGCCGTCGACCGCGAAGGTGCTCGAGCGTCCGCTCCTGATCGTGCCGCCCTGGATCAATAAATTCTACGTGCTCGATCTGACGCCGGAAAAGTCCTTCATCAAATGGTGCGTCGATCAGGGGCTGACCGTGTTTTGCATTTCCTGGGTCAATCCCGGTACGCATTTGGCGCAGAAAAGCTTCGAGGACTACGTGCGCCAAGGCCCGCTTGCCGCACTCGATGCGATCAAGGAAGCCACCGGCGAGGACAAGGTGCACGCCATCGGCTATTGCGTCGGCGGCACGCTGCTGGCCGCGACGCTCGCAGCCATGGCGGCGCGGCACGACGACCGCATCGTTTCGGCGACTTTGTTCGCCGCCCAGGTCGACTTCACCTATGCCGGCGATCTCAAAGTCTTCGTCGACGAGGAGCAGGTCGCTGCGATCGAGGAGAAGATGGCCGAGCGCGGCTATCTCGATAGCGGCGCGATGGCCGGCGTGTTCAACATGCTGCGCTCGAACGACCTGATCTGGCCTTACGTCATCAACAACTATCTCAAGGGTAAGGCGCCATTTCCGTTCGATCTTCTGTACTGGAATTCAGACGCTACCCGCCTGCCCGCCGCCAACCACTCGTTCTACCTGCGCAATTGCTATCTCGACAACAAGCTGTCGAAGGGCAAGATGATCCTCGGTAATACGCCGATCGATCTCAAGGCGATCAAGGCGCCGATCTACAATCTGGCGACTCGCGAAGATCATATCGCGCCGGCGAAGTCGGTGATGCTGGGTTCGAAATTGTTTGGCGGCCAGGTCCGTTTCGTCGTCTCCGGCTCCGGACACATCGCCGGCGTGATCAATCCGCCGAATAAGCAAAAATATCAGTACTGGACCGGCCCGAAGCCGAGGAACGCCGACATCGACGGCTGGCTCGCCAAAGCCAAGGAACATCCGGGCTCATGGTGGCCCGATTGGCTGGTGTGGATCACGCGGCAGAGCCCGACGGAGGTCGCCGCGCGCATCCCCGGCGATGGCGCGCTCAAACCGATCGAGGACGCACCGGGAAGTTACGTGAAGGTACGCGGTTGAGCGGCCAAGGCGAAAGCCCAGACACGGCAGCACGTGCCTACGGGAACAGCGCGACCTGTTCCAGCCCCGTCACCTCCGGGAAACCGAGCATGACGTTCATGTTCTGCACCGCCTGGCCGGACGCGCCCTTGGTCAGATTGTCGAGCGCCGAGATGATGATGGCGCGACCCGGGATACGGTCGGCGGCAACGCCGATGAACGTCATATTCGAACCGCGCACATGGCGCGTCTGCGGGGTCGCGCCAAACGGCAGCACGTGGACGAACGGCTCCTTCGCGTAAAACTTTAAAAGCGTCGCATGAAGCTGTTGCGGTGAAGCTTTGAGCCCGCGCACATAAATCGTTGAAAGAATGCCGCGATTCATCGGCACCAGATGCGGCGTGAAAGACACCACGACGTCGCGGCCCGCCGCTAAAGAAAATTCCTGGTCGAGTTCGGCCATGTGGCGATGGTGGCCGACGCCATAGGCATGAAAGCCCTCGGACACTTCCGAAAACAGCATTTCCTCCCGCGCCGTCCGGCCCGCCCCGGTCATGCCCGACTTAGCGTCGATGACGATCTCGTCCGGATCGATCGCCTTGGCCCGCAAAAGCGGGATCAGCGCCAGTTCGGAGCAGGACGTGTAACAGCCCGGATTGGCGACGAGCCCTGCCGCCTTGACCTTGCTCCGATAAATCTCGGTCAGTCCATAAACAGCGCCCTTCTGCAGCTTCGGCGCGGCGTGGGCATGGCCGTACCAGCGCGCATAGGCTTCCGTGTCCGCCAGGCGGAAATCGGCGGACAGATCGACGACCTTGGTGCGCGGCGCACGCGCGAGCAAATCCGTGATCACCTTTTGCGTGGTGCCGTGCGGCAGTGCGCAAAAGGCTAGATCAAGCCCCAGCGCCTTCCAGTCGGCGTCCTCAATCGAAGTCAGCGTCGGCAGCGTGTAGGGCGCAAATTGCGGGAATACATCCGCCATCGGTTTGCCGGCGCGCCGATCGGCCGTCAGCAGCACGATCTCGGCGCGCGGATGGCGCAGCAGCAGCCGCACCAGTTCCGCCCCGGTATAGCCGGACGCGCCGAGCACGCCGATCTTTGCTTTCGCAGCCATGATTCTACCTTTTTTCCATGAGGGATCAGGCCGAATCCGCGGGCAGAATATCAGGAGAAGAGTGCCGCGGAATCAGCGGCACGAATGACATTACGCGCGCGCGCGCATCCGTGCCGCAATACGGCGGCGGCGGCGCTTGGCGGGGGCAATGGTCGTGAATAACGGAGCCATGGCCGGGCATATAAGGCCGACATTTTGGCCCGTCAATGCACTCATTGTTTTGCCGCCGCGGTGGCATAGTCGGCGGCTGCGTCGGGATTGATTCGTCTGCCATTGCCCGCCGAAAGCAAACCGCCACATAGGAAGCTTCTTCGGAAAGCTTTTTGGGAAGTCTCTCGAGGGTCGCCGTGGGAAAAACCGCAAAATCGTCGAAAACAGACAAAACGGCTAAAGCGGCGGCCAAGCCGGCGCCAAAGACACCCGATCTGTTCGCCGCTCTCCCCGAGCCGCGTCGTAGCAGCCCCCGGCGTAGCGCCGTCGCTTCCGCCCGCAGCAGCGGCGAAGCGGGCTATACGGCCAAGCACATCGAGGTCTTGGAAGGTCTCGAGCCGGTGCGCCGGCGTCCCGGCATGTATATCGGCGGCACCGACGAGAAGGCGCTGCATCACCTGTTCGCCGAAGTCATCGACAATGCCATGGACGAGGCGCTCGCCGGACACGCCGACTGGATCGAAGTCGAGATGACGGCCGACGGTTTTCTTGCCGTCACCGACAACGGCCGGGGCATTCCGGTCGATCCGCACCCGAAATTCAAGAACAAGTCGGCGCTCGAAGTGATCATGTGCACGCTGCATGCCGGCGGCAAATTCGACTCCGAAGTCTATGAGACCTCGGGCGGATTACACGGCGTCGGCGTCTCGGTGGCGAACGCATTGTCCGAGCGCATGGAGGTCGAAGTCGCGCGCGGGCAGAAGCTTTATCGGATGATCTTCGAGCGCGGCGTGCCCAAGAGCAAACTCATCGATGCCGGCAAGGCGCCGAACCGGCGCGGCACCAAGGTGCGTTTCCGGCCGGACTCGCAGATTTTCGGCCCGAACGCCCGCTTCAAGCCGGAGCGCGTTTTCAAGATGACGCGCTCCAAGGCGTATCTTTTCGGCGGCGTCGAAATCCGCTGGTCCTGCGCGCCGGAACTTTTGCGTGGGGTCGAGGACGTGCCGGCGGAAGCAAAATTTCATTTCGCCGACGGCTTGAAGGATTATCTGTCCGAGACGCTTTCGAGCGCGACACTGGTACATCCCGATATTTTCACCGGCAGCGCCGGCAAGACCGGCACCCATGGCGCGGCGCAATGGGCGGTAGCCTGGACCGCGGACGCCGACGGCTTTCTCAATTCCTATTGCAACACCATCCCGACGCCCGACGGCGGCACCCATGAATCCGGCTTGCGCTCGGCGCTGACGCGAGGGCTGAAGGACCACGCCGAGCGCGTCGGCCAAGGCAAGCGCGCAGCCGCAATCACCTCCGACGACGTGACGGCCGGTGCCTGCGCGATGCTCTCGGTGTTCATCCGTGAGCCGGAATTCCAGGGCCAGACCAAGGACCGGCTTGCGACCGCCGAGGCGCAACGCCTTGTCGAGCAGGCCATTAAGGACCCGTTCGACCATTGGCTTGCCGGCAATCCCCTGTCCGCCAACAAGCTGTTCGAATTCGTGGTGGAGCGCGCCGACGAGCGCATCCGTCGTCGTCAGGAAAAAGACATCGCGCGCAAAAGCGCAGTGCGCAAATTGCGGCTGCCGGGAAAGCTCGCCGACTGCACCAATAGCGCGGCCGAAGGCTCCGAAATTTTCGTCGTCGAGGGCGACTCGGCCGGCGGCTCGGCAAAACAGGCGCGCGATCGCGCCTCGCAGGCGATCCTGCCGCTGCGCGGCAAAATCCTCAACGTCGCTTCGGCCGGAAAGGACAAACTGGCGCAGAACCAGCAGCTGGCCGATCTCGTCCAGGCGCTCGGCTGCGGCACCGGCGCCCATTACCGCGACGAAGATCTGCGTTACGGCCGCGTCATCATCATGACCGACGCCGATGTCGACGGCGCCCATATCGCATCCCTCCTCATCACCTTTTTCTACCGGCAAATGCCGCAGCTGATCGACCACGGCCACCTTTATCTCGCGGTGCCGCCGCTTTACCGGCTCAGCCACGGCGGCAAGAATTTTTATGCCCGCAACGACAAGCACCGCGACGAGATTCTGAAGAAAGAATTCAACGCCAATGCCAAGGTCGAAGTGAGCCGTTTTAAAGGTCTCGGCGAAATGATGGCGGCGCAGCTTAAGGAAACCACGATGGACCCGAAGAAGCGCGTGCTGCTGCGCGTCACACTTATCGCCGACGACCGCAAGGACACCGAAAAATCCGTCGAGCGGCTGATGGGCACCAAGGCCGAAGCGCGCTTTGATTTCATCCAGGAGCGCGCGGAGTTCGCGCGGGAGGAATTGCTGGACGTGTAATGCCTCCGCTTACGCCGAGGGCTGCATCTATTCCTTCTGAAACAACTTATCCGTCGCAGTAATCAGCCCGGAATCGGGATGCGCGGCGCAATAATCGCCGAGCTTTTTGGCGTTGGCGACAAACTGGCCGGTGTCGATCACCGGCGGGTCATCCTCGTCTTTGTAGTAGCCGTCGAGCCAAGCCAGAATGACGCCGATATCGTCCTTGCTCGCAGAAAGGAATTGCTGGCAGGTCCAGCGCGCCAGATCGATGTCGTCGGCAAAGGCCGGCGTGCTCCACGCCAGCATGACGGCGGCAAGCGCGACCGCACCGGACTTCATGATGCTCTCTCCGAAACAGCGCGCAAATTTGCGCCGCGCGGCGCGGCATGTCCAGCCGCGGCCAACCGCGCCGACGGCAAACCCGCTCCCGCCGGCGCTATTCCTCGAAATGCAAATTTGCGGCTTTGACCACCTCGGAATATTTGGCGATTTCCGACCCGATCAACCGCTTGAAATCGTCCGCGGCGACGCCGCCGGGATTGACCGCCATGGCTTTGAGTTTTTCCGCGACTTCCGGGTCGTGGATCGATTGGCTTAAGGCGCTCTCAAGCTTGGCCGCAATCGGCGCCGGCGTGCCGGCCGGCGCGAACACGCCGCTCCACAAATGCACGTCGACCTCAGGGTAGCCGGCCTCGCTCATGCTCGGCGTGTCTGGCAATTGCGCCGAACGCTCGGCGCCGGTGACGGCGAGCGCCTTTAGCTTTCCCGACTTGACCTGCGGCACGGTCGGCGGGCCGTCGGGAAACGCGAACAGCGATTGGCCCTCGATGACGCTTAAGATCATCTCGTTGCTGCCCTTGTAGGGGATCATCACGCCGGGAATGCCGGACTTCAATTTGAACAGTTCCGACGCGACGGTGAAGGACGGCGACGTGCTGGGATAATTCGCCTTGTCGGGATGCTGTTTTCCCCACTCCACCAGCTCCCTCACATTTTTCATCTGATTGTCACCAGAAACCACGAGGATCAAGGGAAAATTCGCGATCATGGACAGCGGGATAAAGGACTTCACCGGATCGTATTTCAGGTCCGGGTAGACCGCGCCCGCAATCGACATCATGCCGCTCGCGGCGACGAGGAGCGTGTAGCCGTCGGCGGCCTGCTGCGAGACGTATTCCGCCGCCACCCGGCCGCCGGCCGAGGGCTTGTTCTCGATCACCACCGGCTGGCCGAGCAGATCGGCAAGCTTGGCGCCGACCAAACGGGCAAAAATATCGTTGCCGCCGCCCGCCGCGAAACCGACGATCAGCCGGATCGGCCGGTCCGGATAATTGCTCTCGGCGCGCGCGGGCAGAAGCGCGCCTCCCACAAGCAGCAACGCCGCGAGCGCCGAAAAAATCGCCTTGCGGGTGAAAAGACCGACACTCATGGACGCTTCCTCCATTCCCAATTCCATTTTTCGCACCGCGCTGTGCATGGCCCCGAACGGCAGACCAAAGCGTTAGCACAATCGCGCCGGCGCGGCCCTGCGCCCTACCCCCGCATCCAGTCGAGCAGCGCCACGGTGACCGCTTGTGGCTGTTCCAGCGTCGACAGGTGCCCGCTGTCGGGGATGGTGACGAGGCGCGACCCGGCGATGCCGGCGGCAATCTCGCGGGCGAGCTCCGGCGGGGTGGCTGCGTCGCTGTCGCCGACCAGGACCAGTGTCGGGCAGCTGATGGCGGCGAGGCCAGGGCGCGAGTCCGGCCGGCCGATGATCGCCTGCTGCTGGCGCAAGAATGCTTCGACGCCAGTCTCTTCGGCCATGGTGCGGACAAGCTGCTTGAGCGCCGCGTCGCCGTGACGATTGGGATGGACGTAGACCGGGAAGGCGATGTCGGGCACTTCGGCGTAGCGGCCGCTCTTGGCGAGCGCGATCACTATTTTGCGCCGTTCGGTCTGTTCGGCCGTGTCGCCGCGCGCGCCGGTATCGAGCAGCGCCAATTTGGCGACGCGCTCCGGCGCTTGGCGCATGATTTCAAAGGCGATATAGCCGCCCATCGACAGTCCGGCGAGCGCGAAGCGCGGCGGGGCCGCAGCCAGAATCCGCCGCGCAATCGCAGCCATGCTGTCGTCGCGCCGGTGATCGGCGACGGTGACGGGGCCGAACTGCCACAACGCCGGAATTTGTCCGGCGTAAAGCCGAGCCGAACAGGTGAGGCCGGGAACCAGGACAATCGGCAGCGGCGCGACGGACATGGGTGCTCCTGGTGCGAGTGCTTATTGGGCGCGGCGAGAAAAAGCGAAGGAATCCGATTAACTTAGGGGGTAGCGGCCGACCTTGCTGGTTGACATTCGTCCAATCGATCCTATGTTTCCGCCAGCTGCAGCAAGGCAGATTCGACCGCGTTTGCGCGCATCCTTAGCTTCAACCGAAGCGTTCACCCTTGAACCACATGGATGAACGACATGGATGCTGCCGGCGGTCCTGACTCGAGGGTTTATGCCGTTTTCCCATCTCGGCTTGTCCGATAAAGTTATCGCCGCAGTCGCGGCGTCCGGTTACAAAACTCCTACTCCGATCCAAGAACAGGCCATTCCCCACGTGCTCGCCCGGCGCGACGTGCTCGGCATCGCTCAGACCGGCACCGGCAAGACCGCGGCCTTCGTGCTGCCGATGCTGACCATGCTGGAAAAGGGCCGCGCCCGCGCTCGTATGCCGCGCACCCTGATCCTCGAACCGACCCGCGAACTCGCCGCCCAGGTCGAAGAGAGTTTTGCCAAATATGGCGCCAACCACAAGCTTAACGTGGCGCTGATCATCGGCGGCGTATCGTTTGGCGATCAGGACACCAAGCTCATGCGCGGCGTTGACGTGCTGATCGCGACGCCGGGCCGTCTGCTCGATCATAACGAGCGAGGGCGGCTTTTGCTCAACGGCGTCGAGCTTCTGGTCATCGACGAGGCCGACCGCATGCTCGACATGGGTTTCATCCCCGACATCGAGCGCATTTGCAAGCTCGTGCCGTTTACCCGCCAGACGCTATTCTTTACCGCGACCATGCCGACCGAAATCCGGCGTATCACCGAACAATTCCTGCACAATCCGGTCCGGGTCGAAGTGTCTCGTCCGGCCTCGACGGTGACCGCGACGACCCAGCTATTGGTCAAATCCGGGCGCGAGCCGCACGACAAGCGCGACACCTTGCGCCGCCTGGTTCGCGCGGCGGTCGGGATGAAGAACGCCATCGTCTTCTGCAACCGCAAGCGCGACGTCGCGACACTTCACCGCTCGTTGCTTCGCCACGGCTTTTCGGTCCAAGCCTTGCATGGCGACATGGACCAGTCGTCCCGCACCGCGGCGCTTGAACAGTTTCGCAAAGGTGAGGTGACGCTGCTGGTCGCTTCCGATGTCGCCGCCCGCGGCCTCGATATTCCGGACGTGAGCCACGTCTATAATTTTGATGTGCCGGTGCATGCCGACGACTACGTGCACCGCATCGGCCGCACCGGACGCGCCGGCCGCAGCGGCGTCGCGATCACCATCGTGGCGGGCTCAAACGACGCCAAGGCGGTCGCGGCTATCGAGAAATTGATCGGGCAGCCGATCCCGTACATGGACCAGCTTGCCGACGCAGCGCCCGCGCCGGAGCAAAACTCGGCTTCTCAAGCATCATCCCATCACGCAACAACCCGGCAAAACCGCGGTCCACGCGGACGGCGTGACGAACGGGGCCCGCCGCGGCAGCCTGCGCCGGTGGCGCAGCTCGATCCCGCGCGGCCCTCCCGCTCAGCTCGACCGGCGCGGCCGCAACTGGACGAGTCCGACACCCATCTTCCCGCCTTTCTGTTGCGACCCGTGCCGGTTAAGGCCTAAACAACAAATTGCCTAGAGTCTTGGTCGCGGCGTAAGGATTTTCCTTACATAGCCTTATTTACCGCTCCTTCACCGCCGTCTCATACATTCGCCCGTGAAATTTCGACGTGACTGAGCGACAGCTGTTACGCTCGCGCTGCCGTTCACACTTCCCGGGACGATTGGAGAGACTTGATGGCCGTGCCCACCGAAGAGCACGAAAGAAGCCTCGCATTCGCCGAGATCGCGCTGGAACAGATTCGCGCTCTGGGGCAAGCGGCATCGCCGCGGAATTTCGAAATCTGGTATCACTACGCAACCGGCTATAACCAGCCCCTCAACCAGACGATCAACGACGCATTGGCGAAAAAAAGCAGCCTCAGCGAAGCCGATCTCCAACAGATCTATGACAACTACCTCGCCGTCAGCCGGATCGGCGAACGCATCGATTCGGTGGGTAGCCGCGTGCTCGACGAGATCAAGCAGGTCATCGCGACGATCGATGCCGCGGCGGGTTCGGCGACCAGCTATTCCGAACGGCTCAACCTCGCCACCGAATCCCTGGCGCAGGCCAGTGACGGCGAGACGTTGCGCACCGTCATCGAACATCTCGTTCAGGGCGCCAAGGAGATGGAGCACGACAACAAGAAACTCGAAGCAAGCCTCGCATCATCGCGACAGGAAATCGGACAGCTTCAGCACAACCTCGAGGCCGTGCGGATCGAGAGCCTGACCGATCCGCTGACCACGCTGGCCAACCGCAAATATTTCGATTCATCGCTTGCCGCTAACCTTGCCGACGCCAAAGAGAAGAATGAGCCGCTGTCGCTATTGATGTGCGACATCGACCACTTCAAGAGTTTCAACGATAAATTCGGCCACCTTACCGGCGACCAGGTACTGCGCCTCGTCGCCCTGTCGGTGAAGCAGAACGTCAAAGGCCAGGATATTGCCGCGCGCTACGGCGGCGAGGAATTTGTCGTCGCATTGCCCAACACCTCGTTGCAATCGGCAATCACCGTCGCCGACCACATCCGCCGCGCGGTCATGACCAAGGAATTGATGAAGCGGTCGAGTGGCGAGCGGCTCGGCCGTGTGACGGTTTCGATCGGCGTTGCCGTCCTGCGCGGCAACGAGACAGCGCAGCAATTGATCGAGCGCGCCGACCGATGCCTTTATGCCGCAAAGCGACACGGTCGCAATCGCGTCATTTGCGAGAACGAGCCCGAGGCGACCGATCCCCCCGCGGTGACGGCGCGCGTCGCCTGATCACGAAATCGGCAATATCCGATTATTGCGCTTCGGCGCCGGCCACGCCGGTTGCCGGCTCGATCTGTACCGATTCGCCGCAACCGCAGGCCGAGGTCTGGTTCGGATTGTTGAACACGAATTGAGCCGACAGCTTGTCGACCTTGTAGTCCATCTCGGTGCCGAGCAAAAACAGCACCGCCTTGGGGTCAATCAGGATGCGCACGCCCCTGTCTTCGATCACTTCATCGAGCGGATTGACGGTCTCGGCATATTCCATGGTGTAGGCCATCCCTGCGCAGCCGCCGTTCTTGACGCCGACGCGTACTGCTGCAATCGGACGCTCGGCTTTCGCCATGACCGTCTTGATACGCTCCGCGGCGGCTTCGGTCAGCCGCATCACCTGAGGTCTCGGCCGGGCACTGCCCATCTTCACATCCTTTCCGCGTTCAAGACGCGGCCATTCTGGTTCGCTTTAGCTCAACAATACCAATGTCTTCATATCATTTCATGTAATGCGCGGCCCCATGGCCCGCAACTCACCACATGTTGAGAACCGTGCGTGCCTCGTCCGACATACGGCTCGGATCCCACGGCGGATCCCAGACAATGGTGACCTTGGCCTCGCGTACACCGACGACACCAGCGACCGCGTTTTCCACCTGCATCGGCAATTCCGCAGCCGACGGACAGTTCGGCGTGGTCAGCGTCATGTCGATGTTGACCATGCGGCCGTCGTCGATATCGACCTTATAGATCAGGCCCAGCTCGTAGATGTCGGCCGGGATTTCGGGGTCGTAAACCGTCTTCAGAGCGCCGACGATTTCGTCGGTCAACCGCGCCATTTCGTCGGCCGGAATGGCAGGCGGCGCCTCCGCGGCAACCGCGGCGACCGTATCAGTGGCCGCGGCAGTGGCTGTCTCGGCCGGATCGGTTTTCACGTCTTGCGTCATGTGAAGAAATCCTGCGCCTTGACAAGCGCCTGCGCCAGGTAATCGATTTCGTCGCGGGTATTATACATGGCAAACGAGGCGCGGCAGGTCGCGTTGACGCCGAACCGCGTCAACAGCGGCATCACGCAGTGGGTGCCGGCACGGATGGCGACGCCCGAGCGATCGATGATGGTCGCCAGGTCGTGCGGATGCGCGCCCTTCATTTCAAACGCCACGATCGGCCCCTTGTCCTTGGCATTGCCGAAGATTCGCAGCGAATTGATCTCGCGCAGCCGGTCGTGCGCGTAATGCACAAGCGACGCCTCGTGGCTGCGGATCCGCGCCTTGCCGACCGAAGCGACATAATCGATCGCAGCGCCGAGCCCGATCGCCTGCACGATCGAGGGCGTGCCGGCCTCGAACCTGTGCGGCGGGTCGCCATAGGTGACGCGGTCCTCGAAGACTTCGCGGATCATCTCGCCGCCGCCGTTGAAGGGCGGCAGCGCGGCCAGGAGATCGTATTTGCCGTACAAGACGCCGATCCCGGTCGGGCCGTAGAGCTTATGCCCGGTAAAGGCGTAGAAATCGCAATCGATGTCCTGCACGTCGACGTCGAGATGGACCGCGGCTTGAGCGCCGTCGAACAGCACCGGAATGCCGTGGGCATGCGCGATGCGCGCCACTTCCTTCACCGGCACCGGCGTGCCCAGCATGTTCGACATGTGGGTCATGGCGACAAGCTTAGTGCGCGGCGTGATGAGCTTTTCGAATTCGTCGATGAGGAAATTCCCCTCGTCGTCGACTGGCGCCCATTTGATCACGGCGCCCTGGCGCTCGCGCAAGAAATGCCACGGCACGATGTTGGAGTGGTGCTCCATGATCGAGAGCACAATTTCGTCGCCCGGCTTGATGCGCTCGCGGCCGAACGTATAAGCGACAAGATTGATGGCTTCCGTCGCGTTGCGCGTGAAGATGATCTCTTCCTTGCGCTTGGCATTGAGAAAGCCCGCGACCTTTTCGCGGGCGCCCTCATAGGCTTCGGTTGCCTCATTGGCGAGATAATGCAGCCCGCGATGCACGTTGGCGTATTGGGTCGTGTAGGCCTCGTTCAAGCGATCGAGCACGGCTTGCGGCTTCTGCGCCGACGCCGCATTGTCGAGATAAACGAGTGGCTTACCGTAGACCTGCATCGCGAGAATCGGAAAATCCGCGCGGATGCGCTCAACGTCGTAGGCGCCGTTGGTCACCGCGTCATGCATTGAGAACCTGTCCACGTGCTAAAAGCCAGGCTGCAACGGAGTCCATCAGCGCCTCGCGCAGGCCGGCGTGCTCAATGCCCTCGATCGCCTCGCCGAGGAAGGCCTGGATCATCAGCGCCTCGGCTTCGGCTTCCGGAATGCCGCGCGCCATCAAATAGAACTTCGATTCCTCGTCGAGTGCGCCCGCAGTCGCGCCGTGACCGCACTGCACGTCGTCAGCGAAGATTTCGAGCTCCGGCTTGTTGTCCGCCTCGGCGCGGTCGGACAATAACAGCGCCCGCGTCATCATCTTGGCGTCGGTCTTTTGCGCATGCGGACGCACGATAATGCGGCCCTGGAACACGCCATGAGCTTCGTCATCGAGCACCGTCTTGAACACCTCGCGGCTCTGGCAATCGCGTGCGATATGGTTGGCGACGAGCGTGGTGTCGGCGTGCTGGTGGCCCTTGATGAGGGTGGCGCCGCGGATGCCAGCGACGGTACCCTCGCCGTCGAAATTCAAAAACAGCTGATTGCGCACGACGGCGCCGCCCGCCGTATAGGTGAAGGCGTTAAAGCGCGCGCGCGCGCCGATCGCGGCGGCAAGCGTCGACACATGCAGGGCTTCGGCGCCTTCATTGATAATTTTCACATGATCGACATGGGCCTCGTCGCCGACGAACAATTCGAGCGCGGCGTTGACCTGATAGTCGCTGCCGGCCGGGCCCTCATGGCTCTCGATCAGCATGGCCCGGGCGCGCTCTTCCACCACGACCAGCGAGCGGACGAAGGTCGCAGCCGTCTTGGCCGAGGCCACGAACACCAGATGCAGCGGCCGCTCGATGGTCGAACCGGCGGCGATGCGGATCACCGCGCCGTCGCCCATCAACGCCGTATTGAGCGCGACCGCGACGTCTTTTGCCGGCGCGAGCTTGCCGAGATGCGCGGTCAAGAGTGGATCGTTGTCGGCGAGCGCCTGAGCCAGCGGACGCACAGTCAGCCCGCTCTCCAATATTGCCAGATCGGACAATTCGGCAACGAATACGCCGTCGACGAAGACCAGGCGGCGGGCGTCGATATCGCGCAGCATCGCGCCGGCGGTCTTGGCGCTGGTCTTTGCCGCGGCATCGGGCGGGCTCGCGAGCGGCTTTGCCTCCCGCATCAAGACGCGCAGGTCGGTATATTTCCAATCCTCGACGCGTCGATGCGGCAGGCCTTCCCTGGCGAACACGTCGAATGCCGCTTCGCGCTGCGCGGTGACCGCATCATCGCCGGGCAGCCGGGCGCGCGCCTGGGTAAAGGCCTGCGCCAGCGCGGTCTCGGCTGCGGTTTTGATGATGGTGACTTCCCGGTTCACGCCGCAGCCTCTTCCTGATACTCGGCGTAGCCACGGGCTTCGAGTTCGAGCGCGAGTTCCTTGCCCCCGGTCTTGACGATACGGCCGGCGGACAGAACGTGCACGATATCGGGCACGATGTAGGACAAGAGCCGTTGATAATGCGTGATGACGACGAAGGAGCGGCTCGGTGCGCGCAGCCGATTGACGCCCTCGGCGACGATCTTCAGCGCGTCAATATCGAGGCCGGAATCGGTCTCGTCGAGCACGGCGAGCCGCGGCTCCAGCAGCGCCATCTGTAGGATCTCGTTACGCTTCTTCTCGCCGCCGGAGAAGCCGACATTGACCGCGCGGCGCAGCATTTCCGGTTCGATGCCGAGCGTGCCGGAAAGCTCGCGCACTTTCTTGAGAAATTCAGGGGTCGAGAGTTCGGCCTCGCCGCGCTTTTTGCGCTGCGCATTGAGCGCGGTGCGCAAGAAAGTCATGGTGGCGACGCCTGGGATTTCCAGGGGATATTGGAAGGCGAGAAACATGCCCGCGGCGGCGCGCTCGTCCGGCGTCATGTCGAACAGGTTCTTGCCGTTAAATCGTACCTCGCCTGCGGTCGGCTGATAGGCGTCCTTGCCGGCGAGCACGTAAGCGAGCGTCGATTTGCCGGAGCCGTTCGGTCCCATAATGGCGTGAACCTCGCCCGCATTCACGATGAGGTCGAGGCCTTTGAGAATTTCTTTGCCGTCGATTTCGACATGCAAATTTTCGATTTCAAGCAACGCCATCAATAGCTCCGGATTTCTTCGGTTTGCGCTCAGCTTTTCCGCCGGCGCCATTCGCCATCGGTTTTGAGCCGGCTGATCATAAGAAAAGCAGCGATCGCAACCACGTCGATGATGATGGCGCTATAATCCCAAGCGGTTCCACGGGAGAAAACCGGCGCCAGCATCGAGGTCATGACCACGATCACCATGGTGACGACCGTCACCGCCCAGCCTTCCCAGGTCACCGGCGTCGCACCCCAGCCGCGTTGTCTCGGTTTGAACCAATAGGTATTCATCATTGCGATCCGTACTCAGCCGACGCTGCCTTCGAGCGAGACCGAGATCAGCTTCTGCGCTTCGACTGCGAACTCCATCGGCAATTGCTGCAACACGTCTTTGACGAAGCCGTTGACGACAAGCGCGGTGGCCTCCTCCGCCGAAAGCCCGCGCTGACGGCAATAAAACAGCATCTCGTCGGATATCTTCGAGGTGGTCGCCTCGTGTTCGAACATGGCGGAAGAATTCTTCGCCTCGATATAGGGCACGGTGTGCGCGCCGCACTGGTTGCCGATCAGGAGCGAATCGCAATTGGTGAAATTGCGCGCGCCGGTGGCGCGGCGGTGCGCGGTGACGAGCCCGCGATATGTATTGTTGGAATTGCCGGCGGCGATGCCCTTAGAGATGATGCGGCTCGAGGTGTTCTTGCCGAGATGCAGCATCTTGGTGCCGGAATCGACCTGTTGGTAGCCATTGGAAATCGCGATCGAATAAAACTCGCCGCGCGAATTATCGCCGCGCAAAATGCAGCTCGGATATTTCCAGGTAATAGCCGAGCCGGTCTCCACCTGGGTCCAGGAAATCTTGGCGTTCTTGCCGCGGCAATCGCCGCGCTTGGT
>JBEKRD010000105.1:0-15443 GCA_049519075.1 Xanthobacteraceae bacterium | reverse complement strand
ATGTCGAGGCTTTCACCGCACTGGCCGAACGGGCGCTGGCGAGCGGCAAGTACGACACGCTCTCCGACGCCGATCTGGAGCGCGTCATGACCGCCGCGGTCAAATTATATGTCGCCAAGGCGGAGGACGCCGGCACTTATCCGCCGCCCGTGACGGCGGAGCGAGTAACGCCGACGGAAGTCGTGACGGTCGTATCCGAAATGATCCGCACCGCGGGCCTCAACCTGTTCGACCTGTCGATGTGGTTCCGCCGGGCGCCGTAACGAGAGCATCATGCGCGAAATCAATCTCGGATCGATCTCGGCTTTTTCCGACCCCGGCCGCAAGGTGATCGAGATCGACGGCGTCGAAATCGGCGTGTTCCACGTCAAGGGTCAGTTCACTGCTTACGGAAATATCTGTCCGCATCTCGGCGGCCCGGTATGCCAGGGCAAGATCTTGCCGCGCGTGGAGGAGGACATCGCCGCCGACCGCAAGAGCCGCGGTTTCAAGTTTTCGAAAACCCAGACCAACATCGTCTGCCCGTGGCACGGCTACGAATTCGATATTCGAACCGGTCGCCATCAGGGCAACCCGCAGCTCCGCCTGCGATCGCTCGAGGTGCGCGTCGCCGATGGCGAGATTTTCGTTCGGGTCCCGGACCGCTCGCGCCGCGTGCAAACGGCATAGCAAAGAGCGCTTTATCGTTGCGCGGCTGTCCCAATTATTCGATCAAGGCATCGGCGCCTGCGAGCAGTATTCGGGGAACCAGAAGATCGAGAGCCTTGGCGGTCCTGAGATTGATCACAAGCTCGAACTTCGTCGGCGCTTGGATCGGAAGATTGGCGGGACTTTCGCCCCGGAGAATGCGGCTAACGTATTCCGGGGCTCGGCGGAACAGGTCGATGAGATCAACGCCGTAGGAGATCAAGCCGCCCTCCTCGACGAAAAAGCGGTACGCATAGATCGTCGGAATACGCCACTGAGCCGCCAGCGAAATAATGACCTGGCGATTAACGGCCGTGAAGTTGTCAGGTACGACGATGAGTCCGGAGCCAGATTTCTTGGCAAGCTCGCCCATACTGCGTTCGATCTCGGCCGTGCTGTGGACTTGTGCGATCAGCGGCTCAACAGCGAAAGCGGGCGCCGCCAATTCGAATGCGCGCGTGTAATACAACGCGCTGCTGGCGACCGTATCGGGATTGAAAATCAATTGCGCGCGGCTGAGACTGGGGTCGATCTGCTTGAGGATGGTCAGCAGCTTGCCGGTGATCTCGGCGTCGAGATTCGTGAATCCCGTTATGTTACCGCCCGGCCGCGCGACGCTTGCAGCGAAACCGCTACCGACCGGATCGGCAACAACGACGAACACGATCGGAATTGTTCGTGTAGCCCGGGCGAGCGCTGCTACCACTGGGGTACTGTGGCCGACGATGATATCGGGTTGAAGCGCAAGCAAATCCTGGGCTAGTTTGCGTGTGCGGTCGAGATCTCCCTCAGCAAAGCGATATTCGATGTGAACGTCTTTGCCGAGGACCCATCCTTCCTTTTCGAGACCCTTCTCGAACGCCGCGACGCGGGCCTGCGCCACCGCGTCGTTTGCAAGGCCCATCAGAAATCCGATGGTGGCAACACCTGCACGCGGACCGGCGCCGGCCCAAACCGACCGAGACAAGACCGTAACGCCAAACATCGCGATGAGCGACCGGCGCGCTAGCACAGACGTCTCCTTGTTTAGCCCGGCTTCAAGGCGTCGGCGGCGGATTGTACGGGGACAATAGGAAGAACAGCAAATTAAGCGTCTGTCGCACTTTGTCACGCCACATGGGCGCTGAATGCTTTCTGGACGTATTGGTCGTTTCATTACTCGCCGCAGAATGGTAGGATGGTATATTGGGTTTATGGTTCAAGCCGAGGTGGCCGAACTGAGGGGAAGGTTTGAATGATTGGTCCCGCGCACGGACCGGCTGCTTCGCGTGACGGCGACGCTGTGTCGACCGTGCGGGGACGGCTGTTTCGCAAATATGCGGGGATGTTTGCCGCCGTGGTCTGTTCCGCTTTAATTGCCAACGGCGCGTTCGATATCTGGTTTTCGTATCGAGAGCAAAAGACCCTGCTCGTTCGCGTTCAGCACGAGCAGGCGAAAGCCGCGGCGGCAAGCATCAGCCAGTTCGTGAAGGAAATCGAAGGGCAGATGGCCTGGGCTACGTTGCTGCCGTGGGATGCCAGTACGTTTAACGATTGGCGCTTTGACGCGGTGCGGCTCTTACGACAAGTGCCGGCGGTGACGGAGGTCGCCCAGATGGATGGGGCCGGGCGCGAACTTTTTCGTGTTTCGCGGCAAGGAATGGACGTCGATGCCAGTCGGGCGGATCATTCGCGCGATCCATTCTTCACTCAGGCGATGGCACACAGAGTTTACTATGGGCCGGTGTATTTTGTCGGAGGGTCCGAGCCCTATATGACGCTCGCGATGGTCGGTTCGAGACCCGAATATGGCGTGATCGAAGCGCAAGTGAATCTGAAATTGATTTGGGACATCGTATCGCAAATCAAGGTCGGCCGCCATGGATACGCTTACGTTGTCGATGCCGATGGTCGCCTGATCGCGCACCCCGATATCAGCCTCGTGTTGCGTAATACGGATATGTCACGTCTGCCGCAGGTCCAGGCCGCGCGCATGGGACGGACGAACGAACTTGGTGATCATTCACTTGCGCCGGTGGAGACCGAGCGTGGGTCGGTTTTGAGTGCTAATGCCGTCGTCAACCCGCTTAACTGGCTTGTCTTTGTTGAACTTCCGACGGAAGAGGCTTTTGCGCCCATCTATAATTCCATTATTCGCTCGGCAGGTTTGCTCTTGGCGGCTGTTGCGTTGGCACTCTGTGCCGGTCTTCTCCTGACCCGCAGGATGGTCGTTCCGATCCGGGCACTGCACGACGGCGCCGCGCGGGTCGGCAGCGGCGATCTCGCGCACCGCATTTCGATCGAGACCGGCGACGAACTCGAGGCGCTCGGCAACCAATTCAACACCATGGCCGCGCGCTTGCAGGAGTCGCACGCCACCCTGGAAGGCAAGGTCGAGGAGCGCACCCGCCAGCTCGAAGCCGCCAATCTGGCGAAATCCCGCTTCCTGGCCACGGCCAGTCACGATCTGCGGCAGCCGCTGCATGCCGTCGGACTTTTCGTCGCGCAATTGCACGGCCGGTTGCGCGCCAGCGAACGCGGCAAGATTGTCGGACGGATCGAGGCGGCGCTGTCGGCGATGAACGATCTGTTCAACGCACTGCTCGACATCTCAAAACTCGACACTGGCGGGACGACGCTGAATATCACGTCGTTTCCGGTGGCGCATTTGCTGGCGCAGGCAGAGACGACGTTTGCCGAAGCGGCGCGCGCGAAAGGCTTATCGCTCCGGGTCATGCCCAGCGACGCTTGGGTCCGGAGCGACTTCATATTGCTGCAACGGGTGATCTTTAATCTGATTTCGAATGCCGTGCGCTACACCGACCGCGGCGGACTCCTGGTCGGCTGCCGCAAGCGCGGCGACGCGCTGCGGATCGAAGTCTGGGATACCGGGGCCGGCATTCCGGCCGATCAGCACGAAAAAATATTCGGCGAGTTTTACCGCCTGGGCGAGCCGGATCGCGACCGTCAGGCCGGCCTGGGACTCGGCCTTGCCATCGTCGACCGGGCATGCCGCCTGTTGAATCACGGCGTCGAGGTCAGATCGGTGCCGAACAGAGGCTCGTGCTTTGCCATCACGGTGCCGACGGTACCGGCGCAGGAGAAGATTCCCGCTCCGGTCATTACGGTCCGCAACCAGCTTGACCGAACCAACGGCAAGCTCGTCTTGGTGATCGATAACGATCCGCTTGTGCTGGAAGGGATGGGCGGAATCCTGCGCAGTTGGGGCTGCCGGGTCATTACCGCAATGACGGACGGCGAAGCGCTTGCGGCGCTGACCGATCAAGATCCGAAGCCTGACCTCATCATTTCGGACTACCATCTGTCGGACGACAGAACCGGCCTCGACGCGGTTGAACATTTGCGCGGCGCATTGTCAGCGCAAATTCCCGCATTTCTCATCAGCGGCGATACCACTGTGGAGGTGCTGCGCGCGGCCAAAGCCAAAGGCTGTCATCTGTTGCATAAGCCGGTTGATCCGATGGCGCTGCGCGCGATGTTCAATCAAGCGATCATGCGGCCGCAATCCCCGGTCACGCCCTTGCTGCCCGCGGGCGAAAGGGCGACAGCGGAGATTTTCACGCCGTCGGATTCGCCGGCAACTTCCAGCCGAGTTCATTGACGGCGATGACGGCTTCGGTGCGGTTCGTCACCTTGAGCGCCTTCAAGATCGCGGTGACGTGATTTTTGACCGTGGGTTCGGCAAGGCCGAGGACCCGGCAGATGATCTTGTTGTTCTTTCCTTGCATCAACTGGGCAAGCACGTCGAGCTGGCGGCCGGACAGCCCGATTTCGGACGGCGACACGATCGGCCGGTCGTTACGCTGTTGGATCGAAACGGATTGCGAGGGCTCTTCGCGCGCCAATATATCGGGCGGAATATAGACGCCCCCGGCGAAGATCAGCTGCAGGGCGCTCATCATGACCTCGCGACGGGCGGATTTCGGAATGTAGCCGACCGCCCCGAGGTCGAGCACCTTCATGATCTTGGCGCGGTCCTGTATCGCTGAGAGCACCACGACCGCTATTGCGGGATAGCGCTCGCGCAATTCGGCGAGGATTGATGAACCGTCGCGATCCGGCAAGTTCAAATCGAGCAACACCAGCCCGATGTCGCCGTGGCTGGCGACGATTTCCATCGCCTGTCGGCTGTCCGATGCCTCCAGCACGATCGCGCCGCGCTTAAGCTTCTTGAGCAGGCCTTGCAGCGCATCACGAATCAAAGCGTGATCGTCAACTATCAGAATCTTCATCCCAACCGTCCAAATGACCGGCCCGCGGATTGAGGCGCCATGCGCCGACACCGTGACCGCGCCCCATCAAAGATCGCATCATACCACTGTTTCAAAGCTTGCTGAAATGATGCGCGGCTCGCGCGGTCCAGGGCTCAGCCGCCCGCCCGTGAAAAGCCAGTTCATCTCGCGAGCCGGCGCGGTTTCGATCGCCTGCTCGGAGTGGCGGCTACGGCCGCACCGCTTGATGATACTTCGTCGCGCCCAGTCCGACCGGAGGTCGCCGTCCGCATAACGTGATCGGGCCGCGCGCCGCCGGCACCGCGTTAAACGCCGCGAAGCAACTAGCGCAGTTCTTAAGCTGAATTATGCTCGGCGCAATTACGATTTGGCAATCGAGTTCATCGACTCGACAAGCGCGAGCACGGCGCGCCGGGTCTTGAGGTCCGCGATCTCAGCAAACGCCTGAACCATGCGCAAAGACACCGGATCGGCCAGCAGATCGAACGGCGACGAGTTTCGCAGCGCCGCCGGTGAGTCGCCGCCTTCGAAGAAGGCCGTGACTGGCACCTCAAGTAAGGCAGCAATCTGATAAAGGCGGCCGCTGCCGACGCGGTTGGTGCCCTTTTCATATTTTTGGATCTGCTGAAACGTCACGCCCAGCTTCTCGCCCAGGCCCTCTTGCGTCAGCCCCCTGACCAATCGATGAACGCGGATATTGCGGCCAACGAGTTTGTCCATCCGGCTTGCTGACTTATTCGACGTCTTGGCCATTTTCGATTCCAGTGCTTGAGGTCGGGTGTTTGCTATCGCATTTTTTCAGTCGGTCGCGCAAATCAATGCTAGGGATACTTCCGGTTGTCTTGCTCGCCCGGGCGGCCCCATGGCGCTGAAGCGAAGGCTCCTTATTCAATCCAACCAGGGTTGGCGGTATCCAGGAACGGACGGGACCGAAAGGTCGTGCATATTAGGGTCCAAAAGACATAATTGTGACATGACGGCGTCAGCGCAACCCCATTCTTGCCGCCGGTACGGCAAACAGGGGAAAGTTCGTTAATGAGCGCGAAACAGCGCCGTCAATAGTAGCGCAGGGCAGCCCGATTCGCAGCGCGGAGCGCCCTCTGTTCAGAGCGTTCTGTTCGGTCGTGATTTCTTGGCAGGAACGGTTTTCTTGGTCAAGGTGCCATTGGTAAGCGAATGTTCTCGTTGAAATGGATTATTTAGCAGAATATTCTCCTATTTGCATCCGAAAACTAGCCTATATATAGAACAACATTCTTTAGCTTGGGGTTTTGGCCGAGGCTGTTTCCCCACCGGCAGAAAGCGGTTTGCTTACGAGGGCCCAATGACATCTCCGCTCGAACAGAAAAAGCTCAAAGTGACCGGCCCGGTGGTGATCACCGCCAACCGCGTCGGCGACGGCGCCGTGGTGTACCGCGGTGCCGATGGCGGCTGGACCACGGCGCTCGAGGGCGCCGCGATCGCAACCAGCGCCGACCGGGCGCAAGCCTTGATGACGGCGGCGCTCGACGACGATCTGTGCGCGGTCGGTCCATACATCGCCCCGGTCGAACTGTCGGCCGGCGGCCGCGTGCGGCCGGGAAATCTGCGCGAATTGATCCGCCTCGGTGGTCCCACGATCGAACTGCCGATGCCCTTGGGCTGCTAGAGCAGGATCCGGAACCGGACGGTCGCGGGCATCGTTCCGGACACAGGCCGTCTGGCGAGAGACTCGAACCTGAGAGCTTGAGCGCGCATGTATGTCTATGACGCATTCGACCAGACGCTCGTCGCCGAGCGCGTTGCGGAATTCCGCGACCAGGTCGCGCGACGGCTGTCGGGCGAATTGACCGAGGAAGAGTTCAAGCCGCTGCGCCTGATGAACGGCGTCTATCTGCAGCTGCACGCCTATATGCTGCGCACCGCCATTCCCTACGGCACGCTGTCGTCCGAGCAGTTGCGCATGCTGGCCTATGTCGCCCGCAAATACGACCGCGGCTACGGCCATTTCACCACGCGGCAGAACATTCAGTACCACTGGATCAAGCTCGCCGAATTGCCGGACGCCATGGCCGATCTCGCCTCGGTCGGCATGCACGGCATGCAAACCAGCGGCAATTGCGTGCGCAACATCACCACCGACCAGTGGGCCGGTGTTGCCCCCGACGAGATCGAGGACCCGCGCGTCTTCGCCGAATTGATCCGCCAGCACGTCACGCTGCACCCCGAATTCTCGTTCATGCCGCGCAAGTTCAAGATCGCGGTGGGGACCTCACAACACGATCGCGCGGCGCTGCGCGTCCACGATCTAGGGCTGCAGCTTATTCGCAACGGCCAAGGCGAGACCGGGTTCGAGGTCATGGTTGGCGGCGGACTGGGCCGCACACCTTTCCTCGCCAAGACCATCAAGCCGTTCCTGGCTAAACGTGACGTGCTGAGTTACGTCGAGGCGATCCTGCGCACCTACAATCAGTTCGGCCGCCGCGACAATATCTACAAGGCGCGCATCAAGATTCTGGTGCATGAGCTCGGGCCTGAAGCGTTTGCCAAGGAGGTCGACGCGGAATGGCAGAGCATCAGGGACGGAGCGCTGGCGCTCGATCAAGCCATGGTCGACGCGATTGCTGGCCGCTTCCGCTATCCGGCCTATGAGCCGCTTGCCGACAGCCCGCCGCAACTTGCCGAAGCGCGCCGTGCCGATCGCGGTTTCGGCGCCTGGTTGGGCAATTCGGTCGCCAATCACAAGGTTCCGGGCTATGCCATCGTCACGCTGTCGCTCAAGCCGGAAGGCGGTACGCCGGGGGATGCCACCGCGGACCAGATGGACGCCATTGCCGATCTTGCCGAGCGCTATTCGTTCGGCGAAATCCGCGTCGGTCACGAGCAGAACCTGGTGCTGCCCCATGTCGCGCAGCGCGATTTGCCGGCGCTGTGGCGCGCGCTCGACGGCATCGGCGTCGCCACGCCGAACGTCAATCTCGTCTCCGACATCATCTCCTGCCCGGGCCTCGATTACTGCAGCCTCGCCAATGCTCGCTCGATCCCGATCGCGCAGGAGATCACGCGGCGGTTCCACAATCTCGATCTGCAACGCGATCTCGGCCGGCTGCACGTCAATATTTCCGGCTGCATCAATGCCTGCGGCCATCACCATGTCGGCCATATCGGCATTCTTGGCGTCGAGAAGAACGGCGAGGAGTTCTATCAGATCACGCTCGGCGGCAAGGCCGACGAGGGGGCGACGCTCGGTACGCTGATCGGTCCCGCGGTGCCCTATGCCCAGGTCGCCGACGTGGTCGAGGATATCGCGGCGGCCTACCTCGAATTGCGGCAGCGGCCGGAGGAATTGTTCATCGACACCGTCAAACGGACCGGCGTCGAACCGTTTCGGGAGCGCGTCTATGCAACTCGTTGAAAATGCCAGACTGGTCGAGGACCGCTATGTCTACGTCGACGACGACGCGGCGCTGCCGGACCGGGTGCCGGCGATCGTCTCGGCAAAGCGTTTTCTGGCGGAGGCCGACGCGCTCATCAGCCGCGACGGCTCGCTCGGCGTGTCATGGCCGAACGACCGGCGGGTGAGCGAATTGAAACCCTGGCTCGGCCATCTGGCGCTGATCGCGCTCAATTTTCCGAAATTCCGCGATGGACGCGCCTATAGCCAGGCGCGGCTCTTGCGCGAGACTTTGGGCTTTCGCGGCACGCTGCGCGCCACCGGCGACGTCTTGCGCGACCAGTTTGGCTTCCTCCTCCGCTCAGGCTTCGATTCCTTCGCGGTGAAAAAGGCCGCTGACGCGCCGGCGTTTGCCAAAAGCGTTGAGCGTTTCAGCGTGGTCTATCAGCCGAGCGCAGACGGCCGGGTGACGGCGCTGCGGCGGCGATGGCAAAGCGCGGACTCTGCGAAAGCGCCCGAAACGGTGTAAGACTAAAGTCCGAACGCCGTTTGAGGACATCATGACTCCAGTCGTCGCAGTGGTCGCGCCCGGCGCGATGGGTTCTGCCGTCGGAAAAAGGCTCGTCGATAACGGGCTCAAGGTGCTCACCTCGCTGACCGGCCGCAGCGCGGCGACGGCGACGCGGGCAAGCGCGGCCGGCATGGTTGCGGCCAGTGACGACGAGATCGCGGCGGCCGATTTCATCCTCTCGATTCTGCCGCCGGGCGATGCGCTGGCGCAGGCGCATCGTTTCGCGTCAGTGCTGAGCCAAAGCAATGCCAAGCCGGTCTATGTCGATTGCAATGCCATCAATCCGAAAACGGTGGACCGTGTCGCCGCGGTGATCGCGCCGAGCGGATGTGCATTCGTCGACGCCGGCATCATCGGGCCGCCGCCCCCTCCTTCTCCTCCCCCGCTCGCGGGGGAGGGTAGGGTGGGGGCGAGCGCGCCCGCCGGAACCGGCACGCGCTTTTATGCGTCGGGACCGGCGGCGCCGCGTTTCGCCAAGCTACGCGACTATGGGCTCGATGTACGGGTTCTTGCCGGCGCGCCGAGCGCGGCCTCCGCGCTCAAAATGTCCTATGCCGGCATCACCAAAGGCACGCAGGCGATCGGGGCTGCGATGATGCTCGCGGCGTCCCGCTCGGGCTCCGCTGACGATCTGTTTGCGGAGCTGCAATTGAGCCAGAAGGAAATGCTGGCCTGGTTCAAACGGGGATTGTCGAACATGCCGCCGAAGGCCTACCGCTGGGTCGCGGAGATGCAGGAGATCGCGGGCTTCGTCGGCGACGATGCGGCGGCGCGTCAGCTCTACCAAGGCGCCGCGGAGTTCTACGAACGCTTCGCCGAGGATTTCGCGGCCGAGAAGAAGGATGCGGCCGCGCTGGCTGCGTTTTTGGGCAAGAAATCGTCCGGCGCCTGATGTCCGAGCCCTATTGAATATAATAGAAGGGGTTAGGCAGCTTAAACCTGCGTTCGGCGTAGCCGCCCTCAAGATCGCTCCATTGATCCCCGACATTGGCGATGATGACGTAGCCCTGAGCCGCGATGTCGCGTCGCGCCCAGGTCTTGAAGGGCGCAACGGACGGGCCGTCAAACTCCCTGGTGCGCATGTAAAGGCGCTGCCATCCGTCGTAACCGACGCTCTCCAGGTTCTTTTCCGTGGCATTTCGTTCGTCGGGGCCCTCGCTGCGGCCCGTGATAAAGAACACGGTCACGTGTTCGGCCTTCGCCGCATTGAAAAGGGCGAGCGTGGGTTTGATCGCCTCGGCGGCGGCGCTTCGTTCCCACGCCATTGCTCCGCAGGCCGAGCCTTTGCTGAAATCGCATGCGCCGGTGACGATGTAGCCAAAGTCGTTTTGATAAATTTCCTTCCAGTTGGAAAGCGACGTTTCGTCGATATCGAGTACCAGCGCCGGTTTCTTGACGTGGCCGGCGCGTCGATCGACCCAGTCGCGCGCCTTGCGCAGCGCCTTGGCGATCTCTTCGTCATAACGCGTGCAGCGGTAGTAAACGAGCTTGCGCTTGAGCAGTCCGAGATTGATCGGCCGCGCTGCATCTAGCTTTTGCGGTCCCGGCGCCCGATCGCACCCGGCCGGAGGTCCGGCCAGGACCGCGCCCTGCCAGGCGACGAGGAGTAAGCTTGCGGCGCACAGAATGATCGTGAGGCGCTGCGCAAGACCGGCGAAACCGGACGACGATGCGGTCGGCTTGGTCATGGCGTATCCTCGGCGCCTACCGGTTGAGCCACCGTCGCGCAAAGCCGAGCAAGCCCTGCGGCAGGAAGATGATCATGACGATGAAGACGATGCCGAGCGGGATGAGATAGGGGAACTGATCGCCGAACAGCCGTGACAAAAGTTCGCGCATCAGCTGGAAAAAGCCGGCGCCGACGATCGGTCCGACCAGGGTGCCGATGCCGCCCATGACATTAAAGATCACGGTATCGCCCGAGGTGAGAAAATAGACGAAGTCGGGCGCGGCGAACTGGTTCTGAACGGCGTAGAGCACGCCGGCTAGTCCTGCGAAGAGGCCGGACAGCATCACCGCCACCATCTTGTAGCGCTCGACCGGATAGCCGATGGCGCGGGTGCGCGCCTCGTTCTCGCGAATCGACTGCAGCACCATGCCGAACGGCGACTGGGTGACCCGCCGCAGGATCAGGTACGATGCCGTCACCACGGCGAGAACGAACCAATGCATCGTCGTCGTGGTGAAGCGGGCGTCATAGATGAACGGGATCGACAGATGCGGCCGGGTGAAGATCAACCCGTTCTCGCCGCCGGTGACCGCCGTCCAGGTGAATATGAGAACGTAGAAGATCTGGCTGAAGATCAGCGTGGTGATGGCGAAATAGATATCGCGCAGCCGGATGGAGAAAAACGCCACGAAAAGCGCGGCGCCGGCGGCGCCGGCGAGCCCGAACAGGACGGCAAGCCAAAGGCTGGGCGGGCTCACCATCAACAGCGCGCCGGCGGCGCCGTACATGCCGAGTCCGAAAAAGGCCGAATGGCCGAACGAGATCATGCCGGTGTAGCCGATCAACAGATCGGACGACATCGCCAACAGGCCCCAGATCAATACTTCGGTGAGAAAGCGGCGCCAGAATTCCGGCAGCACCAGGGGCGCCGGGATCAGGATCGCCATCACCACGCAAAAGGCGATCCAGAACACGGCGGTGTGGCTCAGCTTCAAACGGCTGATCGGCATGGTCTTGAGCGCGCTGGGTTTCTCGAACGGAGCGGTTGTCATCGCGGTGTCGATACGAACAGGCCGGTGGGACGGAACAACAGGGTGAGAATGAGTACGACGAAGGAGACGATCACCGCCTGCGACGGATCCACCCAGATCGTGGCGTAGGATTCCAAGAGGCTGATAAAAATGGCGGCGGCGATCGAGCCGCCGAGATTGCCCATGCCGCCGACCACCACGACAATAAACGCCTTGAGCACCCAATCTAAACCCATGGCGTGGTTGACGCCAACCAGCGGCGCGAACAGCACGCCGCTTGCGGCGGCCATGGCGGCGCCGATGGCGAATACGCCGGTGTAGACGAGCGGCACCGGAATGCCCATGGCTTGCGCCATTACGCGATCCTGCGCCGTGGCGCGGATCCAGATGCCAAATCGGCTGTATTTCAAGAACAACCAGAAGCCGCCGATGATGGTGGCCGACAACGCCGCGATGACGATGCGGTACCAGGGGTAATCCAGGTAAAACAGCGTGAAATGGCTGGTGATGGGCTCGGGCATCCGGCGTGCGGTCGGGCCGAACTGCCACAGCGCGTAATTCTGCAACACCAGCGATATGCCGAAGGTGACTAGGATGGTGTTCAGCGGGTCGCGCCCGATCAGCGGCCGCAGCGTCACGACCTGCAGTGCCGCGCCGAGCATGGCGACGATCAGCGCGGCCGCGATCAGAGCGAGCCAGAAGCTGCCGGTCGCGGCCATGATCACGACGCCGATATAGGCGCCGAACATGAAAAGTTCGCCATGCGCGAAATTCACCACATCCATGATGCCGAAAATGAGAGTCAGTCCGGATGCGACCAGCGCCAGGATCATGCCGGCGACGATGCCGTTCACGGTCTGGATGATCAATAGGTCGAGAGGGAAAGTTTGGAAAAAATGACCCACCGCGTCCACCGCTCACACCCCCATATATTGTTTGATGACGGCATGGTTGACGTCGATTTCCGACGCGGCGCAGTGATGGCGCACGCTGCCTTTCTCCATGATGTAGACGCGTTGGCTCGCTTCGAGCGTCAACGGCACGTTCTGCTCGACCAAGAGGATGGCGACGCCCTCGTTGTGCAAAAGCTCGATGATGTTGCGGATCTGCGAGACCATGCGCGGCATCAGTCCTTCGGTCGGTTCGTCGAGCAGGATAATTTTCGGCTCCAGCATCATGGCGCGTGCGATCGCCAGCATCTGCTGCTCGCCGCCCGACAGCGTGCCGCCGGCCTGGCCGCGCCGTTCCGCGAGCACGGGAAAGAACCTAAACACTTTGTCGAGCAACGCCTGCCGTTTCTCGTCGGAAACGCCATGGCGGTCTAGACCGGTGCGCAGGTTCTCCATCACGGTAAGCAGGCGGAAGATGCGCCGGTCCTCCGGCACATAGCCGATGCCGCGCCGCGCCAGTTTATGCGGCGGCAACCCGGTGATGGCGGCGCCCTCCAGCCGAACCGTACCTTCGCTCGGCCGCACCAGGCCCATGATGGTCTTTAGCGTGGTCGACTTACCGACGCCGTTGCGGCCGAGGAGGCCGACCACCTCGCCCGGGCCGACCTCGATCGAGACGCCATGCAAGATGTGGCTCTTGCCGTAATAAGTATGCACCGCCTCGACCAGAATGAGCGGCGCGTTGTTGCTTGCTGCGGCGCTCATGTCTTGAGATAGACCTCCAGCACTTTGGGGTTTTCCTGAATTTCCCGCGGCGTGCCTTCGGCGAGAATGGCGCCGTAATGCAACACGCTGATGCGGTCGCAAAGCTCCATCACCACCTGCATGTCGTGCTCGACGATAAGGATGGTGAGGCCGGTCGCGTCGCCTGTTGCGCCGGTTTTGCCGATGCGCCGCACCAGTTCCGTGGTTTCGTCGGTCTCGCTTTGACTCATGCCCGCGGTCGGCTCGTCGAGACACAGCAATTTCGGTTCCGTGGCGAGCGCAATGCCGATTTCGAGATTGCGCTGCTCGCCATGGGAAAGATTGCCGGCCAACTCTTCGGCCTTAGCGAGCAGACCGACCGAATGCAGCGCCGCTTCGGCCTTCTCGTTGATGTCGGCAAAGGCGCTGTGGTGAGCGATCATGTTCCAGCCGTGCCGGCGCGACTGCGCCGCGATACGCACGTTTTCAAGCGCGCTGGCGTTGGGCAGGATGTTGGTGATCTGGTAGGAGCGGGCGATGCCTTTTTGCGAAATCGCATTGGATTGCAGCCCGGTGATCTCCTCGCCATCGAAGACGATGCGACCGCCGGTCGGCCGCAGCACCCCGGTCAGGCAATTGAAAAACGTGCTCTTGCCGGCGCCGTTCGGGCCGATAATGGCGTGGATGGTGCCGCGCGTGAGTTCGAAATTGACTTGCGACAGCGCCGCGAGCCCGCCGAACCGGACGGACAACATCTCGGTCTTCAGGATAGCTGCCGACCTCGCTCCCCGATCGTTTGGCGGGGAGCGAAGGTCGGTCGAGGGTTCGGCGCTCACTTAGGCGGAGAAATTGCAGGCCGGGGGCACCAGCGTCTTGTCCCCCGGCACCGTCTCTTTGAGATGGTAAGTACCGCCGCTGACCTCGAAGATGAATTCCTGCGGGAAGGCCTGATGGTCCTCTTTGCGCAGCGTCTTGTCGCCTTGCGGGAAGTCGTCGCCCGCTTTCAATTCGAGACCTTCCAGCGCCTCGATCAATTTCGTGGTGTCGTCGCGGCCTTGGAAGTTCGACTTCTGAATGCCGAGCTTGATGGCGTTGAGCGCCTCATAGTTCGACTGGACGTATTTGTCGGGCAACGGGTTTGACGGATCGACCTTCGCCAGCCGGGCCTTCGCTTCGTCGAAGAAGCGATGGTGGTACGGCGTGTCGAGCGGACCCTGGAACACCGGAATGTAACGGTTGATGGCGGTGAAGCCGTCGAGCTTGTTGCCGACAGCGACGAGATTGGTCGATTCCGAGATCGAGCCGTCGCCCGCCCATTTGTATTTTTTGGTCAGGCCGAGATCATAGGCCTGGGTGGCAATGGTGACGCCGTCCTTGCCGAAGAAAATGCCGAACAAGCCGTCGAAATCGCCGGAAATCTTCGACAGGAACGGTGTCATATCGGCGGTACCGAGTGGAATGCCGGTGGTGCCGACGACTTCACCGCCGTTCTTTTTGATTTCCGCGATATAGGCGTCGCGTGTCGACTGGCCCCAGGAATAATCGGCAAAGGCGATGTGCCATTTCTTGCCCATCTTGGTCAGCGTCGGCGCGAAGGCGACGGCTTGAGCGGGCGCGAAATCGTAGGGCCGGAAGCTGTAGCGGTTGCATTTGGTGGTGGTCAGCGTGGTGTCGAGGCAGACGCTGATCATGTTGACGATCTTGGCGTCTTCCCACACCGGCATGCAGGCCAGACAGATGTTGGACAGGAAACCGCCGACATGGATGTCGATATTGGCCTCCTGCACCATCTTCTCGGTCTTTTGCCGCGCCACCGCCGGCGAACTCTCGTCGTCGGCAATGACCAGTTCGACCGGACGGCCGTTGATGCCGCCATTATTGTTGATGCGGTCGGCCGCCATCTGCAGGCCGACCACCGCGGTCTTGCCGCCGGCGGCGCCGGCGCCAGACAGCGGCTGTTCAGAACCGATTTTATAGGCCTTGGCGGCGCCGAAGGCCGCGCGCCACGGCGCCGGCACCAGCATCATGGCGCCGATCGCGCCGCCGCCCCAGCCGACGAGACCGCGACGGGTGACCTTGCCGCGGTACCAGATATCCTGGGCCCATTCCTCACGTTTCCAATTGTCGCTCATCCCACGTCTCCCTCTGGTTTGCAGGTCTTCCCCGGTTTGCAGGTCTTCCCCGGTTTGCAGGTCTTCCCCGGTTTGCAGGTCTTCCCCGGTTTGCAGGTCTTCCCCGGTTTGCAG
>JBEKRD010000104.1:0-16032 GCA_049519075.1 Xanthobacteraceae bacterium | reverse complement strand
ACGATCGTCGTCAAACACCAGTGCCGGATCCTCCGGCACCGTGACCCAGGCGCCGCGTTGCAGCTCGTCCTCGAGTTGCGAAGCCGCCCAGCCGGCATAGCCAAAAGCGACCAGGCTTTTGCGCGGGCCTTTGCCCAGCCCGATGTCGCGCAGCACGTCGGCTGCGTCGCTGAGCGCCACCCGGCCGTCGATATCGATCGTATCGGGGCGACGGTAGTCGGCGCTGTGGACAACGAAAGCGACGTCGGGCTGCACCGGACCGCCGCGAAAGACCTGCACGCTGTCGGAGATACCGCTTGCATCCGCACCGAAGGCTTCGAGCAGGCTCGCGATCGGCCGGCTGGCGACGGGGTGATTGATGACGATGCCGAGCGCGCCGTCGCGGTTATGCCGCGCCAACAGAATGACGGCGTGATCGAACGGCTCGCGCATTTCCGGCGCCGCGATCAGGAGCTCGCCGACAAACGACGTGCGGCCCGAGACGTCGGTTTCGGTCGGCAGCGCGGCATGCAGCACCGCAGCCGGCAGCGCCATCGCCAACGCGGCCAGAATCCAACGCCGGTGACACAAAAGCTGCACGACCCACCGCCAGCGAGCCAAGCGTCGCCCGCGGCCATGATCGCGCTATGGCGGGAGATGTTCAATACGTCCGCTTGCCTCAGACGAATTGCACCGCGATGCCGCCGAGAGTGCCGAAATCGGCGTGCAGCGTGTCGCCTTTGCGCGCGAACACCACGCGGGTGAACGAGCCGGCGAGCACAAGGTGACCCGCTTCCAACGCTACGCCGTGCTGGCCAAGCTTGTTGGCAAGCCACGCCACGCCGAGCGCGGGGTGGCCGAGGACGCCTGCGGCAACGCCGGTCTCCTCGATCTCGGCATTGCGATACATGATGCCGCCGACCCAGCGCAGATCGACCTCGAGCGGCCCGACCGGCCGGCCCCCGACGACGATGCCGGCGCCGGCGCCGTTATCGGACACGGTGTCGAAGATCTTGCGCGGGTCCTGCAGGCGCGCATCGACGATCTCGATCGCCGGCACGACATATTCGGTGGCGCGCAGCACGTCGGTCAGGCCGATGCCGGGACCGCGCAGCGGCTTGCCGAGAACGAAGGCGAGTTCGACCTCGACCCGTGGCAGACAATAATTTTCATGCGGAATGCCGGCGCCATCGGCGATCATCATGTCGTCGAACAGATAGCCGAAGTCCGGCTCGTTGATCTGCGAGGAGCGCTGCATCGCCTTCGAGGTGAGGCCGACTTTGTGGCCAATCAGCTTCTTGCCGGCGGCGATCTTGCGATTGGCAACCACGGTCGAGATCGCATAGGCGTCCTCGATGGTGATGCCGGGCCAGGTCTTGGAGAGCTGCACCGCCTGTTTGCGCTCCTTCTCCGCGGTGAGAAGAATATCGGCGGCCTTGTTGCGATCGGCGTCTGACATCATGGCGGTTGTGCTTCTCCCTGGATCGGCAAGCCCTTCATTGCCGTCGCGCGGCTGACGGGCAAAGTGCTCGCAGCGAAGCCTATTAGCACATTTGCGCCGGGGCAAAACGCGCCTGCGACGGCTGCCGTTTACTGGCAGGTGGCGCGCAGCACCACTGTCTCCAGCGGACAATCGTCGGTGGTCGGCGGCGCCTGGCCCGAGACCCAAAGCGACGCCGAGCATTTCTCGGCGGTGCGGATATCGGCCGGCTGACCGGTCTTGAAGCCCTTGGCCTGGCAGGCGCTGGTCGCCGCGATCTGACAATCGGGCGCGCCGTTGCCGGCCAGCGGGCAGACTTGCTGAACTTCGACCACCCGCGAAGTCGGCAGCCGCACCATGGCGTCGGCGGCGTTCTTCATCGCCTCCGAAGTGGCCGCGGCGGAATCCTTGTTGAAGTCGTCAAGCTTCGACTTCTGCTCTTTCATTTTGGCGCCGAAGTCGGCGACCGACCGATCCCACCATTGTCCGAAGCCGTTGAGAAAACCGCGCTTCTCGGGAGGCGGCGGTTGTGGCGGCAGCGCCGGACCGGCGGAAGGCTGCGGCACGGTCGGTGCCGTGGCCGATTCGGGTGGCCGCGGCGCAACCGCAGGAACGGCGGGTGCCGGCGCATTAGCGGTAGGCGGTTGCGGCGGCGGGACGGTCTGGGGAGACGGCGCTGTCTCGGCGAGCGCAAGCCGCGCCACAGCGCCGAGCAGCGCCGCCGCGACCAGCCCGCAGCGCGCCGCCGCGTGCAAATTGCCCGATTGAAATTTCCGTCGTGTCACGGCCACCCCGTCACATGGCCATCCCCTGCACGACCGCCGGTCTGCAGGGGAAATTAGGCGTCATTACGGTGACAATAGGCGTCCCGCGATCACGACGCCAATCGAAACGCCACTGCGGCGGCCGCGCCCGCAGCGCGCCCCTACCGTCAGGAACGGCGCAGTTCGCGCCACTTCGACCAGAGAAACCAGGCCAAGCCGGCCGCCAGAACAACCGCAATGCCGGCGTCGAAGCGGTGAAAGAGACTACGAAAAGCCGGATCGCTGTCCCAGCGCGCCCCCAGCAAATAGCCGGCGTAAGCCAGCGCGAAGCACCACGGCCAGGACCCCAAAAAGGTGTAAATCTGGAATTTCAGCATTGGCATGCGCGCCAGTCCGGCCGGAAAAGCAATGAACGTCCGGATCACCGGCAACAGCCGGCCGAAGAATACCGTGGCGGAGCCATAGTGGGCGAAAAATCGGTCGGCGCGATCGAGCTCGGCTGGACCTACCAGAACATAGGAGCCCCAGCGCTCGAACGCCTTTCGGCCGCCCTTGGCCGCCACATAATAAGCCAAGGTCGAGCCGACATTGCAGCCCAGCGCACCCATGGTCGCTGCGCCGACCAGACTGAATTGCCCGATCGACACCAGATAGCCGGCGAATGGCATGATGATTTCCGACGGCAGCGGGATGCATGCCGATTCGATCGCCATGAGCACGACCACACCGAAATATCCGGTGGCGGATGTGACCGCGACGATCCAGGTCGCGAGCAACGAGATGAGTTGGTCAAGCATCGCTAGGCCGGAAGAATTGCGCTGGGAGGGCTTGGCGGCTCAGCGGCGCTTACGCACGCGCCGGCCTTCCAGCATGACGATTTTGCGACGCGTAGAATCCTCCGGCAGCTTCTTGGGCACTTTCTCGGCAATGCCGAGAAGCCGCTCGCGCCGGTCCATTTCCTTCCAGACGTCGTCGGGCCGGATGCCGGTGGAAATCCATAAGACCACGAGGTTATATATGAGATCGGCGCTTTCCTTGACCACGGCCTCGCGGTCGCCGTTCATAGCGTCGATCACCACCTCGACAGCCTCTTCGGCGAGTTTCTTGGCCATCTTGCTGCGGCCCGAGCGCAACAGCCGCGCCGTCCGCGAGGTCGACGGATCGTCGTGCCGACAGGCCAGAGCGGCCTGGTAGAGCCGTGTGATCGAATCACCCATAGACCATCAGAATACAGCGATCTTGTCGCGATTGTGTTAATTCTGCGGGCCAACAACAATTCTTCACTCGTCGGCCGCCAACAAACCGGCATTGCCGCCGGCCGCCGCACTGTTGATTGTGACAGTCTGCTCGGTCGCGAAGCGGCGCAGATAGTTCGGCCCGCCCGCCTTGGGTCCGGTGCCGGAAAGCCGGGTGCCGCCGAACGGCTGGGTGCCGACCACGGCGCCGATCATGCTGCGATTGACATAGACATTGCCGTGCGGGAGCCGCTCAGCGACCTGCTCGGTCATGCGATCGATGCGCGAATGCACGCCGAGCGTCAGCGCCGTGCCGTTGCCGGCGATATCGCGAAGGAGCGCGTCGAGATCCGCCGCCTGCCAGCGCACAACGTGGAGCACGGGCCCGAATATTTCGTCCTTAAGCTCCCGGGCGCGGTCGAGCTCGATAATGGCCGGCGCGACGTAAGTCCCTGCGGCCGGCAGCGCGTCGTCGCGGTCGAAACGGCAACGCTGGCGGCCGGCGTCGTCGTTGGCGGCGATCCAGCGGTCGAGCTTACTCTTGGCCTCGGCATCGATCACCGGGCCGACATGAGTGGCGATATCGCGGGGGTCGCCGAGTTTCAGCTCGCGCACCGCCCCGATCAGCATGTCGAGCATGGGCGCGGCGATGTCGTCTTGCAAACACAGCAACCGCAGCGCGGAGCAGCGCTGGCCGGCGGAGCGGAAGGCTGACGCGATCACATCGTCGATGACCTGTTCGGGCAAGGCAGTGGCATCGACCACCATGGCGTTGATGCCGCCGGTCTCGGCGATGAGCGGCACAATCGGCCCATCTTTGGCGGCGAGCGCGCGGTTGATGACGCGGCCGACCTCGATCGAGCCGGTGAAGACCACGCCCGCGATCCGCGGATCGGCGACGAGGCTGGCGCCGACCGCGCCATCGCCGGGCAACAGCTGTAGCGCGCTCGTCGGCACGCCTGACTGATGCAACAGCGCGACCGCCAGCGCCGCGATCAGCGGCGTCTGTTCGGCCGGCTTGGCGACAACCGTATTGCCGGCGGCAAGGGCCGCGTTCACCTGGCCAAGAAAGATCGCCAGCGGAAAATTCCACGGACTGATGCAAACGAACACGCCGCGGCCGCGATAGCGCAGTTCGTTACTCTCGCCGGTCGGCCCCGGCAGCGGCTGCGGCTTGAGTGCGACGCGCGCTTGCGCGGCATAATAGCGACAATAATCGATGGCCTCGCGATGCTCTGCGAGCGCGTCGTCGAGTGTCTTGCCGGCTTCGTTCTGCAGGAGCCACAACAGCCGGCCGCGGTTGAGCTCGAGCCGGTCGGCCGCGCGTTCAAGCATCGAGGCCCGCGCATCGGTCGGCGTCGCCGAAAACGCCGCGAAGCCCGCCTCGGCGGCGGAAACCGCCGAGCGCACGATCGCCTCGTCGGCCTCGCGCACCAGGCCGATGGCGCTGCCGTCGATCGGCGAAATCACGTCGCGCGCAAAGCCGGGCAGCGCGACGCCATCGATGAGCGGCGCGGCTTCGGTCTCTGCCATCGCGCCGTCGCGGACTTCGCGCAAGAACGCCTCAAGGCTTGCGCTGTCGCCGAAATCCAAGCCGGCCGCGCCGCGCCGTTCCGGCTGATAGAGATCGCGCGGCTTAGGAATTTTGCGATTGCGCGCGTCCGCTGCGCTCGCGATCCAGCTCTGCGGCCGGCGCAAGATTTCGGCGATCGGCACGCTCGGATCGGCAGCGACCGATACGAAAGACGAGTTGGCGCCGTTCTCCAACAGCCGGCGCACCAGATAAGCCAAGAGATCGCGGTGGCCGCCGACCGGCGCGTAGATCCGGCAGGCGGTATCGGGAAATTCGGCGATGAGCGCGTCGTAGAGCGCTTCGCCCATGCCGTAGAGCCGCTGAAATTCGAATCCCGTCACGCCGCCGGCATCCTCAATCACGCTGGCGACAGTGAGCGCATTATGGGTGGCGAATTGCGGGAACAGACGCGGCCGCGCAGTCAGCAGCCGTTTGGCGCAGGCCATGTAGCAAAGATCGGTCATGGCTTTGCGCGTGAACACCGGATAATCGGCAAGCCCCCGTTCCTGGCCGCGCTTGATTTCGGTGTCCCAATAAGCGCCTTTGACCAGCCGCACCGTGAGCCGGCGGTTAAGCGCCGCCGCCGCCTCTTCGACCCAGCCGATCACCGCAAGAGCGCGCTTCTGATAGGACTGCACGGCAAGCCCGAAGCCGTCCCAGCCGGCGAGCGAAGCGTCCGCCAACACGGCGCCGACGACCTCAAGCGACAGTTCGAGCCGATCGGCCTCCTCGGCGTCGACGGTGAATTGCAGATCATGCGCCTTGGCGAGTTGCGCGAGCGCGATCAGGCGCGGCGTCACTTCGTCGAGCACGCGCTGCCGCGAGCTCGCCTCGTAGCGCGGATGCAGCGCCGAGAGTTTGACCGAAATTCCGCCCGCCGCATTGCCAGCGCTTTTGCCGATGGCGGCGATGGCCGCGGCGTAAGCGTCGAAATATTTCTTGGCGTCGGCTGCGGTGCGCGCGCCCTCGCCGAGCATGTCGAACGAATAGCGGAACCCGGCATGCCCGCGCGCCCGCGACAGCGCCTCGCCGATGCTCTGCCCGATGACGAAATGCGAGCCGAGAAGCCGCATCGCCTGCCGCGTTGCCGCCCGCATCGCCGGCAGGCCGAGCCGGCGCACGATACTCTCGATGACAGACTCCGGCGTGTCGGACGGATGAATGATGCGGGCGGCGACGCCCAGCGTCCACGCCGAGGCGGAGACTAGGAGCGCCGCCGAGCGCGCGTCGCCATCGAACCACTGGCCGGCCGCGAGCTTGTCCTCGATCAGCCGGTCGGCGGTCGCTGCATCGGGCACGCGCAACAGCGCCTCGGCCAGCACCATCAGCGCCAAGCCCGCTTTGGTGGAGAGTGAATAGACGTGGAGAAAATCTTCGACGCCGCCTAGGCCTGACGCCTTGGCACGGATCGCCTCGACCAGGCGGCGCGCCCGCGCGTCGATGCGGCTTTCGGCTGCAGGATCGCGCGCGGCGCCGGCGAGAAAGCTCGCCGCGAGATCCTCGTCCGGCGGCGCGAAGGGCGACGAAAATGGTGGCAGGGCGGCAGGGTGCCCGTTCATTCGTGCAGTTTACCGCTCCCGGTCGCCGTTCGCTACGCGGAGGCGACCGCCGTCATGAGGCCCTTGTCCCGGCGAACGCCGGTCACACCGCCCCGCCAGCGGCGCGCCGCAGCGCGTCGAGATCGAACTTCTTCATTTTCAGGACCGCATTCATGATCCGGTCGGCTTTTTCGCCCACAGCATCGGTCATCATCTGCGGCAACGCCGCCGGCACCACCTGCCAGGACAGACCGAATTTATCCTTCAACCAACCGCATTGACCTTCCTTGCCGCCTGCGCCGAGCTTGCTCCAGAAATAGTCGATCTCGTCCTGGCTGTCGCAGAACACTTGAAACGAAACCGCTTCGGTGAATTTGAAATGCGGGCCGCCATTGAGCGCGAGGAAGCTCTGCCCGTCGATTTCGAAGTCCACGACCATGACCGAGCCGGCTTCCTTGCCGTGCAGCTCGTGGCCGGCCTTGCCATAGCGGCTGATCCGCTTGATGTTGGAGTTTTCGAACACCGAGGTGTAAAACTTCGCCGCTTCCTCGGCCTGGGTATCGAACCACAGGCAAGGCGCGATCCTCTGCTTGGCGATCGGCATCGTCGGCTCCGTTCAGGCTTTTGCGCCGGCGAGATAAGCGTCCAGCCGCTCGAAAGTACCGCCCCAACCGCCACGCATGCTGTCGTGGGCCGCGTCGAACGTCTTTTGCTCTTCCGCGTTCGCGTGAAGCGGCGACCAGCGAAGCGTAAGCCTGGTCTTGCCGTCCGGCGCATCCTCAAACGTGACTGTGGTCAATATTTCGAGCGGCCAGGTCGGGCTCAGCGGATGCCGCGTGAGACCTCCCGCTTCGTCGGAGAACGAATGCACCCAGACCAGGCGTTCGGGCGCAACGATCTCGCGATAGACGAATTTGGCCCACATCACGCGGCCATCCGGCCCGCGCATGGCGCCGTGATAGATTCCGCCGACACGCAAATCCATGTTCGAGGCGACAAGGGTAGAGCCCTTCGGGCCCCACCACGCTTTCATGCGCTGCGGGTCGGTGAAGCACTGCCACACCAGTTGGCGCGGCGCATCGAACAGCCGCGCGATGACGAAATCGGCGCTTTTGGTTTCGGCAGCCGTCATCACTTCACCCCCTCCGCACGAATTGGCGCACTCACTGCACCAAGACCATCCAGCCGACCCCGAACTTGTCGGCGACCATGCCGAAGCGCGGCGAGAAGAAGGTTTTGTGCATCGCCATCTGCACCTGGCCGCCATCGGCGAGATTGCCGAACAGCGTGTCGGCCTCGGCCTCCGTTTTCGCGATGATCGACAGCGCGAAGCCCTGGAACGTCGGCTTGCCGGAGTTGCGGCCGTCCGAGGCCATCACCGTCGTGCCGCCAAGATTGAACTGCGAATGCATCACTTTTTCGGCGTTCTCCGCCGTGCACATGCTTTTGTCGGGACTGTCCTTCCAGCGCATCAGCATTTTGACCTCGGCGCCGATCGCTTTTTTGTAAAACTCCAGCGCCTCGTCGCATTTGCCGTCAAAGAACAGATAGGGCTGCACGTTCATGGCTCGCTCCTTGATTTTGGATTGCCGCTCACGTTTTCTACCATGCCGGCGACATGCTGTTCGAGTCGTGCGAGCGTCTCGACCAGGCCTTTGTCGGCGCCGTATTCTGCGATCACGCGTGCACGCTCGGCAGCTGACGGGAAATCCATCCGCATGGTGATGCGGGTCCTTGCACCCAGGTCGTCGAAGGTGACCGTCGTGGTAAAACGCACCGGCTCGACATTGTCGCCGCCACCGTCCTCATTCCCACCATGCCGATAAACGATGCGCTCGGGCCGCACGACCTCTTCGTAAGTGATGCGGTTCTGATAATCGCGGCCGTCGGGGCCGTGCATGACAAAGCGCCAGACGCCGCCCGGCCGCATGTCGAAGCGCGACGTCGTCGTGGAAAAGCCGTGCGGCCCCCACCATTGCGCCAAATGCTTTGGATCGCTCCAGACGTCGAATACCAGTTCGCGCGGCGCTTCGAATTCGCGCACGGCGACGATCGCGCGCGGGTCTTGCGTCAGCTCAAGGCTATTTGTTGCCATCGTCGTCGCCGTCATTGGCCGCTCCCGTGGTGTCTTTGGCCTGCAGCCGTTTCAGATAGTCGTCGAGGCGATCGAAACTCTCGTCGAAGAAGCGGCGGTAGTGGCCAAGCCATTCATCGATGTCCTTGAGCGCACCCGTCTCGATGCGGCAGGGCCGCCATTGCGCCGCGCGGCCGCGTGCGATCAGGCCGGCGCGTTCCAGCACTTTGAGATGCTTCGATACCGCAGGCAGGCTCATGGCAAAGGGCTTGGCGAGTTCCGTCACCGAAGTTTCACCGAGTGCCAGGCGGGCCAGAATGGCGCGGCGGGTCGGGTCGGCGAGCGCGGAAAACGTCATATCCAGAGACACATGAACCATCCAGTTAAATAACTCAACGGTTAAATATAGCCCTGCCCGCCGCCTGTCAAGTCGCTCGCACGGCGCGGCGAACGTCGCTGGACTGGCGCTGCCGGGTTCCGCTGCTAAAACCGCCCGCCAGGTCTTTTTGAAAAACCCGCCATGTCCTTCTTCCGCATCTATCTCCGCGTCCTCGCCCTGCTGCGTTCCGACGCCCGGCTTGCCGTCACATTGGCGGTGGCGAATATCGCGCTCGCCGCCGCGCAATTCGTCGAGCCGGTGCTGTTCGGCCGCATTGTCGATGCCTTGTCGGGCGCGCTGCCGGCGGGCCTCGAACCGGCCGCATGGGCGCTCGCCCCGCTGGTCGGCACCTGGGTCGGTTTCGGCCTGTTCATCATCGGCTCAGGCACGCTCGTCGCCTGGTTCGCCGATCGCCTGGCGCATAAGCGCCGCAACCTGGTGCTGGCCGAATATTTCGAACACGTGCTGCAATTGCCGCTGGCTTATCATTCCGGCGAGCATTCCGGCCGCCAGATGAAAATCATGCTCACCGGCACCGACACGCTGTGGTGGCTGTGGGTGTCGTTCTTCCGCGAGCATTTCGCAGCCTTCGTCTTTATCGCGATCCTGTTGCCGGCGTCGCTCTTCTTAAATTGGCGGCTGGCGCTACCGCTCCTCGTTCTCTGCGTGGCTTTTGTCGCGCTGACCGTCGTGGTGATCCACAAGGCCTTCGGCTTGCAGCGCGAGGTCGAGCGGCATTATTCCGAACTCGCCGAGACCGCGGCCGACGCGCTCGGCAATATCGCGCTGGTGCAAAGCTACGCCCGCATCGAGATCGAAGTCTCAGGCCTCAAGAGCGTCGTCGACTCGCTCCTACGCGCGCAGATGCCGGTGCTGTCGTGGTGGGCCATCGCCGCGGTGCTCACCCGCGCCGGCACCACGCTGACTTTGCTGGTGATCCTACTGGTCGGGACTTATCTCAAACTCATAGGCCTCGCCTCCGTCGGCCAGATCGTCAGCTTCATGAGCATCTCAGCGATGCTGATCACGCGGCTCGAACAGGCGGTGAGCTTTGCCAATCGCCTGTTCACCGATGCGCCAAAGCTCGCCGATTTCTTCGGCGTGCTCGACACCGTGCCCGCGGTGAGCGACCGGCCCGACGCCTTCGATCCCGGCCGCGTGCGCGGCCTCGTCGAATTCAACGACGTGGCGCTGTCCTACGACGGCAAGCGCGCGGCGGTCGCGGACTTAAGCTTCACCGCGCTGCCGGGCGATCGCATTGCGCTGGTCGGGCCGACCGGCAGCGGCAAATCGACGGCGCTCGCTCTGCTCTATCGCGCCTTCGATCCGCAGACGGGCTTCATCAAGGTCGACGGCGTCGACATTCGCGATTACTCGCTCACTGGGCTCCGCCGCAATATCGGTGTCGTGTTCCAGGAGACGCTGTTGTTCAACCGCTCGATTGCGGAAAATCTGGGCGTCGGCAAGCCGGACGCGACCGACGACGAGATGCGCGACGCCGCCGCCCGCGCGCAAGCGCTCGACTTCATCGACCGCAATCCCGACGGCTTGCAAGCGCGCATCGGCGAGCGCGGCCGGCTCCTCTCCGGCGGCGAGCGCCAGCGCTTGGCGATCGCCCGCGCCTTGCTCAAAGACCCGCCGATCCTGATCCTCGACGAGGCCACAAGCGCGCTCGATCCGGTGACCGAAGCGCGCGTCACCGCGGCGCTCGACGAAGTGATGAAAGGCCGCACCACCTTCGTCATCGCCCACCGGCTCGCCACCGTGCGCGACGCCACCCGCATTCTGGTGTTTCAGCAGGGCCGCATCGCCGAGACCGGCACCTTCGACGAACTGGTGGCGCGCGGCGGATTTTTTGCCGAGCTGGTCAAGGCGCAGTTCGCGCCGCCCAAATAGCGGCGCCCCGCATTACTTCTTGGCGGCACCGAGGAAGCGCGGGACGATGATGCGCTCGCCTTCGGTCAGCGCCGCATGCTCCGACTTCTGATTGATCTGGATCAGCGCCCAGAGCGGCACGTGGTATGTCGCCGCGAGTGTTTCCAGCGTGTCGCCGGCTTGGGCCGACACCGGCATGCCGCTGTCCCATAGTTCGATGGGACCGGTGGCCGGAAAAACGATGTGAAGCGGCACCGCGTCGGCCTCGCTACGCGCGGAAATCGCCGCGAGTGTCCGGATCTTGGCGGCCAATTGCTCCTGGATGTGATCGAACTTGTCCAGATTGATGTGGATGATTTCGGGGCGGTCCTTCAAGTTGAAGCTGGCGTAGTGGCCGTGGAAGCCGCGGTCGAGCCCGAGGTCGGCGCCGCCCAGAATGTTGGAGGACTGGTAGAGGTTGATATAGCGCTCGACATTCGCCGGCACTTTATCGGCCATGCGGGTGGGATCGTAGGTGACCAGGAGGCTGACCGGGACGTGCGCGGCGTTGAGCAGTTCGGCGAACTCCACGGCGGAATCGCCGCCGATGGAATGACCGATGACCGCGATCGGCGCGGGGTCGCGGCGGTAATCGATGATCGCCTGATCGGCGGTCGCGCGCCACGCCATATGCGAGTCGATGGTGGCCACGACGCCGGTGCGGGTGATGCGTCCGGCCAATTCGTCCATGCCCCAATCGATCGCGCCGATGAGGCCGCGGAACAGATAGGCGCGGCCGCGGACGTCCATCGCGATTTTCTGGATGGGGTTCGGCGGTGCGAGCACGGTTGCGGCTTCGCCGGCCCCGGCGCCGGCGAGGCAGGCTGCGATCAACAGGGCTGCGATATGCTTGGCTAAAACCATGCGCTCTAAAGTTCCACCGTATGAAGCTGAACGCGGCCGATGAATCGCGGATGCCGCGGGCCTTGCGTAGCATAAATCGGCCAGGTCGGCGCGCCAAATTCGCGGTTAAATCCAGCCGGGCGGTCGCGCTCCGGTATTTTACCGCCACGTCGTCCGGCTTCTGCTAATATCGGCCCATGAAATTTCTGACCCGATTGGCTGCCGGCGATATCGCCCTTTGGTGCGCATTCTGGCTGATCGGAATGCCGTTCGTTCTCCTTTGGGATTTAAGCGGCGGCTGCACCGTCGTGGGATGCGGCATCGCGGAACCGCTGATGGGGGCATTTTTACTGGTGCTTTTTGCGTTTTCGAGCGTCGCCATACCGTTTGTCTCGGTGGCCATATGGCGGAGCGCATCGCGCTATCCGCGCGCGTCGTGGCGGCAAAGGCTAATCGTTTTCGCCGCCAAATTATTTGCGGCAATATCGGGAACGCTGGCAGCCGTCGGTTTGGCGGTCCTCCTCTACATGGTCTTTATCTTCGCTTACGCGGCCTTCGACCGGGCTTGATTGCGGGCCGTGCCCCGTCATCGCGAGCTCCGCGAAGCGATCCAGCGCGGCGCAGACAAGCGCAGAGCGATGATGTATTTTGCAAACCTCAGGCGGCCCATGATAGCGGAGCCGGACCGCACACTTAAGTCGCAACGGAAAGACGTAACCGACATGGCAATCCTGCAAAAGGCCATGACGACAATCCTGGGCAGCCCGCAATTGCGCGACGTGCTGCTCTACACGACCTTATTGCTCATCTTCGCGACCGCCTGGGCCTCCGACCGCTGGCCCGACGATGCAATTTGGATCATCGCAACGGCCTTCGTTGTGCTGGCCGGCGAAGCTTCGCTGCTTTATTTTGCCGTCAAGCGCCTAGGGGCATCGTCGACAACAGATGGCAAACCCGGCGTGTAGGACGGAAAAGCAACTGCGATGCGCGGTGTGATCGCAAAGACCGAAGACCCGTCCCTGATCAAGATCGACCTGCATGGCTATCATCCGTCCGCCATCGTTGGAGCGCCGCTCCTGGCCATCGTCCAACAGGCCTGGGAAACCGGTGCCGAACGCCTCCGCTTCATCCACGGCCACGGCCGCGCCCGCGGCATTTCGCCGGGCTTCGTCAACACCAACACCGGCTATTTCGGCCTCTGCATCCGGCGTGCGCTGCGGTCAAACGTGGAATTGCGGCAGTGGATCAAATACACCACGCTCGATTGCAGCGATTGGGGCGCGACGACCGTCAAGCTGAAAAAGAATCCAAGCCCAAGTCGGACCGCCATCGACCCAGGCATATTTCCGGAGCGCTCTTATTCGCGGTGATGCGTTTAGTGAGCGTAGTCTGGATTGAGCCTAAGCGAAAACTGGCGCCGGCAATCAGCCGCGCGATCTTTAGGCGGCCCGCGCGGCCGGCACGGCGGCTTCGTTTTCGTTGCGCAGCAGAAGCCAGAACATGAGGCCGTGCGTGATCAGAAACATCGGCACGATAAACGTCGGCAGAAAGTAGGCGGCGCCCATTTGCCCGGGCTGCACGCTCAAGCGGATGCCTTCGTAATTGGCATGGATTATATCGGCGCTGCCCCAAAGATTGACGACCCAGGCCGCGACGATGCCAAGCCTGCCGGGCAGCAAAGCCAGCGTCAGCAAAGCCAGCGCCGCGGCGACGATGTCGCCGTAGGCGGCGCCTTCGGCGAACACCGCGGGCAAATCGGGCGACACCACGCCGGGGACCAGGAACGCCAAGCCGACGAAGCGGAAGGAATGAAACATCAGCAGCGGCCGCAAGGCTTCGACGCGGGTTCGGCGGCGCAGTTCCGGCCAGATCACGCTGCCGGTGACGACGCCCCAAGCAGCGAAACTGAAGGCGAAGCTGACAAAAAAACAGATTTGCGCCCGCATAACCGATCCTCCGATGCGCCGCGTGTCGTTGCGTTCAGCCGTAAGCGACGCCCGCGTTGCTCTGCCCAACTTCGATAATGTAGCCATCGGGGTCGCGAATGTAGCAGCGCGTCTCGCCGTATTTTGGCTTTGGCTCGGTGATGAACTCGGCGCCTCGGCTTTTCCATAATTCGTAGCAGGCTTGAATATCGGCAACGCGGATATTCATGAAGCTGTTGATCAGATCGGGGTCGGCGGGGACGCTGAGCGTCACCGATGGCTTGTCGGGTGTCGGACCGCCCCCGACATTGACAATGAGCCACGCGTTCGCGATCTGCAGGTAGCCCGGCGCGCCCTTGCTGTCGCCTCTGCTCAGAATGCGGCTACCAAACACCGTTTCGTAAAATCGGAGCGATCGCTCGATGTCGGCAACGGTGAGAAAGTGCGCGACGGTGATGCCGTCCTGCGGCGGCATCTGATAGGTTTTCTGCTCGACTTGGACTTGGTTCATAGACGGTTGGTTCATAGACGGCTGGTTCATAGACGGTTGGTTCATGGACGGCTCCAATTCGGATCTCGCGCAACCTGCTCGATCAGCGATCACGAGATTCCGAGCGCGGTTGTCATGGACAGGTGAATAAGCGACGCGGCCGGCGGAAACGCCGCAATCGTTTGCCATTCGATGCTTTCCACCATCGCGACACCCCTCTTCGACGGCCGGCAACTCGTTTTGTTACCGTTGCCCGGAGCGTGCACCATTCAACTTGGGTTTCATCGCTGCCATACGTTGGTCTGAGTTAAGGCCTCCCGCCCGCTGGAAAGCCAACTTTGAGCGGCGCGGCAGAGCGGATGGGCCGAGGGCGTAATCCGCGGCCTTTCGGGACAAAAATGGCGGATTACGCTCCGCCAATCCGCCGTTCGGGCTTCGATGGTGGCAAGCGTAGTGTCGGCAATGGCGCGTAGCGCGCCGTGCCCACCTCGACGTCAATCCCCGGAGCGCCACGGATGAACGCGCGAGATTTCATCAAAGACGGAGTTGGTGCTCTGCGACGAGATTTCGCGGCAAGGGCGGCCAAATAGACGCAACTTTTTGCGAGCACTCCACCAAACGAAGTCCATGGTATTAGCTCGGTGGGTTCCTTGAGGCGACGGAGAGATGCAAATGCTCGCGGTGGTCAATACGCCCAACGGCAAGGTGCCGGTCGAACTGCGGCAAGTGCCGGAGCCGGCACTGAAACCGCACGAGGCGCTGGTCGCGGTGCAGGCCTTTTCGCTCAATCGCGGCGAGTTGCGCTCGTTCAAGAACGCCGAGGAAGGCTGGATTCCCGGCCAGGACATCTCCGGCACGGTGTTGCGGCAGGCGGCCGACGGCAGCGGTCCGTCGGCAGGCAGCCGCATCGTCGCCTTGCTCGACGAATTCGGCTGGGCCGAACGCACAGCCGTGCCGACGCAGCGCATCGCCGTACTTCCCGACACTGTCAGCTTTGCCGCGGCGGCGGCGCTGCCGATCGCGGGCCTCACCGCCTTGCGCACCTTGCGGCACGGCGCGCCCTTGCTCGGCAAGCGCGTGCTGATCACCGGCGCGGCCGGCGGCGTCGGTCATCTCGCGGTGCAGCTCGCCGCGCGTTCCGGCGCGCATGTCACGGCGATAGCGGGACGGCCGGAACGCGCGGCGGGCTTGCGCGAATTAGGCGCGGCCGAGGTGGTGCTCGGCATCGAGCAAGCCCAAGGCCGCTTCGGGCTGATCCTGGAATCCGCCGGCGGCAGTTCGCTCGCGGCGGCGCTGCACGCAGTCGACGCCAATGGCGTGGTGGTGGTGTTCGGCAATTCCTCGGGCGACACGACCAGCATCAGTTTTGCCGATTTTCGCGACGGCCAAAACGCGCGCTTGCAGAGTTTCTTCTCGTTCACGTCGGGGCCGGAGGAAGCGTTTGCGCCGGATCTTGCATTGCTGGTGGCGCTGGTCGTCGACAAGTCGCTCACCCCTCACACCGGGCCGGAGCGCAACTGGCGCGACATCGCGCGCGTCGCCGAGGAGTTGCGCGACCGGCGTATCGGGGGGAAGGCGGTGTTTCGGGTGGAGGCGTGAGGGAGGTGAAGCGCGGGATAGGCCGTGGGCAAAGGCGCGGAGCGCCGTGCCCACCTCAAGGTCACCGCGAACTGCAGTCAGCGGTGGGCACGCTTCGCTTTGCCACCCTACGCTTGCTAAACTCTATGGGTTCTAATTGTCGTAATCATACCGGCCTGACGCTCCAGTTCTCGGGCGGCGCGCAACGCGTGCTGTGTTAATTTGTCATCGCCCCCCCTCAGTCTCATGAGCATGCGACC
>JBEKRD010000103.1:0-25465 GCA_049519075.1 Xanthobacteraceae bacterium | reverse complement strand
CGAAGCCAAGCCACTGAACGAAGCCAAGCCGTTGAACGAAGCGAAGCCGCTGAACACGGAAGCAACACCGCTGAGGAGCGAAACCAAACCCTCTATGACCGAACCAAAGGCGGCAAATACCGAAGCAAAGCCTCTGAACGCGGAAGAAAAGCCGCGCCTGCCCGAAGGCAAGCCGCCGGCCAGCGAAGCAAAATTGCCGCCGCCCGAAGCCAGGCCGCAATTGGCGCCGCCGCCGAAGCCTGTTGCTCCGCCGCCGGTGCATGCGGCCGCGGCGCCGCATCCGATCGCGCCGGCGCCACATCCGGCGGCTCCGCCTGCTAAGCCCGCGACGCCTGAGAAAAAGCCGCCGGGCTGAGCCGGCGGGATCGTCATCGCCGCGGCCGAAGCCAAAATCGCGGCGCTACACCGGCGGCGTAAACGACACGCCGACGCTGGTCTGGGTGCGCCAGGCGATCCGGCAATTGCGCAGTTTTAGCCCGGTATCCAAAGTGAGATCGAATTCGGGCGGCAGCTCGCCGCTATTGGCAAGCTGCAAGCCCGCGCCCCGCGTGCTCAGATTGCGCACGATACAGCTGATCGGCGCGCGGCCGGGCAGAACGGCCTTGGCGCCCCTGAAGACCTTGGTTCTCGGCACACACCGGCGCTCGTTCATGATGAGCCTCCGCAACCTGCAATTTGACGAAAATAACTTTAGTCCGAATCCGTTGCGCCGAGGGAAACGCGATTGCGGGTAAAATGCTAATTTGCGGAAACCGTAGGCCGCTTTGACCGCGGCCCTGCCGCATGGATTGGCCGTCAATCGTGGAGGAACGCATTGCGGATGGCGGTCGTGCGTTGCCGCCATGATTCCGTATTCTGCGCCGTCGCAGCCGCGCAATCGACCAATCCGTTATCGCGAATTCGCCATGTTGCGTTGTCGATCAGGCGCTGGCGGCAGGTATTGCCGGAAAACGGCAACAGCAGGATCGAACCGGTCTGCAGACCGGTATTGGCCTCTTGCGGGGAGGCCGAGTCTTGATGCGCAAAAGCCGAAGACAGATCGAATGTAAATGCGGGAATCTCGTATCGGAAGTGGATCAGCAGCCATGAAAAGCTGAGAACCACGCAGGCGACATAAGCGAGGTTGTTAAAGGAGTTGGTGCGCGAGGCGCTGCTCCGAAGTCCGATCCTGCGGCTGGCGTGCACGGATTTGCTCCAATGTGGATGGCGCCCACGCCGGATGACGCGGTCTCAGGCGACATGCCTCGAATTGCGCGTAAAGTTGTAATCGAAGGCGATAAAATATCTGCGCGACATTTGTCGACAATTTTATTCATCCGAGATGACAAGGGCTCCCCCCTTCATCGAAGAACAGCACCTTCATATCCGGCCACTCCCAGGCGCCTTCGGGGTGCTCGGCGATGTCGAGAAAACCGCAGCATTACCGCAACGGTCGCTCACTCATGGACGAACGAATTGCGAATGGCGTTGGTGCGCTCTTGGTGCCACGATTGTTTATTTTGCGCGCTCGCTGCCCTGCAATCGACATATCCGTTATCGCGAATTTGCCAGGTTGCGTTGTCGATCAGGCGCTGGCGGCAGATCTTGCCGTCGGCGGGCTCAAGCAGGATCGAACCGGTCTGCAGATCGGATTTGGCCTCTTGCGGGGCGGCCTCGGCCTGGTGCCGAAAGAACGCCGACGGATCGAATCCGAAGGCGGGGATTTCATTGCGGAAGTGGATCAAGAGCCAGGCAAAGCCGAGAACCACGCAGGCGACATAAGGGAGGTTGTTGGAAGCGCCGGTTCGCCCGGCTCTGCGTCGCGGCTTGATGCTGCGTGTGGTGGCCACGGAATTACCCCAGGGTAGATAGCCGCCGCGCCGAACACCCCGTCCGATGCAACGACCCTTGAATGGCGCCACTATTGATAAGCCAGAGCGATGAACCAGCCGTGCGGCAGATGCTGAAAATTTTATGCATCGCCGCGGATGCCCGGCGCGGAGCGAGCGTGGGGCGTCGCTTACGCCTTGCAATGGCAGCTGGGCCGCGGGTGCGACGGCCATGGCGAACGCGGAACGGACGCCCGTCTCGCGCTACGCGCTTCTTCGGCTGGGCGCCGCGCCGTCGTCGGCCGCTTCAGCCAGCGACACGCCGCATTCGCCGCAGCGGTAGACGCGCAGTTCCGAGAGCCCGTCTGGCCGCGGCGCCATGCGCGCCAAATGCATCGATCGCCCGCAACTCGGACAGGCCGGCCCGGCGTTGATCGAGCCGCCGGCGGGACGGGTTGAATTCTGCATGACCAACATGGGGGTACCTCATGACGCGCGCCTCGGCGCGTTCTTAAACGCCCGATTGAAATTCAAACAGCCGTTTGAGACGCGGTCGCGCCGGAAATAAGGAGATCGTGTGATTTTCGGTTGGCCGAACCGAAGGTCACACGGGGGCCGGTTCGCCAGGCCAAGGCCCGGAGGGAGCCCGCGGTTTCCTACATTTGCGCATCCGGCTCCCCGTCCCTATCTGCGCAGTCCAAGCCGGCATGCAGACATGAAACACGAACAACTCGCGCTCTTTGGGCCAGGATCGATGCCGGTCGAGCCGTCGTCGATGCCGGCCGGCTTTCGCTATGCGCCGGGCCTGATCGACGCTACCGAGGAAGCGCGCCTCGTTGCCGCCTTCGCCGATCTGCCGTTCAAGGAATTCGAGTTTCGCGGTTTCCTCGGTAAGCGCCGCGTGGTGTCATTCGGCTTGCGCTACGATTTCAATGGCGGCGGGTTGAAGAAAGCCGACCCGATGCCGCCGTTCCTTGAGCCGCTGCGCGAGCGCGCCGCAGCCTTCGCCGGGCTTGCGCCGGACCGCTTGGCGCATGCGCTCATCACCGAATATCGTCCCGGCACGGCGATCGGCTGGCATCGCGACCGGCCGCATTACGACGACGTGATCGGCATCTCGCTGTTATCGCCCTGCACATTCCGGCTGCGCAGGAAACGCGGCGCCAGCTGGGAGCGCGCCGTCACGCGGCTTGACCGCCGCTCGGTTTATCTGATGCGCGGGCCGTCGCGCGAGGAATGGGAGCACAGCATTCCGGCGGTGGAGGAGCTGCGTTATTCGGTTACGTTCCGGTCGTTGCGCGTTCCTGACCCGGAGCAGCCCCGTAGCCCGGATTGAGCGATAGCGAAATCCGGGGGAGGCGTGAGGTTGATCCCGGATTTCGTTTCACTCAATCCGGGCTACGCTCGCTTGGCTTGAAAATAGCCAACCTTCCTGCAATTTTTACGGGAGAGGGCTCGGTATGCGCGACAATGAATTCCTGCGTCAAAAGCGTGAGCGCGAGTTCCAGGCACGTCTACTGGCAGCGGTCGAGAAGCCGAAACGGAGGACCTTTTGGGAACTCCTCAATAGCGGCTTTGTTCTATGGCTGCTCTCTGTAGTCCTTCTGTCAGTCGGCGGCGGCTATATTTCCAATCACCAACAGTGCATGAAAGACGCCGACACGATCATCGCCCAACGCTTCCCACTACAAGAAGAAATAATCGGCAGGCAGGCCGTCTTTCTGACGGCCGTTCAAAACACAAAACATTTCCAAGAAGCACCCGCTCACCCAGACGAGCTATCGCCGAGCACCAGAGGCTCTAGCTATTCCTTCTACAGTAATGCAAGCTACCTCGAAGTCATGGACCATTTCTCTAATTGGAAACGGCGTATCGACCGTGATGAATTTCCAGATCCACGGTTCAACTCAGAGGGATTACGACAACTTGAGGGGATATTATTCTCACGACGCTACGCGTTGATATTTCCGACAGGGAAGGAGTCGGAGGACGAGCTGAACAATCTGCTATTGCGCAGAAGGCTCGCAGCTCAAGTAATGCGCGAGGACAGCGACTTCCACCTAACACTTGATAATGCACACACGTACAGAACTAGCTGCTCCCCGTACAACACCGTAATGGAAGCAATGGGATATGAGATGAAAATTGTTGTTGCTTACGTGCCGTCATCAATTCACTTAGATTCGTTCATTAGCGCACTGACATACGAAAAGGATCGGATTGAGGCAAACCTACAATGGCTACGCCAGCTTGGCGCGAACTTCTAGCCCAGCGAGTTGCGTCCCCAAACAACAGACCCGGCGGATGATTTTTCTACGCCGCTTTCGCCCCCTGCTCCGCAATCCCGACTAGCGTCCGCAAAATCCCAGCCGCCCCCTTGAGCCGCTCCGGCGCCTCCCCCCATTCGTCGAAGAACACCACTTTCATATCCGGCCGCACGCGGGCGCCTTCGGGGTGCTTGGCGATGTATTTGATCAGGCCTTCGGGGTTCGAAAAAATATTATCGCGGAAGGCGAGCACCGCGCCCTTGGGGCCGACTTCGATGCGCTCGACATTGGCGCGGCGGCACAGCGATTTGATGGCGACGATCTGGAGGAGATATTCGACTTCCTCCGGCAGCTTGCCGAAGCGGTCGACGAGCTCCGCGGCAAAGGCCTCGATGTCGCGCTCGTCCTCGATCTCGGCAAGCCTGCGGTAGAGCGCAAGCCGCACCGGTAGATCGGCGACATAGTCTTCGGGGATCAGCACGGCGGTGCCGATGGTGATCTGCGGCGACCATTTGTCGGCGACCGGCGCCAAAATGCCGGCCTTCATGGAGACGACGGCCTCCTCCAGCATCTGCTGATAAAGCTCGAAACCGACCTCTTTGATGTGGCCGGATTGCTCGTCGCCTAGCAGATTGCCGGCGCCGCGGATGTCGAGATCGTGCGAGGCGAGTTGAAAACCGGCGCCGAGCGTGTCGAGCGATTGCAGCACCTTTAGCCGGCGCTCGGCCTGCGGCGTGATTTTTTTGGCGGCCGGCAGCGTGAGCAACGCATAGGCGCGCAGCTTGGCGCGACCGACGCGGCCGCGCAGCTGATAGATCTGCGACAGGCCGAAGCGGTCGGCGCGATGAACAATGAGCGTATTCGCGTTGGGGATATCGAGGCCGGATTCGATGATGGTGGTCGACAACAGCACGTCGTATTTGCCGTCGTAGAAGGCGGCCATGATGTCTTCGAGCACGGTCGGCGGCATCTGGCCGTGCGCCACCGTGACGCGGACCTCCGGCACGTTCTTGTCGAGGAAGGACTTGGCGTCGGCCAAGTCCTCGATGCGCGGGCAGACATAGAACGCTTGTCCGCCCCGATAGCGCTCGCGCAGGAGCGCCTCGCGCACCATGACCGGATCGAATGGCGACACGAAAGTGCGCACCGCGAGCCGATCGACGGGAGGCGTGGCGATGATCGACATTTCGCGCACGCCTGACAGCGCGAGTTGCAGCGTGCGCGGGATCGGCGTTGCGGTCAGCGTCAGCACATGCACCTCGGCGCGCATCTGCTTGAGCTTTTCCTTATGCGCGACGCCGAAATGCTGCTCCTCGTCGACCACGATCAGCCCGAGATCCTTGAACTTGATCGCCTTGCCAAGGAGCGCATGGGTGCCGACGACGATGTCGATCGAGCCATCGGCGAGGCCTTGTTTGGTCGCGGCAAGCTCCTTGGCCGACACCAGCCGCGAGGCTTGTGCAAGCTGCATTGGATAATCGCGCAGCCGGTCGGAAAAGGTTTTCATGTGCTGGCGCGCCAACAGCGTCGTCGGCACCACCACCGCGACCTGCTTGCCGTTCATCGCCGCCGTGAAGGCCGCGCGCAGCGCCACTTCGGTCTTGCCGAAACCGACATCGCCGCAGATCAGCCGGTCCATCGGCCGGCCGGAGGACAGATCCTTGAGCACGGCGTCAATCGCCGCCAATTGGTCGTCGGTCTCCTCATAAGGAAATCTGGCGCAGAATTCGTCATAGAGCCCGGTCCCGACCGATAGCCGCGGCGCCTCGCGCAATTGCCGCTCGGCGGCGACCTTGATCAGTTCGCTCGCGATCTCGCGGATGCGGTTTTTCATCCGCGACTTGCGCGCCTGCCAGGCGCCCGAGCCGAGCCGGTCGAGCTCGGCGCCGGCTTCGTCGGAGCCGTAGCGCGACAGGAGCTCGATGTTCTCAACCGGCAGGAACAATTTGTCGCCGCCGGCATAATGCAGTTCGAGGCAGTCGTGCGGCGCGCCCGCGGCCTCAATGGCGCGAAGCCCGATGAAGCGTCCGATGCCATGATCGACATGGACGACGAGATCGCCGGCGGAGAGGCTCGTCACTTCGGCGATGAAATTATCGGCGCGCTTGGATTGCCGCCGCGCCCGCACCAGGCGCTCGCCCAAAATGTCGACCTCGGTGACGAAAGCGAAATCCGCCGTCTCAAAACCGGTCTCGATGCCGAGCACGGCAAGAGCGATCTGATGCGGCGGCAAAGCCAGCGCCTGCGGCCACGACGCCACCGGGGTAAGATTATGCAGCCCGTGCTCGGCGACGACATGCGCCATGCGCTCGCGCGAGCCTTCGCTCCACAGCGCCAGCAGAACGCGCTTGCCTGAAGCCTGGAGCGCGGTGACGTGTTTGGTCAGCGCTTCGAACACATTGGCGCCGGGCGTGTTCCTCTCGGCGGAAAAATTGTGGCCGGCATGCGCGCCGATGTCGATGATTTCGCTGCCCTCGTCGGGCGCCGAGAACGGCGTCAGCCGCGCCAGCGCAGCCTTGCCGAGCCGGGCGTGCCATTCGCCGTCGGTCAGATAAAGCCGGTCGGGCGGCAGCGGCTTATAGAGCGCGCCGGTATCATGCTCGAGCGCTTCCTTGCGCGCTTCGTAATAATCGGTGATCTGCGCCAGCCGCTCATGCGCCGCTTCCTCGGCCAGCGGCTCAAGCGCAATCGGGCTCTGCTCGATATAGTCGAACAGCGTTTCCATCTGCCGGTGAAACAGCGGTAGCCAATGCTCCATGCCGGCGTGACGGCGGCCTTCGCTCACTGCCTCGTAGAGCATGTCGTCGGGAGCCGCCGCGCCGAAGGCCGCGACATAGCCGGTGCGGAACAGCCGGATGGTGTCGGAGGTGAGTTGAAACTCCGCCATCGGCACCAGATCAAGTGCGCGCAGATCGACATAAGTGCGCTGGGTTTCCGGATCAAAACTTCTGATCGATTCCAGCGTGTCGCCGAAAAAGTCGAGCCGCACCGGCGCGTCCATGCCGGGCGCGAACAGATCGACGATCCCGCCGCGTACTGCATAATCTCCCGCTTCACGAACAGTCGAGGCGCGATTAAAGCCGTTGAGCTCGAGCCAGGCGGTGACGCCGGAGAGCGAGAGCATGTTGCCGGGCGCAGCGGACAGCGATTGCTTGGCGAGGAGATCGCGCGCCGGCACGCGCTGCAGCACCGCATTGACGCTGGTCAGCAGCACCGCCGGATGTTCGCGCCCTTTGACGCGCGCCAGCCGCGCCAGCGTCATCATGCGCTGCGCCACCATGCCGGCATGCGGCGACACCCGGTCGTAAGGCAGGCAATCCCAGGCCGGGAATTCCAGCACCTCGATATCGGGCGCGAAGAAGCCGAGCGCACGCGACAGCGTCGCCATGCGCTGGCCGTCGCGGCAGATGACCGCGACGCTGATCGGCGGCGGGTTTGCGCCAGCCGCCACCGCGCGAGCCAAGTCGGCAAGCACCAAGCCTTCGGCGCCGTCGGCAATGCCGGTCAATGTCAACGGCCGGCCGGGCGCCAGCCGCAGCGCGGGAGATTTCGTCGATCCGGATTTCGTCAATCCCGGAACCTGCCGGGGGCCTTGCACTGTCACGTTTTGGCCTCGGCCAAATTATGCTGGCTGTTATGAAAGCTGATGAGGTTGCGCAGCACCGTAGTGTCGAAGGCGGCCGGAACGCTTTCGCCGCCGACCACCCAGGAATAGAGATCGGAATTCGGCACTTCGATCAGCCGTTCGAAATCGTCGAGCCCGGGCTCGTCGAATTTGTCGATATAGACGTCGGCATAGCGGCCGACGATCAGGTCCATTTCGCGCACGCCGCGCCGCCAGGCCCGAAACAGGAGCTTGCGGCGGCGAACATCCAGTCCTTCGCTCGATCGTTCTGTCATTTCCGCCCCCAATTGCATCCACATGCATCGCGTCGCCGAACGCCGAAAGCCCGGACGCGGCCGGGCGACCGGTATATAGAGAGCGACGCGCCGAATGTCAGCGGGATTTCGATGCGGCCGAATGTGCTCAATCCGCTTTTTGCGTCGCTCTCGGCCCTGCCCGGAATCGGGCCGAAGCTCGAAAAGCTGTTTGCCCGCCTGATCGGCCGTGACGGCGAGCCGCCGCGCGTCATCGATTTGTTGTTCCACCTGCCGATCGGATTCGTCGACCGCCGCAATCAGCCCAAGCTCAGCGACGTGACGCCCGACACAGTGGTCACGGTCGCGGTCACCGTCGACCGGCACCGGCTGCCGCCGTCGAACCGGCCGCGCGCGCCCTACAATATCGATGCCAGCGACGACACCAACACGCTGACCATCACCTATTTCAATGCGCGGCGAGATTACCTGGAGAAGCTATTCCCCGAAGGTGCGCTGCGTTACGTGTCGGGCATCGCGACGCTCTACGACGGCCATTTGCAGATGCTGCATCCCGACCGGGTGGTCGATGCCGCGGGCTTCGCCCGGCTGCCGCTGATCGATCCGGTCTATCCGCTGACCGAGGGCCTGCATCCGAACCAAGTGCGCAAGGCGCTGGATCTCGCGCTCGACCGCCTGCCGGCGCTGCCGGAATGGCAGGACCCGGCCTGGCTGACGAAGAACGCCTATCCGAGTTTTGCCGCGGCGCTCGCGACCCTGCATCGCCCCGCCGCGCCCGAGGACATCACCCCGGAAAGCGCCGCCTGGTCGCGGCTGGCTTACGACGAATTGCTGGCGAGCCAGCTGGCGCTGGCGCTCTTGCGCGCGCATATGCGCACCCGCGCCGGCCGCGGCAGCTCGGCCGAAGGCAGGCTGCGCGACCGCATCATCGCGGCGCTCCCCTACTCGCTGACACCGTCGCAACAGCGTGCCGTCAGCGACATCACGGCCGATCTGGCGCAGCCGCAGCGCATGTTGCGGCTACTGCATGGCGACGTCGGCTCGGGCAAGACCGTGGTCGCGCTGATCGCGGCGGCCCATGTGATCGAGGCCGGTCGCCAGGCCGCCTTCATGGCGCCGACCGAGATTTTGGCGCGGCAGCATTTTGCTACGATTGCGCAGCTCGCGGCGTCAGCCGGCATCCGCGTTGCCATTCTCACCGGCCGCGACCGCGGCCGCGAGCGGAGCGAAATCTTAAGCGCGCTTGCCGCGGGCGACATCGATCTTATTCTCGGCACCCACGCGCTATTCCAGGACGAGGTAGTAGCGTTTCGCGATCTGGCTTTGGCCGTCGTCGACGAGCAGCACCGCTTTGGCGTTCATCAACGGCTTGCCCTGGCGCGCAAAGGCGAGGCGGTCGATCTCTTGGTGCTCACCGCAACCCCAATCCCGCGCACGCTGGTGCTGACCTATTTCGGCGACATGGATGTCTCTGAGCTGCGCGAGAAGCCGGCCGGCCGGCAGAAGATCGATACCCGCGCCGTTCCGCTGACGCGTCTCGATGAAGTGATCGACGCGGTGGCGCGGGCGCTCGACGAAGGCCGGCGCGTCTACTGGGTCTGCCCGCTGGTCGAGGAATCCGAAAGCGTTGACCTTGCCGCCGCCGAGGAGCGCCATCAGCACCTGCAGCAGCGTTTCGGCGAAACCGTCGACATTGTCCACGGCCGCATGAGCGGTGCCGACAAGGATCGCGCCATGGGGCGCTTCGGCAGGGGCGAAACCAGGCTTTTGGTGGCGACCACGGTGATCGAAGTCGGCGTCGACGTGCCGGAGGCGAGCGTCATGGTGATCGAGCACGCCGAACGCTTTGGGCTCGCTCAATTGCATCAATTGCGCGGCCGGGTCGGCCGCGGCGCCGAACGGTCGATCTGTCTCCTGCTCTACCGCGCGCCGCTCGGCGTGACCGCCAAGGCGCGACTTGCCGTGTTGCGCGAGACCGACGACGGCTTCCGCATCGCCGAGGAGGATTTAAAACTGCGCGGCGAAGGCGACGTGCTCGGCACCCGGCAAAGCGGCATGCCCGGCTTCCGCATCGCCCGCCTTGATGTTCACGGCAAACTGTTGCCGGCGGCTCGCGACGACGCCGCGCTTGTGCTCGCGCGGGACCCAAAACTTAATTCGGCGCGCGGCGACGCGCTGCGGCAATTGCTCTATCTGTTCGCGCGCGACGAGGCGATCAGGCTGCTGGGCGCCGGGTAGCGTAGCCGCCGGGGCGAAAATAATCGGCGCCGAACCTATTGTAGCCAGTCGTGCCCCGCATGCACCACCACACGATCAGCAGGAGCGTGCCGAAGAATGGCACCAGAACCAGCAACAGCCACCAGCCGCTGCGGTCGGTATCATGCAGCCTGCGCGCCGAAACGGCGATGGCGGGGATCAGCGTGGCGAGGCCAAACAGCGTCGCAAACGGCGCACTGCGAAGGCCCGTGCCATAGTCGAACAGTTCCGCGACCAGGCCGGCGAGCACGATAAACAACTGCCAATACCAAAATTCGGAACGACAGGCGCGCTTCTTGAAGTTCAGGTAATTGGAAAAGCCCGCGCGGATCGCCTCTACGAAATTCATGGTCGCCCCCGACATTGTCGCGCAAGGATAATTGTTAGTCGGTCGGGGTGGCACTCCGGTTCATTGCGCCGCGGAAGGCTCAGTTTTCCGCGCGGCTTGTGCGGCGCGCGCGGTTTCGGCCAGCGCGGCAAGCCTGCCCTGGCTCGGAGCGTCGCCGCCGGGCTGTACGATGCCGGCCGACATGATCACCGTCATCGCCTGCTCGACGCTGATGTCGAGTTCGATGATGTCGCGCTGCGGCACATAGAAGAAGAAGCCGGTCGTCGGGTTCGGTGTGCACGGCATGAAGGCTGAGACATGTTCGGCCGGGGGCAGCCGCGCGGAGATTTGGCCTACCGGCGGCTGGGTCAGAAATACCAGCGACCACATGCCTGGCGACGGAAATTCGACCAGGCCGACGCCGCGGAAGCTCGATTCCGATTTGGAAAACAAGGTCTGAAATATCTGCTTGGTGGTGCGGTAGATCGGCCGCACGATCGGCATCAGATTGAGCAAGCTCTCGCCAAAGTCGACGAGCTTGCGGCCGAGCAGATTGGCGGTCAGGAATCCGAGCAGCGTGAGCGCGAGAAAGACGATGATCAGGCCGAGGCCCGGAATATTGACCGGCAGATAGGTTTCGGGCCGATAGGCTATCGGAAAAAGCGGCCGCACCAGAGCATCGACGGTCGTCACGAACCACCAGATCAGCCACAGTGTCACCGCGCCCGGCCCGGCGACGACCAATCCAGTCAGAAAGTAATTGCGGATGCGGCCCATCATGCTTGTCGTCTTGCCCGGGGTCACGGCCGGTCCCGCGTTCTGTTCGTTCGACATCGATCCGCTTTAGCCCTGCGATCGGCAATATATAGGATGTGGGACGGAAATGGCACTGCCGCGACGACCGCGCACGCTCATTCCACCGCCACCGAATTATTCCACGGTAACGGATTTGGCGAGATTGCGCGGCTGATCGACGTCGGTGCCCATGATGACGGCGGTGTGATAGGCGAGCAGTTGCACCGGAACCGCATAGATCAGCGGCGCCATGGCCGGGTGCACCGTCGGCAAGGTCAGCGTCATCATCGACTGCACGTCGGCTGAGCGCGCACCCTCGGCGTCGGTCATCAGGATGAGCCGGCCGCCACGCGCGGCGACTTCCTGCATGTTCGACACGGTCTTTTCGAACACTTTGTCGTGCGGCGCGATCACGATCACCGGCATGTTCTCGTCGATCAGCGCGATCGGGCCGTGTTTGAGTTCGCCAGCCGCATAGCCTTCGGCGTGGATATAGGAGATTTCCTTCAGCTTCAGCGCGCCTTCGAGCGCCAGCGGATAGCTCGTGCCGCGGCCGAGGTAGAGCACGTCGCGAGATTTTGCCAGATCGCGCGCTAACACTTCGATCTGCGGTTCGAGCGCCAAAGCCTCGTTGAGGTGGCGCGGCACCTCGATCAGCGCGTGGACTAGCGTCTTCTCGTCGGCCTCGGTCAGCACACCGCGAGCGCGGCCGGCGGCGATCGCAAGAGCCGCAAGCGCCGCCAATTGACAGGTAAAGGCCTTGGTGGACGCGACGCCGATCTCAGGGCCCGCCAGCGTCGGCATGACGACATCGCTTTCGCGGGCAATGCTCGAACTCGGCACGTTGACCACCGAAAGAACGTGCTGACCATGCGTGCGCGCATAGCGCAGCGACGCCAAAGTATCGGCGGTCTCGCCCGACTGCGACACGACAATCGCGAGATTGCCGGGAGCGAGCGGCACGTCGCGGTAGCGGAACTCGGACGCGATATCGACCTCGACCGGCAAATGCGCGAAGCGTTCGAACCAGTACCGCGCCACCATGCCGGCGTAATAGGCCGTGCCGCAGGCCGCAATCGATATCCGCTTGAGCGCCCGGAAGTCGAACGGCAGCCGCATCGGCAACACGACTTGTTCGGCGGCCATGATGACGTAATTGGCAAGCGTATGGCCGACCACCTCGGGCTGTTCGAAAATTTCCTTTGCCATGAAATGGCGATGATTGCCCTTGTCGATCAGCATCACCGAGGCTTGCGATTTGAGTACGGCGCGATGCACGATGTTGCCCGAGCCGTCGTGGATTTCGGCGCCGTCGCGGCGCACGATTACCCAATCGCCGTCCTCCAGATAACTGACGGTGTCGGTGAAGGGCGCAAGCGCAATGGCGTCGGAGCCGACATACATCGCGCCGTCGCCGAAGCCGATCGCGAGCGGCGAGCCGCGCCTCGCACCGATCAACAGATCGTCCTCACCGGCAAATAGAAATGCGAGCGCGAAGGCGCCGCGCAATCGCGGCAGCGCCGCCTTGACCGCGGCAATCGGCGAGGCGCCGCGTTTCATCTCCTCCGAGACGAGATGCGCGATCACTTCGGTGTCGGTATCGGTGGCGAATTTAACGCCCTTGGCTTCGAGCTCGCGGCGCAGCTCGCTGAAATTCTCGATGATGCCGTTATGCACGACCGCCACTCTTTCCGTCGCGTGCGGATGCGCATTGTTTTCGGTCGGCCGGCCGTGCGTCGCCCAGCGGGTGTGGCCGATGCCGATCGTGCCCGCCAGCGGCTCGAGCGCAAGCCTCAGCTCGAGGTTCTTCAGCTTGCCCTCGGCGCGCCGCCGCGTCAGCGCGCCGTGTTCGAGCGTGGCGACGCCCGCGGAATCGTAGCCGCGATATTCCAGACGCTTGAGTGCGTCGATGAGCTGCGGCGCCGCCGGCTCACTCCCGATGATACCGATAATGCCGCACATCCGTGTGGATGCTCTCCTCAACCCGTGCAGCGGCCAAACCCCGCCGAGCCATTAACCGTTAAAGCGCAACAATCCTTAAGCCAGAAATCAAATAACGTTGCGTTCCATGACACATTCGGCGCGGGCGTTTGCGCTCAATCGCGCGAACGCGCCTTCTTTTTGCCGAGCGATTTCAGTCCGCGCAAGCGCGCCGCCCAACCTTCCTTAATGACTTGCCGGGCACGCGCCAGCGCCAAAGCGTGGGCCGGCACATTGGCGGTAATCACCGATCCGGAGGCAATATAGGCGCCGTCGCCGATTTCGACCGGGGCCACCAGCGCCGAGTTCGAGCCGATGAAGGCATCTTTGCCGATCGCGGTGCGATGCTTGTCGCTGCCGTCATAATTGCAGGTGATGGTGCCGGCCCCGATATTGGCGTTGGCGCCGACCGACGCGTCGCCAATATAGCTTAAATGATTCGCCTTGGCGCCGGCTTCGATCACCGCCGCCTTGATCTCGACGAAATTGCCGATGCGCGAACCCTCGCCAAGCTGCGTGCCCGGCCGCAACCGCGCAAACGGTCCAACCGAAACGCCCTTGCCGACATGCGCGCCGACCAGATGTGAGAAGGAGTGGATGACCGCGCCGTCTTCCACCGTCACCTTTTCGCCGAACACCACATAGGGCTCGACCACGACGTCGCGGCCGAATTTAGTGTCGGGGCAAAGATGCACAGTGTCCGGCGCGATGAGCGTGACGCCGGCTTCGAGGGCCGCCTGACGCAGACGTTGCTGCGCCACGGTTTCCGCCTCGGCGAGCTGGCTCTTGGTGTTGATGCCGCGCACGTCGTCCTCCTCGATTTCGATCGCCACACAGCGAAGCGCCATGCTGCGCGCGATCTCGACCGCATCGGTCAGATAGAATTCGCCCTTGCGATTGTGGTTGCCGATCCGCTCCAGGATGGCAAGCGCGCTCGCGCCCGCCAGCGCCATGATGCCGCCATTGCAGAGATCGATTTTCCGCTCGCCGGCGCTCGCATCGGCCTCCTCGCGAATGGCGACAAGTTCGTCGCCCGCCATGATGAGGCGGCCATAACCCGCCGGATCGGCCGGGCGGAAGCCGAGCACGGCGATCGCAGCACCTTCGGCGAGCGCCGCGCACAGCCGTTCCAGCGTCGCCGGTCGGATCAGCGGCGTGTCGCCATAGAGCACAAGAATAGCGTCGGGCTGCCGGGCAATGGCCGCTTTGGCGGCGAGCACCGCATGTGCGGTGCCACGCCGTTCGTGCTGCACAAAGATTGCGGCGTCGGGACATGCCCGCGTGACCTCATCCCCGACCGCGTCCTGGCCCGGACCGATGACCACCGCAGTCGCCGTGACGCCGGACTTGCCGACCGCGGCGAGCACATGGGCCAGCAGCGATTGGCCGGCGACCTGGTGCAAGACCTTCGGCCGAGCCGAACGCATGCGGGTGCCCTCGCCGGCTGCGAGTACGATCGCAAGGCAGCTTCGAGGCGTCATCGCAACCTCCGCGGCGCTGTCTTAGAGCATGATCCCGAAAAGCGGAAACCGGCGGTCAATCTCAAGTCCGAAATGACAGAATCTGCTAGGTTTTTAGCACTGATTCGTCGGAGGGAGCCTGCCGGTGCGCAACATGGTGGATCTTGCGCAGGGTGTGAGAGCGCAAATTATCAAGGAAACCGCCCCAAAATCCGCGGCGACGAAGTCTTTCACCATGCAGAGGCTTCGCTATGCGGCGCTTTGGGGCGCGTGTGCGGCCGGCGCCTTGCTGATCGCCGTGCTGTCGAGCCGGGGCGAAGTCGGAACCCAGCGGCTGGCCGGTGTGCCGCGCGGCGGCAATGCGCAGGTCGCCACCGCTCGGACCGACACCGCGCCGGTCGAGACGGAGCGCCTGGCCGAGGCCGTACGCGGCCTTGCCGCGGATGATGAACGCGTGAAGGCCCGTCTCGCTGCCGTCGAGCACAATTTGGACGATGTCACCGGCTCGGTCAGCAAACAGATCGAGGCGGTCGGTGCGGCGCGACGCGCCGAGGACGGGCCGACCATTACCGGCACCGCGACCGCGTCTGTGGCGCTGTTGTCCGTTCCAACACCGCCGCTGCCGCCCATCGCCGCGCCGGCCGCGATCCAAGCGCCGCCCGACCCTGTGGCACCGGCAGCGCCGGAGATGGCCTATGGCGTCGACATCGGCAGCGGCCTGACCATCCAGGCGCTGCGACTGCGGTGGCTGGCCATGCGCTCAGCCCACCCGCAATTGTTCGAAGGGCTGCAGCCGATTATCAGCGTTCGAGAATTCGCCCACGCCAACCGGGTCGAGTTGCGGCTGGTGGCCGGACCGTTCGCCGAGGCGAACACGGCCGAGCAATTATGCACGGCGCTCGCGCAGTTCGGCCTGTTCTGTCAGCCGACAATGTTCGACGGTCAGCGGCTGGCGCTGCGCTGAAGTTTTGGCCGATACAGCGGCCACCGCTCGGCGCAACGATGTTCGAGAAAATTCGCAATCTTGCGTATTCAAGGCCGCTGTGGTCTGGCTCGCAGTGCAATCGCCGTAGCCCAAACAATCAGGCGCCATGCATCGCCCGCTTTTTCGACCGACTCCGCTTCAGACCAACGCGCTTCTGATCGTCGCATTCCTGGCGGTCGGCGAGGCGCTCTATATTCGCTATATGGCAATCGAGAACACCAACATGTCACTTGTCTGCCAGGGCGGGCTCAACACCTGGCTGTGCGGCACGTTCCGGCTCAGCATTGTTCTGTTCAATCACGAAGCGTTCGGCGTCGTGGCGCTGGTCGCAGCCGTGCTTAATTTGCTGCGACCGTCGATTGTGCTGGCCGCTTTGGCGCTCGCGGCAGCGGGCTTCGGCGTCGTTCTGCATAACGCCGACCTCTCGTCGCTGGCAGCGGGCCTGTTGATCCTCAGTCTGGCGCGACCCGCGCCTGCGCCAGAATAACGGCAAGACCGACGAGACCTGTGCAAAGCCAGATCGCCTGCCAATTGGCAAAAGTTTCGTTGAAAGCGATATAGACCGCCGAAACCGCAACGACGGTTGCGGCCAATGTCTCCGCCACCGCGCGTGCACCGCCTGCGCGCTCGGTCGAAATCATCAGCACGAGGAAGGCGACGACGCCCGCGCTCTGCGGCGCGAACGGGATATCGCGGTAGCGCGGGTCGAACACCAGGCCGAGCGCGGTTTCCACCGAGAGCAAGGTCAACGCGATCAAGCTTCCGCCAAGCGCAATATTCAAGCCGTCACGCGCCTCAGCGGTGCGTGCCAGCAATGCGGCAAAGCTCGGGGGGCGGCGGCCCGCCGCGCAGGCGGCAGCGCAGGCGATCGGAGCGGCGGCGGCGACGGCCGCAAAGGCAAGCAAGCGCAGCCAACCGCCGACGCCGAAACTGTCGATCGGCACCGTCTCGATCGTCCAGCCGAACAAGACCGCGGGCAAGAAAGCGAGCGCCGCAATGCGCGGCCATAGCGACCGCGGCGCGTCCTTGCCACGGCCGCCAAGCCGTGCGGCGGCGAAGATCAGGGTTTCGAGCGCAATCCCGACAATCGCCTGCATCAGCCAATGGGGGTGATCGGAAACGTTGCCGCCGAAACTGAATTTCGGCTGTCCGGTGGCGCGATCGATGATGCCCCAGTAGCCGCCCGTTGCGCCTTCGAGCTGGCGCTTCCAGGGTTGGTCGAAGGCTTCGATGACGTTGAGGCGAAAATTCTCGCGCTGCGCCAACGCCAAAGTCTCCTCGATGGCGCGCGCCTGGTTCGACGGCGACGGCCGCGCGCCCTCGCGCATGCGGCCGCCGCTTGGCCAGCCGAATTCGCCGATGACGATTTCCTTGTTTGGAAACGCCTCGGCTACTTTTTTGCGTATCGCGTCGACATGCGCCGCCGCCTGCGTCGCCGCGATCGGAAAATCCTCCCAATAGGGCAGAATGTGAATGGTGACGAAATCCACCGCGTTATGGACGTCGGGAAAGCGCAGCCAGAATTCCCAAACGTCGGCATAGGTCACCGGCATCGACACCTGGGATTTGACCTGCCGGATATAGCCGATCAGGTCGGCCGCCGTCATTTCGCCGCGTAACAGGACTTCATTGCCCACTACGACGGCCTGGATGACGTCGGGAAACTCTTTGGCGAGTGCGACGGTGGCGGCGATCTGCGCGCGGGTCTTGGCCGCATCGCCGGAAACCCAGACGCCATAAAGCACTTTCAGTCCGTAGCGCCGCGCGCTCTGCAGTGCGTCGCCGCGCACATCGTCGACCGAATAAGTCCGAATGCAGTTCGTGTAGTGCGACAAGAGAGCGAGGTCCGCGTCGATCTCTGCCGCCGACACCCGCGTTCCCTCCACCAGCGGATCCTGGCTGCCGCGGAACGGCGCGTAAGACACGCAGTAAAGCTTGCCGTCGGCGGCGAACGGCGACGGCGGCAACTGCACGGGCGCGCCGAGCCACCACCATGCGACGGCAATCGCAAACGCGGTAAAAGCGTAGTGCGCAAGCGCAAGAGCTGGAGATTTTCCGTCAGGCGGGCGAAGCACTCCTTGCCATTAGCCTCCGCCGCGCCCGATGCCAAGCTTTCCGGCCAAGCTTCTCGGCTGCACCAAATGGGTGGCATCGGGCGCGCTGGACAAACGGACGCGGTTAGGGTGATGTCTCGGGGGCAAGTTTCGGCGCGGCCGCCGCAATCACGGCGCAATCCGGTGGCCAAAACCAGTGGCCGAAGCTCTACCGGCCACAAACTCTGGTGGCCATTAACTGTGGCGGCCAATAATTGAAGCGGTCGAAAGCGCGGTCGGGAAACGGATCGCGCAAATGGCCTACAAACGTTCGGGGAACGTCCTTCTCATCGGCTCAACTTAAAGCCCAACATCAAGCGAACCATGTTGCATCGAGTGTTCAGCATCGCCGGCGGCTTGTGGGTCGCGATCTGCCTGGTCGTGGCTCCGGCAAGTCCAATGATGTCTTCAGCTTTGGCCCAGGCCGCCGACGCCAAGCCCGCGGAACAGCAACCCGCAACGGCTACCGATGCCGCGAAAGAAGCGCAAAAAGTCGACGAGTATGCCGAGGCCCAGCGGGCCCTTAATGGACCGGCCGGCAATCCGGAATGCGTTTGGCTGGGCCGCCGGGTCGTGAGCCTATTGTGGCGCGACGATCTCGACACCGCCTTCCGTCATCTCGACCTTTACGATCGCTTCGGCTGCCCGAGCGGGCATATCCAGGCGACGTTTCGCTGTCTGGTGCTGCATGCCAATACCATCGATCCGAAAGCCGCCGACAGCTTGAACGGGCGGGTGCAAGCCTGCTGGATCAATCCGACCTTGCAGCCGGCCGCAACGCCGGCGCCTGCCGCGGCAGCGCCAAGTCCAACGACCACCCGTTGACGCGGCCCGCGCGGCGAAAATTTATTGATCGGCGTTACAGATCGCGTGTTGTTGTCTTGAAATTGCCATTGCCCCAGGCTAACTTAAGTTTGCCGCTCGCAAGGTAGCGTTCCTTACGACCATCGTCGAACCTGGGGGCAGGTTCGGGCCTGTGTGGTTTCGCCCCATTTGGTTAGAAGTCCATGCGCACCGTCGCTGCCGTGCTCGCGCTTTTAGCGTGCGTGCATGCCGGGATGTGGGCTCTCCTGAGACCGGAAGGCAAAGCTCCGGATTTCAACGGTCAGCTTGCCAGCGTCTCCTACGCACCCTTCGCCAATGCGTCGCATCCGGATTCCGGGGAGCGGCCGACGGCAGAACAAATCCGCGCCGATCTCAAGGCGATCGCGCCCTATACCCGCGCCATTCGGCTGTATTCATCCACCGGCGGCGCCGAGCTGGTACCGCCAATCGCCGCCGAATTCGGCCTCAAAGTCACCGTCGGGGCCTGGATCGACAAGAACCAGGATCGCAATGAGCGCGAAATCCGCTCGGCGCTCGACCTCGCCCGCCACAACAGCAACGTCAACGCGATCGTGGTCGGCAACGAGACCTTGCTGCGCACCGACATGAGCGTGGATGATCTGATCAAGATCATCCAGCGAGTAAAGCGTTCGAGCCCGGTTCCGGTGACGACTGGCGATATCTGGAGCGCCTGGCTCGATCATCCGGAACTCGCCTCGTCGGTCGATTTCATTGCCGCGCATATCCTGCCCTATTGGGGCGGTATCGACGCCAGCAAGGCGGTCGACAGCAGCATCGAGACCTACGACAAGCTGCGCAAAACCTTCCCCGGCAAGCGTATCGTGATTGGCGAGTTCGGCTGGCCGAGCGCCGGCTATAATTTCCACGATTCCGATCCGGGCCGCGTCGAGCAGGCCGAGATCGTGCGGGATTTTGTCAGCCGGGCCGAAGCTTACGGGATCGACTACAACATCGTCGAAGCCATCGACCAGCCTTGGAAAACCATGGAGGGCGGCGTCGGTCCCTATTGGGGACTGTTCGATGCGTCGCACCAGGCCAAATTCTCCTGGACCGGTCCGATCACCGATCCCGATTATCTCAAACGTGCCGGTCTCGCGGTTGCGCTCGGTTTGTTATTGTCGCTGCCGATCCTCGCCATCGCCGGCGTAACCCTACCGCAAGCGCTGATGCTCGCGACCTCGGCGAATATCGTCGGCGCCTGGTTCGCCGCCATCGTCGCCTTCTGGAAGGGCCATTATTTCGTACCGGGTGCGGCCTTCGCGCTGGGGCTGGGCATTGTCCTTCTGGTGCCCCTGGTCGCCATTGGGCTGTCGCGGCTCGACGAGATCGCGGCCATCGCCTTCGGGCGTCCGCCGCGGCGGCTTGCCAGCGCACCGCCGCTCGTGCCCGACGCCTTCGCGCCGAAAGTCTCGATCCATGTGCCGGCCTGTTGCGAACCGCCGGAGATGCTTAAAGCCACACTCGATGCTTTGGCGCGGATCGACTATCCCAATCTCGAATGCGTGCTGGTCATCAACAACACCCCCGATCCGGCGCTGTGGCGCCCGGTCGAAGATCATTGCCGCACGCTGGGCGAGCGTTTCAAACTGGTCAGGGTCGAGAACCTGGTCGGCTATAAAGCCGGCGCCTTGCGCCTGGCGCTCGCCCACACGGCGCCGGACGCGGAAATCATCGCCAGCATCGACGCCGATTACGTCGTCGACGCGGACTGGCTGAAAGATCTGGTGCCGCTGTTCGCCGATCCCCGGGTCGGTTTCATCCAGTCGCCGCAGGACCACCGCGATGGCGACCGCTCGCTGATGCACTTCGCCATGAACGCCGAATATGCCGGCTTCTTCGACATCGGCATGGTGCAGCGAAACGAGGTCAATGCCATTGTCATGCACGGCACCATGTGCCTGATCCGCCGTGCGGCAATCGAAGATGCCGGCGGCTGGTCGAGCGATACCATCGTCGAGGATACCGATCTCGGCCTTTGCATGCTCGAACAGGGCTGGATTGCCCATTACAGCAATCGGCGATACGGCCACGGATTGCTGCCGGACACCTTCGAAGCCTACCGCAAGCAGCGCCATCGCTGGGCGTTCGGCGGATTCCAACTGTTGCGCAAGCATTGGCGGCGCATGCTGCCGGGCGCGGAAGGCCTGCTGTCCGAGCAAAAGCGCGAATACGGCATCGGCTGGCTGAACTGGCTGGCGTCGGATTTGATCGGCGTCGCGGTGGCAATACTGAATATCCTCTGGGTTCCGGTGGTCGCGTTTGCCAATATTGCGGTGCCCGATCGCATCCTCACTATTCCGATCATCGCCGCATTCACGGTTTCGGTCGCGCATTTCGTGGCGCTGTATCGGCTGCGCGTGCGCGCCTCGGCCGGCGAGATGCTGGGCGCGGTGTTTGCGGCCATGGCGCTGCAATGGACGGTGGCGCGCGCGGTCGCCATCGGCGTGGTCAAGGAGCGCGTACCGTTCTTGCGCACCGCCAAGGGCGGCTCTTCGCGCAAGGGCCCCGACTATGCGGCGTTCTGGGAAGCCGTCATTGCCGCACTCCTTCTGATCGGCGCGATGACGCTTGTCGTCACCAATTACAAGCAGGTCCACGAGATCAACATTTTCGCCTGGGTGCTGGTGGTGCAGAGCCTGCCATTCCTCGCCGCCGTAGCCCTGGCCACGATCGAGGGCACGCGGTTTAATAATTTCGGCTATTGGCGCGGCATCGAAGCCAAGCTCGGCGCCAAGATCGCGGCCAAAGCGGCGGTGCTGTTGCCGCAGTCGCAGGAGGTCATCACCCAGATGATGGCCACTCAAGTGATGGCCGAACCGCCGAAACTGCCGGCCGACAACGTCGAAGCGGCGCAATAGCTGTCATTCCGGGGCGCCGCAAAGCGACGAGCCCCGAGCGACGGGCCCCTCACCCCGCCAGCGCGGTTTCCGTCAGCCGCACCCAATACGACGTGCCGAGCGGTATGACCTCGTCGTTGAAGTCGTAAGCCGGGTGGTGCAGGCCCGCGCTGTCGCCATTGCCGACGAAAATGAAGGCGCCCGGTCGCTCCAGCAGCATATAGGCGAAATCTTCCGCCCCCATCAGCGGCGCCACGTCGGTGTCGACCTTGTCGGCGCCTGCGATTTCGCGCGCCACCGTAGCGGCAAAATCGGTCTCGCGCTCGTGGTTCACCACGACGGGATAGCCAAAGGTATAGGTGACCTTGGCGGTGGCGCCGTAGAGCTTGGCGGTGCCTTCCACCACTTCGGTGATCCGCTGATGCAGCAGCTCGCGAATCTTCGGTTTCAGGCTGCGCGCGGTGCCGCGCAGCTTGGCGTGTTGCGGAATGACGTTGTCGGTATGGCCGGCCTGGAACATGCAAACCGACACCACCGCCGATTCCAGCGGGTCGACATTGCGCGACACGATGGACTGCAGCTGGTTGATGATCTGGGCGCCGACCAGGATGGTGTCGACGGCAAAATGCGGCCGCGCCGCATGGCCGCCTTTGCCCTCGATCGCGATCTCGATGTGGTCGGCTGACGCCATGATGGCGCCCGGCCGAATGGCGAATTGGCCGAGCGGAATGCCCGGATAATTGTGCATGCCGTAAACTTCCTCGATGCCGAAGCGGGTAATCAGCCCGTCTTTCACCATGGCGAGCCCGCCGCCGCCGCCCTCCTCCGCCGGCTGAAAGATCACCACCGCGGTGCCGGCGAAATTGCGGGTTTCGGCCAGATATTTGGCGGCGCCGAGCAGCATGGCGGTATGTCCGTCATGGCCGCAGGCATGCATCTTGCCCGGCACCGTCGATTGGTACGGCAGGCCGGTTTCCTCCTCGAGCGGGAGCGCATCCATGTCGGCGCGCAGCCCGATCACCTTGTTGCCGGGCTTGCGGCCGCGGATGACGCCGACCACTCCGGTACGGCCGATCCCGGGAACGACGTCGTCGCAGCCGAAGCTCTTGAGCTTCTCGGCAACCGAGCCTGCGGTGCGGTGAACGTCGTATTGGAGTTCCGGGTGGGCATGCAGATCCCTCCGCCAGGCGGTGATTTCGCCGTGCAGGTCGGCGACGCGGTTGACGATCGGCATTGAAACTATCCTTAAATTTCAGCGGCTCACCCGGCGGATCAGTCTAGTCTAGCAAAGCCCGCCGCGCTGCTATAGACACCCGGCATCGATCCGCCGCGCGCACGCAGGATAAGCGTGGGCAAGGCTGGAAAACGCGAGCGGGTTTAAGCTATCAAGCCCCTGGCGAGCCCGTAGCTCAGTCGGTAGAGCACGTGACTTTTAATCATGGGGTCGTGGGTTCGAATCCCGCCGGGCTCACCAATAAAATCAAGAACTTAAACTAAATCGGCCTCAGCGCTAAAACCCGTCTGTGTCTGCGTTGTGTCTGCACGGACGTTGCAGGGGTCGCGATCCGGGGATGCTTAGAGGAAGTGCGCAATGTCCGACGCTGATAGCTTAGCCTTTCGGCTTGCCCGCGGCGGCGTCAGCGTGCTGCTGATCGGCGAAGTATTGAAAATACTGGTCGAGAAGGGCGTCTTGACTGAAGGCGAGGCAATGGCACGACTAGAACGGTTGTCCGCTGAATGCATGGCTGCGCCGACTGGTGCTTCCGCTGGCGAGGCCGTCAGCATCATCCAGATTGTGCGCGACATGGTCGCCGGCGAAGCACACCGGAAGCCGTCATAACATCGGCCCTGAGGGGATATTGATTTAGGCCGCTTCTAGGGTCTCTGGCTCGGCGAAGGAAATCGTGCTTTGGAACTCATAGCCGCAGGCTTCGCATGACCAAGCGTGCCGCACGCGGCGGTCGGTCAAATATTCGGACCAATTTGGCGCAATGATTGCTTCGCCACACTGCGCACACTGATTTGCTGTTCGCCACAATACAGTCATAGGACGCTCCCTCAACGTCCCCGCCCCTCGCTGGCGCATAATCTTAACTTTCGCACGGCTCGTGAATCAAGTCAGGAGTATTGACCCTTGCCGCTCTGCGACTTCATTGGATGCACTGAAGGAAAGTTCCACAATATGCCCGCTCCTCGCCGCTTCCCGCCGCCCTGGTCAATCGATGAGCAAACGGAAAGCATCATCGTGAAGGATGCGCATGGGCAGCCACTCGCTTACGTCTATTTTGAAAATGAACCGCAGCGGCAGATGTCAGTGAAGCGGCTCTCGCGGGACGAGGCGCGGCGGCGGGGGCGCGTAGGGATAGGGTGGCGGCAATGGTCGGGATCCCGGCCTACACCGCTCTGCGCAACGACGCATTTCAGCGGCGGAACCAGGAACTAATGGACTGCACGCGGGAACCCTTGTCGCTCGCGCCGCGGTAGGCAGCATGCTCACAATCAACATAACTGTTGTCACTCGACCGCCCGGTGCGATTGTCGAACAAAATCTGGCGACAGATTCTGCCACCGTAGGGCGTATACAAGATTGATCCGGTATAAATCTCGTCATCGCTTTGTGCGACAGGAACGGCTTGTGCGACAGCGACAGATGGTATGCGATCTCTGATGAATAAATATGCGCCGCTCGTTAGCAGGCCAAGCGAAAGGAAAGGTGCGATCGCGACCGCCAGCTGGCGGAGAGTCCAGTACGAGCACGGGCGGCCTTTTGATCTGTGTGCGAAGCTGCTCATGCGACGGCTACGCGGCGCGCTCTCGGTAAGACAAATACGCGAGGGCGGCCTGAAAAGCATCCGCCTGATCGGAGTGCGCCTCACCGTACGGTAAGGCGTCGTCGTGGACGACCATAAATTTATACGTCTCGCCGGTTCGACGACATTTCACGTAAATGAACGGGTGCTTGTATTCCGCAACTTCGAACATTTCGCTCACCCTCCGCGAATCCGAGTGCGCTAATTTCAGACCTCCAAAGGTTAACCTAACCTTACCCGACAAGCTCGGAGCGGCCATGCGCAGCTCACACTTCGCGGCGTTGATCCACGTCAATGCGACAAAGGCTAAAACGCCTAGCCATCAAGTCCGGCTTACTCATTCTCCTCCAGTGCAAACTTGAGCCGGGCGGCTGTGACCGAGCCTAGTGGGGGCTCCGGCCTCGGCCGCTATCTGTTCAAGTGTGCGCCGGGCAAGCGCGGCCGGCCCTAATCGCCAAGCGCCCGCCGCCCGTGCTCCACCCGCATTTCATCTGCAATGCTGGTCCGCGAGGGGCTACTCGGCTGATACCGCTGTAACGTTAATTCGATGGATTGCTTGTGGCCTACCTGGGACTCGTCATATTCGGCCGCATGGTCAAAAAGCCAGCCAAATTTCGGTTTCGACGCAGAGAGCTCAGCCCCGAACTTTTGGCGGTGCGAAAGCTAATCAGTGCGGCGAAGGCTTCGAGGGGCCCGCAACGGTCCCCACGAATTCGAAATGATGGCCCCAGGGCCCAACAAACGCCCTAGAAACTTTTCCCAAGCCGCAAAAAGAAAATGCCCGGCAAGCGCGTATGCCAGCCGGGCCAGTCTCAAATGCGCCCAAGGGAACTCGGGGCAAACCACGCTCGCATCACCGCTGCGATGTGGCTGTGACGTAATTCACAGGCTGCGCAAGCGCAGGCCGGCCAAGCGCTTCAGCGCACCGCGACCCAACCGCGTCCGCTGTTCACCCAAGAGCCGACATTCCAGTGCGCCGCAGTGAACGCCGCTATGGGCCTTGGCCGTGTCAAAACGCTCTTAAGTCTGGAACGTAGTGGCCTGGGGGCCGGCTGTAATCCACGATTATTTTTCGGGTTCGACTAGGCCCTCATTGCCGCCAGGAGCGGTTGGACCCCCAT
>JBEKRD010000102.1:0-16317 GCA_049519075.1 Xanthobacteraceae bacterium | reverse complement strand
GGACCGGTCATAATGCCGGCCGAACCGATGCCCAGGCCGCCCGGGAGCGGGGTTACAAGCCCCGCCCGCAGGAACCGCACCCGCCCCATCGCTCGGCTGTCACCGGTCGACGCCCCTCCGATAGGCGAGATTGGTGGAATATATTCCTGTCGGTGACGAATATCAAGAGGGTGTCACAGACAAAATTACGACGTCTCCTCCGTCCTCCTAAGCGCAGGGAAAACTGAAAATCGCGGACTGCAAGTCGTCACGCTTGAGGTGCTCGGCCGCAGGCCGAGCCTCGAAGGGCGACGGCTGCGCCACCCCGGCCGCACCCTTCGCGGCGGCCGATTACGCCTTCGGCTAATCCGCCATGCTGGGCTGACCCATTGGATTATGCTTTCAGGTTGCGGAAACTAATCCATTGGAGTAGTATCCATCATGCCTCGAACAAATCCGATCAGCGTGGTCGAAACGCCGGAATTTCTATCGGCAACCCAAAAGTTCATGAGTGACCAGGAACGGACGGTTCTGGTGGATTAGCTCGCCTATAACCCAAGCGTTGGCGACCTTATCCCCGGAACGGGCGGCGTGCGCAAGCTGCGATGGGCATTGGCAGCGCGAGGCAAGCGCGGCGGCGCGCGGGTGATCTACTTCCATCACGACGCCGGCATGCCGCTCTTCGCGCTGACCGCCTTCGCCAAGAACGAACGCGCCGACCTCAGTCAGCAGGACCGCAATGACTTCCGACAGCTTACGACCCGATTGGTCGCGGCATTCAAGAGGAGAAAACCATGAGCAAGGTTGCCGACAGCATCCGGCGCGGCCTCAAGGAAGCGGTCGCCTACGCCGAGGGCAACGCGAACGAAAGCGCCTATCGCATCCGCGTGCCCGCGAAGATCGATGTGAAGGCGATCCGGACCCGCTTGGCCATGACGCAAGAAGAGTTTGCGGGCCGGTTCGGCTTCAGCGTCAACACCCTGCGTCATTGGGAACAAGGCTCGCGACAACCGGAAGGGCCGACCCGAGCCTACCTTCTGGTGATCGAACGCGCGCCCAAGGCGGTCCAGAAGGCTTTGCGCGCCGCATGATACCCGACACGGCCCCCGTTCGACGCGGGCCACTTCCTACTAACGATGGGCTGACGGGCTTTCAGCAAACAAATGGACTGACGCCGTAATTCTGGGAAATAGTAAGCTGTCGCTGTAATTCCCCCAGGGATCGCCGCGCCAGTCCCGTCATGGCCGGACTTGTTCCGCAATCTGGCTCCGCCCAGGAAACGCCCCGCTTCAGTATTATTTATGTGCCGAGAGGTGACTCCCTATGCTCGAATTAGCCCGACCAATCCGGTTCCCCTTTGAGCAGGATCAGACGTACACAATCGGTGCGCTTCGAACATTTGAACGCAACCTCTCCGCGGCTCGGCAAGTCGACAAGGCGCTGAGCCAGGAATGGCGCATTCCGAGCACGCCCGAAGCGCGGCGCTGGGGCAAGATTAGAGAGGAGACGTACCCGATCAAGCTCCTCGCCGACCACAAAGGCTATTCAGACGGCGCCACCTTCCGGCTTAAACCCTATGGGTTTCCCGCTGTCGATGCTGAGCTAAGCGTGGGCCAAGAGCAGTTCGCACTGCAAATTACGATCGCTGATCCGATCTGGGCGAGTGACGGCGCAAAAGTTCGACACGGCGGATACGACAACCGTCTACTGATGGAAGCGCTAAACCGTCAAGGCTTCGTGCATGGTTCGGGCGGCCTCCGACGCAACGGCGATGACATAGTTTGCGATGAGATGGTCAAGGATGGCAGCGATGGTGCCCACGCCTGTAGAAAGGGAATAGTCGCCGCCCTAGCCCGGAAATCGAAGCCCAATGGGCGGCCAAACATGCGGCTCCTTATTCACACGAGGGCTTACACGATGCAGGTTGTTGATGAAGGCTACGGTAACGTCGTTACGGAGGCTCTTAGGGAATTTAAGGTTTCCCGAGACAAGGAGGAAATTCCGTACGCGGCCTTGTATTTTGTTGAGGAACGCGAGTTCGTCGAGCACAATCGGCCGTTCCTGGACTAATCTACCCTATGGGCCGTGTACTCTCGCGCTTCTCCCTGGCTCAACCTGATTGCGAATCTCCGATTTTCATCGATGGAGCGCTCGTGGCAGGCACCTTGCGGGGATTCAAACTTTCGAGAAGATGAAATGCGTCAAACTGATGCGATGGAATTGGTAGAGGTCCACGAACCCTTCCAAGCATTGTTGCCGCTCCTTCGGTCACTCGGTTCATCCGAGCGACAGAACCTCGCAAGTGACAGCTTTATGGCGGACTTGTTGGGCGAAGATCCAAAAATGCCACCCGCATCAGACCTAGAGCCCGGAACACTCGATTTGCTGTATGCAATTTTACAAATCTACAGCCCAATGAACCGCTTTCGCGTGTACAAAACAATGTTTCGATACTACCCTTGGCGCAATCGAATTTCAAAAAGCGATCATTTTGAATCGGCGTGTCACCTCTTTGTTCATGAGTGTTACATTTTCGAAGAGCGTCTGAAGATACTATTTGATGCGCTAGCCCGTTGCGCCCAACGCAAAGGTGTCGATCTCGACTTAAAGCAAATATCGCGCAGGGTAATGAGATTTCACAAAGCGACATTTGCCAATGCGCTGAAACTGCGCGGCATTCATGTACATCAAGAGGAGTTTGTTCCAAGAGAAATTAAAAGGATTAGGCTCCTGGGATTGATGTTGACTGGCGAAAAGCTGTCTAAACATAAATTGCCATTTAATGTCGGCTGGCTTGAATCTCGGGCAATTTCGAAGGCAAGAAAACAATGGATGGAAAATTGCGACGAGGCAGAACGCGCGACGAGAAGGATTTTACTTTCAGCTTTTCGACCAACGAAACTCATTTGGTCTCGGATCGCCGAAGAAAAGATAAAATAGCAAGCGCGTCGGATGGGTTGGCGCCGAAGCAAGTAGCCTGGATGAAGAGAAGGGAAATCCGGGGCTGTTGTGTCAAAGACGCGTAGCCGGATGTGATTATGACGAGCGACTGGTACGATATTAAATTTCTAGAGAGCGCGACTAACGTGCGCGAGCTAATCGGCAATTCAACGGGCCGCAAACCGAGTGCGGGCATCGCGCGGGAAATCGCGGTTTGCATTCAGCAGGGACGGCTCTTCTTCGAGGCCGCGGCCGAGGCGCCGATACAAATTAAGCCGCTGCAAATTTACTACGGCGTCGTAGCCTTTGCTCAGGCTGTCATTGTTGCAACTAAATGTCGCTCGTTGTCGACTCTGGAACGCGCGCATGGGCTGACGGACATCACACAAGATGACGCGGGCATCGAAGGCTTAGCGCTTCGGGTTGAGAACGGCGGGACCTTCCAGGAGTTCAATGACGCAGTCGCACCTCTCGGCCGTATCTGGTACTTCGACAATTCGATGCCGCGTTGGTACGAGAAGCCGTTTGACCTGGCGGTTAGCCTAAGCCGTCAGCGGATCGCGATCAAAGATATCATGGCGCGAGCGCCGGGCCTTGCGGGCAAGTTTAGCCAAACATTCGGCTCACCCGCTAAGGCAATCCCGATTATGCTCAATTTCGGCACGCCAAACATTGGTCACTGCACGCTGCGCATTGACGACCCGTTTTTATTCACCGATCGGGCGAGCCTGATCGACTTTGTCAAAAGACTTCGTGCGAACTATCCGTTTCTTGAGCGATGGCGATTCGTCGAAGCGCTGCACGCATGGGGCAATTCCATAATTAACTTCGACAATTCTAGTGGGGGAGAGGAAGACGACCTGTCGGAAGGAAATCTTATTCAGGGTAACAATAATAGCTTCGCCGCCAGCTGGGCACTTATGGGCGGCAATCAGTCGATAGTCCCCGCGGCTGATATCCTGGTGCCACTGTCCGGCGGCTATGTCCCCTCCGCGCAGACGTACGCAATGCAGCCGATCAACAACGTGAGGCTCCACGAATATGCATTGCAGTTCCTCGGTACGTTTCTATTGAGTTCACTGGTCCGCTACAGGCCGCAAATCTGGCAGAACGCGATTTCGCGGTCCGTTACGGCACAAAGCGCGGCCGATGATCGCGCATTGTCGCTGATCGAGAAATTCCTCGACGATACGCTGAGCGGATTCCCAGACATGGTCGGGCGCGTCATTGATTATCAGCGCAAGTTATAGCGCGCAGGATGGCTAGAGCATAGCGAAACCCATCAACCGACAGCGAGGCTGCACGATGGGTTTCGCAAGACCTCAACCCATCCTACCGCCCGCCTTCCCCGCCTCAATACGGCGGCGGCTTGCGCGCCCGTTGCATCTTTGCTGCTTCGGTCCACCAGGCAAGATCATCGGCGAATCTGACAAAGTCGCGATCGAGCCTAAGTCCGAGGTCGCCGAGCGGCTGCGCTTGCGCATTTAACACCTGTTCGATCGGCCCCACGGCGAGCGTGCTCGAGATCACGACCATGCCCATCTCGGACAATGTTCCGTGCCAAATCATGCCGGAGCGCGCTCCGGCGATCCGGCCCGCCGAATAGCTGACGATCGCGGCGGGCCGCCAGAACCATTCTTCGAGGAAATGGTCGGTGAGGTTCTTCAAGCCCGGCTGCATGCCCCAATTGTATTCGCCGGTGACAAAGACAAATGCGTCGGCGCCGCGGACCTTGGCGGCAAGGCTTTCCATCGCCGGCGGCGCCGAACCGGGCGCGTATTCCTTGTACATGCGATCGAGCATCGGCAATCCAACAGCCTTCGCATCGATGAGTTCGACATCGTCGCCACGCTTGCCAAGGCCGGCGACGACATAGTCCGCAAGGCGGATGCCCTTCCGGTCGGAGCGGTAGGAACCGTAGAGGACAAGAATACGGTGAGCCATGAGAGCGCTCGCAACAACGGTTGCCTTGCGACCGGAATCGGCCTCAGCCGAGGTTTTAACGCAAACTCAGAGTCAGCAGGTGGGCACGCTTCGCTTTGCCCACTCCACTCTCACTCGGCAGCGTCGACATTGGTCGCATTAGGACGCCGTGCGTTGCGCCAATCACCGGGCGCCAGCACCTTGCTCGCGGATAGAATCTCGATGCCAACGATCCGGCCTGCGGCATCCATGTCGTAAATGAACGGGCCTGCCTCGTCCTGGCGATCGATCTTGTCGCCGGCAACGTGGATATAGACGGCGTCGGCCTCGGGATCATAGGTCAAATCTGTCATGATCTGCGCCTCGCGTTCCGGTCAAACATCACACTAACCCGAATGGTCGCGGCAGTCTCTACGCACGCAACTCTCAGGATACGACCGCCAAACTCCTTGATAACGCGAAACCGCCGTTCGATTGTCGGATCGTGGGGATCCGGTTCAGACCAATCGGGATCGCGAGCCGTAAGTTCCACCCAATCCATCCTGACGTGCCGACCACGCATTCTGACACGCGCATGGGCAGTCAAGGCCAGTGACTTTGTCGGCACAGTCACAACCTCGCTTTCACCGCCTTCGCCGCGCGCTCGCCGGATTTGATGGCGCCGTCGATGAAGGACGGCCAGTCGGCGGAGTTTTCGGTGCCGGCGAAATAGAGCGGGCCTATCGGATCGCGCACCGCGGAGCGGAACAGCGTGGTGGCGCCGGGCGTGAGGAAGCCGGTGAAGCAGGCGCGCGTCCATTGTTGCGTCGACCAGTTCATCTCGTGGTATTCGATTGTTTCGAGCGCCTTGGGACCGAAGCGTTCCGCCATGTCGCGCAGCACGATGGTTTTGCGCTCGCCCGGCGGCAGGCCCACGACCTGGCGCGCCTGGCCGGAATAGACAAAGCCCGTCATGATGCCTTTTTTCGAATATTGCTCGGGCACGCCGCTGTCGGCAGTTTCGCCGACCACGGCCTTGTAGTCGAGCGACGCGCCGTTGAGGCCTTCAGCGCGCCAATAGGGCTCCTCGTAAATCATCTGCACCTTGATCACCAAGCCTTGCGGCCAGCGTTGCGTCACCTGCACGCGGTCGGTCGGCGGCGAGGGATCGTATTCGATGGCGCCGGCAAGGCCTGGGGGCGTCGCGACGATGACGCAACGCGCGGCGACCGAGATCTCGTCGGTAAACACCACCGCGCCCTCGTCGTCCCATTTGATGCGGCGGACCGGCTGGCCGAGACGCACCGCAAAACCGAGCCGTTCGGCAACCGCCTTGGCGATCGGCTGGGTGCCGTAGATCACCCGGTCCTGCTGCGCGCCGCCCTTGAAGCTGAACAGCCGGTCAAGCCCGTGACAGGCGCGCACCAGATAAGCCATCTCCAGGATCGAGATCTCAGGCGGGCTCGCGCAGGCAACCGAACTGACCACGCCGGCGACCGAGGCGCGCGCGTTTTCGTTGTCGATATTGCGATCGAGCCATTCGGCGAAGGTCGTGGCGTCGAGGCGAGCGGCGTCGGCGGCGAGCCAGGGTTTTTCGGGGTCGATGGTGTCGGCGAGCGCGTCGACTTTGGCAAAGGCGGCATCGAGAATTTTCTTGCCCGGATAATCCTTGTCGGGCTCGACACGGACAAAATGCTGCGGGTCGATGATGCTGCGTTCGAGCGAAGCGCCGTAATCCGGCGACGGATAAGTTTCGCCGCCCATCTCCTTGATGAGCGCATAGAAGGCATCCTGCGTCGGTCCGACCCATTGGCCGCCGTAATCGATCCAGCCGCCGCCTTCGAGCGGGCCGGTGAGGCTCCGGCCGCCGACGCGGTTGCGCGCTTCAAGGAGCACGACCCGCACGCCCGCCTGCTTGAGCCGCCAGGCGGCGGACGGCCCGGCAAAGCCCGCACCGACCACGCAGACGTCGGTGTGAATGGTGCCGCGTTCGTAGGGCGCAGCCTGCGCCTCGCCGTCGATGCCGGCGCCGACCAAGAGCACCGAGCTGCCGCCAAGAACTTGTCGGCGTGAAAATTTTGACATCCGTTCCCCCTTAGGTTGCCCCGCCGGACGGCCGCGCATGCGTTACGCGCTCCGCCCGGCAGCGGCAGTAAAGAGGGTATTTTCGGATTTTTCAACCTGTACGGGCGCGGCCGGATTTCGTCCGCAGCACTTAGCAACGGCGCCGGATCACGGGCACGGCTTCTGCTCTTTGATCTGGAGCGAACTGAGCTTCCCCGCGACCACGAAATCGTTGTAGTCGAGCGTCAGCGCGCGCGAGATGCCATTTGAGTAAAGCTCAAAGCCGATGGCATAGGCCGGGGTCTGTTCGCTCGACTCTTCGGATTTGTCCTTGTCGAAATAGCTGATGGTGACCGGCCAGCGCGGCACCGCAACGAGCTTGGGTTCATCCGCCGCGGCGTCGGCGTGAGCGCGCTCGTCGGGCGCGATCTGCTTGCCGATCACCGAGAGCGTGTCGAAGACTTTGTCGCCGGTCTCCGAGCCGTCATAGACCGGAAAGTCGAGAATGGTCTCGCCGGCGCGCGCCGCTTTGATCACCCGCACCATATGCTCGGTCGGAAACACCACGCCGGGCTCGAGATTGAGCGATTTCTGCTGCGGCTTTTGCAGGTCGACGGACGTCTTGCCGGTGTCGTGCAGCGCGCGGCCGTCCACCGCATCGATCAGGCTTTGGTCGACGAAGTTCTGCGAGGCGAATTTGAAACTTTTGGCGTCGGCGCCTTCCCAGGTGGTCGACTGCAGGTCGCTGGTGGAGACTTTGCCCTCGCCGGAATCGAGCTCGGAGACCTGGCGGAATTGCAGCGAATAGCCCTGACAGGCATTGCCGTCGAAATCATAGACGATGCGGCCGGAGACGCCGGCGATCTGCGAATTGCCGCGGGTCGCGCTCAAGCTCAGGTCGTAAATCGCCCGGTGCGGCACCAGGACGACCGGCAGATCCTGGCCGGCAGGCGCATTCGGCGCGGTTTGGGAGACTGACGCGTTTTGGACGGCGTTTTGGCCGGCGTTTTGGCCGCGCGCCGGCGACACTGCGGCCGCGACGACGAGGCAAAGGGCGACAAGACTTGGGGCGACGACGGCGAAGCGCGATGCAGCTGTGTCGGTGACGGCCATGGACCAGTCTCGCTCCGCTCGGATTGGCGATGCCCCCGCCCGCCGTTTCCTCCTCAAATTCCCGTCGGTTCCATTATCGCCGGAATTGCGGCGAAGATAGGCTAACTTGTTCGCGAGCCGCAACCAGAGCCTGCCACCATTCCAGGGCGAGACAGCACGGCAGCGGGTCGCTTGCATGGGATGCCGTGATCGGCGAAGAAAGCCCGTTATGGCTTGGTCGCTGAACGCTGACGGAGGAACCCATGGCCGGCGCGGTGGATAAGAAATTGCAGGAGCTTGGCATTACGCTTGCGGAGCCGAAACCGCCGATCGCCAATTACGTGCCGTTCGTCAAGAGCGGCAATCTTTTGACCGTATCCGGTCAGATCTGCATCGATGGCGACGGCAAGCTCGTCGCCAAGGGCCAGCTCGGCGGCGGCGTGTCGATCGAGGACGGCCAGAAGGCGGCGCGTGCTTGCGCCATCAATCTGTTGGCGCAGGTCAAGGCCGCGCTCGGCGGCGATCTCGACAAAGTGCTGCGGGTGGTGCGGCTCGGCGGCTTCATCAATTCGGTCGCCGGTTACCCCGACGGCCCGAAAGTGATGAACGGCGCCTCCGACGTCATGGTCGCGGTGTTCGGCGACAAGGGTAAGCATGCCCGTTCGACGGTCGGCGTTGCGGCGCTGCCGGCTGATGCCGCAGTGGAGGTCGAGGGCCTGTTCGAAGTGTCGTGATCCGATGTCGCGCGCGGGCCTGCGTTCGCTCGACTGGCTGTCCGCCCGACCGATTGCGCATCGCGGCCTGCAAGACGCTTCGCTTGGCCTGATCGAGAACACCGCGGGCGCCGTCAGCGCGGCGATTGCGGCGGGCTATGGCATCGAGGTCGACGTGCAGATCAGCGCCGATGGCGAAGCCATGGTGCATCACGACGACGAGCTCGGCCGGCTGACCGAAGGCGAAGGCAGGCTCGATCGTCTGACCACGGCGGAGATCAAGCGCGTGCCATTTCGCGGCAGCTGTGAGCGCATGATGACGCTCGGCGAATTATGCGATCTGGTCGCCGGCCGCGGCACCATGCTGATCGAATTGAAAAGCCGGTTCGATGGCGACGACAGGCTTGCCTCGCGCGTCGCCGCGGTCCTTGCCGGGTATCGCGGGCCGGTGGCGCCGATGTCGTTTGACCCGATCAAAATCAGGCAGCTGCGACATAGCGCGCCGGGACTTACGCTTGGCATCATTGCCGCCAAATACCATGCGCATCCCTATTGGGATCAGATGCCGGCTTGGATGCGCTACGGAATGGGATATTTGCTAACCGGCGTGGTGGCGCGGGCGCAATTCGTGGTTTTCGGCGTCGCCGATCTGCCGGCGCTGGCGCCGTTATTGGCGCGGCGCGTTTTGTGCTTGCCGCTCCTGACCTGGACGATCCGCACCGAGGCCGAGCGGCAACGCGCCGCGCGGTGGGCCGATCAGATGATTTTCGAGGACATCCGACCGTGAAGGCCAAAGCGACCCCGGACCAACGCGCCGATGCAGCCGGATTGAGCGAGCTGCATATCAGCGTCGTCACCGACATCGGCGAGGTCGGAGCCGCCGAATGGGACGCTTGCGCCAATCCGGCGGCCGATTCAGGGCAGACTCTCAGCGCGGTCGCGCCCACTCTTGATGTGCCGTGTCCGCCGGGAAAGCCGGCGACCCACTCGGCTGACATTACAGATCATGTGATCGACTATAACCCTTTTATATCGCACGATTTTCTTTCCGCGTTGGAGGCCTCGAATTCGGTCGGCGGCCGCAGCGGCTGGCAGCCGCACCACATTCTGGCGAAAGCGCCGGACGGCCGGCTCGTCGCCGCCGCGCCCTGCTACCTCAAGAGCCATTCGCGCGGCGAATATGTCTTCGATGCCGGCTGGGCCGAGGCCTATGAGCGCGCCGGCGGCAGCTATTATCCAAAGCTCCAGGTCGCAGTCCCCTTCACGCCGGCGACCGGACGCCGGCTGTTGGTGCGCGCCGGCGTCGATACCGACGCCATCCGCCGCGCGCTCGGGCGCGGGCTCGCGCAATTGTGCGAGCGCGCGGGCGTGTCGGGCGCGCACGTCACTTTCGCTACCGAGCCGGAATTTCGCCTGCTCGGCGAACTCGGTTATCTGCAACGCAATGACCAGCAATTTCACTGGGAAAACGCGGGCTTTTCAAACTTCGACGACTTCCTCGGGGCGCTTACCGCGCGCAAACGCAAAACCATACGCCGCGAACGGGCCGACGCGCTGCAAGACGGCATCACGGTGCATTGGCTCTCCGGCAGCGACCTTACCGAAGACGTGTGGGACGCCTTCTTCGAATTCTACATGGAGACCGGCTCGCGCAAATGGGGGCGGCCTTATCTGACCCGCTCGTTCTATTCCTTGGCCGGCGAAAAAATGCGCGACCGCATCGTGCTGGTGATGGCCAAGCGCGCCGGGCGCTGGATCGCGGGCGCCATCAATTTCATCGGCTCGCGCACGCTGTTCGGCCGCCACTGGGGCGCCGTCGAGCATCACCCATTCCTGCATTTCGAATTGTGCTATTACCAAGCGATCGATTACGCGATTGCGCACAAATTGCCGCGCGTCGAGGCCGGCGCCCAGGGCGAACACAAAATCTCGCGGGGCTATATGCCCACCACCACTTATTCGGCGCATTACATCGCCGACCCAGGGCTGCGCCGCGCCATCGCCGATTACCTGGTGCGCGAACGCGCCTATGTGGCGGCGGCGGGCGCCGAGCTTGCAACGCTGGCGCCGTTCCGCAAGGATTTCGATGTCGAGCGGGAATGACGTTCTGATGCCTACGCTGGGGAGCGCGATGCCGAGCTACGATCCGAACAACATCTTCGCCAAGATCCTGCGAGGCGAATTGCCGGCGCACAAAGTCTACGAGGACGAGCGGACTTTCGCCTTCCTCGACATCATGCCGCGCGCGCCGGGCCACACTTTGGTGATCCCCAAGGCCTCAGCCCGTACCATTCTCGATATCGCCACGGACGATCTGGTGCCGCTGATCAAGACGACGCAGAAGGTGGCGCGCGCCGCCGTCAAGGTTTTCGGCGGCGACGGCCTCACCATCCAGCAATTCAACGAGCCGGCCGGCGGCCAGGTGGTGTTCCACCTGCATGTGCACGTCATTCCGCGCCAAAATGGCGTGGCGTTGAAGCCGGCGGGCAGCGCCATGGCGGATTCAGGCGTGCTGTCCGAGCAAGCCTTGCGGCTCGCGGCGGCGCTGCAAAGCTGACGGCGGCGATCAGCTCGAGCGGCCGCGCGAGACGCGCTCGATCTCGGCGCGCACCAAGCGCTCGACCATGCCCGGCAGATTGTCGTCGAGCCAGGTCTTGAGCATCGGGCGCAGCATATCGCGCACCAAATCCTCGAGCGTGCGGGCGTTCTTTGCCAGCACCGTTTGCGCCAGCACATTGAAGGCTGAATCGACCGCCGCGCTGGTCTCGTTGGACACGAGCCGCCCGCGCTCTACCTCGCCATAGCCGGCAAAGCCCGGGCTCGGCGCCGGTCTCTCGCTTGTTTCCTCGAAGTCCACATCGGGACGGCCGTCGATGGTGCGAAATTGCGGCACGGGATTGGGCATGGCGGTCGGTATCGATGCGACGGGTCGCGGCGGCGGTGGCGATGGCGGCAGCGCCGCCGCCATGGACTCGGTGAGATCGAGGATGTCCGCCGGATCTTCGAGGGGCTCGCTGGGGAAACTGACCGGTGACTCCGCTGCCGGAGGCAATTCGGTTTCGAAGTCGGGCTCCGCTACCGCAGCCGGCGGCGGGGGCGGTGGCGGCGCAACAAAGACTGGCGGCGGCGGCGGTGCGGGTGGTGGCGCTACGGGCTGCGCTTCCACCTTGGCCGGCTCCGGCGCGCGGACCGCGGATTTGCTGGCATCGTCGTCGGCGATAATACGGCGTATGGAGGCGAGAATTTCCTCCATCGACGGTTCCTGCGCCTTCGCGGCCTGCGTCATACGCGATTCCTTGCCTTGAGTTCCTCGTGCGCCCCGGCCGTCGCGCGGCCGGAGCTTAAGTCGCTTCGCGACGGCGAATCACACAGGAGCAATATGCATCGCCAGCAGCAAGTATGTCATGGCGAAAGTCGATGGCAAGGCGCGGGCTGTGGACACGGGATGCAGCGCAACCGGCCATGACCGACCTATCTGCCATCCGGCGTGCGTACACCGACCCATGCATCGCGCACCTGCTGATAATGCACCTGCGGATCGTAAATTGTAACATTGAGTCCGAGCCGCTGCATCGCCAAGCCGCCGACCGCGGCCAGCAGAGTATAGGACGCCACCACCCGGTCGTGCTGCGCCGTGACCAGCGCGACGCGGGCATTGACGAGTTCCTGCTGCGCATTGAGGACGTCGAGCGTGGTGCGCTGACCGACGCGAGCCTCTTCGCGTACGCCGTTGAGCGCGATTTCGGCGGCGTTGACCTGGGCGGTGGTCGCTTCGATCTGGGCTTTGGCGGCGTCCAATTGGCCCCAGCTCTGCACCACGGTTGCGCGCGCCTGATCGCGGGTGACGTCGAGATTGAGGCGCTGTTGTCCCAGCGTTTCCTTGGACTGGCGGATGGCGGAATATTCGGCCCCGCCCTGGTAAATCGGCACCGTCAGCGAGCCGAGAATCGAGGCGGTGGTCTGTTTGTTCACGTTGTAGAGCGGATCGTAATTTTTCGCCGCGCTGGCGGTCAGCGCCAGGTTCGGATAGAGCGCACCTTCGCTGATCTTGACCGCCAGCACCGCGATATCGACCCCATACATGGTGGCGCCCACCGACGGCGACTGGGTTTCGCCCTGATTGATAGCGACAGGCAGCGTGCCAGGCGACAGCCGGTCGACCGGCGTGCCGGGGGCCAGACGGCCGGGATCGACGCCAATGACCCGCCGGTAATTGGCCTGCGACGTGACGTAATTCGACTGCGCGCCAAGCAGGGCGGATCGCCCGGCGGCCAGCCGCGATTCGGCCTGGGCGACGTCGGTGCGCGTCACTTCGCCGACATTGAAACGATCGCGGGTCTGCTTGAGTTGCTCGGTGAGCACTTCGACGTTGCGCCGGTTGAGGTCGAGGATGGCCTGATCCCGCAGCAAATTCATGTAGGCGGTCGAGGCATCGAGCAGCACTTGTTGCTCGGTGACGCGCAATGTCTCGCGCGCGCCCATCACCTGGCTTTCGGCTTGGCGGGTGCGATTGGCGGTCTGCATGCCGTTGTAGAGCGTCTGCGTCGCCGTCGCGCCAAAGCCCCGCGAACCAAAGTCGTCGGCGAGATTCGTGTAGGATACCGTGTTCGGATACACCGCTTGATTGACGGTGTGCGACAGCGTGTTGGCGTAGTTGAAGCCGCCGGCCGAAGTCACGCTGAGCTTGGGCCTATAGCCCGACAGCGCCTGCGGCACGTTTTCGTCGGTAGCGCGCAGCGCGGCGCGTTGCGCGTTGAGCGACGGATTGTTCTGATAGGCCTGAACCAGAGCCCATTCGAGCGTGTCGGCATTGGCCGTGGTGCCGGCCGCGACAATGACCGCGCTGCCCAGCGCGAGGCTTGCGACAAGTCGGATATGCGCCCGCAGTCCTCGTCCGCTCATGACGTAGACACGACTCCCACCCTCCCCGCCCGCCCCTGCGGTGGATCCTCGCACGAAACGCACGCGCATGGCCCGGCCACCCAGGTTGGCCGAAGCAGCAACTTAACCGACTGTAAGCGTTTGGCGCAGCGGGTGAAACCCCACAGCTGGGGATGGAATGCAAAAATCTGAGGCATGGCACATAAGCGCCACAGGTCGCGCCTGCCGGGTTTATGCGTCGATTACGCTGCAGGAGCCGGTGCGCCGCCTTTTAGGCGACAGCCACAACGTGCATTAAAAAACGAAGACAGCCGGTGCGGCAAAACCGGGCAACAGCGGCGCCGCCGCATCGAAGATCGGGCGGCCGAGGAGATGGCCTTCAATGAGGCGATAAATCATGGCCTTGCCGGTCGGCCCCTGGGAAAAAATGCCGAGGATTCGTCCGTTCGGCTTCAACTGCTGCGCCAACGATTCGGGCACGATACCGGTGGCGCCATCGAGCAAGATCAGGTCATAGGGCGCGGCCGCAGGCCAGCCCGCCGTCAGCGGGCCGGTGGCGACGACGACCGAGACAGCTCCGGCGGCTGCCAGCGCCGCTTGAGCCTGTCGAGCCAGCGCCGCATCTTCCTCAAGCGCGACCACCGATCCAGCAAGCTGCGATAACAGCGCCGCAGAATAACCGGTGCCGCAGCCCACATCGAGAATATGATCGCCGCCGCCGACTTCGGCGGCTTGAATGAGCTTGGCAAGCACCATCGGCTTGAGCAGCGCCCGGCCTTGGCCGAGCGCGATTTCGGAATCGAGATAGGCCTGCGCGGTCATCGCCGGCGGCATGAACAGTTCGCGCGGCACCGCGAGCATGGCCCCGATCAAGTCGAGATTGGTGACATCGACGGTGCGAATCTGGCCGTCGACCATCATCCGGCGCGCCATGGCAGTGTCGAACATGTCTTCGTCCCCCTATGAGCAGCGCCCGGTTTTGCGACACGATACGGCAAAACGCAAGCGCCCAAGCCCTCCGCAAAACCGCGTAGGCCACAAGTCCGTGGCCTTGGTATCCGCGCACCCACCGAACCTACCGATTCGCCCTGACGATGGTTGCAGGGCCGCAAAAACCCCTATTGCGGTAGGGCCATTGCCTAATCCCGTTGCTGCCATTACCCATGCGCCCGAAGGCCACGTGGCGGAGTGGTTACGCAGCGGTCTGCAAAACCGTTTACCCCGGTTCAATTCCGGGCGTGGCCTCCAGCCTTCGCTCGCAAAGTGAAAGAAGGCTGCCGGAGTGGGTTCCAAACGCTTCGCGCTTTCAATGCCGCGCGGGCTTTGTTATACGCGCTCATCACGAGCAGGCTTTTCCCCGGTAGCTCAGTGGTAGAGCAACCGGCTGTTAACCGGTTGGTCGCTGGTTCGAATCCGGCCCGGGGAGCCAGCTACGCGTCGGCCAGGATGCGCGCGGTCGTCACTCCTTCGCCAGCGCGTCGAAGGCTTGCGCGAATCCGTTGAAAGACACCGGCACCGTAATGTCGTGTCCGCCTGCGTCGGCGAACGACAGCTTGCCGGCGGCGGGCGCGGTTCGCAGTTTCTTGAGGACGTCGTCTTTGAGCTCGAAACTTGCGAAGCAGCCGGCGGGCAAGCAGCGCGCGAATGCGACTGTCATACCTGGGTCGGCATCCGCGGTCTGGATCCGCACCGGAGCCGAAAACGAGGCGTTGACCGGAACCTGGACCACAAGCGCGATCGGCTGACCCGACACCGGCCGCGCGACCGCGAGCCGCGAGAACGGCAGGTTCTTGCCCTGCAGCTGCGTCACCTGGGCCATATCGCAGGTCTTCTCCGGCGGCGGCCCGGCCACCGTGCGAGGAACAGATCATTGGGATCTTGCGCGAGCACGACGCGGCGGCGTCGAAGGGGGACGTGTCTCGGAGGTACCGGATCAGTCGTCCGACGCTGTACAAATGGAAGGCAAAGTACGGTAGCCTGGACGTATCGCAGGCGCGCCGTTTGAAGCTTCTGGAAGACGAGAACGGGAAGCTGAAGAAGCTTTTGGCCGATACGATGCTCGACAACGCGATGTTGAAGGATATCGCCGCAAAAAAATGGTGACGCCCGCCGTCAGGCGTGAGGCCGTCGCTCACCTGCGTGTTGGGTTTGCGGTCAGCGAGCGGCGGGCGTGTTGGGTGCTAGGAGCGGATCGCACCTCGGTGCGATATCGCCGTCGGCGACCGGACGATGCGGCGGTACGGGCTCGCCTCCGCGAGTTGGCCTTGATCCGCCGCCGGTTCGGCTATCGGCGGCTGAATATCATGCTCAAACGCGAAGGCATTGTCATGAACCATAAGAAGATGCGCCGGCTGTATCGGGAAGAGGGCCTGCAGGTACGCAGCCGGGGTGGTCGCAAGCGCGCGCTCGGCACCAGGGCGCCGCTGACGCTGCCGCAAGGTCCCAATCAGCGCTGGAGCCCGGACTTTCTGTCTGATGCCTTAGCGGATGGCCGCCGGTTTCGGATTCTGGCGGTGGTCGACGACTTCACGCGGGAATGTCTTGTGCTGGTGCCAGACACGTCGTTACCGGGCGCAAGAGTAGTCCGCGAGCTCAAAGGTCTCATTGCGGTTCGCGGTCGTCCGTGCAGTGAGACCCATCTTTGGATCGCCGGAAGCTAGAGTTTTCCGGCTTTGTCACGTTGGCGGGCTGGTTGCGCCGACGTGGTTGAGCAGCATTATCGGCGGTATTTGGCCGATCGCGCCGT
>JBEKRD010000101.1:0-16741 GCA_049519075.1 Xanthobacteraceae bacterium | reverse complement strand
AGACCGGTATTAGGGATAGTGTCCTCGCGGAACCCAGCGTTAGGGCCGCCAAGGAACCCAACATCAGCCGGAACTTAGCAACAGCTAGGGCCACCAGCCGAGCCAGCCGCAGGAGCCTCAATTCATGGCCCGTGTCACCGTTGAGGATTGCATCGACAAGGTCGAAAACCGGTTCGATCTCGTTCTTCTCGCCAGCCACCGCGCGCGGATGATCTCATCCGGCACCCAGATCGCGGTCGATCGCGATAACGACAAGAACCCCGTGGTGGCGTTGCGGGAAATCGCCGAGACAGCGATTTCGCCTGAGGATCTGCGGGAAGAATTGGTCCATTCGCTGCAGAAATACGTCGAGGTCGACGAGCCCGAGCCCGAGGCGGTTCCGTTGATTGGCGCGCCCGGCACCGGCGTCGATGCCGACGACACCGAAGTCACCGCCGACCGTATGACCGAAGAAGAGCTGCTCAAGGGCCTGGAGGGCCTTACCCCTCCGGAGAGCCAGCCGGAGCCCGATACCGTCGAAGACGAAGAATAAGGCGGCTCGAGCTGTTCGTCCCGCTGGGGATATTAACCAAAAGCGGACTTTACCCGGCGGCAGTTTTACTGCCGCGACAGCGCGTTGGCAGCTAGGGGCGTGACTGCCGCAGCGCTGCCTTGTGGCCTCGGCGCAGCTCCATGATATCTTTGTGATCGGCCTATCTTCGTGAACAGTCCTGGCCGACTCTGTCTGGCCCGAACCGGGCCGGCCAAAGGATCAGCATGGCGCGCTCGCCGATCGATCTGCCGCGGATGCAGAACCAGCCCCGGCCCCGGGTGCCGGTGGCGCGCGGTCCTAATCTCGTGCCACTTGACGGCGAGGCGCCGCCGCCGAAGCCACGCAAGCGTCTGATCCGGCAATACGACCTCGTCGAACGGGTCAAGCAGTACAATCCTAACACCAAAGAAGAGCTGCTCGACCGCGCTTATGTCTACGCCATGAAGGCGCATGGCGAGCAGAAGCGGGCGTCCGGCGATCCCTATATTTCGCATCCGCTGGAAGTCGCCGCCATTCTCACCGAACTCAAGCTCGACGACGCCAGCATTGCCGCGGCGTTGCTGCACGACACGATCGAGGATACCGACGCCACCCGCGCCGAAATCGATCGGCTGTTTGGCAAGGAGATCGGGCTTTTGGTCGAGGGTCTGACCAAGCTCAAGCGGCTCGATCTCGTGTCCAAGGAAGCCAAGCAGGCCGAGAACCTGCGCAAGCTGCTCCTGGCCATCGCCGACGACGTTCGGGTGCTGCTCATCAAGCTCGCCGATCGGCTGCACAATATGCGCACGCTGCAGTATCAGCCGCCCGAGTCGCGCCGCCGCACCGCCGACGAGACGCTCGAAATCTATGCTCCGCTGGCCGGCCGCATGGGCATGCAGGAGATGCGCGACGAGCTCGAAGACCTGGCGTTCCGCGAGCTCAATCCAGACGCCTACAAAGTGCTTTTCGAGCGGCTCGAAGCGCTCGCCGCGCGTTCGAGCGACTGGATCACCGAGATCGAACAGCAGCTTGCGAAAAAACTCGCCGATCGCGGCATCGTCGCCGAGGTATCGGGCCGGCGCAAACGCGCTTATTCGATCTGGCGCAAGATGGAGCGCAAGGCCGTCGGCTTCGAGCAGCTCTCGGATATTTTTGGTTTCCGCGTCGTCGTCGGCAATCTCGCCGAGTGCTATCAGGCGCTCGGCATCGTGCATACGTCATGGCCAGTCGTGCCGGGGCGCTTTAAGGATTACATCTCGACGCCGAAGCAGAACGATTACCGTTCGCTCCACACCACCGTGATCGGACCGGGCAAGCAGCGCGTCGAATTGCAGATCCGCACCCGCGAGATGCAGCAAATCGCCGAATACGGCATTGCCGCGCACGCGCTTTATAAGGACGAGCTCGGCTCGCCGACCGAGATGCTGTCGCGGGAATCGAGCGCTTATGCGTGGCTGCGCCGGACCATCGAGCTTTTGGCCGAAGGCTCCGACCCGGAAGAGTTTTTGGAGCATACCAAGCTCGAACTGTTCCACGATCAGGTGTTCGCCTTCACCCCGAAAGGCAAGCTGATCGCGCTGCCGCGCGGCGCGACGCCGATCGACTTCGCTTATGCGGTGCATACCGACGTCGGCAATATGGCGATCGGCGCCAAAATCAACGGCAAGATCGGACCGCTTAGTTCGCCGCTGCAGAACGGCGACGAAGTTCAGATCCTGACATCGAAGGCGCAGACCTCGCCACCCGCCGCCTGGGAGGCGATCGTCGTCACCGGCAAGGCGCGCGACGCGATCCGGCGGGCGACGCGCGACGCCGTGCGCCATCAATATTCCGGGCTCGGCCGGCGCATGGTCGAGCGGCTGTGCGAGCGCGCCAAGATCGAGTACTCGGACGAGAAGCTGCAAGGCGCATTGCCACGACTGGCGCGGGCATCGATCGACGACGTGATGTCGGCCGTCGGCCGCGGCGAGATGAAAGCCTCCGACGTCGCGCGCGCCATGTACCCTGATTACAAAGACGAGCGCGTCACCCAGATCGCGCCGAAACCGGAAAGCGGCTGGTTCGGCCTGAAGTTCGGCCGCGCGCTGAAGTTCAAGGTGCCGGCCGAGGGCGACGGCGACGCGGCGATCCCGATCCGCGGCATCAATACCGATCTGCCGGTGCGGTTTGCGACCAAAGGCGGCGCGGTTCCAGGCGACCGTATCATCGGCATCATGACGCCCGGGGAGGGCATCACCATCTACCCGATCCACTCCGAAGCCCTGAAGCACTTCGAGGACGAGCCCGAACGCTGGCTCGATGTGCGTTGGGACATCGACGACAAGGTGCCGCAGCGTTTTCCAGCGCAGCTCACGGTGCAGTCGGTCAACGAGCCGGGCACGTTGGCGCAGATCGCGCAGGTGATCGCCGAGCATGACGGCAATATCGACAATATCCGCATGACGCGACAATCGCCGGACTTCACCGAACTGACCATCGATCTCGAAGTCTATAATCTCAAGCACCTCACTTCGATCATCTCGCAATTGCGGGCGAAGAAGGTGGTGGCGATCGCCGAGCGCGTGAACGGATAAGCGGCGCAAAGGCAATCGATATGTCGGCTCTCGTCCCCATCCGTCTGGGTGTCAATATCGACCACGTCGCCACCGTGCGCAACGCGCGCGGCGGGCGCCATCCCGATCCGGTGAAGGCCGCCGAAATCGCGATCGCCGCCGGCGCCGACGGCATCACCGCCCATTTGCGTGAGGATCGCCGCCACATCGTCGACGACGATGTTGTTCGGCTTAAAGCGCACATCAAAAAGCCGCTCAATCTGGAAATGGCGGCGACCGCGGAGATGGTCGGGATCGCCTGCAAGCTGCGCCCGCATGCCGCCTGCATTGTGCCGGAACGGCGGCAGGAGCGCACCACCGAAGGCGGGCTCGATGCCGTGGGCCAAAGCGATGTTTTGCGCAAGGCGGTGAGCGAATTGGCAAGACACGGCATTCGCGTATCCTTGTTCATCGCCGCCGAGCCAAAGCAGATCGAGGCTGCGGTTGCGATCCGGGCGCCGGTGATCGAAATTCACACCGGCGCTTGGTGCGACGCATTGGCGGCGGGTAACGCGGCTGCCGCCGCCGCCGAATTCGAGCGTATCAGGCGCGCCGCCGCGCAGGCCAAGAACGCCGGTCTAGAAGTGCACGCCGGCCACGGCCTCGATTACGTCGCGGCGCAAAAAATCGCCGAGCTAGGCGAAATCGCCGAACTCAATATCGGGCACTTTCTGATCGGTGAGGCGATTTTCGACGGACTCGAAGCGACGGTGCGGACGATGCGCGCGGCGATCGACCGCGGCAGAGCTTGAAAGATGGCACAAGGCGGGACCACAGCATGATTCTCGGTATCGGGTCCGACATCACCGACGCCCGCCGCATCGCCAAGGTCATCGAACGCCATGGCGAGCGCTTTCTCGATCGTGTCTTCACGCCGACCGAACGCGCGCGCGCGGACAAGCGGCGCAATCGGGTCGAAACCTACGCCAAACGCTTCGCAGCCAAGGAAGCCTGCGCCAAAGCCTTGGGCACCGGTCTGCGCGCGGGTGTGTGGTGGCGCGATATGGGCGTCGTCAATCTGCCGTCGGGGCGGCCGACCATGGCGCTGACCGGCGGTGCCCAGCGCCGGCTGCAGGCGATCACGCCTGCGGGCTACGAGGCGCGCATCGACCTTACCATCACCGACGAGGGGACCATGGCGCATGCTTTCGTCGTCATTTCGGCGGTCGCCGTCGGCGCCGGCTGACCGCGCCGTGCCTGCGGCGGCTGACGCGTTTGGCTCGCTCGTGCCGCAATGAAATATTCGTCAGGTTCGTATGCTGGCCCGTACACACTTGATATCATTAGGTAAAATGTTGTCACTGAACCCGCGGCGAATCCCCGCGTGCAATTGCTTGTGGGTGTCCCAGGGGCTACAAGATCGCGGGCGGGCGCGTTGACTCCGAGACCACAGGCCGATGAGCGTGCAGACAGGAAGCAAGCGGAAAGAGGGTGGATTCGCCGAGACAGTACGCGTGGTGTTCCATGCCCTGATCATCGCGCTCGTCATCCGGACCTTTCTGTTTCAGCCCTTCAATATTCCGTCCGGCTCGATGATCCCGACGCTCTTGGTCGGCGATTATCTGTTCGTGTCAAAATATTCCTACGGCTACACCCATTACTCGTTTCCGTTCTCGCCGCCGTTTTATTCCGGTCGTCTTCTCGGCTCGCAGCCGCAGCGCGGCGACGTGGTGGTGTTCCGGCTGCCGAAGGATGACTCGATCGATTACATCAAGCGCGTCATCGGGCTGCCGGGCGACCACATTCAGATGATCGACGGCGTGCTCAACATCAACGGCGTGCCGGTGCCGCGTCAGCGTATCGAAGATTTCATCACCGACGACGATGGCGTGGTCCAGCGCGTCAAGCAGTATCGCGAGACGCTGCCGAACGGCGTCAGCTACAACACGCTCGATCTCACCGATAACGGCTTCTACGACAATACGCCGGTCTATACCGTGCCGCCCGGCGATTACTTCATGATGGGCGACAATCGCGACAACTCGACCGACAGCCGTGTCCTCAGCCAGGTCGGCTACGTGCCGTTCGAAAACCTGATCGGCCGGGCGCAGATCATCTTTTTCTCCATCCGCGACGACACTCATGCCTGGGAGGTGTGGCGCTGGCCTTGGGCGGTGCGCTGGGAGCGCCTGTTCACGCTGGTACGATGAGTGGCCGCAAGAAAGCCAAGCCCGCCGTAGACCCGCGCCAAGACACGGGCAAAGCCACGGCTAAAGACACCGGCAAGGCGGCGCCAGCTGAGGAGCTCGCCGCCGCGGAGGGTGTTGCAGCCAGCAAGCTCGCTGCCGCCGACGGCGCGAAGATGCCTCGCCGCCGCAAGCGCGCCGCCACCGCCTTGGAAACCCGTATCGGCTATCGCTTTACCGACGCCGCGGTGCTCGAATGCGCACTCACCCACATCTCCGCGCTCAAGGGCGCGCGCAATCGCGCCGGCAGCTATCAAAGGCTTGAATTTCTCGGCGACCACGTGCTCGGCCTGGTTATTTCCGACATGCTGTACCGCGGCTTTCCGAAGGCCGACGAAGGCGAGCTATCGCGCCGGCTCGCCGATCTGGTGCGCAAGGAGACCTGCGCCGAAATCGCGCGCGCGATCGATCTTGGCGCCGCCATTCGCCTCGGCTCGTCAGAAGCCAATGCCGGCGCGCGCAAGCGCCCGGCGATCCTCGCCGACGTCTGCGAAGCGGTGATCGGGGCTGTCTATATCGACGGCGCCTACAAGGCCGCCGAGGCCCTGGTCGAGCGGCTTTGGCACGAGCGGATGCGGGCGACCGCGCAGCCGTTGCGCGATCCCAAGACCGTGTTGCAGGAATGGGCGCAGGCGCGCGGTTTGCCGACGCCGATCTATCGCGAAGTCGCGCGCTCCGGGCCCGACCACAGTCCGGAATTCCGCGTCGCCGTGCAGCTTCCGGCGCTGGCGCCGTCGGAAGGTTCGGGCCGCTCCAAACGCGCCGCCGAACAGGCCGCTGCCGCGGCCATGCTGTCGCGCGAAGGCGTCAAGTCAGCCGGGCGCAATGGTTGAGCCTGTCGAGGAAACGCATCGCTGCGGCTTCGTCGCATTGATCGGGGCGCCGAATGCCGGCAAATCGACGCTCCTTAATGCGCTGGTCGGCGCCAAAGTGTCGATCGTCACGCCCAAGGTACAAACCACGCGGACGCTCGTTCGCGGCATCGCCATCGAAGGCCGGGCGCAGCTTATCTTCGTCGATACCCCCGGCATTTTCTCGCCAAAGCGACGGCTCGACCGCGCCATGGTCGGCTCCGCCTGGGGCTCAACGCAAGACGCCGATTTGGTCGCGCTCCTGATCGATGCGCGCAAGGGTGTGATGGACGACGAAGAAGCGATCCTGCGCGCGCTTGCCGATGTCCGCCCGGTCAAGGTGCTGGTGCTCAACAAAATCGATCTGGTCAAGAAGCCCGCGTTGCTCGCGCTGGCTCAGAAATTGAACGAGCGGGCAAGCTTCGCGGCTACTTTCATGGTTTCGGCGCTGTCCGGCAACGGCGTCACCGATCTCAAAAGCTGGCTTGCCGCACGCGTTCCGGCGGGACCGTGGCTTTATCCCGAGGATCAGATCTCCGATGCGCCGCTGCGCCAGCTCGCCGCCGAGATCACGCGGGAGAAACTCTATCTGCGGCTGCATCAGGAACTGCCCTACCGGTCGACGGTCGAAACCGAAGTCTGGAAGGAACTCAAAGGCGGCGCGGTCCGCATCGAGCAGACGATCTATGTCGAACGCGAAAGCCAGCGCAAAATCGTGCTTGGCAAGGCGGGCCAGGCGATCAAGGCGATCGGCGCCGCGGCGCGCGCCGATATCGTGGTCGCAATCGAGCAGCCGGTGCACCTGTTCCTGCACGTCAAAGTGCGGGAAGGCTGGGCCGACGATCCTGAGCGCTACCGGGAAATGGGATTGGAATTCCCCAAGGAGTGACAAACCGCTAGGTACGCTCCATGGAATGGACCGACGAAGGCATCGTGCTCGGGGTCAAACGCCACGGCGAGACGAGCGGCATTCTCGAATTGATGACGCTTGAGCATGGCCGGCATCTCGGCCTGGTGCGCGGCGGCGCCGGTACCCGGATGCGCGGCGTCATGCAGCCCGGCAATACGTTGCGCGCCACCTGGCGGGCGCGGCTCGACGAGCATCTTGGCCATTTCGCGGTCGAGGCTCTCAACCTGCGCGCGGGGGGCTTTCTGCCGGCGGCGCATGCCGTCCACGGCGTGACGCATCTTGCGGCGCTGTGCCGCTTGCTCGCCGAGCGCGAGGCCCATGCGCCGATCTATCATGCGCTGGACGAGATTCTCGGTCGCTTCGACGATGCGCACATCGCTGCGGCGATGATCGCCCGTTTCGAGCTCGACTTTTTGGCCGAACTCGGATTCGGCCTCGATCTCGGCTCCTGCGCCGCCACCGGTGCAACGGACGAACTCATTTACGTATCGCCGAAATCGGGCCGCGCGGTTTCGCGCGGCGCCGGCGAACCTTACCGCGACAGGCTGATGCGGCTTCCGGCTTTTTTGCAAACCGGTGCTGAGCCGCAAACGCCGGCTGACCTCGCCGACGCCTTCGCGCTCACCGGCTTTTTTCTCGATCGTCATGCTTTCGCGCCGCGCGGGCTGCCGCTGCCGGAGGCGCGCGCACATTTCGTCACGGCGCTCACGCGCCTCGCGCAATAGCCCCAGATGGCCCCCGACGGCTGCCCTTCGGACCTCCGTTCATCCCTTGTTCCCGCCCCCCAACCGCGCTAGCGCTTTGCCGCTATGAACAAGAAAGTGATTCCCCCCGATCCGGGCAATATTCAGGAAGTAGCCCTGCGCGAGGCGCTCGAGGAGCGCTACCTCGCTTATGCGCTCTCGACCATCATGCATCGGGCGCTGCCGGATGCCCGCGACGGACTCAAACCTGTGCACCGGCGCATTCTCTACGGTATGCGGCTCCTTCGGCTCGACCCCGGGGCGGCGTTTAAGAAATCGGCGAAGATCGTCGGCGACGTGATGGGCAATTTCCATCCGCATGGCGACCAGGCGATCTATGACGCGCTGGTACGGCTCGCCCAGGACTTCGCCTCGCGCTACCCGCTGGTCGACGGTCAGGGCAATTTCGGCAATATCGACGGCGATAATGCCGCCGCCTACCGCTATACCGAAGCTCGCCTGACCGAAGTCGCGCGGCTTTTGCTCGACGGCATCGACGAAGACGCAGTCGACTTCCGGCCGAACTACGATGGCGTGTCGCAGGAACCGGTGGTTCTGCCGGCGGCGTTTCCCAATCTTCTGGCCAACGGCTCGCAAGGCATAGCGGTCGGCATGGCGACGGCCATTCCGCCGCATAACGTCGCCGAGTTGTGCGAGGCGGCGCTGCATCTCATCGAGCAGCCCAATGCACGAACCAAGACACTGCTCAAATATGTGCCAGGGCCGGATTTCCCGACCGGCGGTCTCGTGGTCGATCCGCCGGAGACCATCGCCGAAGCGTATGCGACCGGCCGCGGCTCCTTCCGTTTGCGCGCGCGCTGGCAGACCGAGGACACCGGGCGGGGCACCTATCAAATAATCGTCACTGAAATCCCCTGGCAGGTGCAAAAGATGCGTCTGATCGAGCGCATCGCCGAATTGATCAATGAGAAGAAGCTGCCGCTTCTCGCCGACATGCGCGACGAGTCGGCCGAGGACGTGCGCATCGTGTTCGAGCCGCGCTCGCGCACGGTTGATCCGGCGCTGCTGATGGAAAGCCTGTTCAAGCTCACCGAGCTGGAAAGCCGCGTGCCGCTCAACATGAACGTGCTGATCCGCGGCCGCATCCCGAAAGTCGTCGGCCTTGCCGAAGCGATCGGCGAGTGGCTGACGCACCGCCGCGAGGTGCTGCTGCGCCGCTCGCGCCATCGTCTCGCCCAGATCGAGCACCGGCTCGAAATGCTGGGCGGTTTTCTTATCGCGTATCTTAATCTCGACCAAGTCATCAAAATCATCCGCAAAGAGGACGAGCCGAAACCTGTCCTGATCAAGACCTTCAAGCTCACCGACGTCCAGGCCGATGCCATTCTCAATATGCGGCTGCGCAATCTGCGCCGGCTCGAAGAGATGGAGATCCGCCAGGAGGACAAGGACTTACGCGCCGAGAAGAAATCGATCGAGGACTTGCTGCGCTCCGAGAAGCAACAGTGGAAGACGATCGCGCAACAGGTCCGCGAAGTTCGCGACGCATTCGGGCCGAAAACGCCGCTTGGCAAGCGCCGCACCAGCTTCGCCACGGCGCCGGCGCATGACGAGGCCGCGATCGAAGAGGCGCTGGTCGAACGCGAGCCGGTCACCGTCGTGGTCTCCGAGAAGGGCTGGATTCGCGCATTACGCGGCCAGGTCGCGGACCTCTCGGGCTTGGCGTTTAAGACTGACGATGCTTTGAAGCTCGCGTTCTTCGCCGAGACCACCTCGAAGCTTCTGATTTTCGCCACCAATGGCCGCTTCTACACCATCGAAGCGGCGAAGCTGCCCGGCGGTCGCGGTCACGGCGAGCCGATCAGGCTTCTGATCGAGCTCGAACAGGACGCCGACGTGGTCGCGGTATTCCGCTATTACGGCGGCCGCAAACTCATTATGGCGAGCAATGAGGGTAGAGGCTTTATCGCGCCGGAGGACGAGTGCCTCGGCAATACCCGCAAAGGCAAGCAGGTGCTCAACGTCAAAGCGCCCGATGCGGCGCGCGCGATGGCGCCGGTCGAGGGCGACCTGGTGGCGGCGATCGGCGACAACCGCAAACTGATCATCTTCCCGCTCGATCAGGTGCCGGAGATGACGCGCGGCCGTGGCGTGCGGCTGCAACGTCACAAGGACGGTGGGCTGTCCGACATCAAAACGTTTAAGGCGGCCGATGGCTTGAGCTGGACCGACACCGCCGGCCGGGTCTTCGCTCTGTCGCTCAAGGAGCTCGCCGACTGGCGCGGCAACCGCTCCGATGCCGGCCGCCTCGCGCCGAAGGGTTTTCCGAAAACCAACAAGTTCGATAATACCTCCGGTCTTGCGGCGAGCGGCAAGGACACGGACGGGGCCTAGCTCATCGATAGGAACAAATACCGCGCCGATTTTAGCGAAGCGTCAATCTTGTTCGCGGAAACGCGACGGAACCGGGGCAACTACGCAGCACATAACCAAATATTCAGCCGCCGTCGTTATATGATTCCGCCGAATCAAATCGATGTTTGCGTAGGCGGAACAATTTCAACCATATGCGCGTTCAGCACATTGTCTGGAACGATCGGACCGGGTGGTCGGCGACGAAGGCGGAGGCGCGCGCAAGTTCGCTGGTGTTCTATTTTGGCGGACGCGAAGCGCTGGCGTCGGGCGCGCGCTACGACGAGTTGCGCGCCATGTTCCCGGCGGCGCACATTCTTGGCTGCAGCACCGGCGGCCAAATCAACAATAACGATGTCAGCGATGACGAAATCGTCGCCGCCGCTTTGAGTTTTGATGCCACCCGGTTGCGGTTATGCCGGCAGGACATCAGCGATCCGGACCAGTCGAGAAGCTGCGGCGAGGCGATCGGCCGCGAGCTGCACTCGGACGATCTGGCGGGCGTGTTCGTCTTGTCCGATGGCTTGAATGTTAATGGCAGCGAGCTGGTGGCGGGGCTCAGCGGTGTCATCGGTGCGAATATCCCGTTGACTGGGGGACTGGCCGGCGACGGCGCCGCATTCAAGGAAACTTTTGTTGGGGCCGATTGTGCGCCGCGGTCGCGCACCGTGGCAGGCGTGGGTTTCTACGGTTCCGCGATACGCTTCGGCCATGGCTGTGCCGGCGGTTGGGATCTGTTCGGGCCGCGCCGTCAGGTGACGCGATCTGTCGGCAACGTCTTATTCGAGCTTGACGGCGAGCCGGCGCTCGATCTCTACGAGCGCTATCTCGGCCCCGAAGGATCCGAGGGTCTGCCCAGCTCAGCGTTGCTATTTCCGATCCAGGTTTACGACATGCAGTGTCCCGATTCGGCGGTCGTGCGCACCGTACTGGCAATCGATCGCGACACGCGCTCAATGACCTTTGCCGGCGACGTTCCGCAAGGCTGGACGGCGCAATTGATGCGGGGAAATCTGGATCGTCTGTCGGCCGGCGCCGCGGACGCGGCGCGCCAGGCCCGCAACGGGATGGCAGCGCAAAATCACGGCGCACAGGACACCGATCAACGCTTCTCGATTCTCGTCAGCTGCATCGGCCGCCGATTGCTGATGGGTCAGCGAACCAGCGAGGAAGTCGAGGCGGCAGGAGCCGAACTCGGTTCCGATGCGTTACGGCTCGGTTTTTATTCGTATGGCGAGATTTCGCCGCATGCCAGGTCCGGTCATTGCGAGTTGCATAATCAAACGATGACCGTCACCACGTTGGCCGAGGTGGCTTAAGGCCGGGTTCGCTTGGGGGTCACCGTCGTGCACAAGCTTCTTGCGCAGCAGTTCGCCAAGGCGACCGGCGATGACGGATCGGTCGATCTCGACAAGCTTCGCGCTCTTGTCACGGCTTCCTATGAGCACCTCGAGCGCGACCGGCGCCGCACCGATCGCTCGATGTCGCTGATGATCGAAGAGCTTGACGCGGTCCAGCGCAACCTAGAGCGCACGGTCGTCGAGCGGACCAAGGAATTGCGCGCGCGCGAGGCGGAATTGCAGGCGCAAAATATGCGCTTTGACGCCGCCACGTCTCATATGTCGCAAGGCCTGGTGATGTTCGACGCCGATTCCCGCCTCGTCATCTGCAATCAGCGGTTCATCACCATGTACCGCCTGGAGGCCGAGGATATCAGGCCCGGTCACAGCTTACGCTATGTGATCGACCGCCGCATTGCCAACGGCACCTTCTCCGGCGATCCCGAACATTTCATCGGCAACATCGATGCCACGATCAAAGCCGGACTGCAAAATACCCAATTCGTCGAGTTGGACGACGGTCGCACTATCGCCGTCGTCCGTCGGCCCATGCCGGGCGGCGGCTGGGTGGCGACCCACGAAGACGTCACCGAGCGGCGGCTGGCGGAGATCAAGATCGCGCATATGGCGCGCCACGACGCGCTGACCGATTTGCCGAACCGTTTATTGCTGCGCGAGCGGTTGAACGAGGCGCTCGCACAGGTGGAGCGCGGCCAGCGGCTCGCCGTGCTGTATCTCGATCTCGATCAGTTCAAGAACGTCAACGACTCGCTCGGACACCCGACCGGCGACGAGCTGTTGCGGGCGGTGGCGGAAAGACTGCGCGGCTGCGTAAAGGATGCCGACACGATCTCGCGGGTCGGCGGCGACGAGTTTTTCATCATCCAGACCGGCATCAATGATGCGACCGATGCGGAGCATCTGGCGCGGCGCATCGTCGAGGCCCTGAGAGCGCCCTACGAGCTGCACGGACACCTCGTCATGATCGATGCCAGCATCGGTATCGCTCTCGCTCCCACCGACGGCAGCGATGCCAATGAGCTTCTCAAGAATGCCGACATGGCGCTCTACGGCGCGAAGGCGGACGGCCGGGGGGTTTACCGTTTCTTCGAAGCGCATATGGATGCGCGCATGAAGGAGCGTCGCGCGCTTGAGCTGGCGCTGCGCAGGGCGTTCGATAACGACGAGTTCGAGCTCTATTACCAGCCCATGTTGAACCTGGATAAAGGCGACATCCGCTGCTGCGAGGCGCTGCTGCGTTGGCATCATCCGGAGCGCGGCATGGTTTCGCCCGTCGAATTCATTCCGGTTGCCGAGGAGATCGGACTCATCGTGGCGCTTGGCGAGCGCGTCATCCGTTGGGCCTGCGAGGAAGCGGCACAATGGCCGGGCGATATCTGCGTCGCCGTCAATTTGTCGCCGACGCAATTGGCCAGCAAGAACCTGCTGCCGACGGTGCTCGGCGCGCTCGCGGCCTCGCGGTTGGCGCCGCATCGGTTGGAACTCGAAATCACCGAAGCGGTGCTGATGCAGAACAGCGAGGTGACGTTGCACACCCTGCATCAGCTTCGCTCGCTCGGCATTCGGATTTCGATGGACGACTTCGGCACTGGCTATTCGTCCTTGAGCTATCTGCGCAGCTTTCCCTTCGACAAGATCAAGATCGACCGCTGTTTTATCAAAGGCCTCGGCGATAATTCGGAGTCCGATGCCATTGTCCAGGCCGTCGCCGGGCTGGCCGATAGTCTGGGCATGACGACCACCGCGGAAGGCGTTGAGACGCGCGAGCAACTCGATCTCGTCCGCAGCCTCGGCTGCACCGATGTGCAGGGATTTTATTATAGTCCCCCGGTTCCGGCTTGCGAACTCGCCAAAGTATTCGCCGACCGACCCGGAGCGAATGTCGCGGCGGCCTAAGTTGCGAACGACCGGCGCGGTCGTCGCCTGAGTGCCCGACGGTTAGAGGCCTTCGTGAAAATCCGAGCTGGCTGCAATCGTGAGCGGCGCCAGGCCGGCGAAAATCACTTATACTCGTCCGGCGGGAATTTTTTGTCCGGCAACGCGATCATTTGCGATGCGCCGATTCGCCGGGCCGCTGAGTGTGAGCATGAATTGGAACTTTCGGACCTTGGCCTTGCGGAGCTTGGGCTTGCGCGGCTGGCGCGGGCGGCTGCGGCTGGCGAGCGCGCTGGTCATGCTGACATTCGTGGTCTGCCATTTGACCGCCCATAGCTTTCTTCTGGTGTCGTTCGAGGCCGCGGAAACAGCGCTCAAAATCCTGATGTATCCGTGGGGGACGCTAGCCGGCACAAGCCTTCTGGTCGCGGCATTCCTCCTCCACTACGGAAACGCCTTGTACTCGATCTATATCCGGCGCTCGCTGCGCTTAAGCCGCTGGGAGTGGACGCAGCTTTCACTCGGCCTGTGCATCCCGGTGCTGCTGACGGCGCACGTGGTGGGCACGGGGATCGCCCACAGCGTTCTCGGCACCGAGACCTATTACAGCACGATTTTCATCGCGCAGTGGCTGGTTTCGCCGTGGCTCGGCGTCGTGCAGGTGCTCGCCGTGATTACGGTTTGGACTCACGCCTGCGTCGGCATGCATTATTGGTTGCGGACCAAACGTTGGTACCCGCCGTGGCGTCCATTATTTCTCAGTGTCGGGCTGATCCTGCCGACCTTGGCCCTGGCCGGCTATATCACCGGCGGCAATCAGGTTTTGCGCGAGGCCAAGGATCCGGATTTTGTCAGCTCGTCGCTGGACGATTCCAATCTGACCGTACAAACGATCGGTGAAATAAATCGGATGGCCTATGTCGGCTGGGGTCTCTGCCTGGGTTTGACGCTATTACCGTTCGCTGGCCGCGGCATCCGAAATTGGCAGTATCGACGACGGCGGCCGCCAATGCTCGCCCACGCCAATGGCCGTCATGTGCCGATCCCGCCCGGCGCGACCGTATTGGAGACATTGCGCGCCAATGGCATCGCGCACGCGGCGGTGTGCGGCGGCAGGGGGCGCTGCACCACTTGCCGGATTCTGGTGACCAAAGGGCTTGATCGGCTTGTCGAAGCCTCCGGTCCGGAAGCCAAGGCGCTCGCCCGCATCGGCGCCTCCTCCGGCATGCGGCTCGCCTGTCAGATCCGACCCAGCGCCGATATTTCGGTCATGCCGCTCCTCACCGCCGACGCCGGCGCGGCCGACGGCACGGTGCGGGGCGGGCTTGAGGGCAGCGAGCGGCTGATCACCATCGTGTTCGTCGATATGCGCGGCTCGACAAGACTGGGCGAGGCCAGGCTGCCCTATGATGTGCTGTTCATTCTCAACCAGTTCTTCTTCGAGATGACGCGAGCGCTCGCCGACACCGAGGGGCATTATTCGCAATTCACCGGCGATGGATTGATGGCGCTTTACGGCCTTTACGCCATCGACCCGGCAAGCGGGCCGGCCGACGCCTTGCGCGGCGCGCGCGCCATGCTGCAGAGGCTCGATCAGCTCAACTATCGTCTGCGCGGCGATCTCAAGGAGCCGTTGCGGATCGGGATCGGCATTCATTACAGCGAGGCTATCGTCGGCGCCATGGGACCGCCGCGCTCGCAAATCATCACCGCCATCGGCGACACGGTGAACACCTGCGCACGGCTGGAGAGCCTGACCAAGGATTACGACTGTGCGGTCATCGTCTCGCGCCAGGCCGCCGAGGCCGCCGGTCTTGCGCTCCAAGGCCACACGCTGCTTCAGGCTCCGGTAAAGGGGCGGCTGGAGCCGGTCGAGTTCTATGCCCTGCAGTCGCTGGCCGATATGCCGATTTAGAGCCGCGCGCCGCTTATAGGAACGGCTGCGCCCGCGCGATCAGGTCGTCCAGTCCAGACTCGGCTTTGTTGATCGGCTTGCCGGGATGGATAATCCCGAGCTGGCAGCTTTCGGCGGCCTCGACCAATTGCGCATAGCTGCCGGCCTTGATGTCGGCGATATAGGCCTGTTTGTTGGCGTTATAGGCAAACATGCGGTCGTTGAGCAGCGTGCACTCGTTGCAGGTCGAACAGCGTTCGGTTTCGATATAGGCCTCGTCCGGCGACCGTTCCGGCGCCGCCGCCGCCGCGGCCGGTGCGACGGCTGCTGCGATCGGTTGCGCCGGCGCAGTCGGCGATGCGGCGACGGTGAGGGCGGGTGCGGCGGCAGGCTTCAGGCTTGCGAGTTCCTGCTGTTTTTGCTCCTCCCAGATTTGTCTTTCACGCTTGAGCAACCGCTCGGCATGGGAATTGTGCACGCCGCCGGACTCTTGCAGGCGATGCCAGTTCTCCAGGCAGCGGCGGGTGGTGCCGATCACCCGATCGTCGACGATCGCACGGGACAATACGCCGTCGTCACCGACCGTGAGGATATACGGCACAGTATCGGAAGACGCGGTCTTGGCATCCGCGATCCACTGCGCTGCGGGCGCCATGCGTTCGCTCGCGAAGCCACGCGGCACCGCAACGAAGTGACGGTGGCAGCGCGGATCGCAAACCAGGAAATCGACGAATGTGAAAGCCACCTCTTGCTTGATCCGCTGCATGTCGGGATCGGCATATTCGACCGGCTGAAGGGTCCAGTCGGCATCCGGTTGCGGATTGTTTTCCAGCGAGAACCGTGACGCAATATCGGAACCGGCGGAGGGATCGTAGCTGAAGGCCGGGAACGCCCGCGATTGCATCGCCGCGGCCGCGCTCAGGTAGAGCGGCATCGCACCGTCTTGCGCCGGCACCCCGGAAAACACCGAAAACAGCGCCGGCCCGCCGAAACTCAAGCCGCGCATGACGCGCTCTCTGAGCTGATAAAGATTCGAGCTCACCGATTGCAGGACGAAGGTTTCGCCCAATCCGGTCGCTAGGCGGGCAAGCTGCACGCTGCGCACGCCCAGGGCACCATTGACTTCGCCAGCCGGCGTCACCTCGAACAGATCGCCGACGTTGAGCAGGATTTTGAGAGGCACTTCCGACGACAGCGCCGCCATCAGCGCCGCATTATCCGGGGTCGCCCCTCCGTCGCCGACGGTGACGAGGTAGTCGGGAAACAGGACGCGATCGCGCGCACTCAAAGAGTCCGCGTCGAAATTGGAATAGATGACGTCATGCTTACCCTCAATATAAATGCCGTCGCTTTCAAGTTCGGCGATCGACATTGCCTTCACCAGCTCGGTCAGGTCCGGCAGACGCTGCCGGTATGCGGCGAGCGCGGCGGCGCAGCCGTCGAAGC
>JBEKRD010000100.1:0-17236 GCA_049519075.1 Xanthobacteraceae bacterium | reverse complement strand
TAATGAAGACGCTGCCACGGGTTGCCTCAGAGATGGCGCTGCACGTGCTGGCCTACAATCTCACGCGCGTTATGAACATCATGGGCATTCGGCCTCTCATGACCGCGATGAGGGCCTAGCCAAACCTGCCACAAGGCTCCCTTAGCGCCACCCGATCTTGACGATTCGATGCTCCCAGCAAAGCGTTTCTACACAACCAAGACCCATACCTGCCGCGCGGCCAATGATCCGCGCGGCAGGGTTGTTGACCCCAAACGGCGTTCCGCTACCGTCAAATGACGCATGCGGAAACGTGATTTGAAAGGCCCGTCGACGCGGCCAACTAGTGAATGGATGGGGAAACAGCGTGGATATCGTAATGATCCGGCCGGGCGTGTCGATTGCCTATCAGGACCATTGCTTTGTCGCCCCGTGGATGACGCCGCAGACGATTGTCGCGGTGCATGGCAACGCCGAAAGCTCGCGCGCATGGACCCGCTGGATCCCGCGACTTGCGGGGATGTACCGCCTGGTTCTTCCCGATATGCCGGGCTTTGGCGCATCGAGTGAGCCGCCTGGCTATGGTTGGACCGTGACCGAGCTCGCCGCCGATCTCGAACGTTTCCTCGACGCATTGGATATCGCGAAATGTCACTTGATCGGCGCCAAATATGGCGGCTCCGTCGCGACGCAAATTGCAATCGATCATTCCGACCGTTTATTCTCGCTGGCGTTGTTCGGCTCGCCAGTCCGCGGCAGCGGCAGCGGCAACGCCGACATGATCCGGATGCTCGGTGTTCGCCAGTGGGCTGCTGATACACAGCGCGGCAGGCTCGGCAGCGCCGTCTCCGCTGCACAGATCGCGTGGTGGACCGACGAACTCATGGGAAAGACCGACGCACGCGCGGCTTATGCCGCTTCTGCCGCACGAATCGACATGGACCTCGAAGGCAGCCTGTCGCGCATTGCCTGCCCGACGCTGATCGTAACGACGAAGGAGAGCGGTCTTCAGTCGGTTGCGGCAGTCGAAGCCTATGCACGGCGCATCCCAGATTCGCGCTTGATCGTTCTACCGGGCGACAGCTATCACATCGCCGCGGCCGAGCCGGCGGTGTGCGTAGCACACTTGGTCGAGTTTCTACGGGATATTTCCGGAGAAACGGTGTGACCGCGCCGAGCACACGTCGCGGCTTTATCTCAAGGTTGATCGGCGTTGCCGCAGCCACGGGCACGCCTCGTTTCGCGCTTGGGGCGTGGCCATCTCGACCAGTGCGGATTGTCGTCCCGTTCCCACCGGGGGGCGGCGCCGATCTGATCTCGCGTCTCCTCTCGCAGCGTCTCGCGCAATCGCTTGGCCAGACTTTCTTCATCGAAAATCGCTCCGGTGCGGCGGGACGTATCGGCACGCGCGTCGTCGCCCAGGCGGAGCCCGACGGCCAGACGTTATTGGTAACCACCGAATCTTCGATCGTTATTGCGCCTCATACCGGTCTGGCGATGGACTACGATCCGCTTAAGGAGCTTGTTCCGGTATCGCTCCTGACGCGCAACACGATTCTTCTCGTGATTCATCCTGCTGTTGCCGCTAAAACGCTTGAGGAGTTCATCGCGCTGGCGCGCGCGAAGCCGGGCCGGATCACTTACGGCTCTTCCGGCGTCGGCGGACCGAACCATCTCGCCGGCGAGATTTTCAAGGCGATGACGGGCGTCGACATCGCCCATGTCCCGTTCCAGGGCACGGGCGCCGCGCTGCAAGGCGTGATCTCACATCAGGTCGACGCAATGTGGGGCTTCATGGCTGGACTCATCCCCCATGTCCGCGGCGGCAATTTGCGGGCGCTCGCCAGCGGCGACCGCGAGCGGTCGTCGTCTTTGCCTGACGTGCCGACCTTTGAGGAAGCCGGAGTGCCCGGCTACGAGGCGGTGTCATGGATAGGAATGTTCGCGCCGCAGGGTACCGATCCCGCGATCGTCGATAAGCTCGCAGTAGCCGTGAAAAGCTCGCTGCAGCAAGAAGACGTCAAGGACGTGCTGTTGCGGGACGGCTCGGAGATCGCCGCGACAGGTCCGGCGGAGTTTCGCCAAGTGGTGGCCGCCGATTATGCCAAATACGGCAAATTCGCCGACCTTCTCAAACAGGCGCAATAAGTGTCGCGCAACACGTCATGAGGATTTGGTCCGCGGCGGCAGTCGAGCCAGGACTGCGTCGGTGAAGGCGATGGTGCCGAGCACGCCGCCGAGATCGCGGGTGCGGTTGGCCGGGGCGGCGATGGTGTCATCAAGCGCTTTTTCTATGACCGCGGCGGCTTGACCAAGCGCCTCCAAATGATGGCGCTGGCCGAGCCAACCGAGCAACATCGCCGCCGAACCGATCAACGACGACGGGTTAGCGAGGTCCTTACCGGCGATCTCAGGCGCCGATCCGTGTTGCGCTTGCGCTACGGCGTGCGCATCACCCGCATTGATCGAGGCCGCAAGACCGAGGCTGCCGGATAGTTCGGAGGCCTGGTCGGAGAGAATGTCGCCGAACATATTGGTTGTGACGATGACGTCGAATTGGCTGGCGTCGCGAACCAAGAGCGCCGCCATGGCGTCAACGATTTTCTCGTCATAGGCGATATCTGGAAACTTCGACGCGACGGTGCGGGCGCATTCGAGGAACAATCCATCCGAGACTCTCAACACATTGGCCTTGTGCACCGCGGTCACTTTGCGGCGGCCTTCGCGACGCGCCAGCGCGAATGCCGCTTCGACAATGCGAGTCGATCCCAGCCGGGTGATTTTGCGAAAGGACAGAGCGAGGTCCGGCGTTGGCATCATTTCGCCCGGGCCAAGGAACATCGAGCGGTCAGAATAGAAGCCTTCGGTGTTTTCCCGCACGATGACGAGATCGAGCGGCTTGCCGCAGGGCGGGGCGAACCCGGGTCGCGTTCGGGCCGGGCGGATATTGGCGTAAAGGTCGAGACCGATACGCATAGCTCCTGATGGATTGGTGCCGCCTTTGGCCACAGGGGGATAGTCGTTATGCGAGACCGGACCGAGGATGGTTCCGTCGACGGCGCGTGCGGCTGCGAGCGTGTCCGGCGGAAATGTCGTGCCGCACTTCTCCAATGCCGCAAAGCCGATCGGCATGGACCGAAACTTCAGCCCGAGCGCGAAGTTGTCGCTGACTTGCGCCAGTATTCGCGTCGTGGCGGTTGTTATCTCGCGCCCGATCCCGTCCCCTTCAAGCACCAGGATGTCCATTGGCGCGGCTCCCGCTGTTTTTTGTCAGAGCCAAAGCAATAACAGAAAAGCCGCGAAGAATCCGATGCGCTATGTCTTCCCGTAAATCACGCTTGAATAACCGGGTATACCGCGTTATACTAACGGACAAAATGGAGGCTCGGCATGCCCGACACCGTGACCGTATTGTTGCCCACGGGTGCACCCGAAACCGGGTCGATCCCAACGGCGCCCCGCCCGAAATCGCTCGACGGGCTTCGGGTGGCGCTCCTCGATAATGGCAAGGAGTTTTCCGACATCGTGCTCGACGCCTTGGCCGAGACCCTCAAGCGCGACTACGGCGTCACCAAAATTAAATTCTGGCGCAAAGGTTTTCCCGCCAAGGGTGCGCCGTTCATCGACGAGATGGCGGCTGAATCCGATGTCGCGATTTCCGGCGTCGGCCACTGTGGCTCCTCCTCGCCATGGAGCGTCATCGATGCCGTCAATCTGGAGAAGGCGGGTATCCCGGCGGTCGCCCTCATCAGCCGTTCGTTCTGCCCGCTCGGCCAGATTGTCGGCCGCGGCGTCGGTCATAGAGCGCTGCCGATCGTCATGCTGCCACATCCTATCGGCGAGGCTGACGAAAGCCGCATTGCACAGAAGGGCATCGACGCCGCAGCGGAGTGCGTGCGGTTGCTAACGACGCCGGCCGAGAGCGTGGGCGCGGAATATGCGGCGAAAAAATTTCCGTTGCCTGAGCACGCTGTCGCGCGGAACTGAGCGCTCGGACGGATTTTTAGTTACGGCGCAAGCCGTCTGAGAGGACAGATCATGCTGGAACGAACGCAACAGCCGACATTCAATGTCGCTGAGCTTCCCGACTCTATCGAGGCGGTTACTGATTACTTTTATCAGCACGGCTGGACAGACGGACTGCCGATCATTCCGCCGACGCCCGATCGCGTCGAACGCATGCTCGCCGGCATGAGCTGGCGGGCGCCCGATGAATTGATTGGCCTGATACCTCCGGCCATGGGTCTTGCGACGTTGAGGACCCTCGCCACCAATGCCGTGATGGCTGGGTGTCTACCGGCCTATCTGCCGGTCGTCGTTGCTACGATCGAAGCCGTGCTGGAAAAGCAGTACGGGCTCGCTCATCGCCAGACGACGACCCATGCCGGCGCTCCGCTCGTCATCGTCAACGGGCCGATCATCAAGGAGATCGGTCTTAACTACGGCAACGGCGTGTTCGGTCCCGGTTGGCGCTCCAACGCGACCATCGGCCGTGCGCTGCGGCTCACGCTGGTCAATGTCGGCGGGGCTATCCCCGCAGAGACCGACTTTTGCCAACACGCGCATCCCGGAAAATATACCTATTGCATCGCCGAGCATCAGGCGGCCAATCCGTGGGAGCCGCTCCACGTCGAGCGCGGTTTTGGGCCGGACGAGAGCGTAGTTACGGTTATCAATGCCGAGGCACCGCACAGCATGACGGAGAACGTGCAGACCGACCCGATCGAGATCATGCGCACTTTCGCCGACACGATGGCGACCTATGGCGGCAACAATCTCTATTCGCAGGGCAATCCCGTCGTCGTCCTCGGCGTCGAACATGCCCAGCACATTGCTGCGGCCGGCTGGCGCAAGAAGGATATTCAGATGGCGCTATTCGAAATGGCGCGTCGTCCCTGGGGTGTCGCCAAGAATCGAGGGAAATCGAAAGGGCCGTTCTTCCCCGTCTGGGTCGACAAGAAAGATGAGAACGCGCTAGTCCCAATCATCAACGAACCAAAGGATCTGGTTGTCGTGGTCGCCGGTGGCGCGGGTGGCAAGTCGATGTGGTGCCCTACGGCCGGCGCCCAGAGCCTGAGCGTAAGCAAGGTGATCGAGCGCGGCAAATGACGGTCGCGGGTTCCGCCAAGAGCGTCTCGGCCGGTATGCCCGGTCTTGCCGGGGAACCGACGAAGGTGCTCTCGAGCTTCGCCGCCGCATTGCGCGGCGGCGACCTGCCCGTTTCTGTCGTTGATGCGCTAGGCGATCTCCTTCTCGACTACCTCCGCGTCGGTTCGATTGGCGCGGATATGGAGTGGAGTGGCTGGGCACGCCATTATATGGCGGCCATGAAGCGGCAGGGCAGTGCACCAGTGCTTTTCACAAAGACCGGTTGCGATCCGGTCGGATCGGCCTTCCTGAACACGACCTTCGCCGGCAGCATCGATGCCGACGACACCCATGTCGGCTCTATGCTGCATCCCGGTTCAATTGTCTTTTCGTCCGCACTCGCGGTGTGCGGCGAATGCTCCGGCAGCGAATTCCTCGCCGCCGTCGCTGCGGGCTACGAGACGATGATCCGCATCGGCCTCTCGATCCAGCCCACGCATTTTCGTCGCGGCTTCCAGAGCACGTCAACCTGTGGCGGGTTTGGCGCAGCAGTTGCGGCATCGCGATTGTTGTTCGCGGGCACCGCGGAAGCCGATCGTCATATAGCAGAAGCAATTGGCATCGTCGCTTCGTTCTCCGGCGGCCTGACGCAGTTTTACCAATCCGGTTCGACTGTAAAGCGTATCCACGCCGCGCACGCGGCCGAAAACGGTGTGACGGCGGCGTTTCTCGTCGCGGAAGGCTTTTCCGGCCCGACCGATATCATCGAAGGCTCGAACGGCTTTGCGCGCGCTTACGCCGACGCTTTCGAGCCCGCGATTATCACTGACAATCTCGGCAGCGTCTATCTGCTCGACGGTGTCACCGTGAAGGGGCATGCCGCAAGCGCGCGCGTTCAGGCGGCGGTCGAGGGAGTTGTCAATCTCTGTCGCGAACATCGCGTCGTGGCCGCCGACATCATCGACCTTTATGTCGGAATTCCAGCGGTCATCCTCGGCCGGTTGACGATCGCCCGTCCGGTCGATGTGCAGGCAGCGCAGATGAGCCTGCCGCACAGCGTTGCGCTTGCGGCGGTTCTTGCGTCCAAGGCTGGGGAAGGCTTTGCGCTCAGCGTGCGCGACTATGAGCAGAGCATTTCCGACGGTGTGGTGAAGGATGTCGAGCGGCATGTGCGCTGTGAGGTCGATCCGGAGGTCGAGAACGCGACGACAGCGGAATCGGTTCCCGCCCGCATCGTCATAAAGCTAAAATCCGGCGCGATGCTGACGACCTTCGTGCCGGCGCCCAAAGGCAGTCCGTCACGACCCTTCACACCGGTCGATCACGCCGCGCGTTTCCGGCTTGAGCTTGAGCGCCGCTGGCCGGCTGAGCGTTGCAATGCGATCGTCGAGATGTCACGCAACCTCTTGGGGCTCAAGACTATGCGCGAACTCGTTGGACTTATTGCCTCATGATTGCTGCGGGAAAGGCGCCCTATTATGCGATCATATAACGAGGTTTCCCGAGCGCGCGAGTACTTGGCGTGACTATGACGTCCCAGCCGCGCACGCGGTCTACCGCCGGCAAGCCAAAATCCGAAGGAACGGCGACAGGTCTTGCCGCTCTCGCCAAGCGTTTTGCCGATGCGGGAACGGCGGCCGAAACCGCTTATGCGGTCCTGCGTGAGGCGATCCTCAACAATATGCTGGCGCCTGGCACCAGGCTGCGCGCCGACGATCTCGCCAAGAAGCTCGGCGTCAGCAAGACCCCCGTGCGTGAAGCGCTACGCAGGCTGCAGGCGGAGGATTACGTTGTGGTCGGCGCCGGCAATGCGCTGACCGTCAAGGTCATGTCCGAAAAACAACTCATCGAAATTTACTTTACCCGCGAGGCGCTCGAAGGCATGGCGGCGCGGCTCGCGGCGGAAAACGCCGGCCAACTCGATCTCACACAATTGCGCGCTGTGCTGCAGGACGTCGAGGCGGCGCTTGCTGCAGCCGATTGCAGCGGCATGCGCAACTATACTGGCGAATTCCAACTTGCGGTCTTTCATGCTGCCCACAACGATTTCCTTTTCGACTTGCTCAAGTCGCTGCAGGAAAAGATCCGCAATCAAAAGACCAGCACGCTCAGCGTACCGGGCCGCGACGAAGAAGTGGTCGGGTTCTGCCGCGCCGTGCTGCGCGCAATCGAAGCGCGCGATCCGGACGCTGCCGAGCGGATCGCGCGCACCAATCGGCGCCGTACGTTGGAACTACGCCTCAGGATGATGCGTAACGCGCCGGGGAAGCAATAAAAGCCGCATCGAGACCGACGCGATCCGCAAGAATGATAAGGAGCCAGAGCTGGAGACGAGAATGACGCAAGGCTGGGCGAGGATGACCCGACGGAGATTACTTCAGCTCCCTCCGGCCGCGGCCATCTGTAACCTAGTCTCGGAAGAAGGGCGAGCGGAGGACTATCCGTCGCGATCGATAACGCTGCTCGTTCCATTCACTCCGGGTGGGAGCGTCGATCTCATCGCGCGGCTTACCGCGGCAAAAATGGCCGATAAGCTTGGCCAGCCGGTTGTGGTGCTAAACCTTCCGGGCGCCTCTGGCGCCATTGCCACTATGCGCGTCATCAACGCGGCACCCGATGGATATACGCTTGAGATCTGCACCCCGCGCGAAATCTCCACGGCCGCGCTGGTGAACCCTAATGTCACCTATGACGTGGAGCGTGACTTTACATATATGGCCCTAGGCGCCAGATCTCCGATCGTCGTAGCCGGTGGTCCGACCCTCAAAAATACCAAAACGTTTTCCGATCTTTTGACCGAAGCGCGCAGACGGCCCCAAGGCCTGACCTACTCCACGTCCGGCGTCGGCTCACCGCAGCATTTTCTCGGTGAGCTCATCAAACAACGCTTCGGGATCAATCTCATTCACGTGCCATTCTCTGGCGGAACGGGCGGCATCATCGAAGTTCTCAGCGGTAATGTGGATATAACAATCATTACGCTGTCGAGCGCGTTGCAATACATAGAGTCGGGTAAAGTCGTAGGCTACGGCCTTGCCGAAGCCAAGCGCACGCCGCTTGCTCCGGCAATACCAGCGCTCGCGGAATATAAAGAGCTTGCCGATGTCGATATGGGCATCTGGTATGGACTTATCGGTCCCGCCAAAGTGCCCGAAACAGTCGTCAATCGCCTCAATCAAACCTTCCACGATGCACTCAAAGACCCTGGGGTGCAGGCGCAGCTGCATCAACACGCCACTGCTGTCATTGCAGAGGGCTCTCCCCTGGATTTCGAGACTTACGCGCGACGGGATATCGCGTTCTATCGTAGCATCGTGGCAGCAACTCACATGCAGATAACACAGCCGTCGAAGTAGAGGGCTTTATATGCGGGCACCACGTGACTTGGAGTGATGTTATAGGCGCGCGCGAGCCTCGTATTTCCACGGCAGACCGGTCTCCGTGCGGGTCATTCCGACCGACGAAGAACTGATGATCGGGCATACACGCAGCCGCTTATTCGTCCTACGCTGACGCGTCGGTCCACGCTTTAAAGCGTTTGTCCCTGCGGTGCGCGCCAGACGATATTGTTATCTTCCACCACTGTAAAATACAGCCCGAGCGCCAATGCGAGCACGCAAGCACCAATTAGCACACGGCGCAACATAAGCGTGACCCTGTCCTACCTACCGTTGGGGCGGCCCCGGACGGTAGACTGACCGAAACTGGTCCGGGGCCGTGGATCGGCCGGTGTTGCCCGCCGGGAGACCCATTTCTTGAACGACAATGCGTTCGAGGCGTTCCCGGTCCGATTGACGCACGCGAGACTCCATTCTCACGCATCCGTGTGGGCGGCTCATCGGCGGGGCAGAAATGGTTCAACAACCGCCGAGCCGATCGCGCGCATTCGTGGCAGCTTCACTCCGCAGACCGGACACGAAGTCGAAAGGTCCGTGCGGGCATTCAGGGCCACTGGCGGCATTTTGCACTGCGGAAAAGCAGCAAACCTTTTTGCCCGGACAAGGCGGTGCACGCTTCTCTCGACGACGCGGGCCGCCCGTGGCGCATTTCCGCGGGCCGGGGGCTTGCGCGTCACTCAGTAGTCGTCGCTAACCGGAATATCGATATGGTAGCGTACAACATAAGGCTTAATCGCGGTAATCCTGATTCACTCGATGGTAACGCCACTTGCCTTGATCGGCGTGGCCCATTTTGCAATCTCGCTCTTGACGTACTCACCAAGATAAAGGGGAGTCGCCTCATCATCCGGGACGATTTCGGCGTGAATGTCCTTCAGACTGAACTTCCGGGCGTCTTGCCTAGACGGATCTCTCGGGCTTTGCCGCCGCCTCAAGCCCCACTTCGTGTGCGAATCCGGTATCGAGCACTCTATACTGCAGACTACGCGCTATGAGAAGATAAGGCCGGCATGTTTCAACAGAGCGGCAATGTCTTCTCCGTCATCAAGTCTGCTTCGGGCGTCTGAAACGCCGACATCCGTGAATACCGGCGCGAGGGCGCCTTCCACGTGCTCGTGTTTTCCAGATTTGTCGTTTCTATTTGAGGAGGAGTGTCATGCGCTAAGAGAAGCACGCGGCGGGCATGTTTCAATAGGTCGACAACGCACATATCGGGCATGCACGTCTCCGCCATCACATCAATCGTAGGCCCGAACGTCTTTCGGCGTTTACTCTAGCGCGAATTGTTCCACTTTGCGGAGGCTAAAGGAGCCGTTCCGAAAATGGATGTAAGATAGTCGATATCAGCGGCTGTAAATTCTTCAGTGAAGTCCCCGATTCTACCGCGCCGAAGTTTTGGCTTGCCGTTCCGTCGTTGAAGCCACGGGTGGCCAAACTCACCGCTGTCCTCGACACGCTTCATATGTTCATACGTTGATAGCTTTGCCGCCGCCGCTATGTCATTTTCGTTAACATCGAGACCGTAATGACGAACAACCGTTGAAAGCACAAACTGAAAGTCCGCGTGGCAGGACTCGTACGATATCGCGAGAGCACATCCAGTTTTGCAAAGCGCTGCCCACAAGCAGCGAAAACGCTGAAGGTTCTCCGCTCCGAAGTATGGATCGCGAATAAATTCGGAAATTGTCCCATCGAAATTGAAGATATCGGCAAATCTGCCAGTTATCTGATAAAAGAAGCTTACCATAACATCGCGTGGATCTCGATAAAGATACACCACGCGGTTGCGTTGATTGTATTTCTCAAATCGAGCTACGTAATTAAAATCCAACGGTAGTCTAGCCCTATCATTGTATTCAAAACCGTCGTGATGAAAAAAGATTTTGTCGGCCACACCCAATTGAGTCAAAGCGTAGCGTAACCAGCTTCGGCCGGATTTAGGGAATGAGACGAAGTGGCGGTCCATCGTGGCAAATTTAATTGCAATATCTGAAGAGGTAGCTGGCGCCCAAGGCTGTGAGTTTGTCCTTCGCATGCCCGTTGACACATACGAAACGGCGGTCGGCTAAGAACTGTTCGACCCCGTCTGCGGCAAACAAAGCTGTTGGCATGCGTATTGCCAGCCAGTGTGACGATCGAGTGGCCGCTCCCGCTAACGCACGCATTCGCTTCTCCGCAGGCAGATGTTGGTGAAGCCCTAAATACAGGACAATGTCATATAGATCGCGAAGGTTAGAACAATGAGCGGCCTCAAAGTCATCCCAATCGGACAAATCTGCCTCCCAAAATTGTGCTCGTGACGTGTTGTCACAAATGCTGGCCGCCAGTCGCACGCGACTTGGTTCGCGCTCAAAGCCGTGTACAAGCGTCGCGCCATGATCAAGGAAATTGCGAGCAATTACGCCTTCGGCCGCGCCAAGATCCAGAACACTCTTTCTGTCGCATTTGGCAAGTAGTGGTTCTAAGCCTGCCAGTCGCGCGACCTCTGGCCATTTCCCGAAGAGGCCTCTCTCAGGTGACCAACTGTAATACTTTGTGTCTTGTGGCCTCATTAAGCGCAACAGGGCCGCCGAATACGAGGTCCAGGAAAAGGGGAGAATGCGCTGGCGCGCGTTACGGGCCAAATGAGCGGCCAAATGCGGATCGTTGCGCAATCGCTGAATCGCCTCGGCGAACTCATGCGGGGTGGGGTTGGATACGAGCAAGGCAGTTGTTTCGTGGTCCGCGAATGCCCCAGTACCGTGCGGCGTGCAGATTACCGGAACACCGCATGCCATTCCTTCTGCCGCAAGATTGGCCCAGCCAGCAAAGGTTTCGGTGTGAACGACACAATCGAGGCCAGCATAAAACGTCGCTAGTTCATCTTCGTCTAGCACGCCTAAAAGCTGAAGCCGCCCTTCATCGAGCAAGTCGCGGGCGTGAATTGCGAGATCCCCGGGGTGGCCGAATAGATGGAGGTGGACGTCGCCGCATAAACGCGCCGCATCCAAGAGCGGATTAACGTTCTTGTTTGCGAGACCGCCAACGACAAATGGATTACAATGCGGCCGGGCGTATCTTTCGGGGTTGGGCGCGAATCTCTCGATATCAACTGCACCTTCCAAGAAATAAAAGGCATCCGCTTGAAATTCGATGAATTCTCCTGGCTTCCAATGGCGATTATTGAATACCACAACATCGGGCTCGAATACACGGTTCACATTTAGAAAGCCTGACTTTCGAGTCTGATCATTGAGTACATGCTGAACGCGAAGGCCAAAACTTGGCGAAGTTAAATCTGCAAACCGACGGATAGTCGATTCAGGAAACCCTGCTCCGGGAACGATGGTAACATCCCAGGTCATCCGCGAGGCTTCCTCAAAGCTCAGGACCGGAAATTCAGTTTCGCGCACACGTAGGGGCATTTCGCCAAAAGCCACGAAAGCAAGATGGTGGCCAATTTTCTGGATGATGTGGCCGAACCTCTCAAATCGATAGAGGCCGCCTGCAACAATCAATTCGTGGCAAGCAACCAAAAAACGTTTACCGTCCCCGCAATCGGAAATGGGCCTCGAATTAATCCCTCGCGCAGCGACCATTGAAGATTTCTGCAGTTCGAAACGGCGGATCCTCGACCAATATTGTAGTGCGAATCTCGTCTCGAGCGGTCTATAATGGACGCCTTGTGCCGGAAAAAGTCACGGCGGGCTAGTTTCCACAGATCAGCGATGTCACTCTTTGTAGCACGGTCCACTTCGGGCGTCCATAAGATAGGCATCCAGGAATATCAGGCTGTCAACGAGGACCCGCGTTTCGTCTATCGGTTCTGGGGCCGGCGGGCCCGATATATGGTGGTCTTTCTTCAGGCGCTTGATGAATCGATAGATCCGAAAATCTACGCTGATCGTGGCAATGGCTTCACCGAAGCCGGTGCCATTTCGCCGCGGCATGCCGGCACCTGCATTTATTCAATCACCGTCTCCGCCCCTTATCGGGTCGCCAGAATTAGAATTGATCCCCGCGCTTCCGAGGGTCGTTTTCGCTACTGGGCAAAAGCAGCGTGGAATGAATCAGACCTTGCGGCGCTGCTCCAACAAGCTAGGGAGGACGCCGCCGGGGCGGTGTCAGTCTTTGATATTGTCATCGATGGAACGCCGGAAAAGCGCAAAAGGCGAAATCGAAACAAGAATATTGCGGAGCATTTCGCATCCGTAGTTCGACTGGCAGAGCGCACAGCGCCGCCTATTGATCCGAGCATGATGACAAATGCGCCGTTTATTTCATTTGTTGTACCGGTGTACAACACGCCTGAAAGATATCTCGATGACCTCCTGGCTTCATTCCGAGCTCAACCCGCGGGCTCGGCTGAGCTAATTCTGTGCGAGGACGGTTCGACGTCGCCGCAGACGTTGGCGTGGCTCGCCAGGCACGAGAATGCACGGGATGTTCGAATCGTCCTCAACGAAAGCAACGCTGGCATTGCTGCCGCAACCAGTTCGGGAATCGCGGTCGCGCGCGGGGAGTGGATAAGCTTCATTGACCACGACGATGCATTGTCGCTTGGTGCGGTTCAGCTCATCGCGCATACTGCAAGGCAGTATCCGGATTGTAAATTCATTTACACCGATGAAGTCGTGACGGACGCAAAATTAAAGCCAATCATCTATTTTTTAAAGCCTGCATATGACGAAGTGCTGCTTTCTGGGGTCAATTATATCAATCATCTGTCCTGTTACAGACGGGACAGATTGATTGCGCTCGGCGGTTTACGGGCAGGTTATGACGGCTCGCAAGACTACGATCTGTTGTTGCGCTACCTGTGCGATTTGAAGCCAAATGAGGTTAAGCACCTTCCATATCCGGCCTACCAGTGGCGTCGGAGTCCCAGCGCATTCTCGGCGCGGTTCATGGAGCAGGCCACCAGAAACGCACGTAGGGCGTTAGCTGAGCGCTACCATCGAGGCGGGGCGGAGCCGCGGGTGGACGAGGCTCTCACGAAAACTCTTCACCGGGTTCGCTTTGATCAATTGATGAAGGCCAAGGCGTCGCTACCGAAGCTGGCTTGGCCGCGCGTATCGATTGTCATTCCCAACCGAGATTCGCTTTCACTGATTTCGCGCTTGCTCGCCGACCTCCAAAACCGAACCTCCTATCCTGGTTTCGAAATCATCGTCGTTGATAACGGTACGACCGATCGACGGGTTCTCGACCTTTATATGAAATGCAATGAAAGCACGATCCCGTTTAAATGCGAGATCGAGCCGGCGCCTTTCAATTTCTCCCGTCAGGTCAATCGTGGCATCGCGTTGGCGAGCGGCGAGCTGATACTTTTGCTCAACAACGATATCGAAGCGATCGAGGGCGATTGGTTGCGTGAAATGGTGTCGTGCTTCAGTTACCCCGAGACGGGCATCGTCGGCGCGCGGCTACTTTACCCGAGCCGGCGGATCCAGCACGCCGGCGTGATTGTCGGCTTGGGCGGGCTTGCCGGTCATTGGTTCAACGGCCAGCGAGAGAGCTATCCCGGACCGATGGCGCGGCTCCACGTCCGGCAGTCGGTGACAGCAGTGACTGGCGCGTGCATGCTTATTTCACGCGCCTGCCTCGCCAAAGTCGGGGGCTTTGATGAAGACGCGTTTGCTGTCGCCTACAATGATATCGACTTTTGTCTCCGCGCGGCATCAAGCGGCTTTCGTGTCATCTTGACGCCATTCGCAACCTTGATCCACCATGAGTCGGCGACGCGCGGTAGCGATGAAACTCCGGCCAACCGCGACCGCTTTCAACGCGACAAAGACAGCCTGCGGCGACGCCATAACACCGAGACATTCGAGGACCGAGCCTACAGTCCATGGTACGCTCGAGACAGCTCGGAAGCACAACCGATCCTGCTGGCGCGGTTGCCGGAGGCAAGGTGAATGGTGCTCCGCTAATTGGGCATAAGTGTCATGAAGTCCTCCAGACCCACAAAAATACGATCGCGAGGAGGAACCCGCGGCGCCGGTACGGTAAAGGCTGCGAACGGCCAAGCGCGGCATAACAAGGGTGCGCAGGCCCTGCTGGTGCTCGGTATGCACCGTAGCGGCACATCGGCATTGACGCGGGTCTTTAGCCTGTTGGGAGCCGACCTGCCCAAGAGCGTGCTCGGCCCAAACCCTACCAATGAAGCTGGCCACTGGGAATCCGTGGACCTGATGACCATTCACGACGAGCTGCTGGCCTCGGCGGGCTCGCAATGGGACGATTGGCGGGCGTTCAATCCCGATTGGATCCGCTCCGGCGTCGCCGAAACCTATCGGCAGAGGCTTCTCGGCGTGCTGCGTCACGACTTCGACGGTTCGCCGCTCTTCGTCGTCAAGGACCCGCGCATTTGCCGCTTTGTTCCCTTGTGGCTCGAGGTGATCGAAAGGTTCGGCGCCGAGCCGTACATCGTCATTCCTGTGCGCAATCCCCTAGAAGTCGCCGCCTCGCTCAAGCGTCGCAATAACTTCCCGCCGGCCAAATCCTATTTGCTCTGGCTGCGCCACGTGCTCGATGCCGAACAGGCGACGCGGTACGTGCCGCACGCGGTGGTCACCTATAATGATCTGGTAGACGACTGGCGCGGCGTCGTCGGCGCGGTCGCGACGAAGACCGACCTACATTGGCCCCGCCGCTCGGACCGCTCCGAACTCGAAATCGATCGCTTTATCGCCAATACGTTGCGCCACCACACGGCCGACGACAGAGAGCTGACCGCCCGCGCCGACATCGTCGATTGGGTCAGGGAGACTTATCGCCTGTTGCGCGACATGGCGAACAAGCGCGCGACCAAGGATCAGTTGCAGCGGTTCGATCGCATCCATGCCGAATTCGACACGGCCTGCGCCTCGTTCGGTCTCGTCCTCGCCGCCGAAGCGGAGCACAGCGCGGCACAGTTGAGGTCCGCCGAGGCGCTGATCAAGACCCGGGACGAGGAATCCGCTCGCCTGTCGGGCGAGCTGGCGCAGCTGCGCAGCGCGGCCGATGCGGCGCATACAGCCTCCGCCGCGAGCCTTGCGCAAGCCTCGGCGCTGGCGGTCGACCTCGATGCGGCGCGGGCCGAGGGTGAAAGACAACGCGCCGAGCTTGCTACAGCCCTTGAAGCGGAAAAAGCCGCCGCGGCGCAGGCCAATGCCCAGGCGGCCTCGCTCCAGCGGCACGCCGAGGCACTGCGCGCCGTCGTCGGCGAGCGCGAGGCCGCGGCAGCAACGCTCACCGCCGACCTCGATGCGGCGCGAGCCGGGGGTGAAAGACAACGCGCCGAGCTTGCTACAGAGCTTGAAGCGGAAAAAGCCGCCGCGGCGCAAGCCAACGCGCAAGCGGCCTCGTTCCAGCAGCAGGCTGAGGCGCTGCGCGACGTCGTCGCCGACCGCGTGGCCGCAGCCACGACGCTTGCGGCCGAGCTCAACGACGCGCGGTCGCTCGCCCAGCAGCACCAAGCCGAGCGCGACCGGCTCGCTGCGGTGCTCGAGGCAGAAAAGGCAGCAGCGGCAAAGCTCAAATCCGACCTCGATCGTGCGCAAATTGTGTCAAACGACCGCAAGAGCGAAATCGACAAGCTCACCGCCGCGGTGAAATCCGGGCAAGCCACCATTCGCGACCGCGAGCGCGACGCCGAGCGGCTATCGCGTGACCTCGACGCGACGCGGCTCTACCTGCGCGATAGCCAGGCCGAAGTGCAACGTCTTGCCGGCGAAATTGACAGTGTGCGAACGGAAATCGAGCGCGCGGATACCGAGCGCCAGCGCATCGCCGACCGGCTGCAGGAAGGACGCGACGCGCTATCTCTTGCCGCAACCGAACTGCCGGCCGTGCGAGGGGAAATTGCAATGCTCGAGGCGGCGTTGGAAGATTTACGTCAAGAAGCCGCTCGGAGGAACCAGTGGGTCAATGAATCGTCCAGCGAGCTGCAGTCTGCCGTCGCCGAGGTGGCCCAGCAGACGAACGCCGCCGCCGCATACAATGCTCGCATCCGGGAGCTTGAGGCACGCTTGGACGGAAAAAGCGCGGAGAATGCCCGCCTCGCCGACGAAGTCGAGCGGACCGCCGCCGAGATCCGCCGCGTCGAAACCAGCGCCGCCGAACGCGCCGCCGCGTTGGACGCCATCCACGCCGCAGCGCTAGCGGAAAGCGAGAACCGGGCGCGAGCGCAGCTCCGCATTCTGCGGGACCAGCTGGTCGACGCCGAAGCGGCGTTGGCGAAGGCCACGCGTGAGCGCAAGCAAGCCCTCTGGGCCGGGCCGTTCGCCGAATCACGCCGCGCCGCGCGCGCGCTGGCAAAAAGTGGCCTCGTCGATGCCGCATGGTACCTGCGCGAATATCCGGACGTCGCCAAAAGCGGCCGCGCGCCGGCCGAGCACTATGTGGAAAAAGGCTATGCGCGTGGCTACCGGCCGAACCCGTTTTTCGACACCCGCTGGTACCTGGAGCGCTACGAGGATGTGCGGCGGTCGGGCAAGAACCCGCTGCTCCATTACCTCCAATACGGAGCCCGCGAAGGCCGCGATCCGGGGCCGGATTTCCAGACGCTCTATTACCTAGAAACCAACCCCGACGTGCGCGGCAACGCCATCAATCCGCTCGCCCACTATCTGCGCCACGGGCGCCACGAAGGCCGGCTGCCGGCCCCGCGAGTTTGAGAGTTCTTCTGTGCATGACTCCACCGCCGCTTGCCGGCCCGTGCGGATTACGTTAATCGGGACCGAGACCGACGGCCTTTCGTAAATTCGACCGGGTCGAGTGCGAACCGCGTGACAAGGTGGGCGCATGTT
>JBEKRD010000099.1:0-17599 GCA_049519075.1 Xanthobacteraceae bacterium | reverse complement strand
ACAGCCTTCGCGCCACCTCCCGTTTGGCGGACGTGTCGTTCAATACGACAGCCAAGCTCTTCGTGGATGCCGCCCGCGCGTGTGCCGACTATCAGGATCGCAAGCTCCGCAATCTCACCTGCAAGCGCGTTCAACTCGACGAAATTTGGTCGTTCGTTTACGCCAAGCAAAAGAACGTTCCCGGAGCAAAATCTGCCCCGGCCAGTGCGGGCGACGTGTGGACGTGGGTTGCGATTGATGCCGATACCAAGATCGTCCCGTCATGGCGCATCGGTGATCGTAGCGCGCAGACTGCAATAGCGTTTACGGACGATCTGGCATCGCGCCTCGCTACTCGCGTTCAAATCACGACGGACGGCCACCGGGCTTATTTGGAAGCGATTGAAGGATCGTTCGGCGCGGATGTCGATTACTCGATGCTGGTCAAAATCTACGGCGCTGACGCGACGGGTGAGAAGCGTTACAGCCCGGCAGAGTGCATCGGCGCGGTCAAACATCGAGTTGAAGGAAATCCCGACCCGAAGCACGTTTCGACCAGTTTTGCCGAGCGTCAAAATCTCACACTGCGAATGAGCAGCCGCAGATTTACTCGGCTCACGAACGCCTTTTCAAAGAAAATCGAAAACCACGCTCTTTCGGTCGCACTGCATTACATGAATTACAATTTCTGCCGCATCCATAAGACGCTGCGGGTTACCCCGGCGATGGCAGCCGGGGTGACGGATCGCCTTTGGTCGATCAGTGATATTGTGACGGTCCTAGAGGCGTGGGAGGAACACAGTGAAAAACAAGGGTGATCTTAGCACGTGGTGGTACTGGGAATTACTTCGAGAAGAAAAGAAATGGGGACCCTACGCGATGCAAGCCGAAGGCATGCGGGCTGAAATCAAACGCCGGAATGATCTTTACAAGGTTATAGCTACGTGGATCGGTGCGGTCGCGGGCATCGTGGCTATAATCGCTGGACTGATCCACTTTTTTTGAAACTGAGGCACTACCCATCGGAATACTCCATACGCCCGATATTATGGGGCGCTCTTTAGCATCTGTACAGTTAACGTCCGCCAATCAGCGCAGAGCCAGGCAATTCCGCGTTATTCATCGCACCTCGTCCTTCGCGAGCCTCGGTAGGTGAGTCTTTTCATTCTCAAAATAAACGTAGGCAAGTTGGCGAACGGTTTTGTTTCATGAGAACAAAAAGGGAACGACAGGTCAAGCGTTTCCGTCGCTACTCGGCTCCGCGCGTCTACCCTTTCCGGTCTGACGTTCTCAAGAGCGGCATTGTCGCCGCAATCCGCAGCCGCGCAGAGTAATATCACGCAACCGACGCCAGGGCGGTTCCGTTCGGAGGTTCATGGACAAAGTTTTAGAAAGGTAACGCGCTTTTCCCGCAACCAGACGTGATTTTACCACAAACAAATTGCTCGGTAGGCACACGTGCGATGTGAAGCATTGCGGGAGAATTGTTCTGTGATCGCTCGCGGAAAAGAAGCGGCAGCCCTCGCCTTGCATCGGTTTGGTTTCGGACCGATTGGCGATCAGATTGCCGCCATCGCAGATGATCCGCGCGGAGCCGTGCTTGCCGATCTTGAGCGTCCGGGTGCTGGCCTTGTGGCGGCAGCGAACCTGCCGTCGAGTGAACAAGCTGCGCGGGCGGTTTTCGATTTTCGCGCTGAACAAAGCGCCCAGCAAAAACTTGCACTACGGGCCAAGCAAAGCGACGTTAAAGAAGCCGGACCCAACGGCACAATGGCGATGTCGGATGCCGCCACCAATACCGGGCCACAGCCGAAACCCCCCAACCAGCCGCCGCCGTTACCGCAACTACTCATCCAGAACGAGGCCAACGCGCGGTTCGACGCTGCTATCAATTCCGAGATCGGCTTTGTCGAGCGGCTGGTCTGGTGCTGGTCGAACCATTTCTGTATTTCCGCCGACAAGATCCTTGAGATGGCCGGACCCTATGAGCGCGAGGCGATCCGCCCGCACGCGCTCGGCCGCTTCGCCGATCTGTTGCAAGCGGTCGAGAGCCATCCCGCCATGCTGTTCTATCTCGACAATGTCGAGTCGATGGGCGCCGACTCCACGGCGGGCATCAACCGCGACAAGGGACTGAACGAGAATCTGGCGCGCGAAACGCTCGAACTGCATACGCTTGGCGTCCGCAGCGGCTACACGCAGGCCGACGTGACGAGCTTCGCCAACGTGCTCACCGGCTGGAGCTGGATCAAGCCGGAAGACCCCGACCGCGGCGGCGAATTTATTTTCATGAAGCGGCTGCATCAGCCCGGCGACCAAACCGTGCTCGGCAAACGCTATCCCGACATCGGCGTCGAGCAAGGCCGCGCCGCGCTCGCCGATCTCGCGCGTCATCCGGCGACGGCGCATCATATCGCGGAAAAACTCGCCTGCCATTTCGTTGCCGACGTGCCACCGCCGAGCCTCGTCGCCAAACTTGAAAAAGCTTTCAAAGACAGCGACGGCAACCTCAAGAACGTCGCCAAAACTCTGGTCACGGCGGAGGAGTCCTGGACGCCGCAGCGGCAAAAGCTCAAAGCCCCTGCCGAATGGATTACGGGCGCGCTGCGCCTCACCGGCGCGCAGGCGGCAATGCCCGTCGGCGCCATCATGAATGCGCAAGCGACGCTCGGCGCGCCCTTGTGGCGGCCGCTGGCACCAAACGGTTACGCCGACACCGAAGCGGCCTGGATCGACGGCGTGCCGCACCGGATCGAGATTGCCAACCAAATTGCCGGCCGGGTGCGGGTTGCCGATCCACTGGCGCTGCTCGAGAGCGGCCTCGGTCCGCTCGCTTCGGCGGACACGCGGCAGACCATCGCGCGCGCCGAGACCCGCAACCAAGCTGTGGCCCTTCTGGTGATGGCGCCGGAATTCCTGCGGAGATGATGATGAAACTTCACGCCCCCTCGCGCCGCGCATTGCTGCTCGCGTCCGGCACGCTGTTTGCCTGGGCGCATCTGCCGAGGCTCGCGCGTGCGGAAGCTCGCGACCCGCGCTTCCTTGCCATCATCCTGCGCGGGGCGCTCGACGGGCTCGCCACCGTGGCGCCGGTCGGCGATCCGGACTGGGTGGCGTTGCGCGGCGACAACGCGCTCACCTTCGCCAGCAAACAGCCGGCGCTCAAGCTCGACAGCTTCTTTGCGCTCAATCCGGCGATGCCCAATCTGCACCGCATGTTTGCGGGCAACGAGGCGATTGTCGTTCACGCCTGTGCCACGCCCTATCGCGAACGTTCGCATTTCGACGGCCAGGATCTGCTCGAAAGCGGTTTGCCCAAGCCCGCGCCCAGCGATACCGGCTGGCTTAATCGCGCGCTGGCCGGTCTCGCGCCGGGCGGCCGCGTCGATCCCCAAGGCAGCAAAGTGTTCGCGGTCGGTCCGGTGACTCCGCTCGTGGTGCGCGGCCCGGCGCCGGTCTTGTCATGGTCGCCGCAACGGCTCATGCCGGCGAGCGACGATACGTTTGCCCGGCTTCTCGATCTCTATCGCCACGCCGATCCGAAGCTCGCTGCCGTCCTCGAAGACAATTCCAAGCTCTCCGCCATCGAGCACGCGGGCGATATGGCGCAAAAGCCCGGCGGACCGGGTCCCGCGCAAGTGCGCGCCTATTTTACCGAAGCCGCCGGCAATGCCGCGAAATTTCTGGCGCAACCCGACGGACCGCGCGTCGGTGCGCTCGCCCTCGATGGCTGGGATACCCATGTCAACGAAGGCATCGCCAACGGACGCCTATCGCAATTGCTCGGCGCACTCGATGACGCGCTTGGCGCGGTGAAGAGCAATATGGGGGCAACCTGGCGCGATACGGTGGTGGTACTGGCCACCGAATTCGGCCGCACCGCGCATATCAACGGCACCGACGGCACCGATCATGGCACGGCGACCATTGCGCTCCTGGTCGGCGGCGCACTCAAGGGCGGCCGCGTTATCGCCGATTGGCCGGGGCTCAAACCCGCCAATCTCTACGAGAACCGCGATCTCAAACCGACCACCGATCTGCGCGCTGTGCTTAAAGGCGTGCTGAAAGACCACCTGCGCGCCGACGAGCGCGTGTTGGCCCAGACCGTGTTTCCCGGCAGCGACGGCGTCAAGCCGATGGCGGGATTGGTGGGCTAGGTTTCGCCTTCTCCTATTCCGCTTGAACCTGAAGCGGCGCAGCGTGGTCCTGGGCGGTGTCCGGAACGATCACGAGATAGCGCCGCGGCAGCTGGTCCTCGCCGCGCACCACCTGACGGATCGGGCCGACCGCGTTCACGATCGCGGCGCCGGCCGGATTGGTCATGAAGTTCGACAAGCCCTCAAGGGCTCCGCCGCCGTCAGGACGGCTGGACAACGCGAGCACATAGGATTGCTTGGGTTGTAGCCCGGTGACGGAGGCCTCAAGAACTTGCACCAGTCCTTGGTCGTAAAGTGCGACGCTCGTCGGTGCCGGCGATCCCTGCCCGGCCTTGTCGCCCGGCGGCGCCAGCGTGAAATGCGCCGCCTGGCCGGCGACGCCGAGCGGGACGAGACCTTGCGTTCCCGAACCTTCCGGCACGGCGTCGGCCACGTAGGTGATCGCTTGCGGCGCTTGGCCAACCGCAACCGAGGCGACCACTTTGTTGGTTGCGGTATCGATTGCGATCATCTGATCGTCGGCTTCCAGACCGACATAGACTCGCGAACCGTCGCCTGACGGCCAGACGCCGTGGGGCAGCTTGCCGACCGGAATGGTCGCGACCTCAGCGAAATTGTCGGTGCGGAATACTTTGACCTCGTTGAGGCCGCCGATGGTGACATAGGCGAACTGGCCTTTGGCCGTGCGCGCGAAATTGACGTGGTTGCTGATCGGTCCGGTATGGAGAGTCTTCAGGAGTGAAAATGGCGGGCGGGCATCGAAGACCTGCGTCCTGCCGGTGTCCTTTAAGGTGAACCAGACCTGCGCGCCGTCTGGCGTCGCGGCGATGTTGGGGCAGAACGGACTTGCCTGCGCGACTTTGCCGACAATCGCGTGATCGGCGACAGTGATCACGTCGATTTCGGGATTGAACGACGAACAGACATAGCCGTATTTTCCGTCGGGCGAGAAAATCTGCATCCCCGGCCCGCCGGCGGTTACGATCCGGGCTTTTTCTTCGTAGCTCGCGCCGTCCAAGACCGAAACGTAGTTTTCGCCGCGAACCGTGACCCACACTTCTTTGCCGTCAGGCGTGAAAAACGCCTCATGCGGCGCCCGGCCGACATAAGTAACGTGCTTGACCGCATTGGTCGCCGTGTCGATGAAGGTAACGGAATTCGAACCGATCGAAACGACGGCGAGGGTATGGTGATCGGGCGAAAAGCCCATGCCGTGCACCAGCACCTGCCCCTTGTAGAGCGGGCTGAAATTGGTCGGCGACGGCTCACCGAGCCGAATGACGCCGAGCAGCGTATTGGAGGCCGGGTCGATGACCGAGACCGTGTTGGAGAATTGCTCCGCGGCATAGACCCGATCGCGATGGCTCACTGCTACATCGGGGTCGGTTGCCGCGCCGGGAACCTGTCCGGCGGACGCGGCGCAAACGGCGCCGAAAATCGCGATCGTCAAAACCATGCCCAGCGCAAAACTCGGTCTCATGCCAGCGCTCCTATGCCTGTAATTGACTACGGGAGTTCAGACGTCACATCGTCACGCCGCGTCGATATTTCCAGGTCGGGCGACGGTGGCGACGGCTGGCTGACGGCGAGCCGCATCGCGACGATCTCCTGCCGCTGCGTGACGATGATCTCCTGCGCCATGCGCCTGAGCTGCTCGTTGCGTCCGTAGCGGAGTTCCGCCTTCGCCATGTCGATGGCGCCCTGGTGATGTGGCACCATCATCGCAACGAAATCCTGGTCGACGTCGCCCGAAGGAGTGATGCCCATGTCGACCATCATCTTCGACATGGCGCTGACATTGTCGGCCAGAAATGGCGCTTCGGCGGGTGAGGCGGAGCGGAAATGCGCGGCGCAAATCGACGCGATGTAGTCCGCGAGCGATTGCGATCGTTCCGAGCACGCCCCAAGCACAACGGTTGCGGTCAACGCCGCGCCGCCAAAAAACGCGAATCTGAAACGGAAAGACCCACTTGGGAAGAGCGGCATGACCCGTCTCCACCTGATTTTGCGCGTAGCGTCGCCCATGGATTAATGTAGGCCCTATTGGCGGGGTCGCAACGGCTCACATGTTGAGCACGCGGCCATAGGCATCCAGCACCGCTTCCTTCATCATTTCCGACAGCGTCGGATGCGGGAACACGGTGTGCATGAGCTCTTCTTCGGTGGTTTCGAGATTCATCGCGACCACGTAGCCTTGGATCAGTTCGGTGACTTCCGCGCCGACCATATGCGCGCCGAGAAGCTGCCCGGTCTTCTTATCGAAGATCACTTTGACCAAGCCCTGATCCTCACCGAGCGCGATGGCCTTGCCGTTGCCGACGAAGGGGAAGCGGCCGACCCGGATGTCGATTTTCTTATCCTTGCAGGCCTGTTCGGTGAGACCGACGGAGGCGACTTGCGGCGTGCAATAGGTGCAGCCGGGAATAAGCCGCTTGTCCATCGGATGCGGATTAAGCCCCTTGATCGCCTCGATGCAGATCACGCCTTCATGCTCGGCCTTATGTGCGAGCAGCGGTCCGCCGGCGACGTCGCCGATGGCGTAGATTCCTGGCACGTTGGTCTTGCAAGCGCCGTCGATGACAATCGCGCCGCGCTCGGTTTTCACGCCGAGTTTTTCCAAGCCCAAATTCTCGATATTGCCGACGACGCCGACCGCGGCAATGACGCGGTCGACGGTCAACGTCTGCGTGCCGCCTTTGCCGTCATCGACGGTCGCGGTGACGCTGTCGGCTTTCTTGTCGAGCTTGGTCACTTTGGCGCCGGTGAAAATCTTGATGCCCTGCTTCTCGAAACTTTTGCGCGCGAAGGCCGCGATCTCGGCATCCTCGACGGGCAGGATTTGCGGTAGCACCTCGACCACGGTCACCTCGGCGCCGAGCGTGCGGTAGAAGGACGCGAATTCGATGCCGATGGCGCCCGAGCCGACGACCAAGAGCGTCTTCGGCATCTTCTCCGGCACCATGGCCTCGAAATAGGTCCAGATCAGCTTTTTGTCGGGCTCCAAGCCCGGCAGCACGCGCGGCCGCGCGCCGGTGGCGAGGATGATGTGTTTGGCTTGATAGGCGCCGGGGCCGAGCACGCCCTTCGGCGCTTCGCCACGAGCGGCCTTCACGGTGATCTTGCCGGGCGCGTCGATCGCCGCCTCGCCCCAGATGACCGTCACCTTGTTTTTTTTCATCAGGAAGCCGACGCCGTCATTGAGCCGCTTCGACACCGCGCGCGAGCGCTTGACCACGGCGGCCGGATCGTAAGTCACCTCGCCGGCCGAAAGGCCGTAATCCTTGGCGTGCTGGAGGTAATGGAAAATCTCGGCCGAGCGCAGCAACGCCTTGGTCGGGATGCAGCCCCAATTCAGGCAGATGCCGCCGAGATAGTCGCGCTCGACGATCGCGGTCTTAAAGCCAAGCTGCGCGGCACGGATGGCACAGACATAGCCGCCCGGCCCCGAGCCGATGATGATGACGTCGAAATTCGTATCAGCCATTCCGTTTCCTCAACCCAGTCTCGCCTTCCGGCATCCTTTTAGCCGTCATGCCCGCGCTTGTCGCGGGTATCCACGACTTTCCGCTCCAGTGATTTAAAGACGAAGATCGGCTGCACAAGCCGGCCACAATGCGGGGGTGCTAGTCGGAAATGGGCCGAAATTTGCCATCTTGGCCGAGCCGTTCGAGAACGCCCGACCGGATATCGAAATAACAGCCGTGGAGCTTCAAACTCCCGGTCTCCACCGCGCTTTTGATCCACGGAAAGGTCATCAGATTGGCAAGCGACAGCCGCACCGACTCATGCTCGCAAAGATGCTGCCGCTGATGCGGCGGGGCCGCCATCGCGCGCTGCCGCGCCGGTTCCGCGATGCGCACCCACTGGCCGACGAAATCCGACACTTCGGCGGGCGTCCCGTTCAGCAGCGCCTGGATGCCGCCGCACATCGCGTGACCCATGACGACGATGTCGCGCACATGCAGCGCCCGAACCGCGAATTCGATCGCCGCGCTGATGCCGTGCGGTTGATCATCGGGGCCGTAGGGCGGCGCCAAATTCGCCACATTGCGGATGACAAAGAGTTCGCCAGGCACCGCGTTGAACACCATCTGCGGGTCGGTGCGGCTGTCCGAACAGGCGATCACCAGCGCGCGCGGCTTCTGCCCGAGCCGGCTCAATTCCTCAAAGCGCGTGCGTTCGCTGGGCCAGGTGCCGGCGCGAAAGCGATGATAGCCTTCGATGAGTTCGTCCATGACGCGACCGATCCCGTGCCTTTTTCGTGGCTCATTCGCACGCAAAACATCGTGAAGCAAGAAGGATACCGATCCGATTGAACGCGACCCGGATCGGGTGTGTAATGGCGCGTCATCAAAAAAGGGGGCATGTCGTGACCAGGCTCGTCGGCCGCGTCGCGGCCATCGCAATGATGGTTATCGTACAAGGGTCTTTCGCTCACGCCGCGGAACTGAGGCTGTTCTCAACTATCGGGGTGCAGGGCGCCGTCGAAGAATTGCTGCCGCTGTTCGAAAAGGTGACCGGCAACAAAGTCGTGCCCACCTGGTCCACGGCGGCGATGCTGGTTAAGCGCATCCAGGGCGGCGAAACGGCCGATCTCTATATCCTGACGCGTACGGGGATCGACGCGCTCGCCAAGGAGGGCAAGGTCGTTCCGTCCTCCGCGGTGACACTGGCGAGTTCGGGCATCGCGCTCGCGGTCAAAGCGGGCGCGCCCAAGCCCAACATTTCCACGCCCGAGGCGCTCAAAGCGACGCTCCTCAACGCCAAAGCCGTCGCCTATAGCGATCCGGCCGCCGGCGGCGCCAGCGGCGTCTATTTCGCCAACTTGCTCGAGCGCATGGGCATTGCCGATCAGATGAAGGCGAAGGCCAAATTTCCGCCGCCGGGCGGCAATTCCGCGAGCCTGCTGTTGACCGGCGAGGCGGACATCGCCGTGCAGCAAACGCCCGAGATCATGTATGTGAAGGGTGTCGACATCATCGGCGTCCTGCCGGGCGATTATAACAGCGTCACGGTGTTCGGGGCCGGAATTGCGCCGGACAGCAAAAATACCGCCGCGGCGGATCTTCTAATAAAATCGATGCAATCGCCGGAGGCGCGTGCGGTGTTCCGATCGAGGGGGCTCGACCCGAGCTGAAAATTGGCTTCGCTTCAAACGTATTGCGCGATGCCGTTGCCGAACGACCAATTTTCTTTTTTGACCTCGACGAGATTGATGAAGACATCTTCCTTGCGCAGGCCGGGATCGGCCGCGAGCAGCGCCGCGACTCGGGCGAAAAATGCTTGCTTTTGTTCGGTGCCGCGGGTGTCGTTCGCCGTGATCTGAATGATGACAAGGCCCTCGGTGTGGGCGATGCCGAGATAGCTTTCGGCATGAACAAAATTCTCCGCGTCGTGTTCGTTGACGATCATGAAGCGGTCGTTCTGCGGCACGCCGAAGCTCTCGGTCATCGCCCGGTAGATGCCGTCGCAGATTGCCTTTTTCTCGGCCGGCGATTTGCCGCGCCGCAGATCAATGCGCGCCAGGGGCATGATCGAACTCCATTCAGAGATCGCGAAGCGCCCTCGCCCGTTACACCAGCATCATCACCGGGTTCTCGATCAGTGCCTTGAACGCGCCGATCAGCACCGCGCCGAGCGCGCCGTCGACGGCGCGATGGTCGCACGACATGGTCACGCTCATGATGTGGGCGGCTTCGATCTTGCCCTGTCGCACCACGGCGCGTTCCTCGCCGACCCCGACGGCCAGGATGGTGGCGTGCGGCGGATTGATCACCGCGGTGAAATCCTTGATCCCATACATGCCGAGATTGGACACCGCCGTCGAGCCGCCCTGATATTCCTGGAGTTTGAGTTTTCGCGCCCGCGCGCGCGCGGCGAGGTCGCGCATTTCGTTTGATATCGCGGACAGCGATTTGGTCTCGGCGTTGCGCACGATCGGGGTGATCAGGCCGTTCGGCATCGCCACCGCGACCCCGATATCGGAATGCTTGTGCTTGAGCATGCCGGCTTCGGTCCAGCTGACATTGGCGTCGGGCACGCGCTGCAAAGCGAGCGCCAGAGCCTTGACGACGAAGTCGTTGACCGAAAGCTTGTAGGCGGGCTTGCCGTCCTTGTCCTTCGGCGCCAAGGCATTGATTTCCTCGCGCGCCTGCAAAAGCTTGCCGATGTCGCAATCGACCGTCAGATAGAAATGCGGAATGGTCTGCACTGAGGCGGTGAGGCGCTGCGCAATGGTGCGGCGCATGCCGTCATGCGGCACCACCTCGTAGCTGCCCTCTTCGTAAAGCGCGCGGATCTGCTGATCCGACATCGACGGCGCGATGGCCGGAGCGGGAGCCGCGCCCGCTGCCGGCGCTGCGGCGGGTGCGCGCAAGCCGCCGCCGGCCTTCGCCGCCGCGACGTCGCGGGCGATGACGCGGCCATGCGGACCGGTACCCGGGATGCGGCCGAGTTCGATGCCGGCGTCCTTGGCCAAGCGGCGCGCCAGCGGCGAGGAGAAAACCCGATTGCCGCCGTGGCCGTTCGTTTGGGTCGCGGCGTCCGACGGCTTCGAAGCGGGAGTCGTCGGCGCGGGCGGCGGGGCACCGGATGGTTTTGCTTGCGGAGCCGAGGGTGCGGTCTGCGGCGCAGTCGCTGTGGGAGTTGCTGCCTCGGCAGGTTTCGCCGGCTGTGGCGCTGCGCCCTTCCCGGCCCCCGCGGCCGCGGCCTTTACGTCTTCGCCTTCCTGCGCCAGCACCGCGATCAGCTGATTGACCGCCACGTCGCTGGTGCCCTCCGGCACCACAATCTTTGCCAGCACGCCGTCATCGACGGACTCGTATTCCATCGTCGCCTTGTCGGTCTCGATCTCGGCGATCACGTCGCCGGTCTTGACCGCGTCGCCCTCTTTTTTGAGCCACTTGGCAAGGTTGCCCTTCTCCATTGTGGGCGACAGCGCCGGCATGAGGATGTTGATGGGCATGGCGTGACAACTTTACCAAAAACAAATCAGCGGTAGCAGACGGCCTTCGCCGCCTCGACCACCTCGGCGACGGAAGGCAGCGCAAGTTTTTCCAGATTCGCGGCGTAAGGCATCGGCACGTCCTTGCCCGTCACGCGCGCCACCGGGGCGTCGAGATAGTCGAACGCTTCCTCCATCACGCGGGCGGCGATCTCGGCACCGACGCCGGATTGCTTCCAGCCTTCCTCGACGGTGACGAGGCGGCCGGTCTTTTTCACCGACTCGATGATGGTGTCGGAATCCATGGGTTTAAGCGTGCGCAGATCGATCACTTCGGCGTCGATATTGTCCTTGGCCAATTCTTCGGCGGCCTTGAGCGCATAACTCATGCCCATCGACCAGGCGACCAGCGTCACGTCGTTGCCGGGTCGCACGATCCGCGCACGCCCGATCGGCAGCACGTAATCGTCGAGCTTCGGCACCGGCGAGGAATGACCGTAGAGGATTTCGTTTTCCAAAAACACCACGGGATTGGGATCGCGGATCGCGGCTTTGAGCAAACCCTTGGCGTCGGCGGCGTTCGAGGGTGCGATGACTTTTAAGCCCGGAATGTGCGAATACCAGGACGAATAGTCCTGGCTGTGCTGCGCGGCAACGCGTGAGGCCGGCCCGTTCGGGCCGCGGAACACGATCGACACTTTGATCTGGCCGCCCGACATATACTGGGTCTTCGCCGCCGAATTGATCAGCTGATCCATCGCCTGCATGGCGAAGTTGAAGGTCATGAATTCGACGATGGGTTTGAGCCCGGAAAGCGCCGCGCCGATGCCGACACCGGCAAAACCGTGCTCGGTGATCGGGGTGTCGATGACGCGCCGGGCGCCGAACTCATCCAACAGGCCCTGCGTCACCTTGTAGGCGCCTTGATATTCCGCGACCTCCTCGCCCATGACGAACACGTCCGGGTCGCGGCGCATTTCCTCGGCCATGGCGTCGCGCAGCGCTTCGCGCATCGTCATGGTGACAAGCTCGGTGCCCTCGGGAACCTCCGGCTCAGGCTCAAGATGCGCCGCCGGCGGCTTGGCGGTGCCGGTCTTGGCCGGCGCGGGAGCGTCCGCCTTTTTGGCTGGCTCGTCGGTTTCGGCCGGAGGCGCTGACTCCGCGGCTTTCTCCTGCCGCGCCGGCTCGTCGGCTTTCGGCTGCGGCTTGGCTGGCGTGGGCGCGCCGTTAAGCGCAGCAGCGTCTTCGCCGTCGCCGAGGATCATAGCGATCGGGGTATTGACCGCGACATCATTGGTGCCTTCCGGCACCAGGATCTTGCCCAGCGTGCCCTCGTCGACCGCTTCCACTTCCATGGTGGCTTTGTCGGTCTCGATCTCGGCGATGACGTCGCCCGAGCGCACGGCGTCGCCTTCCTTCTTGAGCCACTTGGCGAGATTGCCCTTCTCCATCGTCGGCGACAAAGCGGGCATCAAAACCTGGACGGGCATGGCGGCTCACTTAAAGATCAACTGGCGGCGTGGAACCGGCGCTCAGCGATAGACGTCGGTATAAAGTTCGGCGGGATCGGGCTCGACGTCGTGGGTGGCGAATTCGGACGCCTCGTTGACGACCGCGCGCACCGCGGCATCGATCTTCTTCAACTCGTCCTCGCTCGCCCATTTCTTGTCAAGGAGCCGCTTGCGCACCTGCTCGATCGGATCGTGCTCGGTGCGCATTTTGTCGACTTCCTCCTTGGTCCGGTATTTCGCCGGATCGGACATCGAATGACCGCGATAACGGTAGGTCATCATTTCCAGAATGATGGGGCCCTTGCCGGAGCGGCACCAGCCGAGCGCGGCTTCGGCCGCGGCCTTGACGGCCCGCACATCCATGCCGTCGACCTGACTGCCCGGGATATTGAAGGAAGCGCCGCGCTTGGAAAAATCAGTTTGCGCCGAGGAGCGCGCCACCGCCGTGCCCATGGCGTAGCGGTTGTTCTCGATCACATAGACGACCGGCAGCTTCCACAGCTCGGCCATGTTGAAGCTTTCATAGACCTGGCCCTGGTTGGCCGCGCCGTCGCCGAAATAGGTCAGGCAGACGGTGTCGTTGCCGCGATATTTATTGGCAAAGGCTAGCCCGGTCCCGAGCGGCACCTGGGCGCCGACAATGCCGTGCCCGCCGTAAAACTGCTCCTCCAGCGAGAACATGTGCATGGAGCCGCCTTTGCCCTTGGAATAGCCGCCGCGCCGGCCGGTGAGCTCGGCCATGACGCCCTTCGGATCCATGCCGCTGGCGAGCATATGGCCATGATCGCGATAGCCGGTGATCATCTGGTCGCCGTGGCGCATGGCGAGTTTCATGCCGACCACGACCGCTTCCTGGCCGATATAGAGGTGGCAGAAGCCGCCGATCAGGCCCATGCCGTACATCTGGCCGGCCTTTTCCTCGAAGCGGCGGATCAAGAGCATCTGGCGTAACGCCGCAAGCTCCTGCTCCTTGTCGAATACAGGGGTTTCGGGGGTGGAAGAGTCGCTTGCCGCAAGATCGGCGGTCGGAAGCAATCCACGCGCATCGGGAGCCGTTTGCTTGGTTTGGGCGACGGCCATTATTGTCCTCGAAACACCATTGTTCTTGACCTGTCCTCGAACACCCCGGCGGCCATTCTCCAATAGCCGAATTCACCCCATTGCGGAAGTCGGGCCCGGGCGCAATGGGGATTGGCGGGCGGCAGGCAAATCCTTGTGGCAAAATCTGATTTCGTGGCGGTCGCGACGAACGTCAAGGGCCTGATTAAGCCCAGGATTCAGGGCGTTGGCGCGGCCGCAGGCTGCGGCGAGGCTTTGAACATCAGGGTCAGATCGTTGCGATCGGCGTCATCGAGTAGGGCGCGCGCGCGTTCGTCGAGCATGTCGGGATCGATGTCGTCGGATTTCAACAGCGCGACCCGTCGCTGCCATTGGGCATGATCGAGCTTCAGGCGACCGAGTTCGGCGTCGAGGCTCGCCATCTGCCGGTCGATGTCCTCTTTGGCCTTGAGCCCGCGATTGCCGCTATAGGCGTTGACGCCGAAATAGCCGATCAAGAGGGCCGCCAAGACGTAGAGGCCGAGCGTTGAGAGAACCCTGCGCAGGCGCTTGCGCGTGACCATGCCGCCACCGTGAAAAGTGACCATGCCGCCACCATGGAATGAGCGGCTTAAAGCGATATTAATGGCCGCAAACGGCCCGCCTACGGTAGCCGGTTGCGCACTTCCGAGAGCACGAAATTGCCGAGCCGCTTGCCGCGGTTGCGGAAGAATCGCAGCATGCCGGCATCGACGAAATAAGTGAGCAGGATGCTGTCGCGGCTGCGCACTTCCGGCCCGACCGCGTCGGCGGAATGCCAAGTGTCGGTGCCGACGGCAAAGGCGTAGCCGGTATTGGGCGCGAAGCTCATTTGCTTTGTCTTCGGCAGCGTGCTGTCGGCGAGCTTTTCGTGAAAAATCGTCCCAATGTGCGTCGTCGAATGGTCGCGCGGCAGATAGAGCTGCACGGTGATGCCCTTCCACCGGGTATCGGTATGCGGCGTGATCAGGTAGCCAGGAATATCGCGGGTGAGAATCGGGATCGGATACATGCCGGTCTTGGCGTAACCCGGGCCGAAGCGGCGCTTCAGCGGCGCCGCAAGCCGGCGCATGAAGGCCTCCTTCACCGGTCGCGAGCACAGGGCGCGGCCGACGATGTCCCATACCGCGCGCTGCTGCGGCGGCAAATGACGGATATATTCGGGGAACAGATCGATCTTCACCCGCGTATGGGTGCCGTCGGTGAGATCGTGGCCCTTGCTGCGGCCGTGCATCGGGCGATAGTCCGACGCCTCCGGCATATTGGCGAGCATCAGCGAATAGATGTCGTCGGGAAAGATCTTGTCGAGCACCAGATGCGTAAACGGCGCGTCGAACGACGGCGCGGCATCAATCGACCCGGCGACGAATTCGGCCAGGCGTTCGACCGCAAGCCGCCGGTTCCCCGGCTTCAATTCAAGCGACTGATCCATTGTTACGACACACCTCTGGCGCAGATATAGCTCTGAATGCCGCGGCCGGACAAGCGCAGCTAGCTTTCAGCCAAGTCTCAACGGATCAAGGCAAATCCGCCGAAAGCGCCTTGAACGCCGTCCGCCCCGGATAGACCGCTTGGGCGCCGAGTTCCTCCTCGATGCGCAGCAGTTGATTGTACTTGGCGGTGCGATCGGCCCGCGCCAGCGACCCGGTCTTGATCTGTCCGCAATTGGTGGCGACTGCGAGGTCCGCAATGGTTGCGTCTTCGGTCTCGCCCGAGCGATGCGACATCACTGCTGTGTAGCCGGCCTTATGCGCGGTCTCGACCGCGGCGAGCGTTTCGGAGAGCGTGCCGATCTGATTGACCTTGATCAGGATCGAATTGCCGAGGCCGTTTTTGATGCCATCGGACAATCGCGCCACATTGGTCACGAAAATATCGTCGCCCACCAGCTGGCATTGTTTGCCGATCTTGTCGGTCAACAGTTTCCAGCCTTTGAAATCGTCCTCGGCCATGCCGTCCTCGATCGATACGATCGGGTAGCGTTTGACGAGGCTCGCGAGATAATCGACCTGCTGCTCGATCGAACGGTTCTTGCCCTCGCCTTTGTACTGGTAGGCGCCGTCGGCGAAGAATTCGCTCGCCGCCGGATCGAGCGCCAGCGCCACTTGCTCGCCCGGGCGGTAGCCCGCCTTCTCGATCGCCGAAAGCACGAAATCAAGCGCCGATTCCGCCGACGGCAGATTGGGCGCAAAGCCGCCCTCGTCGCCGACATTGGTGTTGTGGCCGGCGGCTTTCAGCGCTGAGCGCAGCGTGTGAAACACTTCCGCGCCGGCACGGAGCGCCTCGGCAAAGCTCGGCGCGCCGAGCGGCACGATCATGAATTCCTGGAAGTCGATCGGGTTGTCGGCGTGTACGCCGCCATTGACGATGTTCATCATCGGCACCGGCAAAAGCCGCGCCGAGGTGCCGCCGACATAGCGGTAAAGCGGCAGGTGGTTGGCGATCGCCGCGGCTTTGGCCACCGCAAGCGAGACGCCGAGAATGGCGTTGGCGCCGAGCCGGCCTTTATTGGGCGTGCCGTCGAGCGCGATCATGGTGTCGTCGATCTTGACCTGCGCCTCGGCCTCCATGCCACCGATGGCGTCGAAAATCTCGCCGTTGACGGCCTCGACCGCCTTGGTCACGCCCTTGCCGAGGAAGCGTGTCTTGTCGCCGTCGCGCAGCTCGACCGCCTCATGGGCGCCCGTCGAGGCGCCCGATGGCACGCCGGCGCGGCCAAGCGAGCCGTCCTCGAGCACGACATCGACCTCGACGGTCGGATTGCCGCGGCTGTCCAAGATTTCCCGGCCGATAATGTCGACGATGGCGGTCATGAAAGCTCCCGGCTTGCGTATGCCGAGGGCTTCTACAGGATCAGGACGGGTGCTGTCACCACGAGTAGCGCAGCGTGCCACTCCCCGCATAAGTCTGCGAGGTCGTGGCGAATTCGCCGTCGAACTTGGCTTCGAGCGACCAGTTCGGCGTGAGGAACAATTGGCCGCCGGCGCTGGCGAGCGCGGAATTCTTCGGCACCGCCGCGCCGTTGACGGTGAAGGCTGCGCCCGGCAGCGCCTGAAACACCGCGCCGAGCGCGGGATCTGAGACCCAATCATGCGCCCAGGCGACGCGGGCGCGCAGCACCATGGGCGTTGCGCCGAGCATGGCGAGATCGTCGGCGCGGGCCCCGACTTCGCTGCGCGTGTCGTTCGCCGTTGCCGCGTTATAGCTCAGCCCAAAGCCGCCCGAGGTGAGATCAGCCTCGCTGTAGCCCGGCGTGTGGAACCATTGCGTCTGCAACGCCGCGTAAGGCGTGAGCCCGGCCAGCGGCAGCACCGCGTAGCGATAACCCGCCTCGCCGCGCAATGCGTAGCTCTGGCCGTCGAAATTCGCCTGCAGCTGATCGCCGAAAGCCGCGGTGCGGGTGGTGGTGAACCAGGAATTGCCGAACGCCGCCATCCCTGAGACATAGGCCGCGCCGTAATGCTGGATGGCATAGCCCGCCATCTGGAACGCGTCGCTTCGCCCGCTGCCGAGATTTTGCGCCAAGCTCCAATTGGTGCCGGAGCCGGCCAGCGCGAAGCCGAGCTTGAGATCCGGTGCGGCGTGATAATCCATGCCGCCGGCAAAGCCGTAATCGCCGGCGTGGAGCGTGTTCGAGCCGATGACGGCATTGCCGTTATAGGTGGCCGAGCCGCCAAAGCCCGCACCCCACGCCGTCCAGCGCTGGTCGAACGAGGTCGCAGGCGCAGCCGGAGCGCTTTGCTTGAGCGCCTTGCGATAGGCCATCGCAACCTCGGCGGGGAAAGCATCCTCCGGCGTCGCCGCAAAACCGGTCGCGCCGCCGCCGGTGCCGCCGCCGCCGCCCGCGCCGAACGTGATGTCGGAGAGCAGATTGAAGAAGTCAGTCATCAGCTGGAACGCGGAGGTCGCGGCGCCGGTGCCGTCTTCGCCCG
>JBEKRD010000098.1:0-18216 GCA_049519075.1 Xanthobacteraceae bacterium | reverse complement strand
AACTAATCGTTCGGTTGCAACTGATCTTGAAATAAGTGCTGCGTATGGGGGACTGTCGGCATGAGTCAGGCGAAGGATGAGACAACGGCGGTCGAGCCGATTGAGCGAGAGTTGATTGTCGCTTATTTGTCCTATGCGCTCGATGACGTCGGGGCTGTCAGCGCAAGCGGCTTGCAGCTTCTGCAATTGGCGATCGCAACAATTGCCAAGGAAGCTGCCGCCGAGAATCCGGATCAGGACGCTCCCACGATTTTCTGCCATTGAGGACGGCGCGAAGCCGTCCTAGCGGCTAAAGCCCCCGATTTCATCATTACGCCTGTTCTAGATTGAGCCAGGCTGATCTGCCGGCATCGCGTTTTCGGAGCCAGATCCGCCACGCAATTCCGCCCGGTATCATTGAACTCCGCTAGTCCGGCGGTCGCCGGTGGCGGCCCAAGGCCTCGCGCTTGTCGATACTCCGCGGAAACCAGATCGCGTGGGCCAAAGTCAATGAATGACTTGCCGGACCACCCCGGCTCGACAGCCGATCCGGCTGCGCGACAGGGCAATGTTACCGAAGTTTTCACCGCATTCCTGCGGCTTGGCTTGACGTGCTTCGGCGGCCCGATCGCGCATCTCGGTTACTTCCACGAAGACTTCGTCGTGCGCCGCAAGTGGCTCGACGAAAGGACCTATGTCGACCTCGTGGCGCTCAACCAATTCCTGCCCGGGCCGACGTCGAGCAAGGTCGGCATCGCCATCGGCCTGTCGCGCGCCGGTTACCTCGGCGCGCTCGCTGCGTGGACCGGCTTTACCTTGCCGTCGGCCGTCACGCTCATATTGTTCGGCTATGGCGTCACCGCGTTCGGCAATGTGCTCGGCAGCGGCTGGCTGCACGGCCTGAAAGTCGCCGCTGTCGCGGTCGTCGCCAATGCGGTGCTGACGATGATGCGATCGCTCGCGCCGGACCGCGAGCGCGCGACGCTGGCGGTTGCCGCCACGGCGTTGGTGCTGGCGATACCGTCGTCGTTTGGCCAGTTGATCGCCATCGCGCTCGGCGCGGTCATCGGTCTTGCCTTGTTTCGCGGCGCGCCAACGGAAGCGCATGCGGCCTTGCCGCACCCGGTCAGCCGCGCCGCCGCGATCTCTGCGATCCTCGTGTTCTTTGCCATCCTGATCGGACTGCCGCTCGTCGCCGCGGCATGGCCAAACCACGCGCTGCAATTGTTCGGCGCATTTTATCGCTCGGGCGCGCTGGTATTCGGCGGCGGCCACGTCGTGCTGCCGCTGCTGCAGGCCGCTGTCGTCCCGCCGGGCTGGGTGGGCAATGATGCGTTCCTTGCCGGTTACGGCGCGACGCAAGCGGTGCCAGGCCCACTCTTCACGTTTGCGGCCTATCTCGGAACGGTGATGGGTCCGGCTCCCAACGGTTGGACAGGCGCCATATTTTGTCTGTTCGCCATGTTCCTGCCGGCCTTCCTCCTTGCCATCGGCCCGCTGCCGTTCTGGGATGCGCTGCGGCGACGATCGTGGGCGCAAGCCGCGCTGCGCGGCGTCAACGCCGCCGTTGTCGGTCTCCTGCTCGCGGCGCTTTATCGTCCGGTTTGGACGTCCGGGATCAGCAACGCTGGCGATTTCGCGCTCGGGGTCGTCGCGTTCTTGTTGCTCTTCATGTGGCGGACGCCACCGTGGCTGGTCGTGGCATTCTGCGCGCTCGGCGGGGTGATTATTGCCTCCGTGGCGTTCCCACCATGAAGCGCTAACCTGCGGCAAAAGCCTTGCAAACAATCTATGGTGGTGTCACACTTTAACAACCGGAGGAAGTAAGCGTCGTCTGCAAAGCTTGAGTTGTCGTCATGACAAGCCCTGCGTTTGATTCGCGTCACCCGGATTTCGACACCGCGGCGGAGCCATTGGTCCCCGCGAAATCGGAAAATGACAACGAAGCATCCACCGGCGCGACCGATTCTTCCCAATCCGACAATGCCAAGCGGAACCAAACAACGCCCAAAAGGGGGGTGCTTGCAACATTGTGGTACGCCTATCGGGTCCACGAAGGCGAGCAGCTCTCAGCCGAGGACTCGGCATCGACAATATTTCGATTCTTTCGTTCCGACCACGTCGTCGACTTAAAGCTGTTCTTCAAGCTGGCCTTTTATCTGTTCCTCACCGTCATATGCGTTGGAACCTTGTACGCCGTCGCTAAACCGGCAATCCATCTCCTTTCGCACCCCATGGCCGGCGCAGTGTATTATGGCGGCCGGCGCGCATTTATTCTGCATTTTCTCACGGTGTCGACGTCAGATGTGTTGCCGGCGCTAGCGGCCTTTGTCGCACCGGCAATAACGATTTGCGGGGGCATTATGGCATGGACCTATCTTTCCGCTGCCACCCGGTTAGGCGTTGTCGACTTGTTCGGGTGCGAAATCCGCACCCTCTGCCGCGTCAGCACCGCATTCGATATTGGAAAGATCTATGTCGCCAGATACGACGGGAATGCGATCGATAATCAGCCAACCCAATCGGGCGGCTTCAAGTCGGAAGAAGAATACTTTCCGGTATTTTCAAGCAATTCGCACGACCTCGAAGCGCTTGAGGCAACCGTCGTCGGATACATTACCGAATTCTACACCTACATGAAGACATTCCGCGATCTGCAGCGCAAATTGCAGGAGACCCACGCTCCGGAAGAAACGAAGTGGCTCACAGCGAACAGTCTTTTCGTGCTGTTTCTCGGTTTTGAAAGCGCCCGCAAAGCGATTAAGGAGTTGATCGAGTTTGAACCGACGCAAGCCGAAAATATTCTGATCATCCTCCTCACCGAACTGACCTGCTACCCGTTCTTATGCAGGCGTTTTGTACAGGATGAACTTCGGCTCTCTCGCCTTACGCTCCGGCTGGGCGCTTACGATAGGGAAGTTCGGGAGCTTATCGCCACGGTGGATGCTCATGGCAACGACGCGGATTGGGCCGCCGCCAAGCGGACCCTCCCGGAACTCATCGAGCGCTATAACGACATGCTGAAGACGCTGACAAAAGTTGGAGTCGAAGAGGCACAGTTCATACCGCCGCTAATAGGACGACGGACGCGGAAATCGGAGGCTGCCACTCTCCCTGTTCAAACCGGCTCCGAAAACCAGCCCGTCGCGGTCGCTGCGACTTGAGACGCGTCGTCGGGCGCCGCATTGCCGCGCCACACCACGTGCAGGTCAGGCCGCACTAAAATCAAATCGTAACCGTAGACCTCGCGCGCGACGGGATCCGGCACGTCAAGCGCGGTTGCCGGCGCGCCGTGGGCGCGGATGGCGCGTTCAAGCCCGCTCGCGTCGGCTTGGCTGCCGCCGAGCCTGAGGATGGCGTAGCCATCGGGAATGCGGTCCTGCATCGGCATGCCGTCGTCGAGCCAGACATGCGGCAGCCGGGCGCCGGGCCATGTGGTCGGCCGATACTCGCGAAACAGATGCTCCGGCCCGCCCGGCACGTTGCAGATGACCGGTGAGTCGACATAACGGTAGCCGAACTCGGCGCCGATCATCTCGTTGCTCTTGGGTTGTTCGACAACGGCAGTCGCGATGAGCGCGTTGCGGGCTTCCTCTCCCGCCGGCGAGTCCTCGCGGATATTCGGCCGCCACATGCCGCGCCATTTGCGCCGGCCGATGGTTGCATAGCGCGACGCGCCGACATTGCGATCGCCGATCTGGCGGCGCTCGATCTCGTAGGACTTCAAGAGCTGCGGCCCGCCCCAGCCGGCAAGCGTCGCGGCGAGCTTCCACGACAGGTCGATGGCGTCGCCGACGCCCGAATTCATGCCGAGCCCGCCGGTCGGAATGACCAGATGCACCGCATCGCCGGCGAGAAGGACGCGGCCCCGGCCGTAACGGTCCGCGAGCAGAAGGTTTTGCCGCCACGGCGCGCAGGACAGCATCTCGTATTTGACCGGGACGCCGACGGTGCGTTCGAACGCCGCCGTCATCTCTTGGTCGCTGTCGACTCTTGAGTGCAGCGTCCAATGCTTGGTCGAATCCTGCATGATCAGGAACGTCGCCTTGTCGTCGGCCACGTGATAGTGCCGACCCCGGCCGGGGCCCAAGCGGGAAGTTTCGCCGAGCGGCAGCCGGTCGAACAGCTCGTCGCAGCGAAATAGCGCCTGGCGCAGCGCCATCAGATTGCCTTCGCCCGAGAGCGCAATGCCGAGCTCCCGGCGCACCGCGCTGGTGCCGCCGTCGCAGCCGACCAGATAGGCGGCACGAATGTCCTCTTCGCCTCGGGCGGTGCGCACCCGCGCGGTGACGCCGTCGGCATCCTGGCGCAACGACAGGAACTCGCAGCCGAAGCGCACCGTCACCGCGGGAATTGTCTCGGCAATCGACTTCAACAGCGGCTCGAGCGTGTATTGCGAGATCAGCTGATAGGCTTCGAGCGGCAGCGTGCCGTCATTGGTCGCCCGGATCTTGGCTTGCGCCTCGGCGACCGACGGATAAGACGAGTGCATCAGCGGCGGTTCGTTGAGCGCGAGGATGATGTAGACATCCATCGGACAGTCCGGCCGCAAGCCAGCAGCGCGGATGGTCTGCGCAAGCCCCATGCGGCGGTAGATTTCCATGGTTCGCGCGTTAATGCGCTCCATCTTCGGCAGAAACGCCGGGCGCTCCTTCTGTTCGATGATAGTGCATCGCACCCCGCGTTTGCCGAGATCGATGGCGAGCGTGAGGCCGGTGGGACCCGCGCCCACGATGAGGACGTCATTGTTGTTCATTGTGTTTCCGCCGTCGGCTGAAGTGCCGATCGTTTTTTCCGGTTAGGAGGGAGGTAGTGCCGCCGCAAGCTCCGTGAACGGTTGGTAGGCTGCATCGCTGCATTGCCCCTGGGCGGCATCGACAAATTGCGTCATCTGCCCGTAGAGATAGATTGCGACTTTGGTGGCGGGCTGACCGCGGCTGCCGAACTGCATGCAGACCATGTAGTGTTGGCTGTCGCCGATCGGCTTGAGCACCGGTTGAGAAATCAGTGCGCCGCGAAAATCCGGCCGCGTCGTCAATGACTGCCGCAGGAAAGCCACCAGCTGCGCGCGATAGTCGGCCGGAAACGCATTGGCATCGACCGGAGCCGCCGGCGTCTTGGTCTTCGACCCGCCGAAATCGCTGCAGCCGGCAGCCGTAATCGCGAGCGCCGCCAGCGCCGCCGCCATGCCCGCCCGATAATTGCCCCTTCCCCGACCCACTTCGACCGATCCATCCCGCTTTTCGTTACCCATACATTATACCAAAGGGCGCCCTGCATACCAAAGGCAGGCTGGCGGAGCACAGGTAGTTCAGCGCAGCCTTGCCGGGACCGCATATCTGCGGCCGCCGGCTTCAGTCCTCCGGCGCTGGGCCGCACCAGCCGGGCAGGTAATTGGCATCTGTGCTCTTGGCCAGTTGCAATGCCTTGACGACGGCGCGGTCGAAGTCGCCTTCGACCGTCTTTCGTTTCATGCGCCGGCGCAAGTAATCCGCCCAGAGAAATTCGGAAAACGGCGTCGTGTCCTTGGCGAAACCGCCGGCGCGCCGCAACTCGCCCGCGAGCGACCGGAACGGATCGTCGACGAGTTCGCTCATGGATTTGGGAATGTCGCTGTAATGGCGGCGGACGCCCTTGTCGTCGAACGGGTGCATCCAGGAGCGGTTGTCCATGACGGTCCAGAAAGCGTCGAGGTCGAGCTTGCTCAAATTGGCGACGACGGTCACGGCCACGTCTGCCACCCCCTCGTCATGCAAGGCGAGTGAGAGGTGATGATGATCTATGACGTAATTGCGCTGCTTCGGGCCGAGGATCACCGGGATCATGTGCTTGCCGAGAAATTGGTCGCCCTTTTTCTTTCCGGTTTCGCGCCAAAGCTTGCGCTTGGCCCTGACCTCGCGCATGCCGACGGTAATCTGAGTCGGCCGAAGTTCGGCAATGGCAACGGTCGTCAGAACGGGTTCGCGAACCATGTTCGCCTCCTCAATCACATGTCGTCAACCGCACATACCCGCATGAGGAGCGAGGCAAAATCAAGCCGCCCGGCGTGCGCTTCACGCCGGGCGGTCTTCCTAGGCGGCTCCCGACGACCGCTCAATGCGCGAGCGGATCGGGCCGGACCTGGATATGCACCGCGAGCGGCGTCATGCCTTTGCCGCCTTCCTTGAGCCAAGGCGTGCGGTCGCCTTCGGACGACCACAGTCCCCTGCCCTTCCAGCCGGCCTTCGGATCGTCGATACGGGCGTCGAGACCCTTGGCGTAAAAGCCGATCGGGTAAGGAATGCGCAGCATGACCATCTTGCCGTCGACCAGGGCTGCGAAACCGTCATTCTCGTTGGCCGTCGAAATCGGCACGTCATTGCCGAGCCCCACCGCATTGTGCTGATCGACCCAGGCGTAGTAGCTCGCCTCGGCGCTGTTGTCGCCGATGCCTTGGAAGCCGGGGCCCGGATATTTGTAGAAGGCCCAGCCCTCCGGACAATGATCGCCGGTAGCCGCCGGACCGTTGAGCGGTCCCTTGCACTTCGAGCGATCGAAGCTGCCGAGGTGGCCGCTGGCGAGCGACACCCAAACCACGCCCTTGGAATCGATATCGCCGCCGCGTGGCCCGAAGCCGGGCATCGGGACGTAGTACACCTCGGACAGCTTGGTCTTCGGATCAAAGCGGATGACGCCGCTTCTGCCGGCGAAAACGCCCCAGGTATACCAGATCGAACCGTCGACCGGATTTGGCATCACAGCATAGGTGCCCGAACCGGCTACCCGCATATCTTTGTTGGGATCGGTCGGCTTGCCCGGCTCGGTGTATTCGTCGAGCTTGCCATTGCCGTCGGTGTCGAGCACGAACGGCGCCCAGCCTTGCGCCTTTTCGGCGTCGCCAGTTTCATCAAACACTTTGGTATCGAGCCAGCCGGCCACCGGCCCGCCGCCGCTCGTCCATAATGTGTTGTCCTTGTCGAAACCGAATTGCAGGTGGTGGGTGCCGTAGCAGGTATCGACGAAAGTGAACTTCTGCGTTTTCGGATCGAACATCGCCAATTGGCGTTCATTGGTGTCGAGCGGAAACGCCTTGGCGTAAGGATTGTTCGAGCCCTTCCTGCAGAACGCGGGCGTGCCGGGGGCGTGATTGGTTCCCGTCATCCAGACCCGGCCTTTGGCGTCGATCATGTCATTGTGGTTGTCGAATTTGGTATCCCAGATCTGTTCCATGCCCCAATAGGCCGAAGCCGCCGTCGGCTTCTCGATGGCCGCGTGTCCGGGGCCGAAAGCCTCGGGCACATCGGCGCCTTCCGGCGGCGTGATGTAGGAGACCTTCGCGGTCTTCGGATCGAGCACCGGCAGATGATCGGTCGCATATTCGGTCGAGCCGAACAGCGGGCCATAGCCATTGACGGTCGGGTTGCGCTTGTCGGACGAGATCAGGTCGTGGAGATATTGCTTGTCATTGCCCCAATCCCAGGTCGTGATCACGATATTGCGCTCGACGCCCTGCGGCCGCGGCGGTTTGGCAAAGGGCAGTTCGCCCTTGGCGACACGGTCGGTCCAGTCGCCGAAATATTTGAACGGCACGCCGCCAAATTTTCCGGCCAGCACATTCACCATCAGCGGCGAGGCTTGGCCGGCCTGCACGCGCCGCTCCCAGGCTTCTTCACCGCTTTTGAACTGGCCCAACGCCGCAGGCACGGTCCGCGTTGCCAATTGCCCGAGTTGATGGCAGCCGACGCAGGCCTGATTCTTGATTGCGGTAAGCCAGTCGACCTGCGTGAGGTTTTCCGGAATGTCGCCCTTGCCGCCGAACTGATCCTTGTCGGGGATCTTCAACATCGAAAACCAGTAGATCGCCGGATAATATTGCGCCGCGACCGCATCGCTTGGCGCTGCGACGGCGGACAGATTGACGCGCTTGCCGGGTACGGCTTCGACCTTGGGTGAATCGATGAGGCCGTAGCCCCGGACCCAAAGCTGATATTTGGCCTTCGGCAGATCGGGGACGACGTAGCGGCCTTGATCATCGGTGACGACCATTTTGGCGTAGCGAGTGGACAGATCGCGGGTTTCCGCAATCACCCAGACGCCGGCTTCCGGCCCATGCGGCCCGGTGACCACGCCGCCGATGTCGTCATTGTCGATGCTGACGGCGCTTTGGGCATTCAGCCGCGCCGGCGCCGCGACCCAGAATGCGACGATGGCGAGCGTCGCGACAAGACACAATACCGCCCGTTTCATGCGATCCTCCAGGATGTTGCGGGGTTCGGCGGCCTCGCCGCCCCGACGTTGTTTTTCGATGGGTCGAAATCTGCCTTACTGGCCGCCCACCCGCAAGCGGAAACGGCGCTGCGAACAGCCCAAGCGCGCGGTCATAAGGCGGAAGACGAAGTGACGATCAATTCGATGACGGGCCCGCGGCACTCGACAGTTTGTCGAACAGGCCGGCGATATCGTTGCGGATCGTCGCCAGCTTGGAGAAATCCTCGGTCACCGACGCGACGCGCCGCTCGAGCTCCTGCTTGGCTTCGCTGAAGATTTTGACCCGCGCGGCAAGATCGCCGTCTTTGTCGCTTTCGATATGCGCGATCTTGGCGACGAGCCGGTCGCGGATGTCGGTAATCTGGGCAACGAGATCCGCGATGCCGCCGTCTTTGGCTTCGAGCGGGCCGAGCCTTGATTGCAACTCGCCGAGCTGCCCCCGCAACTCGCCGAACTGCGCCATCGAGCGTTCGATCTTGCCGAACTGCGCCTGCGTCGCCTTGATGAATTCGGCAAGCTTCGCCGCGCGGCTGTCGGCGTCGCCCGCGCCCTGTTTGGATACCCCGAGCCGGTCGAGCACGCGAACAAAAGTGGCAGACAGGCCTTCGACGTCGGCGCGTAGCGCCGTCAGCCTGGAGAAATGGGCGTCAAGTCCCGCCACGCCGTCGTCGAGCTTCTTCTTGTCGTCGGCAAATGACTGCACGCGCGCCGCAAGGCCGCCCGGCGACATCTGTTGCAAGGCCTCGATGTCTCCCGCTAAGCGATCGCGCGCCGCGCTGAGATCCTTGACGCGGCGGGCGATCCCGTCGTCCGCCGCGGCATAAGGCAGAAGCCGCGTGCGTAATCCGCTATAGTCTTCCTTGAGGCCGGCGAGCGTCTGTGAGGCCTGCTCGATCTCGTCGCAGCGCTCATGGCTGCGCCGGACGAATTCCGCAAGGCCGTCGAGACGGATATCGATCGCTGTCGCATCGTCACCGCTCGCAATCTCGGCAAGCGTGCGGTCGATATCCTGCTCGCGGCTGTCAAGCTCGGCAAAAACCCGCTCGATCGCGCGCCTCTTCTCGAGCACCGGCACGAGCCGTTCGCGCAGCCGGTCCTGTTGTCCGCGCAGCGTATCGACGCGCGATTGCAGGTCGCCGATCTCGTTGCGGCTTTCCTGGATTTGGGTCAGGCGCTCGGCCTCGGTGAGCCGCTGCGACACCGCGCCGATGGCGTCTTCGGGATCGGTGCGGGCGAGATGATGCACCGCTGCATCGGCGTCGATCTGCGACGCGACCAGCGCCTTCGCGCCTTGGCGCACGCCGCCGAGCCGCAGTTCCAGCGCCGCACCCGCTTGGCGCTGCCGGATCAAGGCATCGCAGAGCCATAATGCCGCGGGCAAGAGCGCCAGCGGAATGAGAACGACCAGAAACCACGCCAGCTTCTGGATCAGAGGCTCGGCGCGGAACGCTTCGAATAATGCGGCAAAATCCTGAGCGTGGCTCACGACAATGAAGCCTATCGCGAGCACAAAGAGGACGACGCAGCTGCCGACGAACCTGGCCATTTAATGCTTGACCCACCCAGCCAAAATGCAGCTTGTTTGGTACGACAGGAGCGCGCTGCGCACAAGTGCAGGCATCACCTATGCTCGCGGCCGGGTGCAAGTCCGCGTGCAAGTCCCCGTGCAAGCCGGTCCGTTGCGTAGTAAGACCTTCACCACGATGGAACGAGAATCGCGCGGTATGATGATCACGCTGCGGCACGCCGGATTTGTCGCATCCGCTGTCCTTGCGATGCTGCTGATCGTGGCCGACCGGCAGGCGGCGCGGGCCCAACAACATGACGGCGCCGCGACAAAAATAGCGGCGACAAGCTGCCGGCCCGCGGCGTTCCGCGTGGTGGTCGATGTCGGCCACACCGTCGACGTTCCCGGCGCGATCAGCGCCCGCGGCGCCGCCGAATACGGCTTCAATCTTGCGCTCGCAGGCGACATCAAACAAGCGCTCGTCGACGCCGGTTTCGACAGCGCGGCTCTTCTGGTCACCTCGGCGGCGCCGCCGGAGGGTCTCATCGAGCGGGCGCTCGCAGCCAACCGCATGGCGGCCGATCTGTTCATCGCCATCCATCACGATTCCGTTCCGGACAATCTGCTGCAGGCTTGGGACTACCAAGGCCAAGACAATCATTTCAACGACGACTATCCGGGCTATGCCATCTTCGTCTCCAACGACAATCGCGATCGCACGGGCAGCCTCGCCTTCGGACATCTGTTGGGCATGGCGCTTAAAGCGCGCGGCTTGCAATACACGCCGCATTACACGCTGCCGCTGATGGGTCACCGCCGCCGCGAACTCCTCGACGCCGAGGCCGGCGTCTACCGCTACGACCAACTGATCGTATTGCGGATGACGCACATGCCGGCGGTGCTGCTGGAAGCCGGTTCGATCGTCAACCGCGTGGAAGAGTTGCAGCTGGCAAGTCCAGAGCACCGCGCGCTGACGAGCGCAGCCGTGGTTGCCGCGGTCCAGGAATTTTGCGCGAGCCGCACACACCCGGCTGCGGCGAAGGCGGCAGCTTCGGCGCGCTAGCGCATGTTCCGATCGGATTGAATCAACACCGTCTTTGCGAGGAGCGAAGCGACGAAGCAATCCAGGACGGCCTCACCGCCTCGCAAGCCCGCCTGGATTGCTTCGCTTCGCTCGCAATGACGGGTTACGCCATCACGGTCAGCCTGCGCCGTAATGCCAGCGTGCTGACGATCAAAAAATTGAGCAGATTGACGCCCAGGCCGGTGGCAAAGGCCGGCGCGTAATAGCCGAAATAATCGTACAGCAGCCCGGCGATCCAGCCGCCCGCCGCCATGCCGCAGCCGCTGCACAACAACAACGTCGGCATGCGCCAATAGGCTTCGCTGCCTGAAAACATTTCGCGCGAGGCGAGCACATTGGCCGGCACCAGACCGGAAAAGCCGAAACCGAACAGCGCAGCCACCGTGAACAGGCCGGCTTCGTCCTGCGTGAACAAAAACGCCGCCATGCCGACGGCCTGGCAGGCGGAGCCCGCCAGCATCGTATAAAGCCCACCGATGCGGTCGGAGATGACGCCCCAGAGCTGCCGGCTGAAGAACGCCGCGCCGAGCAAGACCGACACCATCGCCGCGCCGTGCGCAGGACTGATGCCGAGATCGCTGCAAAACGCCACGAGATGCGCTTGCGGCATCGACATCGGGATGCAGCACGTAAAGATCGCGCCCATCTGCAGCGCGAAGACGAGATTGGGCGGCCAGCCTAGGACCGACTTGCTCGCATGGGCTGCGGTTTTCAGCGTCGCATGATGCGGCGTATCCGGCGCCGGCCGGAATACGATCGCGGCGGTCGGCACGATAAGAACGAGTTCGAACACTGCGTAATACAGCATCGTCTCGCGCCAGCCGGCGTACGCAATCGCGCGCGCGAATACCGGCGGCCAAATCGTGCCGGCGAGATAGGCGCCGCTCGAAATCAACGCCAGGGCCGAGCCGCGGCGGCGATCGAACCAGCGGCTGACATAGACATAGAACGGCGCATTGATGCCGCCGATGCCGATCAAACCTATGAACAGACCGTGGCCGATATAAAGCGGCCAGGACGGTCCCAGCGTCGACAAAGCGAGGCCGAGCGCGATCATCGCCGCGCCGAGGATGACGGTGAAGCGGATGCCGACGCGCTCGGCGACCCGGCCCATCAGGATGCCGCCGAAACCCGAACCGATCCACATCAGCGCGCTCGCGAAGGCCGGCACCGAGCGTTCGCCGTTGACCTCGGCGGCGATGTTTTTGAGCGCGACCACGGTGATCCACGGCGCGCCAAAGGCAATCGCCATCACCACCAAGACGACGCTGGCGACGACCCATGAGGTCCGCGTTTCCACCGATGGGATCGTCGGCTGCAGCATTTAACCCGCGTTCTTGGCGCGCCCGGCGCGGTTATCGGGTGGCAGGTATAGCAGCGGGCGATGCCCGTCGCGCATTAATTTTCTTCCCGGGGCGGCATTGACGCCATTAATTTTCTCCCCGGAACGGCACCGACGCCATTGATAAAGGAAGGCCGGTCGTCGACCCCTGCGACCCGGCGTTGCAACCGGTGCCGCTTCACGCTTCGATGCTGGGCGCCGTCGGTCGCGCGCAGTGGCCGTGGCAACCACCGCCCCGCAAGTGTTTGCCCAAGCGCCGCCGGCAGGAACGTCGCAGTGTAGCCCGGATGAGCGGAGAGAAATTCGGGGTATCATACCGGAATGTTCAGCGAGCCGCCCACGTGAGCCAAAGGGTCGCGCCGGGAAGTGAAATGCACCCTGTTCAATTCAAAACTTCGATGCAGTCTTGCCATCTGCCGGCGGCTCGCTCGGCCACAAAACGCTGCATCGTCGCCATGCTGGTCCTGTTCGGTCTCGGCACATCCGTCGCGCTGGCCGATGAAATTCGAATCCTCGCAGCGGTTGCGGTGCAGGATCCGCTTGATCGCCTGGCTGCAGCGTTTAGGCAAGCGACCGGCCACAAGGTCGAAATCGAGTACGGGCTGACCGGTCCGATTCTGGCCGACATCAAGGCCGGAAAGCCGGTGGATGCTGTCGTGTTGCCGGAGCCCGGACGAGCCGGCCTGGAAGATGCAGGCTTATTGCTATCGCATAGTCCGGTTTCGGCGAGCCTGGCAGGGGTCGGCGTGCCGGCCAGCGCGCCGTTGCCGGACGTTTCGTCTCTGGAAAAGTTTACAGCGCTGCTGCGCGCGGCGCCCTCGGTAGCCTATACCGACCCGAAAAGCGGCGGAGCGTTCGGGCAGAACTTCGAGCGCACACTCGTCGAACTCGGGCTCGCGGACGAGGTTCGCCGCAAGGCGTTGCTGGTGTCCGGCAGCCACCAGATTGTGGCGGCGGTAGCGCGCGGCGAGGCCGCGGTTGCGATCACGTTTAAGAGCGCGATCGTGACGACCCCGGGCCTGAAATTCGCAGGCCGCCTGCCGCCGCCGTTTGTGAGCCAGGAGCCGTTTGATGCGGGCGTGCTCAAGACCGCGACATCGCCCGAGGTCGCTAAAGCTTTCATTGGCAGCCTGCTTACGCCGCAGGCGCGAGCGATCTGGGACGAGTTGGGCTTTGTGCCGACTGGCGTTCCAGCCCGCTAAACGGCCTCTCGGAGCGCGGGTCGACGGGTCAGGTCGATGGTTATGCTGACATGACTTAGGGGCCGAACGAATTACGGCTCTTTAGCGCGAATAATTTCTATGAAGGTGAGCATGACGGCCCGGAGCATAGGCATACAAACCATGTCCGTGGACTCCATGCGAGCCGCCTCTCCAGTATGCGCCATGTCCTCTGTCTGCCCGTGTGCCGGTCGTGAAGTCGCTCTGTGCTTGCGCCGCGGTCGAAAGGCCCAAGAACGCAACCGTAATGAGTAAGATTGTCATTTTCATCAAACGCGCTCCCTTGTCTGTCTTTAGAACTACGGGCCACAGATTTAGTTCAACGGCTTTCGGTTCGTACGAGACGCGCACAGCCGCTCATCCGTCCTACGCGAGCTGCTGCGGCAGCCAGCGCGCGATCAAATCGACAACTTCCGGAAGCTTTGCGGGTCCGGTACCCCCCATTTTGCGAAGATCTTCGGTGCAGAGAATGCAACTCTTGTCGATCAGGACATTCAGAAAGAAATTCTCAGGCAACTCGGCCTTCTGCCGCCCGATGTTGCCCGCGACATTATCATTTTCAATAATTCGCTGTTCGGACTTCGGATCGACATGCGAGCGATGGCCACCGGCCAGATGGACGACATGTCAGACGAGGCAAAAGCGGAAATTCTCGAAGCTGACCTGAAACTCTGGGAAGATACGCTTGCGCTTGGCCGCAGCATCGTGACGCGGCTGCAGTGACGTAGGCGCGCGACTTCGCCAAATCTTGTCCGACGCCGATCTTGGTGCTGCCCGACGATATAACGGCGTATCCGCTCCAGTCTCAATCGACATCGCCTCGCTCGTGCCCAACGCCAAGATCGCGGTGCCTCCCTGGAAGGGGCCGCCGGAGCTAAAATCCCGCACCATCGGCCGCGTGCGCACGTTTTTGAAACGGCATCACACGGCGTAGCGAGGAGCGCGGTAGCAACCATTAAGCGTTGCCGTTTGCCCACCGACTTCGCGGGTTCGATCTTCCCATTCCAAGGCAAGGCCCATCCGGCTAGACTTCTTCGGAGGCTATCGCTGGGGGTGCACATGCAACGGCGAGAGTTCATTGCGGCACTCGGCGCGGCATGGATGGCGGCCTCGTCAAACTCGGCACGCGCGCAACAACCGGGCAGGCTGCCCATTATCGGCTATCTCGGTCCGAGCAATCCCGAGAACATGGGGCCGAATACCGCAGCTTTCTTGCAACGCCTACGTGATCTCGGTTGGGTCGAGGGACGCACCGTCACGATCGAGCAGCGCTGGGCGGAAGGACGACCCGAGCGGGTCGCCGAAATCGCAGCCGAGTTCGTCCGGCGCAATGTCGACATCATCGTCACGACCGCAAGCAACGATGCCATCGCGATGAAGCAGGCGACTTCGCTCATCCCGATTGTCTTCGCGGTGTCAGGAGACCCGGTCGGCGCGGGCTTGGTTGCAACCCTTGCGCGGCCGGGCGGCAATGTCACCGGCATGTCGATCCAGCAGACCGATTCTGCCGGCAAACGGATCGAGCTCATGCATGAGATCGTTCCCGGCCTTCATCGGCTGGCGATCTTGGCCAATCCCGATAGTCCAAATGTCAGATCGGAGCTACCCGAGGTGCAGGCAGGGGCGCACAGGCTCGGCTTCGACACTGCCACATTTGAAATCCGGCGCGCTGATGATATCGCGTCCGCATTCGAGGCGCTTAAGAGTCGGGCGGATGCGCTGTATGTCGTCACTGATCCGCTGGTGAGTACTAACCGGATTCGCGTCAACACCTTGGCTCTGGAGGCACGGCTGCCGACAATTTACGGCTTTTCGGGGTTCGTGGAATCGGGAGGGCTGATGTCCTACGGACCGAATTTTCCGGACCTGTACCGGCGCACTGCCGAGTTCGTCGATCAAATTCTGCGCGGTACCAAGCCCGCCGACATCCCGGTTGAGCAGCCAACCAGATTCGATTTGGTCGTCAACCTCGCCACCGCGAAGGCGCTCGGACTCACGATCCCGGAAACGTTTCTCGTGCGCGCCGACAAAGTGATCGAGTAGCAAGCGTAGCCCGGATCAGCGAGCGCAGGGTGGGCAAAGGCGCGCAGCGCCGTGCCCACCTCCGCGTGAACGCATACTTCAAGTCAGCGGTGGGCACGCTTCGCTTTCCCCACCCTACGCCTGTTTGATGTTTGCTACGGGCTTGATCTCAGCCGAAATATCACCGCACGCCGCCGGCATTCACGATCGGTCCGCTATAGGCTTCGAAGCGCTTGCGCAGTTCGGCGACCTGCCCTTGATCGGTGAGAAAGGTCCGGTAATCGTTGGCGACGTTGTACGACAGGATCGGCTTGAAACCGGCGGGCGGCGGCACATCGCTGCGCGGCGACCACGTCGGGAGCTTGGCCTGCTGCTCGGGCGCGAGCAGCCAGCTGAAAAACAGCTTCGCCGCGTTCGGATGCGCGGCATTTTTGAAGATCGCCCCACTCAGCGGCCAGATCGGCATCGCGTCGCGCGTCGGGAAGTGGGACTCCACCGGCATGCCCTGCCGCTTGAGCTCGTTGGTCATGTCATAGATCGAATCGAAGGTGACGACGTTCTGTCCGGAAGCGATGCTGCGTTGCTGACCGAGATGGCCCTGAATGAAGTTGGGCTTGGCAGCCATGTAGCTGTCCATGTAGCTCCAGCCGTATTTCTGCACGATATGATGGAACACCCACAGCGTGACGTCGTCGTCTGCCGGATAGGGCGTGACGATCTTGCCGGCAAACTGCGGCTTGAGGAAATCCAGCGCCGAATTCGGCACGTCGGCCGAGGCGAGCTTTTCCGTGTTGTACATGTAGGGCACGACGTTCACCATCGTCGCCCAGAACGTGCCGTCGGCGTCCTTGAAGCTTCCGTCCATGGCGTCGAAACCGTCGGGCTCAAACACCATCAGCCGGTCTTGGCTTTTCCAGCGCACGTAGTCGGCGATGGTCTGCAAGATCGCGGCATCGACCTCGAGCGAGCCTGCGGCGAACTGCTGGTCGATCTTTTTATCGAGCACGTTCGAGAAGCCGCCGCCGATCGAAATCGTTATCCCCGGATAGCGTTCCTCGAATGCTTTCGCCCGCGCCTCCCAGGGCGCGGTCGGCCCGCCGACATAGAACGCCAAAGCGCCCTCGGCCTTCGCGCTGGCATAACAGCCGTCGGGCGCTGGCGCGTCGGCAGCGGACGCGCCTGCGGCGAAGAAGCCCAGCGCCGCCGCCAATGCCGCGACCCGAATGATGGCGATCACGGAGGTCCTCCCCAAGTTTTGCTTCGCAAGTTTTGCCTTGTTGGCGCCTATCATCTCCACGCCGGGCGTCGATTACAACCACGCGAGAGAGAAGAGGAAAGCGCCTGCGCTATCACGGTGACACCGCGTCAGCGGATAAGACGAATCTCAACGCCCGAAACGACCCCGATCCAGCTTCGGTCGCCCGTCAGTGCCGGCACGCCTTCCCGCTCCGCTAGAGCGAGGCAGGCGCGGTCGCCGAGCGACAGACCGCGCCTCATTGTCTCACGGCGCAGTCCGCCGGTTCGCTGCGCAAGAGCGATGTCGAAATCGACGGTCGTGACGGCTATCGACTGCAGAGCGGTTTGTGCGGCCAATGCAGTGCTGCCGCGCTCGACGAGCTTTGCAACAACCTCCGCGTAGTTCACCGTTGAGATCAGCGCGTCGTCCATCATCGATTCGACAACATCGGCACCCGGTTCGGCATTCAAAACGGCGAGGATCGCCGACGAATCCAAAACGGCACTAGCCATTTTCTTGCTCGCGCTCGACTTCGCGGCGGCGGTCCGCGATGAGTTCATCGACCAGATTTGCTCCCTCAGGCACGAATTGGCGCACAATAGCCTGCGCCCGGCGCACAGCGGCCCGACGCGTCAGAAGATTAAGTTCACCGTCGTCGATCGAGGCGATGAGCGTGTCGCCGTCGGCTAGTCCAAGCGCATCGCGGAAGGCGGCGGGGATAACAACACGACCGTCAGGACCCAGCCGCAGCTTGGTCGGCGGCAATTTGATTTCACCCGACGGCGTTGTTGCGGCCAGCTTCTTGGCGCTGCGAGCCTCGTCTTGAACGAGAACGTTGCGCACGAACTGGTAACGCGTACCGAGGAAGTCGGCGATCGACTTGCGCTTATAGCCCGCCTTCGAAAGCACCCGCATTTTTTCGGACTTCGTCGTCAATCCTTCGGTCAACTGCCGCATTCGCTGCTGATCGGCTTGCATCCCAAAACCTCCGTCGACGGCTGGTATCACTATATATGGCGGATTAAATGATATTCGTCAATATGAACATATACCATCCCGTCGCGGCGCCTGTCATCGAGCCGCGCGCCTCGCGCGGACCAGTTGGCTCCCCACAGCAATGACGACCGGAATCATCACTTTTATTGGGACTTAACCCTTGACGGTCGCCTACTATAGGATTACATAGGCTATGTTCCCGCACTTGACATAAGGCCTTTCATATGGCAATATCCTTCCATTGAGAGGGAATAGACCGATGCCAAAGCCCGTCCACCAACTGACTTCCGCCCAGTTTGACCGGATGTTCCCCGTTGACGATGAAGACGCCTGCAAAGCCTATTTGAAGGCCCGCAGATGGCCTCAGGGCGTTCACTGTCCGCGTTGCGGCAACCCGGCTGTCTATGACCTGCCGTCCCGCAAGTGGCACTGGCAGTGCACGCAATGCGCTCCGGGCGGCTCTACCGGCTATCGGTTCTCCGTGATCGCCGGGACGATTTTCGAGAACACCAACAAGCCGCTGCGCGACTGGTTCAAGGTCGCCCACCTTATGCTCACCAGCAAGAAGGGCATGAGTTCGCG
>JBEKRD010000097.1:0-31510 GCA_049519075.1 Xanthobacteraceae bacterium | reverse complement strand
CGCCGCCGCTGCCGCGCAATTGCTGGAGTTCGGCGCCGATGGCCGCTTCATCCGCGAGATCGGTCACAATCTCTACGCCTGGTCGTTCGCCCACGCCGTGCGGGTCGACGCGGAGGACAACATCTGGGTCACCGACAAGGGCTCCGACATGGTCATCAAATTCGACCCTGATGGTCGCGTCCTCATGGTGTTCGGACGCAAGCAGGAGGCCTCCGATGAAGACACCGGACCCCTCAAGCATCCCAATCCGCCATTGCCGGCGGAGCCCGGGCGGTTTCGCCAAGTGACCGACATCACCTGGGATCCGGCCGGCAATACCTATATCAGCGACGGCTACATCAATTCGCGCATCGCCAAGGTCGACAAGAACGGCAAGTGGATCAAATCCTGGGGCGATCGCGGCAAGGAGCCGGGCCAGTTCAACACGCCGCACAGCATCGCCGCCGATGCCCAGGGCAACATCTATGTCGCCGACCGCGGCAATCGCCGCATTCAGGTGTTCGACGGCGACGGCAAGCTCCTTCGCATCATCACCATGGACGTTCCGTTCGACCCGGATGCGCAGCCCGCAATCGGCAATAAGCCCGACCCGTCGTCGATCGGCACCATGTCGCCCGGCGCGCCGTGGACCGTTTGCATCACGCCCGGCCCGCATCAGGTGCTGTACTCGTCCGACGCCTATCCGGGACGCATCTATAAAATGACGCTGGACGGTAAAATGCTGGGCGTACTGGGCGAAGCCGGCAAGCAGCTCAAGCAGTTCGGCTGGATCCACGAAATCGCTTGCCCGTCGGAAAACGAGCTTTACGTCGGCGAGCTCCTGAACTGGCGGGTCCAGAAGCTGATCCTGCATCCGGCCAAGTAGGAGGACGCGGTAACGGCGGCGGCGGTCGATCCGCGGCCGCCGCTTTTACGCAATGTATTATTCGATCTTGCTGTCGATGCTGATGGCGCCGGCGCCATAGGCGACCACGTAAAGAAAGCCGCCTGCCATCGCCAGGTTCTTGTAAAAATTGATCATATTCGGCACGTCGCCGACCGGCAGATGGAAGGCAAAGCCCGTAACGAGGCACCAGATTGCCAGTACGGCGGCGACCCATCGGGTCTTAAAGCCCACCAGGAGGAGGAGCCCGCCGCCCAGCTCGACGATGATGGCGATCCAGGCCGCCACTTCCGGCATCGGGATATGGTAATGCCCGCCGAACCCCGCGATCACGCCGCTCACATTCGTCACCTTGCCGTAGCCCGACCAGATAAACAGGCTGGACATCAAGAGACGTCCGACTGGGGCAAGGTACTCTTTTAGATTATTCATCGTGCAAATCCCCGCAGCTTGTTGCTCAGCGCTATCAATGGCGCTGACCCATCCTAGCGGCGGCTCCCGGCGGCGACAACCGCCGCGGGCCCGGGCGTGGCAACGATGGTGCGACGCGTCACGATCGAACTGTTCCGCGCGGGGCGCGAGCGACGCGGCCTAATGGCCGCGGTAATGGTCGAGAACGAACAAGCGAATGGCCGACGACAGATTGGTGACCTGCTCGGTGTCTTGGCGCTTGTTTTCGATCCCGTTGACCAGTTCGGCGACCGTGGTTTTTCGCGATAACGCGATTTCTTTGAGACTGTCCCAGAACGGGCTTTCCAGGCTGACGCTGGTCTTGTGGTCTTGAACGACGACCGATCGTTTCTTGACCGTGGATGGCATGGATGGCGCGGAGTTCAGAGCTGGCATGATGGCACCGATGGGTCCGTTGATGCGCAACTTCGTATCATCGTTTCCGCCGACCTGTGGGACCGGTGTGCAAGAGGGCGTACGGTAGTAGGATGCGCCCCCTTCGCGAGAAAGTCGAGCAAAATGTACGGTAGCGGACACTACCTATGTGTCACAGCCTATGTGTCAGTGCCTATGTGTCAGAATAAAAACGGCGGCCGGGGCTACGGGGGGCCTGTTTATGGCTCCGGCACAACCGCGATGGCTTCGATCTCGAACAGCGCGCCGTCGCGCGCCAGCTTGACGATCTGCACCGCGGTCGAGGCCGGCGGCGCCTTGATGTCGACATAGCGGTCGCGCACTTCGAAAAAGATCGGCAGATGCGCCATGTCGACGAAGTAATTGGTGATCTTCACCACATGCGCGAAATCGGCGCCGACCGCGGCCAGCGCCAATTTCAGATTTTCGAAGCACTGCACCGCCTGTGCGCGGAAGTCGCCCGGCGCGCCCGCGAATTTTCCGTCCACCGTCATGCCGAGCTGCCCGGACAGATAGATGGTCCGGCCCGGCGCTTTGGTCTCCACCACATGGGTGTAGCCGCGCGTCGCCGGCATGGTCGAAGGATTAAGAAAGCGATGAATGGCCATGGGTCGTTTCCTCCGCTTGTTCCGGCGGCGTGTCGCAACCGCGCGTTCCGATCAGCCCTAACACAGGGGCTGTACAGCGAAAGCATAAAATGACATTGCAATTCGGCCCGACCGTCGACCGCGATATGCCCCGCCCAAGAGCTTCTGATCAATGGCCGCGTCCTCCGAAACGTCGATAACGACTATCGCTTTTCCAATCCTGGCGATCGGCTTCGTTTTTCTGGCGCCGCTGTTGGGCTTCGACGGCGCATTGCCGACCTCGCCTTGGACCATGGCGCTCTCGTCGGCGATGCTCGTCGTCATGCTTGGCGCCATCTTTGCCGCCGTGCATCTTGCCGACGTCATCGCCCATCGTCTCGGCGAGCCCTACGGCACCTTGGTTCTGACGCTGGCCGTCACCGTCATCGAAGTGGCGCTGATCGAGTCGATCGTGCTGCGGCCGGACAGTTCGCCGACGCTGGCGCGCGATACCGTCTTCGCCGTTATCATGATCGTCTGTAACGGACTGGTCGGGCTGTGCGTGCTGGTGGGCGGCTTGCGCCATCACGAGCAGGAATTCCAGGTCTCCGGCGCCGGCGTCTATCTCAGCGTGCTCGCCGCGCTGTCGATTCTCACTTTGGTGTTGCCGGATTATACGCTCGCGGTGCCCGGGCCTTACTTCTCGACCGCGCAGCTCATTTTCGTCAGCGTTATTACTGTCATCCTCTACGGCACGTTTCTGTTCATTCAGACCTCGCGGCATGCCGATTATTTTCGCGCCGAGGATAAGACGGCGCCCGACGGGCATCACGTCTATCCGTCGAACCGCGCCGTTGCCGTCAGCACGGTGCTGCTCCTGGTGGCGTTGTGCGGGGTGATCCTCTTGGCGAAAAAATTCGCTGTGATCCTGGAAGCGGGTCTCGACAAGGCCGGCGCGCCGCAGGCGGTCGCCGGCATCATCATCGCGGTCATCGTGCTCGCCCCAGAAAGCATCAGCGCTGTGCAGGCGGCGCGGCGCGACGTGCTGCAGAAGAGCCTCAATCTGGCGCTGGGCTCCTCGCTTGCCACCATCGGCCTGACCATTCCGGCGGTCGCTGCCACCAACATCATTCTCGGCAAAGAGATCGCCATCGGCATTTCGCAGCGCGATACGCTTCTCCTTGCGCTCACGCTGTTCTTGAGCCTGCTCACCTTCGGCTCAGGCCGCACCAATATTCTGGCCGGGTTGGTTCATCTGGTGGTGTTCGCGACATTTTTATTCCTGGTTTTCGTGCCGTAACGGCGCGACTTGGTGTAATGTGTTTTCAAACTGACGACGCTTTTCCTCAGCCTGGGGCGGGCCGATGCGACGGCGCGAATTCATCACGCTTCTCGGCGGCGCGGCAGCCGCTTGGCCGCGCGCGGCGTGCGCGCAGCCGGCATTGCCGGTGATCGGTTTTATCAACGGGGGAACGGCCGATGCCTTCGCGCGTGAGATCGCCGCGCTTGGCAAAGGTCTCAACGAAACTGGCTACGTCGAGGGCCAAAACGTGACGGTCGAGTACCACTGGCTGGAGGGACAATACGATCACCAGCCGGCATTGATAGCTGATCTGGCCCGCCGACAAGTGGCGGTGATCGTCACGACAGGCAACGCTGAAGCTGCGCTCGCGGCCAAAGCGGCAACGGCGACGATCCCAATCGTCTTCGGCGTCTCCGAAGATCCGGTTCGGCTTGGTCTCGTCCAAAGCCTCGCCCGGCCCGGCGGCAACGCGACCGGCATCAATTTTTTCATCCAGGAGATAGCGGCCAAGCGGCTGCGTTTGCTGCATGACATGGTGCCCAAGGCCGTCCGTATTGCCGTGCTCATCAATCCGGCCAATGCGTCGAGCGCCGAGACGACGCTTAGGCAGGTGCAGGCAGCCGCTCCCACCATGGGGCTGCAAATTCAGGTTTTCAACGCCACGACGATAGACGAGATCAATGCGGTCTTTGCCGCCTTTACGCGCGAGCGCCCCGATGCCCTCTTTGTCGCTGGCGACGCGTTTTTGACGATTCGCCGTGCGCAATTCGCTGCCTTGACGGCACGCGACAAAATTCCAGCGGCATATGGGGTTCGTGAAAGTGTGGTAGCCGGCGGACTGATGAGCTACGGCACTGACCTCGCGGACATGTATCATCAAGTTGGCGTCTATTCCGGCAAAATCCTCAAGGGCGCCAAACCCGCCGATCTGCCGGTGCTGCAATCGACGAAATTCGAATTCGTCATCAATCTGCAAACCGCGCGGGCGCTCGGCATCGAGGTGCCGCCAGGGGTGCTCTCGATCGCCGACGAGGTGATCGAATGAAGCGGCGCGAGTTCATCACGCTTTTCGGCGGCGCGGCTGCCGCGTGGCCGCTCGCGGCGCGCGCGCAGCAGCCGGCGCTGCCGGTGGTCGGGTTTATCCGCGACGGCTCGGCCGATGCCTCGGCGCGCTACCTCGCAGCGTTCCGCAAAGGCCTCAACGAAACCGGCGCCATCGAAGGCCAAAACGTGACGGTCGAGTACCATTGGCTGGCGGGCCAATACGATCGCCTGCCGGCACTGGTGGCTGACCTGGTCCGCCGTCACGTGGCCGTGATCGCCACGCCCGGGACCGGACCCACGCTCGTGGCCAAGGCCGCAACAGCAACGGTTCCGATTATTTTCGGTGTCGGCGAGGACCCGGTCCGGCTTGGTCTCGTCACCAGCCTCGCCCGGCCCGGCGGCAACGCTACAGGCATCAATTTTTTCACCAACGAAGTGGTGGCCAAGCGGTTGCGGCTCCTGCATGACTTGGTGCCCAGGGCCGTTCGTATCGCTGTGCTCGTCAATCCAGCCGATGCTGCCGTCGCCGAGCTCACTTTGCGCGACGTGCAGGAAGCCGCCCCCACTCTCGGGCTGCAAATTCAGATCCTCAACGCCACTACGATCGGCGAGATCGATGCGGCCTTTGCGAGCCTTGCGCGCGAACGCCCGGATGCCCTCTTCGTCGCTGGCGACGCACTCTTTCTCGACCGCCGCGGGCAATTTACCACCTTGACGGCGCGCGACAGGATTCCTGCGAGTTATGCAATCCGTGATTTTGTCTCTGCCGGCGGGCTGATGAGCTACGGAGCCGACATCGCGGACATGTTTCATCAAGTCGGCGTCTATACCGGCAATATCCTCAAGGGCGCCAAGCCCGCCGATCTGCCGGTGCTGCAATCGACCAAATTCGAATTCGTCCTCAACCTGCAAACAGCGCGGGCGCTCGGCATCGAAGTGCCGCCGGGGGTGCTGTCGATCGCCGACGAGGTGATCGAATGAAGCGGCGCGAGTTCATCACGCTGCTCGGCGCAGCAGTTACATGGCCGCTGGCGGCGCGCGCGCAGCAATCCGAGCAGATGCGGCGGGTCGGCATGCTTATGAATATGGCCGAGGACAATCCAGAAGGTCAGGCCTTCGTCGCCGAGTTTGAGGAAGTCCTGCGACAATCGGGCTGGGCCGACCGCAACGTGCGGATCGACATCCGCTGGGGCGCAAACGATGTCGACCTCGAGGGCAAATTCGCGACGGAATTGGTCGCGCTCGCGCCCGATGTCATCTTGGCCAGTGGCACCCTGAGCGTGGTGGCGGTGCAACACATCACCCGCACCCTGCCGATCGTATTCGCGCAAGTCTCCGATCCGGTCGGCGCTGGCTTGGTCGATAACTTAGCCCGACCGGGGAGCAACACCACCGGATTTATGAATTTTGAATACAGTTTGAGCGGCAAATGGCTGGAGCTACTCAAGCAGATCGCGCCGAGCGTAACGCGGGTGGGTGTCCTTCGGAATCCCGCAAACCCTGCTGGAATCGGTCAATTCAGCGCCATCCAGGGCGCTGCGCAGTCGCTCGGGGTCGAGGTGAGCCCCATTGGCGTGCACGGCGACGGCGAGATCAAAGACGCCATCGTCGCCTTCGCCCATTCTGCAAATGGCGGCTTGATTGTGACGCCGAGCGCCGGGGAGTCGAGCCATCGCGATCTGATCATCACGCTCGCGGCGCAACACAAGCTGCCCGCGGTCTACGCCGACAGCTATGCGGTGACTCGCGCCGGACTGATTTCTTACGGGCCCGATCGCGTCGATCAGTTCAGACGCGCCGCGGGCTACGTCGATCGCGTCCTCAGAGGCGAGAAGCCGGCCGATTTGCCGGTGCAGGCGCCGACCAAGTACGAGCTGGTGATCAACCTCAAGACGGCCAAGGCGCTCGGCTTGAGCGTGCCGAATTCTCTGCTTGCCGGCGCCGACGAGGTGATCGAATGAAGCGGCGCGAGTTCGTCACGCTGCTCGGCGGCGTAGCCGCAACGTGGCCGTTCGGGGTGCACGCGCAGCAACCGGGCAAGCTGCCAACGATCGGTTTCCTGGGTGCGGCTTCGCAGTCTGGCTGGCGATCGTGGACCGACGCCTTCGTGATGCGACTGCACGAACTCGGTTGGATCGAGGGCCACACCATAACGATCGAGTATCGCTGGGGCGAGGGGCGCAGGGAACGCTTTGCCGAGTTCGCAGCCGAGTTCGTTCGGCTCAAGGTGGATGTCATCGTGACGGCTGGCAACGCAGGACATGAAGCAAAAGCGGCGACATCGACCATCCCGATTGTCCTCGCGGTGGCGGCCGACCCACTTGGCGACGGCTTGGTCGAGAGTTTAGCGCGACCGGGCGGGAACATCACCGGTATGTCGATCCAGGCCCCCGATGTTACTGGAAAGCTCATTTCATTATTGCGCGAAGTGTCCCCTGGTCTCCGCCAGCTGGCGATCATGGCCGACGCGGGCTACCCCGCTTCCGTGCTGGAAATGGGCCAGGTGGAGGCGACGGCCCGTCAACTAGGCATCCAGACCACCAGATTAGAGATCCGGAGGGCCGAGGATATCGCGCCCGCCTTCGATACTCTCAAGAGCGGCGCCGAAGCCCTTTACGTCTGTAACAGCGCGCTCGTCGTCACCAACCGGCTACGCATCAGCACTCTGGCGTTATCTGCGCGGCTCCCAATGCTATCTAGTTTGAAGGAGGACGCAGAAGCAGGCGGCCTGATCTCCTACGGGCCAAACGTCCAGGACCTTTTCCGACGTGCCGCAGAACTTGTAGACAAGATTCTCCATGGTGCGAAGCCGTCCGATATTCCTGTCGAACTGCCGACCAAGTTCGATCTTGTCTTCAATCTCACGACTGCCAAGGTGCTGGGTATCACTATTCCGCACAACTTACTCGTGCTTGCCGACGAGGTGATCGAATGAAGCGGCGCGAGTTCATCACGCTGCTCGGCGCAGCAGTCACATGGCCGCTCGCTGCGCGCGCGCAGCAGCCGGCGCCGGTCGTTGGCTTTATGCATAGCGGGACGCCGGGTCCATACCTCACGCGGATGGCCAACGCGTTCAGCGAAGGCCTCAAAGCGGCCGGATACGTCGAAGGCCGCAATGTGACGATCGAATACCGCTGGGCGGAAGACCATTATGACCGCTTGCCGGCGCTCGCGGCCGAACTCGTCGCCCGGCGCGTTGCCGTGATCTTCGCTCCCGGCGGTCCGGGGCCCGCCCGTGCGGCGATGGCCGTGACGACGAGCGTACCCATCGTTTTCGTCAGCGCCTCCGACCCCGTCGGCGCGGGCCTCGTCGCCAGCCTGAACAGGCCGGGCGGCAACGTCACCGGCGCGAGTATGATGAGCTCCACGTTGGAGGCCAAACGCCTGGAGCTGTTGCACGAGCTCATGCCCAAGGCGTCAACGCTTGCTGTCCTGATCAATCCAAATTATCCGGACGCCAAAATGCAAACGCAGGATGTGCGCGATGCGGCGGTCCATCTCGGCGTCAAGCTCGTGCTGCTGACGGCGAGCACGGAGCATGAAATCGAGCCAGCCTTCGCAGCGCTGGCGCAACAGGGCGCCGGTGGGCTTCTCGTCGTGCAGGATCCGATTTTTGTCAACTATCGCGAAAGATTCGCGACGCTGGCGGCGGCGAATGCGATCCCGGTCGTCTATTCGCAGCGGGACTATGTCAGCGCCGGGGGCCTGATCAGCTACGGACCGGACTTCGCGGACGGTTACCGTCAGGCCGCCAGTTACGTCAGTAGAATCCTCAAGGGCGAAAAGCCCGCTGACCTCCCGGTCGTGCAGCCGACCAAATTCAACCTGGTCATCAATCTCAAGACTGCCAAGACGCTGGGTATCGCGGTGCCGCAAACGCTGCAGGTGGCGGCCGACGAGGTGATCGAGTGAGGCGGCGCGCGCTTATTTTGGCCCGGTTGTGACCGAGCATTTCACCCCGCATATTGTCTTCGGCCTCAACCCGATGTGGGTCTCGACGGCCATGCTGGGCGTGACCTACGCGGCCATCGTCTGGGACCAGTTGAACCGCGCCATTATCGCGCTCATTGCCGCCGGAATTGTTGTGCTGTGCGGCGCGCTCGATCAGGCCGAGGCGCTCAAAGGCGTCGACTGGAACACCGTCGGCACGCTCGCCGGCCTGATGATCATCATGTCGATCGCGCAGCGTTCCGGCGTGTTCCAATTTACCGCGATCGCGGCGGCGAAATTGGCCCGGGCCCACCCCGCCGTGCTTCTCATTCTGCTGCAACTCGTGACCTGCGTGATTTCCGCGCTCCTTAACAATGTCGCCACCGCGCTGTTGGTGGCGCCGGTCACCTTCGCCATCACCCGCGAATTGCAGATCCCGCCTTATCCGTTCCTGTTCGCCGAAGTGCTGGCCTCCAATATCGGCGGCACGGCGACTTTGATCGGCGATCCGCCGAATATCATGATTGGATCGCTCGCCGGGCTGCCTTTCAACGCGTTTCTCTACAATCTCGGCCCGGTTGTCGTCGTGGTGTTCGCGGTCCAGGTGTTGATGACGCATCTGCTCTGGGGTCGCGCGACCTCTGCCACCCTCGAGAACCGGTTGCGCGTCATGGCCATGGATGCACGCGGCGCCATCATCGACCGGCCATTGCTCATTCAGTCCGTCGGCGTTCTGGCGTTGGTCATCGTCGCGCTGATGTTTGAGGATCACCTGCATCTTGAGCCGGCGACCATTGCGATGGGGGGAGCCGCCATGCTGATGCTGCTCGACAATTGGGAGCATCACCCCTCAAAGCAAAGCGACAATGTCGCCAAGACCCTCACCGAGGTCGAGTGGATCACGATCTTCTTTTTCATCGGTCTGTTCATCGTGGTGCACGCAGTTGAGGTGAGCGGCTTGTTGCAACTTCTCGCCGACAGACTGGTCGCTGAGACCGGCGATAATCTCGCCGCCGCCGGCTACACGATTTTGTGGGCCTCGGCGCTGTTCTCCGCGCTGATCGACAATATTCCGCTGGTCGCCACCATGATTCCGCTGATCAAGAGCGCGGCGCCGGCCTACGGCACGCCGGATCATATCGCGCCATTATGGTGGTGTCTGTCGCTCGGCTCCTGCCTCGGCGGCAACGGCACCCTGGTCGGCGCCTCGGCCAACCTCACCGTCGCCGGCATCGCCGAGCGCAACGGCATCGCCTTCGGCTTCGTCAAATACACGCTCTACGCTCTGCCGATGACGGCGATTTCGATCCTGATCTGTCAGATTTACGTTTGGCTGCGCTATTTTTGAAGCTGGCGCCTCGACCGGCGTCATTCACGCTTTCTTTGCCATAGCCGCAAATCGGCAAGCCGCAAGGCGGCCGGGTACCCGAAGTTGAACCTTTTCCGCCATGCTGGCGACGGAAAATACCGGGAACATTATCGCTTGCGAGACCGTTACCAAGCCGGGTGCTGTGCACCCAAGCGGGCATAGTTTCCCAGGCTTTGTTTCCCAAGATGGCTTGCGAGGTAGCGCCGTGGTGCGCCGGCAAAGCGAGAGACAAGGGCGATGGCAGGCGGCCACTATTTGCGGCGCGCTGGCGCTCGCCATGCTGCCGTGCAGCGCCGCCAACGCCGGGGGATTGTTCGACTTTCTGTTCGGCGGCCAGCAAGAGCAGCCGCGCGCGCCGGTGGAATCCTATGCCGAGCCCGCAGCGCCGCTCGGCCGTATCGCGCCCGCCCCGCTGGGCGCAGAAAACGTGCGCCAGAACAGCGGCAGCACCGGCCACGATGTCGCGTTTTGCGTGCGGCTGTGCGACGGCCAGCACTTTCCGCTCGAGCGTATGAACAATGCGACGCCGGTCGAGACCTGCCGGGCGATGTGTCCGGCGAGCAAGACCAAGGTGTTCTTCGGCAGCGAGATCGGCGGCGCCACGGCCAAGGACGGTGCGCGCTATGCCGACCTCGACAGCGCCTTTATCTACCGCAAGCAGCTGGTTGCCAATTGCACCTGCAACGGCAAGGACGCCTTCGGCCTGGCGCCATTCGATGGCGCCAACGACCCGACGCTGCGGCCCGGCGACATCGTCGCGACCAAGCAAGGCCTGATGGCCTTTAGCGGCAAAAACGGCGGCGTCGCGCAATATACCCCGGTCGCGCCGGCAAGCGTCGCCACCGAGCTCAACTCGGTTACGTCGCGCGTTGCGTTTAATCGCAAGAGCGAGCCGCCGGTCGAGGACGATCCCGGCACCTTCACCACACCACAGGCGGCGCCGCCGCCGGTCAATTTCGGCGCCAATCTGCGCGGTCAGGTCGCGAGATAGCCTATCACTTCGTCGGCGAGCGACAGCGACGAGGTCAGCCCCGGCGATTCGATGCCGAACAGATTGACCAGCCGCGGCATGCCATGGTCGGCCGGTCCCGCAATCATGAAATCGGCCTGTCCTTCGCCCGGGCCGCGCAACTTAGGCCGGATGCCGGCATAATCCGGCACCAGCCCGCCGTCGGGCAGTCCCGGCCAATAGGTGCGGATGCGGGCATAAAAACTGTCCGCGCGGCTCGGGTCGACCGCGTAATTCTCTTCACTGATCCATTCGACGTCGGGACCAAAGCGCATCCGCCCGGCCAGATCGAGCGTGACGTGAACGCCCAACCCGCCGTCGATCGGGGTTGGATAAATCAGCCGCGAGAACGCAGGCCGCCCGGCGAAGCCGAAATAATTGCCCTTGCCGAGGACGAGCCGCGGCACCTGGCCCTCCGGATAGCCTTCGATGCGCCGTCCCAGCGCCTGAGCGCCAAGTCCCGCGGCATTGACCACGGCGTCAAACGCGATAGTGCCGGGATCGCTGCCGCCGAAACGCACCTGCCAATGCGGCGCCTGGTAGCTCATGCCCTCGACCGGGGTCTCGAAGGCGATCATGCCGCCTTTGTCTTCAAGCTCGCCCCACAGCGCGCGCATGTAACCGTGGCTGTCGATGATGCCGGTTTCCGGCGACCACAACGCGCCGATGCAGAATAATTCCGCTTCAAGCGCGCGCGCCGCATTGCCGCCGAGCATCTCCAGGCCTTCGACGCCGTTTTTCTGCGCCTGCTCGAGGATGGTCTCGACCTTGGCGAGTTCGGCATCGTTGGTGGCGACGACGAGTTTACCGCATTTGCGGTAGGCGACGCCGTGGGCGTCGCAGAACGCATAGAGCATGCGCCTGCCGCGCACGCAGTGCCGCGCGCGTAACGTATCTGTCGGGTAATAAAGGCCGCCGTGGATCACCTCGCTGTTGCGCGAGGACACGCCATTGCCGATGCCGCCGGTCGCTTCGGCCACGGTCACATCATGACCGGCGAGCGCGGCTGTGCGCGCAACGCTAAGCCCAACGACGCCCGCGCCGATCACCAGAACTTGCATGCGCTTTTATCCTCGTGCCGTTCCTATATATAACGGGGCCGGGAAAAGGGAGGGCCAAGGGGAGGGTCATGACGGAAAATGTCGTCAAAGTTTGCGCGCAGGCCGATATCGCGCCCGAAACGGTGCAGGCCTTCGATGTCGCCGACAAGCGGCTCGCGGTCTTTCATATCGGCGGCAAGTACTATGTCACCGACGACGAATGCACCCATGCCTCGGCGAGTCTCGCCGACGGCCTATTGGAGGGCGACGTGATCGAATGCGCCGTGCATCTGGGCGCGTTCCACGTGCCGACCGGCGCGGTGAAGGCGCCGCCGTGTTCGGTGGCGTTGCGCACCTATCAAGTGGTGATGCGGGGCGGCGATATTTTCGTCGATCTCGACCGCGATGCGGCCGGTGAGCCGGCTTAGCGCGTGCACAAGCAAATCCGAATCGTGACTGAATGACGGGTCCCATTGCCATTGTCGGCGGCGGCATCGGCGGTCTCGCCGCGGCGCTGGCTTTGTTGCGCCGCGGCATCGACGTCGATGTCTACGAGCAAGCGCCGGAACTCCACGAGCTTGGCGCCGGCGTGCAGGTCAGTTCGAACGGCACCCGCGTGCTGCATGCGCTCGGGCTTAAAGCCGCGCTCGAACAAGTCCAGGTGCTGCCGTCTGGCAAGGCGATCCGGTTGTGGAGCACCGGCCAGACCCGGAAGCTGTTCGATCTCGGCATGGAATCGGTCGCCCGTTACGGCTCGCCCTACATCACCATTCATCGCGGCGATCTGCATGGCGTGATCGCCAAGGCGCTGTTGCAGTTAAAGCCCGGCGCCGTTCACCTCGATCGCAAATGCATCGGCCTTGCGCAGACGCCGGACGCCGTCGAATTGCATTTCGAGAGCGGCGATCCGGTCTCGGCGCGGATCGTCATCGGCGCCGACGGCGTGCATTCGGTGGTGCGCGAAACTTTATTCGGCGCGGCCAAGCCGCAATTCTGCGGCATCACGGCGTGGCGCGGCGTGCTGCCGCGCGAGCGCGTGCCGCCGGGCATCGCCTTTGATGTCGGCACCAATTGGGTCGGTCCGGGCGGCCATGTCGTGCATTATCCGCTGCGCGCCGGCACGCTCCTCAATGTCGTAGGCTTGCGCGAGCGCACCGACTGGGCGGCCGAAGGCTGGAACGTGCGCGGCACCACGGAAGAAGTGCTCAACGATTTCGAGGGCTGGCATCCCGACCTGCGCGCGATGTTCTCAGCGATCGACGTGCCCTACAAATGGGCGCTGGCGCTGCGCCCGATCATGCAGGTATGGACCAAGGGACGCTGCACGCTCCTCGGCGACGCGTGCCATTCGATGGTGCCGTTTCTGGCGCAAGGCGCGGTCCAGGCGCTTGAGGACGGCATGGTGCTGGCGCGCGCGATCGAGAAATACGGCGCCGGCGAAACAGCCCTTGAGCGTTACGAAGCGGTGCGCCGCGACCGCGCCAACAAGGCCGTCAAAGGCTCCGCCGACATGATCCCGCGCTTTCACAACCGCGCAATGGCGGAAGCGGAAGCCGCCCAAGCCCATGTCGCACGCGAATGGCTCAAGCTGTCCGAGAAGCCGGTTCCGGTGCCCAAGCGCGCCGAAGTGCTGGTGCGCATCGACGCGGTCGCGATCTGCGCCACCGACCTCGAAATCATCGACCATGGTCCGCCGGCTTCGATCCAAGGTGGTCTGCCGTTCAACAAGAATTTCACGCCCGGCCACGAATATATGGGCACCGTGGTGGCGCTCGGTCCGGGCGTCGACGAGGTGCCGCTCGGCCAGCGCGTCACCGTCGAGATCCATGCCGGCTGCGGCCAGTGCAAGCGCTGCCGCGCGGGCATGTACACCTCCTGCCATAACTACGGCCTCAATTACGGCGACGTCGACAAGGGCCATCGCGCCAATGGCTTCACCACCGACGGCGGCTTTTGCGAATACCAGGTCAACAATATCAACACCGTGATCGCCATTCCCGACGCCATGTCGGACGAGGAGGCGACGCTGGTCGTTACCGCGGGCACGGCGATGTATGGGCTTACCGAGCTCGGTGGCCTCGTCGCCGGCGAAAGCGTCGTCGTCACCGGACCGGGACCGATCGGCCTTCTCGGCGCGGCGGTGGCCAAAGCCATGGGCGCGAGTCCTGTGATCCTCACCGGCACGCGCGACAACAGGCTTGCGATCGGCCGCGAACTCGGCGCCGATTACGTCGTCAATGTCCGTAACGAAAACGCCGTCGAAGCGGTGAAGCGGCTCAACGGCGGCAAGGGCGTCGATTACGTGGTCGAGTGCTCGGGCGCGCCCAATGCGGTGAACGAAGCAATCCGCATGGTCAATCGCGGCGGCAAAGTGTGCCTCGCGGCCTTCCCGCATAAGGAAACGCCGGTCGACGTCGCCCACATCGTGCGCAACAATATCTATCTCTATGGCATCCGCGGCGAGGGCAAGAGCGCGACCCACCGCGCCGAAGCTTTCATGTCGCAAAAGCGCTTCGACGCCACAAAAATCCACACCCACACATTCGCGCTCGACGACCTGCCGACCGCAATCCGCTACGCCAAAGACCGCGTCGACGATGCGATCAAGGTGGTGGTGAAGGCGAGGGGAGTTGCGGCGCACCGCGTCGCGGCTGAATGAACCGCGGAGTTTTGCTGCGGCGCGCCGTGGTTCTTCACGCCATGATTCTTGGCGCCATGATTCTTGGCGCCATGATTCTTGGCGCCATGATTCTTGGCGCCATGATTCTTGGCGCCTTGATGTTAGGCGCTCTGCCCGCCGCGGCCGAAGCTCCCGACGATAACACCTGGCCGGCGCACCCGGTGCGTATCGTCAATGGCTTCGCTGCCGGCGGCGCCGCCGACATTCTGGCGCGCATGGCGGCGGACCAATTGACCAAGACCTTCGGCCAGCAATTCTTTGTCGAGACGCGCGCCGGCGCGAGCGGCGTGATCAGCGTTGACGACGTCGCGCATTCGCCGCCCGACGGCTACAATTTCGTCCTCACCACCCTGTCGCTCACCGCGATCGGTCCGCTCGTCAATTCCAAGATCGGCTACGACCCGTTCAAGGATCTGACGCATGTTGCTTATCTTGCGGGTTCGCCGATCGTCTTCATTGTCAACGCCAAAAGCGAGGTGAAGACGCTGGGCGATTTTGTAGCCAAGGCGAAGTCGAGCTTAAAACCGTTGACCTATGGCGTGTCCGGGCTGGCGAGCGCCGGACAGATGCTCGCCGAATCCTTTGCGCAACTCGCCGATCTCCAATTCCAGGTGGTGCCGTATAAGGGCGCCTCGCAGAGCCAGCTCGACGTGGTGGCGGGCAATATCGATTTTGCGACGCCGACGGTGACCTCGGCCACGCCGCAGCTGCAGGGCGGGACCGTGACCGCGCTGGCGCAAACCGGCGCCAAGCGTCTGCCCGATTATCCGAACATGCCGACGTTTAAGGAGCTTGGCTACGATATCGTGGCGGCGAACTGGTTCGGGCTCGCGGGCCCGGCGGGACTGCCGCCCGATATCGTGCGCAAGGTCAATCGGGCCATCAACGCCGGCATGGCGGCGCCCGAAAGCCAGGAACGCATCCGTGTGCAAGGCATGATCATCGCGCCGATGGATGCCGCGACCTTCCAGGCCTTCGTCGAACACGAAGCGCTGCGCTGGAAGCCGGTGATCCTCAAGGCTGGGTTGAAGATGGAATAGATCGAGCGCGTCGCGCGTCGGTTGGCGGCGGAGTAAGGCGACAGCCGGCGTGTCCGTTATGTGGTGTGAAGCTGCCGCCGCTCGGGACTCGCGCGGGAGAGTTCGACCCTTCCCGAACCCGATTGGCTTTTTTGAATTCGCAAGTGGCCCTTTTTGAATAGCCATCGCGGTTTAAAGGGGTTAAATTGACGTCGTCCTCAATGAGGAACCTCACGGAGAAAACCATGCGAAAGCTAGTGGTCATCGTCACCGCAACGACCGCACTCTTGCTCGCGGGTGGGCTTGCCTCAAACGCTCAGACCTCACGCGGGGCTGCAAACATCCATGCGCAGTCGCAAAACTTCACGCCAATCGAGAAAGCCGCCTGCGGGCCATTTTTTGGCGCGAGGTGCGGTCCGTACCATCGTTGGGTCTGCGGCCCCTATGGCCGGTGCTGGTGCGCCCACTGTTAAATGCAACAAGACTAACCAATCGCGACACCTAATTTTTGCTCGTTGCGGGAGGCCGCCTCAGTTGGTGGCCTCTTTCATTTCAAGCCAGGCTTGCAATCTCACTGAAGCGGCTTTCGATAATGTCGTCGCCAGATGCCGCGGAGGGGTATAAAGTCGTTACGACGACATACAGCGAAAATACGCTGTCGTCGCTGTTCAATAAATGGGGGGCACGGCCATGGTGCGTATTGCGATCGCAGCTTTTGCGCTCTTGACTTGCTTGGCGAGCGCCTCTGCGCAAACGCCAATTCCGTCCGACAGCCGGCTGAAATCCATCGTCGACAAGAAGACCATCCGAATTGCCTATCGCACCGACGCGACGCCGTTTTCGTTCAAGAACGACAAAGGCGAGCCCGCGGGCTATTCGCTCGATCTCTGCCAGTTGGTGACAAAATCGATCGCGCAGCAGTTCGGGGTGTCGGAGCTCAAGATCGAATGGGTGCCAGTGACCGTGCAGACCCGCTTTTCCGCGGTCTCGAGCGGGCAGGCCGATCTGGAGTGCGGTTCCTCGACCATCACGCTTGGGCGTATGAAGGAAGTGGATTTCTCCAACATCATTTTCGTTGAATCGACCGGCGTCGTCGTGGCCAAGGCGAACAATTTTCACAGCCTCACCGATATGGCCGGAAAAAAGATCGCAGTTGTCGCCGGCACCACCAACGAGCGGGCGGTCAACGACCAGAGCCGCGCGCATGATCTGAAAATCACGGTCGTTACCGTGAAAGATCGCGACGAGGGCATGGCCACCCTGGAATCCGGCAAGGTCGACGGCTATGCCGGCGATAAATTGCTGCTGGTTGGAACTCAGGCGCAGCATCCGGAAAATTTCACGATGCTGCCCGACGATCTGTCGATCGAATCCTATGCCATCGCCATGCCGCGCGGCGACTGGGCGTTGCGGCTTGCGGTCAATACCGGTCTCGCGCCGATTTTCAGCAGCGGACTGATCTTTGAAGGTTTCAAAAAGTGGTTCGGCCAGATCGGGTTGCGCCCCGGCGTTCTGTCGCAGGCGGCCTGGGCGCTCGGCGGCCTGTCGAACTAGGTCGTGGACTTACAAACACGCCGTGAATGTCCAAGTCCGGCCAGACCGGGCGGAACATCGTGTTTTCGGCATCACCGGGCATGTCCCGGCGGTCTCGCATAGTCTGGCAATGCCTTGCCAATTGAAGCGGGACCTCCGCAACCAGTCCGGCCATGACGAAGGAAAAGGCGCCTGTCACCGTAATAGATATTGTAAGTGACCTATATTGACATCGGTCCCCGGTCCGATTATTTAAACTCCGAACCTCGCTTACCAAGGACGCCTCCAGCGGGGGTACTCTCTGGGGGTGGAGCGAGTGCGGTGCCCGCGGCGGGGCCATACACCCCGTCCCGGGCGGCTCGGGTATCATGCCCTCCGGCACTATGACCGGAGTGTGTGGTGCAACACTGGACTGGGACAGGCGAAGCTGGGTAACGCCCACGCAGACCACGTCCCAGGAAGCCTGGCCTGAGACTGAGCCATGGAGATGAAAAACTCTCCTTGGCGAGAACCGTGGTGGAACGCCGATAGGCGAGCCCTCTCGCAAGAGGGCGCCGCACCCGCAGGTGCGGAGGTTGGACTGCACGTCTGTCGGCGTTCCGCTTCCTTTTTTATTTCGTTGGGATTGGCGAAACGAGGCGAAGCGAAGAGCGATAACGAGGCTCCACCCCTCGAATTCCTTTTCCTCCTCAAGTTTCGCACTGAACGTAACGGGATTTTCAGTTCGCGCGCGAAAAGCGTGGCGCGAGGACGAGAGCACTTATCCGCCCCCACGATAGTGGGGGAGGGGGACCACCCGGAGGGTGGTGGAGGGGGCGCGGGACTAGAGGGAAGTGCGACGACGCAAGGGGAGATAGCCGATGACGTTTTCATTTCCTTGCAACACCAACAGCGCGGCGAGTCAGTCGCCCCTCCCACCGCACTTCGTGCGGTCCCCCCTCCCCGCTATCGCGGGGCGGGACCTCCCATCACTTCTTTCTTATCCGGAACGTCAAAAGCTTCTTGTCCTTCCCGGTGTCTTCCAGCATGTCGCCGGTCTGATGGGTGAGGTTGGGAATGTCGATCGCGGCGAGGGGGTCGGTGCATTCCAGGATCAAGATGTCGCCAGGCGCCATGGCGCCGAGCGCCTTCCTGGCGCGCAGCGCCGGCAGCGGGCATTTGAGGCCGCGCAGATTGAGGGTTTTTTCGGTCATTCCGGGCGAGTCGTCGAAGCGGTCGAACAGCCTTATCATAACGGCGATGGTCCATGATTCCAGCATCCAGCGCATTGTCCGTCTGACGCCGCTCGAGGCGATCCTCGCGCTGATCGAGGCGCGGGTCGGCGCGACAACCCCGCGACGAAGCGCGGTGGTGCAGGCGCTCGGTGCGACGCTGGCGAAGGATGTCGTAGTGTCCGATTGCCCGCCGCGTCCGATCGCGTTGCGCGACGGCTATGCGGTCGAGGCTCTGGCGATCGCCGATGCCAGTGCTTACGCGCCGTTCCCGTTCGCGGCTTTGCCGCGCCGGATCGAAGCCGGCGAAATCTTGCCACCGCAGACCGACGCCGTGACGCCGCTCGACGCCGTCGTCTTGCGTGGCGACCGTGCCGAGGCCATCGCCGCGGTCGCGCCAGGGGAAGGCGTTCTGCCGGCGGGCGGCGATGCCACTTCGCACACCCCATTGTGCCGCGCCGGCGAGCGAGTGCGCGGACTGGACGTCGCGGTCATGGCGGCAGCCGGTGTGGCGGATGTGACCGTGCGCCTGCCCCGGCTGCGACTTGCCCGCGGCGGCACCGTGAAGACCCCGGTGATCGAGGCGGCGCTGGTCTTGCTCGCGCGCGTGGTCACAAAAGCCGGCGGCGCCGTCGTCGGCGAGGTGGTCTCGCTCGAGGCGGCGCTAGCCGATGAGGAGGCCGACGGAGTTGTCGCCGTCGGCGGCACCGGCAGCGGGCGAAACGACGGCGCGGTTCTGTCCTTGGCCAAGCGCGGCCGTGTCGAGGCGCATGGCATCGCCATTGCGCCGGGCGACACCGCAGCGTTCGGCTTTGCCGGGGCGCGGCCGGTGCTGCTGATCCCGGGGCGGCTCGATGCCGCTTTGGCAGTCTGGCTTTTGATCGGTCGGCATCTTGTCGCCAAGCTCGCCAGCGGCAGCGTCGACAAAAAGCCGGCGATGTTGCCGCTCAAACGCAAAGTCACCTCGACGATCGGCCTTGTTGAACTGATCTCCATCCGCTGCGCGGCCGGCATGGCGGAACCGCTCGGCTCTGGTTATCTCTCGTTCGCGACGCTGACGGCGAGCGACGGCTTTATCGTCGTCCCGGCCGACAGCGAAGGCTTTCCTGCAGGCACGCAAGTCGCCGTGACACCATGGCCATAGATCCCATACAGGCGCGCGACGGCTCGGCGATTCTCGACGCGGTACGGCGCGCGGCGCGGCAGGAGCAATTCCTCGACGTGGTGACGCCCGAGGAGGCGCACCGGCGTTTTGAACGCTGCATCGACCGCTCGGTGCTCGGTCCGGAATCTTTGCCGCTTTCAGTGATTCTCGGCCGCGTGCTCGCAGCCGACGTGATCGCGCCGGTCGACGCGCCGCCGTTCGACCGCTCCAACGTCGACGGTTTCGCCGTGCGCGCCGTGGATACAATTGCGGCGAGTGACGCCATGCCGCGGCGGTTGACGCTCAATGCCGAAGTGATTGCCTGTGGCACCGCGCCGGCCGTCGAAGTCAAGCCTGGAACCGCAACCGCAATCGCGACCGGCGGCATTATCCCGCGCGGCGCCGATGCCGTGGTGATGATCGAGCAGACCGAACTCGTCGAGAACGAAATCAGCCCCGCGATCGATCTGCGCCGGGCGGCGGCGAGCGGACAATTCATCTCTTATGCCGGCTCCGACATTGCCCGCGGCGAGACGTTGCTGCGCAAAGGCACACCGATCGGCTCGCGCGAGATCGGCATGCTCGCGGCCTGCGGTTTGGCCGCGATCGAGGTGGTGCGCCGCCCCCGCGTCGCGGTGCTCTCGACCGGTGACGAACTGGTCGAGCCCGGCCAGCCGCTTCACCCCGGCGGCGTCTATGACTCAAACGGCGCTATCATCGCCGCCGCGATTGTCGAAGCCGGCGGCGAGCCGGTGCCGTTCGGCGCCTTTCCGGACGAGGAGACAGCCCTCGAACTTGCAATGCGCACGGCATTGCAGTCCTGCGATATCGTCGTCCTCTCCGGCGGCACCTCGAAGGGCGCGGGCGACCTGTCGCACCGCATCGTGTCGCGGCTCGGCGCGCCCGGCATTCTCGTCCATGGCGTAGCGCTGAAACCCGGCAAGCCGCTCTGCCTCGCGGCGATCGGCGACAAGCCGCTCATCGTACTGCCGGGATTTCCGACCTCGGCGATTTTCACCTTTCACACATTTGTCGCGCCGCTTATCCGCGCACGCGCCGGGCTGTCGCCGGAAGCTGCGAAGGCCGTTGCCGCGCGCGTGCCGGTGCGGATCGCGTCCGAGCTCGGCCGTGAGGAATTCGTCCTGGTATCGCTGGTCGCCGGCAAAGACGGACCGATCGCATTCCCCACCGGCAAAGGCTCGGGCGCGGTGACAGCCTTCGCCCAGGCCGACGGCTTTCTGGCGATCGACGCGCTTGCCGCATCGCTTGACGCCGACACCGTGGCCGAAATCACCCTGATCGGCGACGAAGCACGCGCGCCCGATCTCGTCATCATGGGCAGTCACGACGTTGCGCTCGATGTCGTGGTCGGTGCGCTGGCCGCGCGCGGTTTTCACAGCCGCACTATCGCCGTCGGCAGCCTCGGCGGCGTCCATGCGGCGAACCGCGGCGAATGCGATGTCGCGCCTGTTCATCTGGTCGATCCGGCGACCGGTATCTACAACAAGCATCTACTTTCGCCCGGCCTTGTGCTCATTCCTGGCTGGCGGCGGATGCAGGGTTTTGTGTTTCGCCCCGGCGACACGCGCTTTGCGGACCGCAGCGCCGATGCGGCGCTCAAAGCGGCGCTGGCCGATCCGGCGGCGCTGATGGTCAACCGCAATGCCGGTTCCGGCACGCGCGTTCTGGTCGACGGGCTGTTGCGCGGTCTGCGGCCCGCGGGCTACGCCAATCAGCCGCGCTCGCATAATGCGGTCGCGGCCGCGATCGCGCAAAGCCGCGCCGACTGGGGCATAGCGATCGAGCCGGTGGCGCGGATGTACGGGCTCGGCTTTCTGCCGATCGCACCCGAGCACTATGATTTTCTCCTGATCGAGGCGCGCCGCGACCGACCCGCTGTGCGGGCGTTTCTCGACGCACTACATGATGAAGAGGTACGGGCCCGGATCAGATCGCTCGGCATGGAGCCGGCCCGGGAATGACGGCAAATAAAAGCATGCGCATCATCGGTCTCGCCGGTTGGAGCGGCTCGGGCAAGACGACGCTGGTCACCAAGGTGATCCCGGTGCTGGTCGGCCGTGGCCTGAAGGTCGCAACCGTCAAGCATGCGCATCATGAATTCGACACCGACCAGCCGGGCAAGGATTCCTGGCTGCATCGCCAAGCCGGCGCCAGCGAAGTCGCAATCGTGTCGAGCCGGCGCTGGGCCATCCTCCACGAGTTGCGCGAGGAGCCGGAGCCGCCGCTGGGCGAACTCTTGGGCAAGCTCAGTCCGGTCGATCTCGTGATCGTCGAAGGCTTCAAGCACCATGCGCATCCGAAGCTTGAAGTGTATCGCGCCGCCATCGGCAAGCCGCTGCTGTATCCCGACGACGATTGCATCGTCGCCATCGCGACCGACGCCGGCTTGCCGCAAGCGCAAGTCCCGGTGCTGATACTCGACGATGTCGAAGCGATCGCCAATGTGTTGCAGGCCGAGGCGTTGCCGCGCGAGCAAATCGGCAGCCTCTCGAGCCAAGCGTCGCGGAGCGGCGCGTAATGGCGCAATTGAGCGACGATTGCTTCGCCTTCAACGGTCCGCTCTTGCCGGTCGATGACGCCGAACGCCTGATTGCCGAGCGCGTCGCGCCGGTCGCCGGCTGCGAAAGCGTGAGCTTGCGCGACGCCCACGGCCGCGTGCTCGCCGAGGCGATCGTCGCTCCGGTCAATGTGCCGCCGTTCGATAACTCCGCCGTCGACGGTTTTGCGGTGCGTGGCGACGATCTTAATCCCGACACCGAAAAACGCCTCACCATCGCCGACCGGGTCGCGGCCGGCCATGCCGCGCGTTCGCTGATCAAACCCGGCCAGGCGATCCGCATCTTCACCGGTGCGCCGATGCCCGAAGGCGCCGATACGGTGTTCATGCAGGAGGATTGCCGAATCGACGGCGAAGGCGTCGTCGTGCCGCCGGGCTTAAAACGCGGTGCAAATCGCAGGCTCGCTGGTGAGGACATGCGCGCCGGCGTGGTCGCGTTGCCGGCCGGCCGCCGACTTTCAGTGCAACATGTCGCGCTCGCCGCCGCGCTTGGGCTGACCAAGCTCGACGTGCGCCGGCGCGTTCGGGTGGCGCTGTTTTCGACCGGCGACGAGATTGTCGAACCTGGAACGGCGCTGCCGCGCGCGGCGCTCTACGATTCCAATCGTTACTTGTTGGCCGGCTTGTTCGCGCGGTTCGGCGCCGCAGTCACCGACCTTGGTATTTTGAGCGACGATCCGCAGACGCTTGCGCGCGCGCTCGCTAAGGCCGCCGTCGATCACGATCTGGTGGTGACGTCCGGCGGCGTTTCGGCCGGCGAAGCCGATTATGTGAAGAGCGCGATCGAGAGCATCGGCAGCATCGTATTCTGGCGGGTCGCGATAAAACCCGGCCGGCCGGTTGCGATGGGCGTCATTCCCGGAGCCGACAGCGGCGAGGGCGCGGCCTTCGTCGGTTTGCCGGGAAATCCGGTGGCGGTGTTCGTCACTTTCGTGCGCGTGGTGCGGCCGTTGTTGCTGCGGCTTGCCGGTGCGCTGCCCGAGCCGCTGGTGCCGATGCCGGTGCGCGCCACGTTTTTCTACATGAAACGCAAGGACCGGCGCGAATATGTGCGTGTGAGGTTGCGCCGGGCCGACGACGGCGCGGTCGAGGCGGTCAAATATGCGCAGGACGGCGCCGGCGTCCTCACCTCGCTCACCGAAACCGACGGCCTTGCCGAGCTCGGCGAGGAAGTGACCGATGTCGAGCCCGGAACGACGATCGGCTTTCTCTCTTACGCGTCGCTGGTGGGTTAGGGCATGCGATTTTGCGCGACGAGAGCTTCAGCGCGCGCCGCGTCTTCGGGCGTGTTGACGTTGAAGAACGGATCGATCGGTTCGGCCGGCCAGTCGGCAATCCCGATGCCGTGCCGCGCGGTCCAGATCTCGATCTTGCGCAAGCCCTCGTCGAGGAGCGCGCGGCGCAAATCGTCGCGCAGCGCGACCGGCCACAGCGCGACGACCGGATGGCGCCATTCGCCGGAACGCGCGCAAGCAAGCGGCGTTCCGGCCGCAATACGCGCCTCGTGCAGACGCGCCGCCAGATTTCTCGGCAAGAACGGACAATCGCCCGGCACGCTCAATAGCCATTCGATGCGCGACACGTTCGCCGCCGCCCAATCGAGCCCGGCGAGAATGCCGGCCAGCGGTCCGGCAAAATCCGGCACGCTGTCGGCGACTACGATCAGACCAGTATCGGCAAAACGCGCCGGATCGCCGTTGGCGTTGATGATGGCGCCCGTGCATTGCGGCGTTATGCCGGCGAGCACGCGCTGCAGAATGGTCTTGCCGCCAATGCGGATGCGGGCCTTGTCGCCGCCGCCCATGCGGCGTGCCAAGCCGCCGGCCAGCACAAGACCGAGGGTCGCTGGATGAGTCACGCGCGCGACTTACTCGTCATGCACCGCGGCCTTGCGCCGGTGTTTGGCGCTTTCTTCCTCGACATAAGCGAGGTCCTGATCGAACACGATGCGGCTTTCACCCGCCAGCGCGATGAAACGTTTGCCGCGGGCGCGGCCGATCAGCGTCAAATTCGCCTTGCGCGCCAGCTCGACGCCCCAGGCGGTAAAACCGGAGCGCGAGATCAGGATCGGAATGCCCATGCGCACTGTCTTGATCACCATTTCGGACGTGAGTCGGCCAGTGGTGTAGAAAATCTTGTCGGCAGAGCCGACATGGTGCTTGAACATCCAGCCCGCGATCTTGTCGACGGCGTTGTGGCGGCCGACGTCTTCCATGTAGACGAGCGGGCGATCCTTGATCGCGAGCACGCAGCCATGGATCGCGCCGGCCTCCAGATAAAGCGACGGCGTGGTGTTGATCTTGTGCGCGAGCGTATAAAGCCACGAGGTACGCAATTCGGTTTGCGGCAGTGTCACGCTCTCGAGCGCCTCCATGAGGTCGCCGAACACGGTGCCCTGCGCGCAACCGGAGGTTTGGACGCGCTTCTTGAGTTTCTTTTCGTAATTGGTCTTGCGCTTGGTGCGCACGACGACTACCGACAATTCCTCGTCGTAATCGACGCCGGTGACGACGTCGTCGGGCTTGAGCATGTTCTGGTTGAGCAGATAACCGAGCGCCAGATACTCCGGATAATCGGCGATGGTCATCGCCGTGACGATCTCCTGGGAATTAAGGAAGATCGTCAGCGCCCGCTCGACCGTCACCGCGGTTTCTATCGCCGAGCCGGTCTGGTCGACGCCGCTGACGCGCTCGGTCAGGCGCGGATCATGCGGGTCGGGGCGGACGAGATAGTCGTCGTCGGGCGGATGCATGCCGCTAATGTAATGTATGCGGTGAGCAGGCGAAAGCGCGTCGGGGCGGCAAAGCAAGGGGCCCGGCTCGCGCCGAGCCCCTGCACTCGCACACACGCTCCACTAAGTATCGCCTGGCAATATCAGCCGTGCAGGCCGCCAAGCACCCAAATGACAAGAATGATCGGCAACGGAATGCCGAGGAGCCATAGCAATAGCCCGCGTCCCATGACTGCCTCCTTGGTCGCTTCTCACAACTGGAAAAACAACGACGGACCAAGGCCAAAGTTCCGCCGTCGGCGCTGCGCGGAGCGGCTCGGTACGTCCTTGCGAGAAGCCATTATGCGGCGGTTTCGGCGCCACTGTCCGCCCAGTTGTACCTTGCCGCCCGGCCGTGATATGCGCTCGGTTTCGCCCTGCGGAGGGATGGCCGAGTGGCTGAAGGCGCTCGCTTGGAAAGCGTGTATACGGGAAACCGTATCGTGGGTTCGAATCCCACTCCCTCCGCCAAACTGTGATTTACCGCCGTTCGCCGCCGTTCGCCGTTGGCTGCAGAAACCCCTGTAAATAAGGCATAACTTGCTAATTTGCAGTCGCGGATGGTCGCGGTCGGGCACCCTTGGTGCCGTCAAAAGCGTGGATGAATTCGTGGATGCGTCGGGTTCGAATCCCGGTGCGGCTTCCGACACGCGGAACAAAGAGGGGTCGGCCTAAATCGGAGAGCGTCATGGCGACAAGATCGATCCATCGCCTGAATGCACTAATGGTTGAGCGCACGCGTCGCGCCGGCAAATATGCCGACGGGGGCGGGCTCTATCTGCAGATCGATGGCGGCAGTCGTGCTTGGCATTTCCGATATAGGTGGCTCGGAAGCGAGCGTTACATGGGCCTCGGTCCAACGGGCCTCGTCAGCGTCGGCGAGGCGCGCGAATTGGCGCGGAACGCGCGCCGGCTCCTGCATGAGGGCATCGATCCTTTAGCCGCACGGGAAGCAGAGCGCGTGCGCAAACAACTCGAAGCCGGCGATAGTAAAACCTTCGACGCCTGCGTCAACGAATACATCGCCGCCCACGAAATCGCATGGAAGAATCCGAAGCATCGACAGCAGTGGAAAAATACGCTCGCGACCTACGCGTCACCAAAATTCGGCGCGCTGCCGGTCTCAACGATCGAAACCCGCCAGGTGATGAAGGCGATCGAACCGATCTGGGCGAGCAAGAACGAAACCGCCGCGCGTCTGCGCGGGCACATCGAAACCATTCTGGACTGGGCAAAGGTCAAGGGCTACCGGAGCGGCGATAACCCGGCGCGCTGGCACGGTCACCTCGAGCAGCTCCTGCCGGCGCGCGGAAAAGTACGCGCCGTCAAGCACCACGCCGGCCTGGCCTATGCAGATTTGCCGAGCTTCATGCCGAAGCTGCGTAAGATGGACGGGATCGCGGCCCGCGCGCTCGAATTCCTGATCTTGACCGGCGTGCGTACCGGTGACATCCGCGGCAACGACCGCGAAGACCGCCCGCCGATGCAGTGGCAACATGTCGATTTAGATACGCGCCTATGGAAGATCCCGCAGACGAAGACGGGTGTCGAGCATGTGGTCCCGCTTAGCAACGCGGCTGTAGCGGTGGTCAAAGGCGTCAAGGCGCTCGGGTTGCACGGCAACGTCATATTTCAGTCGACCGACAAGCCAGGCCAGCCGTTGAGTGATGCCGCAATGCGAGGTGTGCTCGATCGGATGGGGGACGAATACGAAATACTCACGGCGCATGGTTTTAGGTCGAGCTTCAAGACCTGGGCGAGCGAGCAGACCAATTACCAGAAGGACGTGATCGAGGCCGTGCTTGCACACGGCGTTATTTCGGACAAGCTCGAGGCCGCCTACAGGCGCGGAGACTTCTTCGATAAGCGCAAACGCTTGATGACGGCGTGGGCCGAATTCGTCGGCCGTGCGGCAGCGCACGAAAAGGTCATCTCTCTCTGCACGCAAACGTCGTTGACGCGCTATGGATTCGCGGGAAAAGGCTGCATCGCAGGCCGCGCCTGGTAGGTTATTGCCGCTGAGTGACGAACACTGGCGCCTCATCGCCGTCGCGATTGATCCCGATGCCGATATAGCCGGTCGGACCAAGCTGCCGAATGGGCAAAGCCTGCGCGACGGCTTTCAGGTCGCGATTTCGAGGGCAGTCAAGCTAGCGGCTGAACCGACCGCGGGAAAAATACGCGCAGAAGTTAGACACTGCAGCCGGGTAATCTTAAGGGCGTACTCGCGTATGAGCCCGGCCGCACGAGAGCTTTGGCTAGATGAAGTTCATGGGTGGTCCGATCTTCAAGAGGCGATGCCCGAAAGCTTGCAGCGCATTGAGGAATGGCTGTCGTCGACCAAAGATGAAAAACCGATCGACTCGTTACTCACCAACGTCGTTTGGCTGGTCTGCCAATGTCCGGACGTCATCAAAACCTTGCCGGGCAAACAAACCACTTACGAAGCCAAGAAGCACCCGCTGGTGCGCACCGCACGCGCCGCCGTAGAGGTGGCCCTGGCGCTCGCCGAACGGCATGAGGCCGCTGCAGCTGTAGTTTTGCGCCGCATCAGGCGGTGCAAGACATCGGTACTCGTGGAACACCTTCGCAGAGCGCGGCAGGCGCATTCAATACTTCCAGTCCATTTTCCGAGTCCATAACGGGGCGATTTCCGCACGCGGAGTCGCGACCGAAATCCGCCCTTTGGGCTCGAACGAGAACGGCTCAATCTGGCTCCCCATGAACGCCGCGGATGTCCGGCGAATTGCAGGAGCAGCAGATGAATCGTGCCCAAGACCACCCGCCTGGAGATCCGACGAAAATTAAGAGCTCCGCGTCGATTGATCGCGCACTGGTCGTGACGATCGATCAAGCTGCCGTCATGCTTCAGCTCGGCCGTGTATCCGTCTACAAGTTATTGCGCACCCGCAAACTCGAAGGACGATTATTCGGGCGTGCCCGTCGAATTACTCGCGCCTCGATCGATCGCTTGGTCGGAGCCGCTTGACAAAAACTGGGCCGGCGTAATTGCGCCGGCCTTTTTCCTCGACCCCGAACTAGAGCATTTGAAGTTCCAGAGTATCTGACGAGTGACCCAAGGTCCGAAGGTTTGTTTGCAGAATGAACGCGATCCTCACCCACGGAAATGAAGAAACGGGCAGGCGCGGCCCGACCCAAGCCGATATCCTGATTGAACTCGCCGCGGCTGCGGAGTTATTCCACACCCCCGACGGAACTGGCTTTGCCGACATCGACGTCAACCGACACCGGGAGACCTGGTCGATCCGCTCCAAGGGCTTCCGTCGCTGGCTGACACGGGGCTATTTCGACCCCTCCGCCCTAATCGCGCGGTGGCACCAGATGGCCGGGAAGCGGAACAGGGAGGCCCCTATCTCTCGCCGGGACCGGGGTCTCTTCCTTTTAAACGCATACCCTGATTGGTCCTCGCTGTTCTGACGGAGCGCGCCGTACGCCATTCCGCCTAATTATAGCTTCGCCCGTCGTAAAGGCCGCGGCAGAATCTACCTATCGCGATGCTTGCGCGCTACTGAACGAAAGTGTCTGCCGGAGGAAACGGATTCTTCTGTAACCATTCCTCTCGCGTGATCCAGGCCTCAAGCACTTGGACGTGCTCCGCCTCTTCCCGGTAAAACTCTTTCGCCGCCGCGCGGATCTTCGGATCCGTGGTGATACCGGCGATGGAGTAATAGAATTCATACCCGCGTCGCTCTCCCACGAGGGCGGCCCGCAGTGCGTCGAGACGGGACAGCGATGGATCGCCGGCCCAGAGTGCGGTGCGCTCGGGGGTCTCGTGGTCCGGCCAGGCGTAATCGGGCGGAATGTGCTTGGCGACATCGGTCGCCGCTGCCCGTTTCTTCGCCTCCGCAAGATGCAGCCGCGAGAAGGCGGCGAGCTGCGCGAACAACTTTGCCACCTCGTGGTTGCCGCATCCGGCCATTGCCGATGACAATTTATCAAAATGAAGCGCGGCATCTTCCTCGACTTTCACAGCAAAACCATGAAATTCTTCGACCGAATTTATTTGTACGCCGCCCTTGTAAATCTTGGCGGCTGCCGTCAGCTGGGGAGGCTGCGTCGGCAGCGTCTCATCGCCTGTGAAGGCGACAATGATATCTTCGTGCCGAACAAAACACTGGCAAGCCAACCGGTAGCGGGGCGGCATGTCGTTTACCTCGGCTTCATAAATCTCCTCGAGCGTGATTTTGCCGAGCTGTCGGAGCAATTCCTTTTCCTTTTCCGTTAACGCGATCGCGTTTTTGCGATTGCCGGTAGCGAGATGCTTGACCTCGATAAGGCATGATCCGCATTCACCGTCCTGACAATCGAAAGGGATCGGAATTTTGTGGGCTTTGGCGACAGCCAGGATGGTTCCGCGGTCGCCCGCGACGGCATAGACGGTGACATCCCTGGCCATCGCGCGAGAGGAAAAGGTGACATTGCTCATTGGCGGACTCCGATCATTGGGCCTCAAGTCATTTGGCTGCTGCTGCGTGGGATTTCGGGTTATCGAAATTCCGATCGCCTGCAAGGTATCCGATGCCTTTTGGCAAGGAGCATGCCAGATCAGATCAAACGGTAATTTAGTGCTTTAGATGGTGACGACCCGTACCCTTCGGAATTGCGATTACAACCTCTGGGGGCCAAACGTTTGCCGATTTGCGCAGCCGTAATACGCGTCGCAGCGCTGCTGTCTCCTGATAGGCGGGTGATCGCCAGCTCGCTATCAAATCCGGCACGGTATCTGCATTGAGCAGCTGACGATCGACAAACGGACAAATCCTGTCGGGTTTGTCTCGGCGGCTTGTCGCAATGCCTACGCGTGGCAAAAATCGGACTTTGCCGGAGACCGGCCATGCTCATGCTCTCATGCATTCGTCAACACGCCTTGGCGAATGCGATGCCTGCGACCTTGGCGAACGAGGCGCGGCGCTCATGATGGGCCAAACGCTTCGAGCAATCGATGCTGGCCTTGGTGACGGGCTGGTCATTCCCTATCTCGGGCCGGAGGTGCTCGCGCTTGCCGGCGAAGATTGTCCACTGCCGGGTTCGCCGAGGTCGCTCGTCGACCGGCTGGGCGAGGAATTCAGCGATCGCAAAACCGTTACCAAGGCAATGGGGGCGGCATTTCTCGGTAATGTTCAACCGACCGTCCTCCATAATTACCTGGCGGCACTACCGACGCTGCCGCTCATCGTTCACGACTGGTATGACGACCTGCCGCGGAGGGCGCTGGCGGTCCGCAGCAGTTGGAGCGTCTGGGGGATGGTGCAGGGCGTGAGCCGGGCTACGCGCGCCGGGCACTGGGTACATTATCTACAGGCCGATGGAACGTCGGCTCACGCGATTGCGCCGGATTTGGCCGAAACCTGGGCGACGCTGCTGTACGAGCCGCTCGGATCAGTCGCGGGAGCTTCAAGTTTTCACGCTTCGGAAGGCGATTTCGTTGAGATATTGGCCGAGCGGGATTACCAAGCGTCGATCCCAGAGCCGGTGCAGAACCTACGCATCGGTCGGCATTTCCTGTTTCTGGGCTGCCGTTTCACGAATGACTGCGACCAGAAGTTTACGCGTCAGATCATGAACTGCTCCTCGGCGGTTCACTGGGCGGTTTTGCCCGAAACTCCGACCCGGGAGGAGACGCGATTCCTCGCCGAACAGAACATTAAGCGCATTGATCTCCCATTAGCGGACTTTGTCGCCGCACTGACCGACCTGCGACACGAGGAGAGGATTCAACTCTTGATGGCGAGTTGGTAGCGCCGGCTTTTGCGAGGCCGGCGACTCATCCGCGGGAACGCATTCGACAATGGACCAGACCCATACATTCGCCGAGGCTTAAGATATCGCCCAAGCCAGGCATCGCCGCTCCGTATGGCGTGATCGCTGATCCGATCGAATGTGTGACACCCTATCCTTGTACCGTTGTAGCTCGTCGATGCGGTCGTGCGGCAAATCCTCGGCGCCTGGGAATTTCGACTATCTCGGCGGCCCCGCTGACGTTGTTTCGTTTCAAACAGCGGTCATCGCCGATGTCGGCCGTTCCGGCTTCGATGTCGGGTTTGAAACAAACGCCGATTGAACAGCTAAAATGCTCTATCTGCCCGCAATTACTAAGATTTTGGCTCAGCGCAGACGCTGGCATGGTCGTTGCAGAACTGGTCATTGCAAAGGTGATGGTCGCCGACAACGCGCACCGAAGAGGAAAAGTAAAGCCCGCATCTGCATCGCGGTGTCTGTCGAAATTGCGCTGTGCAGTTGGCGCGGCGCCGGGTCAACCCGAACCCGGTCCGAATGGATCGGTTCGAAGGAGAGCAACATGGCGGCACTACGACAAATCGCATTCTACGGAAAGGGCGGCATCGGCAAGTCGACGACGTCCCAGAACACCTTGGCGGCGCTGGCCGAGATGGGGCACCGCATTCTGATCGTCGGTTGCGATCCGAAGGCGGACTCCACCCGGCTCATTCTGCACGCCAAGGCCCAGGACACCATCCTGAGCCTCGCCGCTGCCGCGGGCAGCGTCGAGGACCTGGAAATCGAAGAGGTCATGAAGGTCGGCTATCG
>JBEKRD010000096.1:0-19079 GCA_049519075.1 Xanthobacteraceae bacterium | reverse complement strand
CCTGTGGTTATTGTAGTAGATGATGTATTCGAACAGTTCGTTGGCGAAGTGGTCAAGGTTATCGAAGGTTGTGCCTTCGATGACGTCGTCATCGAGCGTTCGCCAGAAGCGCTCGACCTTGCCGTTGGTCTGGGGTCGGTAAGGCCTGGTGTAACGGTGGGTAATGCCGAGTTCGAGCAGCATGGCCTCGAACGGATGCTCGTGGCGATTGTTGCGGGAGGCGAACTCGGCGCCGTTGTCGGACAGGATTTCCTTGAAGACGAGCCCATAGGTGATGTTGAGCGTGTTGATCATCTTGAGCGTCTTGAACATGACCGGCAGCGCCTTTTTGGCGCCCACGACCTCGGCCCAGGCAAGCCGTGAGCAACTGTCGATCAGGCTGACCACATAGGCCGTGGCCGCCGGTGGCGCGAGGAACATGTCGCGCGGCAGCTGATGCAGGTCGACGTGGCCGAGTTCCCCGAGCTTCTCCTTGATAATGCGGCGTTTCTCCTCGCGCATGGTCATCGTGCGGCGGTTCAATTGATGGCGCTTGAGCACACGGTAGATGGTGGAGGGCGAAGGTACCGTCTCGCGTCGTTCGCGCAAGGCGGCGTGGATCTCGTAGCGGTTCAGCCCCCGCCGGCGGAAGCCAAGGATCTCGGCCTCGATCCCTTCCGGCTCACGCCGCTCGCGCCATTTGGGGCCGCGGCGGCGCGGCAGAAGATCGGCCTCCGACCCGCTCTGCAGATAACGGTTGTAATACTTGCGAAAAGTCTGCGAGCAGGTGCCGTGATGACGATAGAAGTCCCCGACCCGCTTGAACGTGCCTGATCGTCCGGCCTTGACCGCCTCATACTCCGGGATCAGAAACCGCCACTTTTGCAGATAATTGCGTTCGATCGTCCGGTCGTAGCTGTTGTCGCGCATCGAATCTTCCCTTTCGGTCGGATTCAATCAGCGAATTAGTGAACATGCACAATTGCGAGGCGAAAGGGCGTTCACGCCCGTCTTCGACGGGCTTTGGCGACGAAGCAATCCAGGGATGCGCGGAAGACTGGATTGCTTCGCTTGGCTCGCAATGACGTGAGTTCGACCCCAGTTCCCGCTTCGCATCAAACACGGTAGCGCCGTCGCATCACGAGAAGCGCCGCGACGCTCAAAAGCGCGGTCGCGATCATGTAATAGCTCGGCGAAAGCTTCGAGCCGGTCAGATCGATCAGCGACTGCGCGAAGAACGGCGCAAAGCCGCCGAAGATCGGCACCGAAATGTTGTAGCTCAGCGACATGCCGGAAACGCGCGTCGCGACCGGAAACATCTTCGCCATCAGCGACGGCAGCGCGCCCGAGAAAAAAGATTTCAACAGCCCGATCCAGCACACCATCGCCATCAATACGGCAAGCGACGCGTGCGCATTTAACAGCACGAAGGCCGGATAGGATGTCACGGCGAGCAGCGCCGCCGCGCCGATCATGATGCGCATCTGGCCGATTTTATCGACCCAGATGCCGACAAACGGCACCACCACCGTCTGCAGCGCCGCCGCCACCACCGCCGCGGTAAAGCCGATCGTCTGCGGCAGATGCAGCTCGCGGATGGCATAAGTCGGCATGTAAAGCAGCATATATTGCGAACTGGTCGAGGCGACGACGGCGCCGATGGTGAGCAGGAGCCGGTCCCATTGATCGACGAACAGCTCACGCAATGGCGCGCGCGCCGCGCCGGCTTGCAGGAACTCCGGCGATTCCGGCAGGCGGCTGCGGATGTAATAGCCGACCGGCCCGATCAGGAGCCCGAAGCCGAACGGAATACGCCAGCCCCATGACTGCAGATCGGCGGCGGACATGGTGGTCGTGAGCAAGACGCCGAATCCGGTGGCGATCAGCGCGGCAAGCCCCTGGCTTGACCATTGCCAGCTGGCAAAGAAGCCGGCGCGGTCGGGACGATGCTCGACCAGGAATGCGGTCGAGCTCGCGAACTCGCCGCCGACCGAAAAGCCCTGCAAGAGGCGCGCCGCAATCACCAGCACTGGCGCCAAGAGACCGACCGAGCCATAGCTCGGCATAATGGTCATCAGCCCGGTGCCGATCGTCATCAAAACGATCGACAGCGTCAGCGCCCGTTTGCGGCCCTTGCGATCGCCATAGGCGCCGAGAAAAAGCGCGCCGAGCGGCCGGGCCAGGAACGACGCTCCGAAAGTGCCGAACGTCACCAGGATCGAGGCCGCTTCGTCGGTCGCGGGAAAGAACACCTTGGCGACGGTGACGGCGAAGTAGCCGTAGACCAGGATTTCATAGAATTCGAGCGCATTGCCGATCGATGAAGCAATAATGAGCCGCGTCGCTGAGCCGGCACCATGAACGGCTGCTGCCGGACTATCCGTTGTGCTCATCGCGTCCCCATCCGTGTACCCCGCGCATGCTTGACAGCCGTCAATCGGACCGTAGCGGTCGTCGTTTGCGGAGTAAACGAATTCGGCTTCACGGCCGGCGCGAGACCGCGCCGGCTTTTGCAATCGGACCCCATATGCGAGTGTGCGCCACCATCAAGGCCGTCGGGAAAACGTCATGCGCCGCACCCGTTCGATCGCACTTATTCTCCTAGCGGCACTTACGCTCGCACCTTTTGCCGCCCTCGCCCAGGCCCCCTACCCCGACCGGCCCATCCATATCGTCGTGCCGTTCCCGGCCGGCGGCCCCGCCGATGTGCTGGCGCGCATCATTGCCGAACGGATGAGCGCGGATTTCGGGCAGGCCGTGGTGGTCGATAATCGACCGGGCGCCAACACCCTGATCGGAGCGCAATTCGTCGCCAAGGCCGATGCCGACGGCTACACGCTATTGATGGCGATCGATTCGACGCTGGTGATGAACCAGTATCTCTACAGCAAGCTGCCCTACGATCCGATCGCGGACTTCGCGCCGATCACGCTGACCGCCAAGACCACCGATCTTCTGGTCGTCAATGCGGCAAGCGACATCAAGACGGCGAAGGACCTGATCGTGAAGGCCAAGGCCGAGCCCGGCAAGCTCAATTGCGGCGCGGGAACGATCACCACCAAACTGACCTGCGTCTTGTTCGCGCAAAAAGCCGGCATCGACACCGTGCTGCTGGCGTACAATGGCAGCGCCGAGGTGGCGCATGGCATTTTGACCAAGAGCGTCGATTTCGTTTTCGACGGACCCTCGGCGGTGTTGCCGCTGATCAAATCCGGCGACCTACGCGCCATCGCCAAGCTCGACGCGCGGCTGTTCCCGGCGCTGCCCGATGTGCCGACGCTTGCCGCCACCACCGGAATCGATCTCGGCGATATCACGGTCTGGCTCGGTCTGGTCGCGCCGCGCGCCACGCCACGAGCGGTCGTCGACAAGCTCGCGGCCGAAGTCGCCAAGATTTTGAGCGATTCAGACATTAAAGCAAAAGCCGACGCGGTGGGGATCACCCCCATGACCGATACACCCGCGGAATTTTCAGCCTTCATCCAGCACGAAGCCGCGCGCTGGCCGACGGTGGTCAAAGCAAGCGGCATGCATTTCGATTGAAAACGCGATGACCACTCCCGACCTTTTCTCGCCGTTTAAGCTCGGCCCCCTCACTTTGCCGAACCGCATCGTGATGGCGCCGATGACGCGCAATCGCGCGGGTCCCGGCAATGTGCCGGGTCCGCTCAACGCCACTTATTATGCGCAGCGCTCAAGCGCCGGGCTGATCGTCAGCGAGGCGACGCAAGTGTCGCCGCAGGGCGTCGGCTATCCGGGCACGCCCGGCATCCACAGCGCCGAGCAGATCGCCGGCTGGAAGCTCGTGACCGACGCGGTGCATGCGGCGGGCGGCCGCATTTTCCTACAGCTCTGGCATGTCGGACGGATATCGCATCCGTCGCTGCAGCCGGGCGGCGCGCTGCCGGTCGCGCCCTCGGCGATCGCGCCCGCGGGCCAGGCCATGACGCATGAGGGCATGAAACCCTTCGTCACCCCACGCGCGCTCGAGACTGCGGAGATCGCGGGCATCGTTGAGGATTACCGGCGCGGCGCGATGAACGCGCGCGAGGCGGGCTTCGACGGCGTCGAATTGCATGGTGCCAACGGCTATCTGGTCGATCAGTTTTTGCGCGATGGCTCGAACCGGCGCGCCGACCGCTACGGCGGCAGCGCGGAAAGCCGCGCCCGCTTCCTCATCGAAGTCACGCAAGCGCTCGTTGGCGAATGGGGGCCTGAGCGCGTCGGCGTGCGGCTGTCGCCGACCAATCCGTTCAACAGCATGAGCGACGGCAACCCCGCCGCGACTTTCGCGACGGCCGTCGGTGCGCTCGATCGGTTCGGCCTCGCCTATTTGCACATCGTCGAGCCCGGCGCGACCGATCCGGTTCCGGCCGGTGAGACGCCCGACATTGGTTTTTTCCGTAAACTGTGGCGCGGCGCGCTCATCGGCAACAAAGGCTATGACCTGGCGCACGCGCAAGCCGCGCTGCGCGACGGCGTGGCCGATCTGGTGGCCTTTGCGACGCTGTTCCTCGCCAACCCCGATCTGCCCGAGCGCCTGCGCCGCGGCGGCCCCTTTAATCCGCCGGACCGCCGACCTTCTACGGCGGCACCGCTAAGGGCTATACCGACTACCCGGCGCTTGAGGGCTAGGGCGCGGCCCTTTGCCGGGGTATTTCCGAGAATCTGAATTCCTGTGATGGCGGTCACTTCCGGGCGTGACGGCGCGGCTTATGTTGCCAACCATGGTTAATGGATCGTTAATGCAGGAAGCACCGCAATGACCGCCGCCCTGAAATACTTAAGCCGAATGACCGAAGAGCTGTTCGCCAGCCAGATGCAGCGCGCCGCGTGCAGGATCGCGACCCGCGAACAGATATTTCACCGCCGGGCCGGCTGAAGCGCGGTCAGGCACCGAGCATGTCCGCGAGGTCCTCAAGGCTCTTGGCCGCGAAATCGACCGGGACGGTCGGCGCGGGTTCGCCTTTTCCGGGGCCGTGTTCGTTGGGGCGCGCGATATGGGCGGCGCGCAGCCCGAGCGCGGCGGCGGCTTTAAGATCGTTGGAATGCGCCGCCGCCAGCATGCAGTCTTGCGGCGCGAGGTCGAGCGCCTCCGCGGCGGCGAGGTAGACCCGCGGCTTCGGCTTGAAGTCGCGCGCGATGTCGGCACCAAGGATCGCATCCCAGGGAAAACTGTTCCGCCGCGCGATATCGACCATCAGCGAAATATTGCCATTCGAGAGCGGCGACAGGAGATATTTGCGTTTGAGCCGGGCGAGGCCCGGCGGAACATCGGGCCAGGCATCGAGCCGGTGCCAGGCGAGATTGAGTTCGTGCAATTGCTCTTCGCCGAGCGCGCCGACGTCAAAGCGCTTGAGCGTGATTTCCAGATTGCGCAGGTGCAGCACGTCGAGCTTGCAATAGGCCATGCGACCCGAGCGCACCTCTTCCAAACCGCCCTGATATTCGCCGCGCCAGGCGTCGGCGAAGGCCGGCCAGTCGAGCGCATAGCCAAGCGGCTTGAGCATCGCTTCGGCTTCGCGCGCGATCGAGCTGCGAAAATCGGTGAGCGTGCCGAAGACATCGAAGAACAGCGCTTTCACAGTAACCGCCATGCGTTGCTCCTAAAATAAGTGCCCAAGCCGTGACGGCCCGGCCATCGCCGCCAGTCCCCGACCGCTCGACAGCCGCACCAAAGCCATTTATCGCTTGCGGCGCTTTCGCTTCCTTCCCGCCACAGCGTCCCTTACGATACAACAATAACATGGGCCATTTCGTTTGCCCGATATTTGCGAGGAAAACATGCGCGATATGCAATCGCCCCGCCTGCCAAAATTGTCCCCGGAGTCCTTCACCGCCGAACAGCGGTCGCTTGCGGACTCCATCAAATCCGGCCCGCGCGGGGTGTTCAAGCTCTCCGGCCCATTCGCGATCTATCTGCATTCGCCGGCGTTCGGCGAACTCGCCCAGACATTGGGCGGACACGTGCGTTTCAAAACCAGCGTCCCGCCGCGGCTTTCGGAGCTTGCCATTCTTTGCACCGCCCAGTTCTGGAAGGCGCAGTATGAGTGGGCCGCGCACGCCGTCATCGCCGAGAAGCAAGGCGTGAAACAGGAAACCATTCGCGCCATCCAAGCCGGCCGGCCGCCGAAATCGGCGCCGAAGGATGAGATGGCGATCTACGCTTTCGTCAAAGAGCTCTATGCCAAGCGCCGCGTTTCGACGCCGACGTACAATCGCGTGAAGAAACTGCTCGGCGACGCCGGGACCGTGGAACTCGTCGGCATCCTCGGCTACTACGCGATGGTGTCGATGACGCTCAACACCTTTCGCGCGCCGCTGCCCGAAGGCATGAAGCCGGCATTCCCTGAGCCCAAGTAAATCTTTGCGTCATCGCGAGCGAAGCGAAGCGATCCAGCCAACGGCACAGGGGCTGGATTGCTTCGTCGCTTTGCTCCTCGCAATAACGAATCGTCTTACTTCTTATCCATCTGCATCATGCCGCCGCTCGGACCCTGCATCGCACCGCCAGGGTGATCGCCCATCATCATGCCGCCGCCCGCCGCGCTGCCGGGCGCCGGCGCGCCGATCGCCGCAATCGGATATTCGACATCGAGCGTGCCGGCATTGTCGAATTTCAGCGTCGCCTTGACGGTCTGGCCCGGCTCCAAGCCGTGTTTGAGATCGACCAGCATGATGTGATAGCCGCCCGGCTTCAGCGTCACCGTCTCGCCCGGCTTGATTTCGAGGCCGCCCTCCACCGGGCGCATTTTCATCACGCCGTCTTCCATGGTCATGCTGTGGATCTGGCATTGCGCGCTGGCGTCGCTCGACACGCAACTGACCCGATCCGGTGTCGTGCCCTTGTTGGTAATGGTCATATAGCCGGCGCCCGAGGACGCGCCCTTCGGCGTTGCGCGCGCCCAAGGCTGCGAAATATGGATCGAGCCTGCGTCGTAATCGGCAGCTTGCGCGGGAGACGCCGCGAACTGCGCCAGGATCAACGGCGAGACGAGCGCCGCGCTCGCTGCGGCGAGGCCGTTGCGCATTGACTGCCAGGCGAGGAATTTCATGGTGTTGCTCCATATGGACAATGTGCCGAAGCGGCTGCGGCTTTGCCCTTGTTGCGCAAGATCGTGGCAGGAAAATACCCCTCCGACACCCCCCGGCCGGGCATTATCGTTGGCGAGAGCCTATATTCGCCGCTTAGAGATTTTGCCGCCGCGGGGTATTCTAGAGTCATGCAAGTGCTGCCAAAGCGATCAGATGCGCAGGGAGCCGACGAGTTCGGGCAAGTGCTGCATTTCCCGAATCGCCGAGCCGTCATCCGGCCATTTCCGGAGCCTGCGGCACGGCCAGCCGAAATCGAGCCGGCCGACGAACTCTCGCACTACGAACGGGAGCGAGAGGAACCCGTCGATTACCGCAAGCGCATGCTGATGAACACCATCGCGGTCGTCATCGTCACGTTTTTGGTCGGGGCCGGCGTCTGGATCGCCGATACCATCGCCGAGATGCAAAAAGACCAGGATTGCATGATGCAAGGGCGCTCCAATTGCGCGCCGATCGAGGCGTCTGCGCTGCACCGGAAATAAGCGCCCCCGGAGGAGTCTCAAGGCTGTGCGGTGGCCGCGGATTGGTGCGGCACCGCCGCGTTCGAGCTGGCGTGGGCTGTGCCGTGCTCGGGAAGCGCGATGACGGGCGTACCGCCGTCCGCCGCCGGTTTTACCGGCGTCGCGGTCGCGGCACTGTCGCCAGTCTTGATCGGGGCTGGAGCCGGCGCTGACGCCGCTTCGCCCGACTTGGTTGCGGCGGATTTGGCTTGGTCACCGGCCTTAGCGCCGACTTCCGCGCCATTCGCCGGGGACGCACTGGCGCGCGTGGAGTCAGGACCGCCCGGCTCGGTGCCGCGATGCGAGCCGATAACGGCGAGAACTTCGCTGATCACCCGCGCATGCAGCTTCGGCGACTTGTCGATGGTCAGATGGTCGATTTGCGGATCGCCGCTGAGATCGACATTGACGAGTGTGCCATGAAAGCCCGGCCCGCGCCGCATGTAGGCGTAATCGCGCTGGGTCAGGTTGAGCACGCGGGCAACGTTGGACGTTGCATAGAACGATTGCGTGCCATCGAACGGCACGACAAGCGCCACCGGCACGCCCTTCTGGCCCAGATAATTGGCCATCTCCATGACGGCGTCGGCACCCAGCGAATGACCGATGAGGATGATCGGCCCGTCGCTGCCAGACTTGTATCTGGCGGCGGCCCCGTCGGCGAGCCCCTGCCAGCCGGAGTGGTTATCCACCGTCGCATAGACGCCGCGCTTGTTGAGTTCCCCGGCGAGCGTATCCATTCCAAGCGAAAAAATGTTCATCAAGCCGCGCAGCAGGTAAACATGCGCGCGCGGCTGCGCCATGCCGGGGCTCGCGCCAAGCGCGAATATCAACGCCGCAGCAAGCACCCCGATCGCGGTAAAGCGCAAGGAGCTTCTCATGACCGTCTCGCGGTTTGCATCAGACTGGGGCAATCCATGGTGCCGTCTCATTCTAAGCAATCCCCATCGCACTGCCAGATTTTACCGCCAAAATCCCGCTAAATTTGGTTGCGAGGGAAAGCGCGGCGGAACATGTAACAAAAATGCCACTGCGGCGATGCAGTCGGTAGGATTCATGACTTGGTAGGCCCTCGATTCAATAGACCCAGGATTTAGAACAACCACGGGACGACCCGCGCGGTGCGGCGCATATAGGCGCGATACTCTTCGCCAAAGGCCTCGATCATCATCCGCTCTTCCCGCGGCAGCCGCCCGAAAAACAGGATGCCGAAGCCCACCAGGCCAGCGGGTCCTGCGATCCAATTCGGCAACAGTAGGACTTGGGCGAGCGCCATGAGCCAGAAGCCCGAATACATCGGATGCCGCACGAGGGCGTAGACACCGGTTGTGACGAGGGTATGGCGCTCACGCAAATCGAGGCTGACAGACCAATTGTGCCCGAGATCGCGATGGGTGCGATAGAACAGCCAAAGACAGGCCAAATCGACGGCAATGCCGAGATAGCTCAGCGCCGGGACCAGGGGGTAGTCGGCGAAGCGCGGAAAATGGCTTGCCACGTAGACCGCGGGCACGATGCCGAGCCCACTGAGTGAAGCGCCGAGGAGCGCGAATTCACGCACCCCGCGTGCGGAGTACCGCACCGGCGTCTTGCGCGCGCGCCGCCCCGGCTGCTGCCGCAGGATGACCCAGATGACGCCGAACGCCAGCCAGATGATTTTCGAAATTGTTGCCGTCACGGGATTTGGGGCTCCGTCGCGCGCGCCGGCAAGCCTGCCGGCTCTGCGCCGTCGTCCGCCAGGCTGCCATCGCCGGCAAAACCGGTTACCGCACGGTCCGGGTCTTCGACCCGGTCGATCAGCGGGATCGGCCCGCAGCACAGCATGTAATAATCATAAAAGTAGCGCCGCTCGTTGCCCATTACCGCTTGGCGGTGAATGCGCAGGAAATTCAGATGGAAGTGCCTATAAGTATGCTCTTCCACCATCATGCGAATGCGGATGATGCGCACGATCGGTTTGCCGGCCGCCGGCAGCCCAAGCGCGACCACCGGATCGACCTTGTAAACATTGATGATATCGACCAGCGCCTGATACTCGACCCAATAAATCGACGGCGCCCGCGCCACGCGGCCGACGGCTTCGCGCAACCAGGCGGCGGCCGGATGCAAGGCGACTTTGAGCAGCGACGAACCGCTCGAAACCAGATGCAGCGGCTTACCGCGATTGCCGAGCTGCGGATCGAGCGTGAGCGCGCGGTCGACCACGGTCAACGACAGCGGCGCGCCGAGGCTGTGGCCGTCAACGATGATCTCATCGGCATCAGTGTCGCGCGCGAGCCGCACCAATTCGCGGGCCAGCCGGTCGAGCCGCGCCTCCACTTCCGGCCGGGCGCGATGGATCAGGTCGCGCGCGAAATACCAATCGTCGAGCGCATAGCGGATGTGCACCATCCGGCCGAATGTCCAGCGCAGGCCGACGAAGATCGCGAGGCAGAGCACCGGCGCGAGCACGAGCGGATACGGCAGACCGCCGAAACTTACCGCCACATGCATGACCGCATAGCGTGTCGCCGCGATCGACAACCAGATCGTGCCGAGGATGTAGATGAGTGGATAAAGAAAAAAGCCGCCGTAGCGCCACGCCACGATGAAATATTTTATAAACGTGCCGGTGAGGACGAATTCCATCAAGGCGGCAATGCCGAGCGGAAACCGCCGCCAATCGCTTTCGGCCATGTCGGCTGTGATGAAGTCGTCCCAACGGAATTGGTGAAAATCGGTGGTAACGCGCCAGTTCGGACCCCACGTCTCAATCGTCCAGCGCGCCACGGCACCGTCGGATGAGAGCGCAGGCGGCGAGACCTCGCCGTGCAGGTTCCAGGCTTTGTGAAAACGCGCCATTTCGCGAATGAAACGGCGGTGCTGGCGTTCCGGTCCGACCGGCTCGTAGCCGGTCATCTGCACGAAACAACGCTTGCGCACGAGCGCCTTCGGCATAGCGGACCCCTTGGCCGGTTTCATTAGGTAATATGACCAGGTCGATCAAGCAGGTCGATCGAACGGGCGATCGAACACTGCGGTCCGGCCATCGGCCCTGGCCCAGGCCGCGGGTGCTTGGTACAAGCTCTTGTCCGCAAGGCCAAATCGGCCTTCCTACCGCTGTCCTGGCGCTGCCTTCCAGCGGGTCTGCCGCCGTTGAACTTGGCGGCATCCTTCGCTATACGGGGCGTTCACAATTGAGGGGCCCGAGTGACGGGCTTGCTCGCGCCGGACTGGGCCGGCGCTTAATTCTTCTGCTGACCAAAGAGCACGCCCTATGTCCACCACATTCGATAAAGTGGCTGAAATCATTGCGGAAACTTGCGATATCCCGCGCGAAAACATCAAGCCGGAGAGCCACGCCATCAACGATCTCGAGATCGATAGTCTCGATTTCCTCGACATCGCCTTTGCCATCGACAAGGCGTTCGGCATCAAGCTGCCGCTCGAGCAATGGACGCAGGAAGTCAACGACGGCAAGGCCACGACCGATCAGTATTTTGTGCTGAAGAACCTGTGCGAGCGGATCGACGAACTGATCGCTGCCAAGGGCGCCTGAGGCGCCGCAGATGCGCCTTGAATATTTTCAAATGGTCGACCGCTTCATCGAGGTGGACGCCGGCGAGCGTGTGGCGCGCGCGATCTGCACCGTGCCGCTCCAAAGTACCGTTTTCGAAGGTCACTTCCCAGGCTATCCGCTGATGCCGGGCGTGCTCTTGATCGAATGCATGGCGCAGACGACGGGCTGGCTGGTGAGCGCGCTGACGGGCTTCACCGGCTTGCCGGCGTTGGCGAGCGTCAAGGAAGCGAAAATCCGTAGCGCCGTGTTTCCCGGCGATGTCCTCGAAGTCGAAGGCAGGGTCGTGCACGAGGGTTCCGGTTACGCCATGGGCGAGGCCAAGGCCTCCTGCAAGGGCGCCGCGGTCTGCGACGCCAAGCTCACTTATCGGATCATTCCTTATCCAAGCCCGGAACTGCGCGCCGGGCTGTGGGATTGGGCCGAGCGCATCAACTTCCCGGCCAAGGAGTTCGCGAAGTGACCGCGCCCCGCGAGGTGTGGATCACCGGCGTCGGTCTTCTAACCTGTCTGGGCGAGGGGTTGGAAACCAATTGGGGCCATCTCGAGCGCGGCGATCCGCCGCCTTACGACGACAAAAGCTTTGCGCCCTACATCGTGCACCAGCTGCCGCCGATGAGCTATGACAAGCAGATCCCGAAAAAGAGCGATCAGCGCCAGATGGAGACCTGGCAGCGGGTCGGGGTTTACTCCGCCGGCATGGCGCTGACCGATGCCGGCATCGCCGGCAATCGCGAACTGCTCGACCACACCGACATGATCGTCGCCGCCGGCGGCGGCGAACGCGATACCGCGGTCGACACCGCGATCATGGCAGGCGTGCGCAAAGTCAACCAGCCGGGCGCCTTTCTCAATGAGCGCCTGATGAGCGACCTGCGTCCGACTTTGTTCCTGGCGCAATTGCCCAATCTTCTCGCCGGCAATATCTCGCTGGTGCACGGCATCGTCGGTTCCTCGCGCACCTTCATGGGCGAGGAGCCCGCGGGCGTCGACGCGGTCCGCGTCGCGCAGGCGCGTATTGCTGCCGGACAGAGCGAATTGACGCTGGTCGGCGGCGCCTATCACGGCACCCGCTGGGACGTGCTGTTGGCCTTCGAGCTCGGCGGCGTAGTGCTCAAGAACAAATTCGCGCCGGTCTGGGATCGCGGCCCGGAGGGCGGCATCGCGTTTGCCACCATGGGCGCCTTTCTGATGCTGGAAAGTTCGGATCACGCCAGAGCGCGCGGCGCACGCCCCAAGGCGCGGATTTCGCCGGTGCTGTCCGACCGCACCCCGCGCCAGCCCGGCGAGACGGAAACCTCGTTGCGCCGGCAATGGGATGCGATCGCGCCACAGATCGACCGGGCGCACGCCGCAGTCATTTCCGGGGCCTCCGGCTTCGAGCCGGCGACCTCCGCCGAACGGCACGTTCTTCAGAATATCGGTCTTCCCGTCCGCAACACCGGTACGTATATCGGTCATGGGGTCGATACCCAGTTCATGGCCAATCTGGGTATCGGCTGTGCGGCGATCGAGCACGGCAAGCTGTTCGCCCCGACGGGGACCGGAGATACCGGCGAAAGTACGCCCGGGCTCTCTCAGGTCGTCGTCACCAGCGTCGGCAATTGGCGCGGCGAAGGGCTCGCTTTGCTCGAACGGGTGGATTGAGGGAGACCATCATGGCATCGACACGTCCCACCGCTGGCGCGCATCGCGACACAGCAGGGCGTCCGGTGATCGCGATCACCGGCATGGGCATCGTCACCTCGCTCGGCGTCGGCAAAGCCGACAATTGGGCGAAACTGACCGCCGGCAAATCCGGCATCAGGCGCATTTCGCGCTTTCCGCTCGACAGTTTGCGCACCACGATCGCCGGCACCGTCGACGACGTCTACAAGGACTATATGCCGCCCGCGGAACTGTCCGAACGCATTGCGCTATTGGCCGGCGAAGAGGCGGTCGCGCAGTCCGGCATCGGCAGCAAGGGCCGCTTTCCCGGCCCGCTGTTTCTCGCTTTGCCGCCGCTTGAAATCGAGTGGCCTTACCGCATCCAGATGGCGGAGGTTGCGGCTCCCGATAAGGATGCCGCCTATCCCGATCTCATGCGGGTGGCGCACGAGCCGCAATTCTCGCCCATTTACGAGACGTTGAAATACGGCATCATCGGCGAGCATCTGGCCGATCATTTCGGCACCGAAGGCTCGCCGATCTCGCTGACCACCGCTTGCGCTTCGGGAGCGACCGCGATTCAGCTCGGCGTCGAAGCGATCCGACGCGGCGAGTGCAAGGCGGCGCTGGCGCTTGGCGCCGACGGCTCGATTACTCCGGAATCGTTGGTGCGCTTCTCGCTGCTCTCGGCGCTGTCGACCCAGAATGACCCGCCGGAGCAGGCGTCGAAGCCGTTCTCCAAGAACCGCGACGGCTTCGTGCTCGCCGAAGGCGCGGCCGCCCTGGTGCTCGAAGATTACGATTCTGCGATCGCGCGCGGCGCCACGGTGCTCGGCATCCTGGAAGGCTGCGGCGAGAAATCGGATTCGTTTCACCGCACCCGCTCGAGCCCCGACGGCAAGCCGGTCATCGCCTGCATGCGCAATGCCTTGGCCGACGCCGGTGTCGGGCCGCAGGATGTCGATTATATCAACGCCCACGGCACCTCGACGCCCGAGAACGACAAGATGGAATGCCTGGGCGTGTCCACGGTGTTCGGCGAACGCATCCGCGGCATTCCCATGTCGTCGAACAAATCGATGATCGGCCATACGCTGACCGCGGCCGGTGCGGTGGAAGCGGTGTTCAGCCTTTTGACGCTTGAAAACCAGCGCATTCCGCCGACCATCAACCACAACGTTCCGGATCCCGGCATTCCGCTCGACGTGGTGCCGAACGTGGCGCGCGATGCCAAGGTCACGCGCGTCATCTCCAATTCGTTCGGCTTCGGCGGCCAGAATGTCTCGCTGGTGCTGACGCGGGAGCCGGCGTGACCGGCACCGCGGCAACAACGTTGAGCGAGCAGCCGAGCGCCGCGCCGGCGCGGACCATGCGCGCGCTGTCGCTTGTCACCGAGCGCAAGATCGAGCTCATCGATATCGCCGAGCCGCCGGCGCCGGCCGCGGGCGAGGTCCAGATCGGCATCAAGGCGATCGGGCTCAACCATATCGACGTCTGGGGCTGGCGTGGCATGGCGTTTGCCAAGCGCAAGCTGCCGCTCATCGTCGGCGTCGAGGCGGCCGGCGAAATCGTCGCCACCGGAGCGGATGTGACGTCGTTCAAGACCGGCGACCGTGTCGTCGCCTATGGCGCGCAGACCTGCGGCATGTGCCGAGCCTGCCGCGAAGGCCGCGATAATCTGTGCGAGAAGGTCGGCAGCATCATGGGCTTCCATGCCGACGGCTTCGCCCGCGACCGCGTCAACATGCCGGCCCGGCTGGTGGTGCCGATCCCCGAGGGCGTCAGCTTCCGCGACGCCGCCTGCGCGCCGGTCGCGTTCGGCACTGTGCAGCACATGCTGTTCGACAACGCCAAGCTCGAGCCGGGCGAAACCATTTTGGTGCAGGCCGGCGGCTCCGGCATCGGCACCAGCGCCATCAAAATGGCCAAGGCGATCGGCGCCACCGTCATCACCACCGTCGGCGACGACGCCAAGGCGGAGAAGGCCAAGGCACTCGGCGCCGATCACGTCATCAATTACCGCACCGAACGCTTCGAGACCATCGTGCGCAAGCTCACCGGCAAAAAAGGCGTCGATGTCGCCTTTGAGCATGTCGGGCCCGACACGTTCAACGGCTCGCTGCTCTGCCTCAAGCGCGGCGGCAGGCTCGTCACCTGCGGCTCGACCACAGGCCAGTCGATCGACCTCAATCTGTTCCAGCTCTATTTGCAGCAATACCGCATCTTCGGCTCGTTCGGCTGCTCGCTGCGCAACATCCGCGAAAGCCTCGCCAAGATGGCCGCGGGGCTGACGCCCGTGATCGACACCGAAGTGCCGCTCGCCGAGTTCGAGCGCGGCTTGGCGCGGCTCGAAAGCCGCCAGGTGTTCGGCAAAATCATCGTCATGTTTTAGATGGCAGGGGCGCGTTTTAAGTCATTGGTCGATGCGACGCTGGGCTCGCTCACCACCGGGCTCCTCGGCACGATCAAGCGCACCGATAGGAAGCGCATGGCGAATTTCGCCGGCGCTTTCATGCGCAAGATCGGCCCGCGGTTTAAGGAACACCGCGTCGGCCGCGAGCAATTGCGCGCCTCGTTTCCGGAAAAATCCGACGCCGAGCTCGAAACAATCTTAAGCGGCGTCTGGGACAATCTCGGCCGCGTCGCCATCGAATTCGCCCATCTCGATGAGTTCTCCGTCGAAGGTTTCGGCAGGCCCACGCCCGACGCCATCACCTATCCGCCGCAATCCAAGGAACGCTACGACTGGATCATGCACTCCGGCCGGGCGACCATCGGCTTTGCTGCGCACCTCGCCAATTGGGAATTGCCGGGCGTCGGCGCCAAACTGATCGGGGCCAAATCCGCCGTGCTGTTCCGCCGGCCGAATATCGGCGCCGTCAGCGACGTCATCATCAAATTGCGCGAACCGCTGATGGGCCAATTGATCCCGACCGGACTAGACGCTCCGGTCAGACTGGCGCGGCTCCTGCAGTCGGGCGTTCATGTCGGCATGCTCGCCGACCAGCACTACACCAAAGGCGTTGAGGTGACGTTCTTCGGCAGGACCTGTCTCGCCAATCCGCTGATCGCGATGCTGGCCCGGCAAACCGAACTGCCGATCTACGGCATGCGCGTGGTGCGCAATCCGGACGGCAACAGTTTTTGGGGCGAAGTGTCCGATCCGGTCGAGCCCCCGCGCGACGCCTCCGGCCGCGTCGACATCAAAGGCACCATGCAGGCGGTCACGGCGGTGATCGAAGGCTGGATCCGCCAGCATCCCGAGCAATGGCTGTGGCTGCACCGCCGCTGGCGGTAAGGGCTAGAGCTGGTGCATCGGCAGATGCAGGACCGTAGCAATCGCTGCCGATAGAGCCGGCAGATTGGCGAGCCCGAAGCCGAGCAGCGCGCCGGCCAGGATAGAAGAACCGATCACGAGGATTTGCCTGGCGCGCTTATTTTGCGCCAGGGACACGGCCGGCACGCGGGTTTGAGGACGCACCAGGTAATAGACGTTGTCCTCGCTTCTCTTGACATTGCTTCGCATGGCCTTTTCCCCGTAAAGCGCGGCCGTCCTTATACCTGCCACGCCGGGGCCCAAAAATTCAGATGTTGCCCCTAAGGTGAATTCCGGAGTCCGCAGTGGCGCGCAACCGTTGACAGGTCCGATATATTTCAATATTCGTTGAAATATGGAAACCTTAAATGCGGTCGCCGCCTTGGCCGCGCTCGCCCAGGACAACCGTCTCGATGTGTTCCGCTTGCTGGTCCAAGCCGGCCCGGAAGGGATGCCGGCCGGCCGCGTCGCGGAGAAACTCGACATCGCGCCGAACACGCTCACCTTTCATTTCGACCGGCTCCGCGTCGCCGGCTTGGTCACCGTACGGCGCGAAGGCCGCTCGATGATCTACGCGGCGCGCTACGACACCATGAACGCCCTGCTCGGTTTCTTGACCGAGAACTGCTGCCAGGGACGCGCCGAACAATGTAAGCCGGCGGGACGCGAGAAGCCCGCGCCGCGGCCGGCGCGACGCAGGGAGCAATTGGCATGAGGCTTTATCTGTTCGAGCACTGCTCGATCTGCTTCCGCGTGCGCATGACGGCTGCGCTTAAGCGCCTGCATTTGCAGGAGACCGTCGTTCTGGAAGACGATTCCGAAACCATGATCGGGCTCGTCGGCAAGCGGGTCCTCCCCATTCTTGTAAAGGACGATGGAGAGCCCATGCTGGAGAGCATGGCTATGGTCGCCTATATCGATGGCCACGGCGATCCGGTCTTGACCGGCCCGCAACGCTCTGAAATCGCCGCCTGGGCCGATCGCACCAGCGCCAAGACCGCGCCCTTGACCATGCCGCGCTATCCGCTCCTCGGCCTGCCGGAATTCTCCACCATCGCCGCACGCGACCACTATATCGTGCGCAAGCGAAAAACTTTCGGCGACTTCGTTGAGCTGCGCGCCAAAACCCGCGAGCAGATCGATGCGCTGATGCCCGAACTCGAAACGCTCGACCGATTGATTAAGAGCCCAACGGCGATCAACGGCACATTGTCGCTTGACGATATTCGCGTCTTGCCGCTGCTGCGCTCGGCTGCCGTCGTCAAAGGCCTGCGCTTCCCGCACAAGGTCCGAGACTACTTTGAATCGATGATGAACCGCGTCGGATACCAGCCGTTGCCGGCGGTGTGACGCCTCGCGTCGCTGGACTGCTCGATGAGGGATAGGCATGTCGGAACGCCCCTTCAATGTTTTGTTTCTCTGTACCGGCAATTCAGCTCGCTCGGTCATGGCGGAGGCGATCCTAAACAAAGTCGGGGCGGGGAAGTTCCGCGCCTTCAGCGCCGGCAGCCAGCCGAAGGTCCGGGTGCACCCGGAAACCGTCCGGCTGTTGCAGGGCCTGGGCTACGACACTTCGGACTTTCGTTCGAAATCGTGGAACGAATTTGCGCGGCCGGGCGCACCATCGTTCGATTTCGTTTTTACCGTCTGCGATGACGCCGCAGGCGAATCTTGTCCGCTGTGGCCGGGCCATCCGATGACGGCGCATTGGGGGATTCCAGATCCGGCCGACGCCAAGGGTAACGCCGCCGAAATCGCGCTGGCATTCAAGGACGCCTACCGCATGTTGCACCAGCGTATCAGCGCTTTCACGACCTTGCCGCTCGGAAGCCTCGATCAGCTCAGCCTGCAGGCGAAGCTCAAGGAAATCGGACACATGCAGGGAGCGACGGCGAAGCTGGCCGCGCCGAACTAATGGCTTCGCTCGCACGGCGTACCATTGCCGAATGGTTGGGAACGGCATTTCTGCTCGCGGCCGTCGTCGGCTCCGGCATCATGGCGCAACGGCTCTCCGGCGGTAACGAGGCACTTGCTCTCCTGTGCAACACCATCCCGACCGGCGCGATTCTCGCCGTTCTGATCCTGACTTTCGGTCCGCTATCCGGCGCGCATTTTAATCCGGCCGTCAGCATCGCCTTTGCGCTGCGCCGGGACCTGTCCTGGCTGGATGCGGCGGTCTACATCGCAGCACAGGTAATCGGCGGCGTGATGGGTGCTTGGATCGCGCATCTGATGTTCGAACTACCGGTATGGCAGGTGTCCGTGCATGCTCGAACTGGCTTCGGACAATGGCTCGGGGAATTTGTCGCGACCTTCGGATTGCTGCTGACGATTCTCGGCTGCATAGCGCGCACGCCTGCAGCCGTGCCCTATGCGGTCGGGCTGTACATCACCTCGGCCTACTGGTTCACGGCCTCCACGTCGTTTGCTAATCCGGCTGTAACGATCGCGCGATCGCTGTCGGACACTTTCGCGGGCATCGCTCCCGCGGGCGTCACAGCCTTCATCGCCGCGCAACTCTTCGGCATGCTTGCGGCGGTTGCACTAGGACGCTGGCTGTGGTCGGGACCGCAGATGGCGCTAAAGCGCGGGCTTCGGCAACAGGAGGAAGGCGCCTGATCGAATCCCCCAGCGATCGAGATGGTCGGTTGACGCGCCGTCGGGCGAAACCCAGTGCGCGTGGGTACGCTCGCCGCCATGCGTCGCGATGCCTTCCAAATCAGAGGAGAAGTACACCCCCGCGACCTCGCCATCGATCTGATCGCCCCTCGTCTCGACTGAAATCGCAACGGGCAAACCCATGCCGTGCGGTCCGCCGGTTGGCGCGGCATTGACGTGCATGGAAATCGAAATGAGTGTGCCTTGAACCTCAAATGGGAACGATTTTTCCGGGTCGATGCCATGTGCCTTTGCGGCGGCGGCCAGATAAGATTCGATTTCCGATGGCGCGACATCCCTGTCGACGTTCACGCTTTGCCATTCGCCC
>JBEKRD010000095.1:0-19322 GCA_049519075.1 Xanthobacteraceae bacterium | reverse complement strand
GCGGCGCTGCTCGTAGCTCTGCCGCAATCGCCGGAGCTGCGGCGGCCCGACCGCTTTCCCGAGGCGGCGCGCGCGGCGCGAAACCGCGTGCTCGACCGGTTCGCCGCAACCGGCGTGATTGCTGTCGACGAGATTGCGCTCGCCAAAGCCGAGCCGGTGCCCGCCGCGCGCCATCCGATGCCGATTCTGGCGCCGCATGCCGCCGATGAGGCGATGGCGCATTTCTCGACCGAGCGGGTGCTTCGCCTCACCATCGCCGCGGACCTGCAAAAGAATATGGAGCTGCTCGCCCGCGAACGCGCGCGCATGCTTGCTGCGCAGCTCACTCCCGATATCTCGCTCGCCATACTCGTTGTCGATAATGCGACCGGCCAGGTGCTCGCGCATGTCGGCTCGCCGGCCTATTTCGACGCGCGCCGGGCCGGTCAAGTCGACATGACGCAAGCGATGCGCTCGCCGGGATCGACGCTCAAACCTTTCATCTATGGCCTTGGTTTTGAGGACGGCTTTATCCATCCGGAGACACTGATCGAGGATCGGCCGGTGAGCTACGGCGCCTACACGCCGAAAGATTTCGATTTCAGCTTCAAAGGCACAGTCACGGTCCGCGAGGCGCTACAGAACTCGCTCAACGTGCCTGCGGTCGCCGTGCTCGATCGTGTCGGCCCCGGCCGGCTGTCGGCCCGGCTGACGCAGGCGGGCGCCGTGCTGACTTTGCCGCAAAACGCGGTGCCGGGACTGGCGATCGGGCTTGGCGGCGTCGGCCTGAAACTTTCCGATCTGGTGATGCTCTATTGCGGTATCGCGCGCCTTGGTGCCGCCTTGCCGCTCGACGAGCGCGTGGAGGCGTCGGCGCCGCAAGCCAAGCGGCTGATGGAACCCGTCGCGGCTTGGTATGTGAGCAGCGTGCTGTTGGGCTCGCCGCCGCCGGAAAACGGCGCGCCCGGGCGCATCGCGTTCAAAACCGGCACCAGTTACGGCTATCGCGACGCTTGGTCGATCGGCTTCGACGGCAAGCACACCGTCGGTGTCTGGGTCGGTCGTCCCGACGGCGCTCCGGTGCCGGGCCTGGTCGGCCGCACGGCGGCGGCGCCGATCCTGTTCGACGCCTTCGCCCGTCTTGGAGCCAGCGTACAATTACCGCGCCCGCCCGCGGGGGTGCTGGTCGCGGCGAATGAACGACTGCCGCCGCCACTGCGGCGGTTTCAGCAGGGACGCTTGGCCGGCGAGACTACCCGGCCGGCGCTGCATATCCTGTTTCCGCCCGATGGCGCCGAGCTCGATCTGGCCAATACCCAAAGCAGACGGGACCCGGTGGCGCTGAAGGTCGCCGGCGCCGTCGCACCGCTCACGGTTCTGGTCAACGGTATTCCAGTGCCGAACGAGGGACGCGGAAGCCTGTTTTTCATGCCCAATGGCCCGGGTTTCACCCGGGTGACGGTGATGGATGCCGCTGGATCCATGGACAGCATTCTCGTGCGCGTCGGTGATGAGGCGTCGACTACGCTGGGGACGCGGTCGTCGGCATCGGCGGCGGCCCAATAAGCCGCCAAGTGTGGCTCTCCTGCGCTATCCCGGCAGGGCGGATTTCACTATTGTCGTCCGTTATTTGCGGGATGGTCCTGAGAACCGGCGCGCGGCTTTCGGGCAAAATCATGCGTCACCAATAAGTCCGATACCAGTATGAGCACGACCAACAGCTTGCCGTCGCGGTCTTATCGATCTGCAAAGGGCTTCGCCGCGCTTTTCGACTATGCCGCCGGGTCAAACCGGAGGGCGCCGGCGGTACTGATCGTTGTTGCGCTGCTCGCCTTCCTGCCCGGCTTTTTTCAGATTCCTCCGGTCGACCGCGACGAGGCCTATTTCGCCCAGGCCACCAAGCAGATGATCGAAACCCACGACTACGTCGACATCCGCTACCAGGACGATGTGCGATATCGCAAGCCGGTCGGCATCTATTGGCTGCAGGCTGCGGTCGTGAATACGGCAAGCGCACTCGGCTTGCCACATGCCCGCACGACCATCTGGCTTTACCGCGTGCCGTCGCTTGTCGGCGCGATCGGCGCGGTGCTGGCGACCTATTGGTGTGCGCTCGCCTTTGTCAGCCGGCGCGGCGCGTTACTGGCCGCGCTGATGATGACTGCCTCGACGCTGCTTGGCGTCGAAGCCCGTCTCGCCAAGACCGACGCGATGCTGCTGTTCACCGTAGTCGCCGCGATGAGCGTGTTGGCGCGCGTCTATCTAGCACCGCGCCGTGGTGCCGGCGATGTGGCTCAGGTCGGCTGGGGCTTGCTGGCGGTGTTTTGGACGGCGCTTGCGGTCAGCATCCTGATCAAGGGGCCGCTTATTCTCATGGTCGTCGGGCTCACGATGGCGACGCTGTCGATCATCGATCGCTCGGCGCGCTGGCTATTGGCGCTGCGCCCGCTGCCCGGCATCGCCTGGCTTCTGCTCCTGGTCCTGCCGTGGTTCATCGCCATCTACGCGCGGGTTGGCCGGCAATTCCTCATCGGCTCGGTCGGCAACGATATGCTCGCCAAGGTCGCCAGTTCCCAGGAAACCCATGGCGCGCCGCCGGGGCTTTACGTTCTTTTATTTTTCGCCACCTTCTTCCCGGCTTCGATGCTGGCGGGGCTGGCGGCGCCCGCGGTGTGGGCGGTCCGCAGGGAACCCGCGGCCCGTTTTCTGCTGGCGTGGCTGGTGCCGTCCTGGATCGTGTTCGAAGCGGTCGTGACCAAATTGCCGCATTACGTCCTGCCGCTCTATCCGGCGATCGCCATTCTGATTGCCGGAGCGGTTGAATCGAAGGTGCTGTCGCGGCGGATCTGGCTCGTGCGCGGGGTCATGTGGTGGTTCCTGGTCCCGATCATGGTCAGCATTGTAGCGGTGACCGGCGCCGTTATTATCGAACACGATCTTGCGCTCTTGGCCTGGCCGTTCTTCGCCGGTGCCGTCGTCTGCGGCTTGTTTGCCTGGCAATTATACGATGAGGACGGCGCCGAGCGTGCGTTCGTGCGCGCCACCGCTGCCGCCGTCTTGATGGCATTCGGCATTTACGCCGTGACCGTGCCCTCGCTCGAACCGGCATTTCCGAGCGTCGAGCTTGCGGAAGTGTTGCGCGACGCCGATTGCGCACATCCGGTCGCCGCCAGCGTTGGCTACGAAGAACCGAGTTTGGTGTTTCTGGCCGGCACCACGACACGTTTCACCTCAGCCGCGGGCGCCGCCGACTTCCTGATGGAGGGCGACTGTCACTTTGCCTTCGTCGATGCGCGGGTGGAGCGCGCTTTCGCGCTGCGCGCCGAAGCGATTGGGCTGCGCTACAACCGCGGACCGCGCATCGACGGCTATAACATCAGCATCGGCCGGCCGATTACGCTCGCGGTGTTCCAATCGGTCGGCGGGCCGTGAATGTGCCGCAGGCACCTCCCGATGTGACGAGCCTTCGTCGTCGCGGTTCTGCGCTCGCGCACAACACGCTGAGAAATTTCGAGCAATGGATTGCATTCATCGCGCCGCCGCCGCGGCTACGTATTCTTCGGCCGCCGCTGCCCGTGATCGCCGGCGCCGCGGCGATGCTTTACCTCGTCGTCGGCGTGATGTTTCGGTTCGATGCCGCGGGCACGGCTTGGGCACGCAACCTCGCGCAGGGCGTGCGCGATGTGTTCGAAGAAATCACAAATTTCGGGCTGTCCGGTTGGTTCCTGTTTCCGTTCGGTTTCATTCTGCTCGGTCTCGCCGCTATCATAACATCGTCGTTGTCGCGAATGTCGCGCGGTGTCTTGACGGCGCTCGCCGCGCGCTTCGGGTTTTTGTTCCTCGCCATCGGCGTGCCGGGTCTGTTCGCCACCGTCGTCAAGCGCCTGATCGGTCGGGCGCGCCCGTTTGTCGGGGGTCACGACGACCCATTCGCCTATATGCCGTTCATCTGGCGGCCGGAATATGCCGCCATGCCGTCGGGCCATTCGACGACCTCGGTGGCGGCAGCGATTGCCATCGGAGCGATTTGGCCGCGCACGCGCTGGGTGATGTGGCTTTACGCGCTCACGATCATGCTCAGCCGGGTGGTGGTTCTCGCCCACCACCCAAGCGATGTGATCGCAGGCGCCTTGGTTGGCGCCGCGGGCGTGTACCTCGTGCGGCGCTGGTTTGTGGCGCGGCGTTTAGTGTTTTGCCCGCGCGATCTGCGGGCCTATCCAGGTCCGTCGTTGCGGCGGATCTGGGCAGCGCTCCGCCAAGGCATCGCGGGGGCAGGGGCATCCCTCTGAATCTTCGGGAACTTTCGCCGGATTGAACCCGGCCCCGATGCACTCTAGAAGCTTCCGGCATGGGGACAGGCAATGGGCGCAAGAGCGCTCCCGCAATATCCGTGGTGGTGCCGGTGCGCAACGAAGCCGGCAATGTCGCGCCGCTGGTCGCCGAGATCGCGGCGGCCTTGCAGGGTCGCGCGTTCGAGATCGTCTATGTCAATGACGGCTCGAGCGACGGGACTGAAGCGGAGTTGCGGGGCTTGATGGCGCAGCAGCCGTGGCTGCGGCAAATCCGCCATGAACGATCCTGCGGCCAATCGGCGGCGGTGCGCAGCGGTGTTGCTGCGGCACAGGCGCCGATCGTGGTGACACTCGACGGCGACGGCCAGAACGACCCGGCCTTCATCCCCGCACTGATCGCCGAACTCGAAGCTGGCGCGCCTCGGCTCGGTCTCGTCGCCGGCCAGCGCGTCGGACGCAAGACGACCGTCTTTAAGAAATTGCAATCGCGCATAGCCAATGCCGTGCGCAGCATGTTCCTCAAGGACGGCACCCGCGATACCGGTTGCGGCCTAAAGGCCTTCCGCCGCGACGTGTTCCTGGCGCTGCCTTATTTCGACGGGCTGCACCGTTTTCTGCCGGCGCTGGTTCGCCGCGAAGGATTCGATATCGGCTACGTCGACGTGATCGATCGGCCGCGCTTCCACGGCACCTCGAATTACGGCTTCTTCGATCGGCTCTGGGTCGGCATCCTCGATTTGGCCGGAGTCTGGTGGCTCATTCGCCGCAAGAGAAGCATTCCGCAAGCGCAGGAGATCACCCTTGCTCATTGATATGTCGCATGCGGTCGGCAATTATCTGATCGACGTCTTCTTCATCAGGCTCGATTGGTGGGTGCTGTTGGGCATTCTAGCCCAGGCCCTCTTCACCATGCGCTTTGTGGTGCAATGGCTCGCCAGCGAACGGGCAGGGCGGAGCGTCATTCCGCTGGCGTTCTGGATTTTCTCGATCTTCGGCGGCTTGCTGCTCTTGGTCTATGCGCTCTACCGCAAGGACGCGGTGTTCATCGCGGGGCAGGCGTTCGGCGTGTTTGTTTATTTGCGCAATCTTTATTTCGTTTTGCGCGAGCGGAAGGCGGCGCCGTCGGCGGCGTGATCGAAGTCATTGCTAGGCCGCCGCCGCAAGCGCCGCAAAACCCTCCTCCAAATCCGCGATCAAATCCTCCACCGCCTCAAGCCCGATGTGAAAGCGCACCGTCGGTCCGCCCGGCGCCCAGCGCGCCGCCGTGCGGATCGGGGCACAATCGAAGGGAATAGCGAGGCTCTCGTAGCCGCCCCAGGAGGCGCCGATGCCGAACAGCTCCAGCGTGTCGAGGAAAGCGTAATAGGCTTTCTGCGGCACCGGTTTGAGCACCATGCTGAAAAGGCCCGAGGCGCCGGTGAAGTCGCGTTTCCAGAGCGCATGCCCCGGATGGCTCGGCAGCGCCGGATGCAACAGACGCAAAACTTCCGGTCGCTGTTCGAGCCAGCGCGCTACGGCGATGCCAGACTCATAATGCCGGTCGAGCCGCACGCCGAGCGTGCGCAGGCCGCGCAGGCCCAGATAGGTGTCGTCGGGGGCTTCATGCAGACCAGTCTGGCGCGCGGTCTGCTTCAGCGCGGCCACTGTCGCGGCATTGGCCGACACCGTGCCGAGCATGACGTCGGAATGGCCGCCGATATACTTTGTGCCCGCCTGGATGGCGAGATCGACGCCGTGGTCGAGCGGACGGAAATAAAGCGGCGTCGCCCAGGTGTTGTCCATCAACACGATTGCGCCCTTGGCGTGGGCGGCCTTGGCGATGGCGGCGGTGTCCTGCATCTCGAAGCTCAGCGAGCCCGGCGATTCGAGATATACCGCGCGCGTATTCGGCCGCAGCAGGTCGGCGATGGCTCCGCCGATCAGCGGATCGTAATAGCTCGTGGTCACGCCAAAGCGCGTCAGCACCTGGTCGCAAAAAATCCGCGTCGGACCGTAGGCGCTGTCGGTGACAAGCACATGATCGCCGGCCTTCACCACGGCCAATAGGGCAACCGAGATCGCCGCGAGCCCCGACGGCAGCAGCGAAACGCCGGCGCATTGCGGCCCTTCGAGCTCCTGCAGGGCAAGCTCAAGCGCTTCGGTGGTCGGCGTGCCGCGGCGGCCATATTGATAACGGGAGCGGTGGGCGAGAAAATCCTCCGCGCTCGGATAAAGCACCGTCGAGGCGTGATAGACCGGCGGGTTGACGAAGCCGTGGTAAGATTCCGGGTCGCGTCCGGCTGTGACCAATTTCGTCGCCGTGCGCCGCGCTTTCGGGCGCGTATCGTTGGTCTTGTCGTTCATTTCAGCTATCCCGTCTGCCTCGTCGCTGCCGCCACCGCGGGCCGGACACACAATCATCGGCCATAATCTCGGCATAGCACGCTCAACCCCTTGACCTCAAAGCGTGATCGTTCTCAGATGCGTGCCAATGGGCGACGAGCCTCAAGCGCGCCTCAAAATGGGGGCTTCCGGCGCGCGCCTCCTGCTGAAAGGCCTGGTCATGAAACGTTTTGCTACGGCGTTGGGCTTTGCAATGGGGCTGGCGATGCTGCTTGGCTTCGGCACGCAGGCGGCATTGGCGCAGACGCTCAAGGCGGTCCAGGACCGTGGCGAACTGCTATGTGGCGCCAATGGCACGCTGGCCGGCTTCGGCATGCCCGATCCGCAAGGCAATTGGGTGGGCTTCGACGTCGATTTCTGCCGCGCCATTGCGGCGGCGATATTTAACGACCCGACCAAGGTCAAATTCGTTCCCTTGACCGCGGCCGACCGCTTCACCGCGCTGCAATCCGGCGAGATCGATGTGTTGTCGCGCAACACCACTTGGACGATGTCACGCGATACCTCGCTCGGCATCGATTTCGCCGCTGTCAATTATTACGACGGCCAGGGCTTTATGGTGCGCAAATCGCTGAAAGTGAACTCCGCTTTGGAGCTCAATGACGCCGCCGTTTGCGTGCAGCAAGGCACCACGACCGAGCTCAATCTCGCCGACTACTTCCGTACCAATAACATGACGCTGAAGACGGTAACCTTCGCGACGGCCGACGAAGCGGTCAAGGCCTACGACTCCAGCCGCTGCGACTCTTACACCACCGATTCTTCTGCGCTTTACGGCGAACGGCTGCGGCTTGCCGATCCCGGCGCGCATATCGTGCTGCCGGAAATCATTTCCAAAGAGCCGCTCAGCCCGGCCGTGCGCCAGGGCGACGACACCTGGGAAGACATCGTGCGCTGGGTCCATTTCGCCATGGTCAATGCCGAAGAGCTTGGCGTGAACCAAAAGAACGTCGACGACATGCTCAAATCGACTGGGCCGGATGTCCGCCGCTTGCTTGGCGTCGAGGGCCAGTTCGGCACGCCCTTGGGGCTCTCCAACGATTGGGCCTATCGCATCATCAAAGCGGTTGGCAATTACGGCGAGAGTTTCGAACGCAATGTCGGTCAAGGCTCGCCACTCAAAATAGCGCGCGGTCTCAATGCGCTGTGGACCAAAGGCGGGTTGCAATACGGTCTGCCGGTGCGCTGAACGCCGTGCGCGCCCGCATCCGCCGGCGCGGGCTCGGCCTCGGGGCCGGCGATGACTGACGTCGTCCAACCACCGTCACGCCAGGCGCGGCGGTTCGGCAATATCGCGCTGCAAGCAGCTCTGGTCGCGGTCGTCGGCGGGATCGCCTACGCGGCCATCGTCAACGCGGCGCAAAATCTGGCGCATGCCCATATCGCGTCCGGTTTCGGCTTTTGGGACAATACCGCCGGCTTCGATATCAGCCAGACGCTGATTGCCTATTCCTCGAGCAGCTCGACATTCGGCCGCGCCTTCTGGGTCGGCCTTCTCAATACGCTGTTGGTCGCCGGTCTCGGCGTCGTGCTCGCGACCGTGCTCGGCTTCATCGTCGGATTGGCCCGGCTGTCGCGTAATTGGCTGGTCGCCAAGCTTGCCGGCGGCTATGTCGAATTGATCCGCAACGTGCCGCTGCTCCTGCAGATTTTGTTTTGGTACAACGCGGTGCTCAAAGCGCTGCCGGAATTGCGCGACAGCGTCGCGTTTTCGGGCGGCGTCATTCTCAACAATCGTGGGCTGTTTCTGCCTCGGCCGGAATTTACCGCGAGCTTTCGCTATGTGTTGATCGCGCTCTGCGCTGCGGTTGCCGCCGCCATCGCGCTCGCTGTCTGCGTGCGCCGCCGCCAGGAGCAAACCGGGCAGCGCCCGCCGCTGCTGTGGCTTGCGCTTGCTGTGATCATTGGCCTGCCGCTAGGGTTTACGCTGCTGACGGACATTCCGATTCGCTTCAGCTACCCGCAGCCGGGCCGCTTCAATGTGCTGGGCGGCATCGAAATTCTCCCGGAATTCGCGGCGCTCGTTGCGGCGCTGTCGATCTATACCGCGGCCTTCATCGCCGAGGTGGTGCGGGCCGGCGTGCTGGCGGTGTCGCCGGGCCAGACCGAGGCCGCGCAGGCCCTGGGCCTGCGACCCGGCATGACGCTGCGGCTGGTCGTGGTGCCGCAAGCGATGCGGGTGATCGTGCCGCCTCTGACCAGCCAATATCTCAACCTGATCAAGAACTCCTCGCTCGCGGTCGCCATCGGCTATCCCGACCTGGTGCAAGTCTTTGCCGGCAGCGTGCTCAACATCACAGGCCAAGCCGTCGAAGTGATTGCCATCACCATGGCGGTTTATCTCGCCATCAGTCTTGCGACCTCGCTCCTGATGAATCTTTACGGCCATGCCGTCGCTGTCGTGGAGCGCTGAAGAGGATGGCAGCGACCGCCGATCGCTTTTATCTCAGCACCGCAGCGGCGCAGCGGCTGCCACCGCCGCCGGCGCGCGCCGGCGCTATCGGCTGGCTGCGCGCCAATCTCCTGTCGTCGCCCGGCAATATCGCGCTGACGGTCATTTGCATCGTCGCCATTGTCTGGGTCGTGCCGCAGCTCTTGCGATTTTTCGTGTTCGATGCGGTGTGGTCGGGGGCCGATCGTTCGGCATGCCTCGCCTCGCCGGAAAATCCGACGCCCGGCGCGTGCTGGGCGTTTGTGCGCGTGTGGCTGAACTATTTCGTCTATGGGTTTTACCCCGCGGCCTTACGCTGGCGGGTGGATCTGTTCTTCGTGGCGCTGGCGTTCGGCATCGCTTGGTTGGCCTGGCTTGGGGCGCCGCGGCGCGACATCGGCGCATTTTATTTCTTCATCGTGCTGCCGATCCTTTCCTTTGTTCTGTTGAGCGGCGTGCCGATGCTCGGCCTCGCCCACGTCTCGACCTCGTTGTGGGGCGGGGTTCTCGTGACCATCGTCGTTGCCACGGTCGGCATCGTGGTGTCGCTGCCGTTGGGCATTCTGTTGGCGCTGGGGCGGCGGTCCGAAACCGCGGTGCTGCGCTTGTTCTCGGTGAGTTTCATCGAATTTGTCCGCGGCGTGCCGCTGATCACTGTTCTGTTCATGGCGAGCGTCATGCTGCCGCTGTTCGTGCCCGAGCGTTTCGCGCCGGATAAGCTGTTGCGCGCGCTGATCGGCGTTGCTCTGTTCGCGTCGGCCTATATGGCGGAAGTGGTGCGGGGAGGGCTCGTCGCGGTGCCGCGCGGCCAATACGAGGCGGCGCAAGCGCTCGGGCTGCCGTATTGGCGGATGATGGCGTTGATCATCCTGCCGCAGGCATTACGGGTGACGCTGCCGAATATCGTCAATACCTTCATCGGGCTGTTTAAGGACACCACGCTGGTATTCGTCGTCGGCATTTTCGATTTCCTGCGCACGATCGAGGCTGCGCGCGCCGATCCGCACTGGGCGACGCCGGTCACCAGCGTCACCGGCTACGCCTTCGCCGCGGTGTTCTATTTTATGTGCTGCTACGGCATGTCGCGCTACGCGCACAACGTCGAGATGCGCTTGGCGCGCGCGCAGCGGCGCTGAAAGGGCTTTGATGCAACAGCGTCCGGACCAACCCCACACGCCGCGCGCCGGACCTGCGGTCGATATCGTCGGTCTGCACAAATGGTACGGTGAGTTTCACGTCTTGCGCGACATCAACCTGACCGTCGCACGCGGCGAGCGCATCGTGATCTGCGGTCCGTCGGGCGGCGGCAAGTCGACGCTGTTGCGCTGCATCAACCGGCTGGAAGACTGGCAGCGCGGGCGCATCGTCGTCGACGGTACCGAATTAACCGACGACCCCAAGCACATCGTCGCGGTGCGCCGCGACGTCGGCATGGTGTTTCAGCATTTCAATCTGTTTCCGCATCTCACCGTGCTGGAAAACTGCACGCTGGCGCCGATCTGGGTCCGGCGGATGCCGAAGAAGGCGGCCGAAGAGCTCGCCATGAGCTACTTGGCGCGCGTCAAAATTCCCGAGCAGGCGCAAAAATATCCGGCGCGGCTGTCCGGCGGGCAACAGCAGCGGGTGGCCATCGCGCGGGCCTTGTGCATGAGCCCGAGCATCATGCTGTTCGACGAGCCGACGTCTGCGCTCGATCCGGAAATGGTGAAAGAGGTGCTCGACACCATGGTGGAACTCGCGTCGGACGGCATCACCATGCTGGTGGTGTCGCACGAAATGGGTTTCGCGCGTCAGGTCGCGGACCGCGTCATCCTGATGGCCGACGGGCAGATTGTCGAGATCAACGAGCCCAACGGCTTTTTCGACGCCCCGCAGCACGAACGCACCCGGCTGTTTCTGCGTCAAGTGCTACGCTGAGCGGGCGTGAATCATCTTCTTCACCAATACTACGGAATTACCGCGGTCCTGTCGGAATTGAGAAGGTTACAGAGATGTAATCCCGCCAAAGCCCACCTGTCGAAAGTTTAACTTGTTTCATCGCTTGAGCGGTCTTTTAGTTCGACAAACGTGGGGCGCCGAGGAGGATCATATGCTCAAGCCTGCCGGGTTGAAAATCGTTCTGGCCGCGACGGCGTTTCTTGCTCTCGCCGGTTCGACCTTCGTCTATGCGCAGCAAGGATTCGGCGGCCACGGTTTCGGGTATCACGGTGATGGCGGTCCCGGCGGCGAGCATTGGCGTCGGCCGAGCGTCGCCGACGTGAACGCTTTCGCCGACGCGCGGATCGCCGCGCTAAAGGCAGGCCTTGAACTCACGCCCGACCAGACCAAGAACTGGCCGCCCTTCGAGCAAGCCCTTCGCGATAGGGTGCAGTTGCGAATCCAGCGCATGCAAGCCCGCGAGGCGCGCCAAGCTGCCGACCAACCGGCACCGGCGCCGACGTCGCCGTTCGATCGGCTGGCCCACCGCGCCGACGCCATGGCCAAAACCAGCGCCGCGCTGAAGAAGATCGCCGACACCGGTGCGCCGCTTTACGCGAGCCTCACTGACGATCAGAAGGGCCGCTTCGTGGCGCTCGCCCACCTGTTGCGGCCGCATCATCCCATGCATGGCTTTATGGATCACGGCGGAGCGCATGGCGAATTCGGTCAGAGCGATGGACACGGCTGGGGACACAATGGCGGCCATGGTGGTCCGGGCGATAGGATGCAGGACCGGCTCGGCGAAGACGGCGATCACGGTTCGAAACTCTAAGAGTATTTCTGGCGCGCGCTGAATTTCGCCTCCCCGCAGCGGGCGCCATGACGCAAAGCCGCAGGACCCGCTCCTGCGGCTTTCGCGCGTTTTGGTCGCGGCCTGGGACGTCAGTCTACGAAGTCCGACGCTTGCATTAGCGCCAAGCTTCTTCAATGTTGCGGCCGCGCAAAGAGCAACCACAACCCCGGGGAAAACAACCATGACGACGCGCCGCGGATTTCTACAGGCCGCCGTTGCGGCGCTCTCTTCTCCGGTTCTGCCGGGCAGCGCCGCGGCCGAGCCGAATTGGCCGTCGCGACCGATCCGCGCCATTGTGCCATTTTCGGCGGGCAGCAGCATCGACATCGTCGGCCGTATCGTGCTCGACCCGTTGTCGGCGCGGCTCGGTCAGCCGATTGTGGTGGAAAACCGGGGCGGGGCAGGCGGCACGATCGGCTGCGCCGTCGTCGCTCAGGCGCCGCCGGACGGCTACACGCTCCTCGTCAATGCGTCGGCGCATTCCGCGGCACCCGCCATCTACCCGGATGTGCCCTATGACGTGACGCGCGATTTTTCCGCCGTCATTCCGTTCGGCACCGTTCCCAATGTTGTCATCATCGCCCCCTCGAAGGGCATCAAGACGCTCAACCAATTCGTGGCTGCGGCAAAATCCGCGAACATGACCTTCGGCTCCGCCGGCATCGGCAGCGCGACGCATCTGGCCGCGGAGCGGCTGCGTTTGAGCGCTGGCTTCAATGCCACCCATGTGCCGTTCAAAGGCGGCCTTGAAGCCATCACCGAAGTCATGACGGGGCGGGTCGATTTTGCCTGCATGGGAGTGCCATCCGCGCTGCCCTTCATCAATGACGGCAAACTCATCGCGCTCGCGGTCTGTACGCCGAAACGCTCGACCTCGCTGCCGGACGTGCCGACCACGATCGAAGCCGGCTATCCGGATTCCGATTACAATTACTGGATGGGGCTATTCGTGCCGGCCCACACCGACCGCGGCATCGTCGAACGCTTGCGTCAGAATACCGAGCAGGCGATGGCCGAGGCGGCGGTGACGGACAAGCTCAAGCCGCAAGGCATCGAGCCGATGCCGCTGTCGCCCGTGGAATTCGACGCGCTCATCAAAAAAGAAGTTGCCGCCAATAGCGTGCTGGCGAAGGCGGCGGGCATCAAGATCAACTGAGCGGCATTCTAGGCTTTCTCGACCGGAAGGTCGGGGCGCGAGCCCCATTCCGCCCAGGAGCCGTCGTAGAGGCCCGCGGGCGGTTTGCCGATCGATTCCAGTGCGAAGCTCAAAATCGCGGCGGTGACGCCGGAGCCGCAGCTGGTGATGATCGGCTTGTCGATATCGACGCCGGCAGAGGTGAACGCCGCCACGATGCGCTCGCGCGAGGCGAGCCGGCCGTTCTCGAGCAAACGATCGTAAGGCACGTTGTAAGAGCGTGGGATGTGGCCCGGCCGCAGTCCCGGCCGCGGCTCCGGCGCTTTGCCGGCAAAACGCTCGGCCGACCGCGCATCGACGATCTGCGTCGCGTCGCCGGCTTGCGCGAACCGCACGTCGTCTAGCGTGGCGACGGCAGCGACGTTCATTGCTGCGGTGAAGGTTTTGGTCGCGCGCGGTTTGGCATCGCCGGTCTCGATTTGGCGGCCTTCCGCTTTCCATTTCGGCAGGCCGCCGTCGAGGATATAGACCGACTTCGCAGCGAACAGGCGGAATGTCCACCAGACGCGTGCCGCCGAAAACAGTCCGACGCTGTCGTAGACGACGACCGTGTCGCCGTCGCCGATACCGAGTGCGCCGACTGCCGCGCCGAAGTGTGTCGGGCCCGGCAGCATATGCGGCAAGTCGGTCGAGTGATCGCTGACCGCCTCGAGATCGAAAAACACGGCGCCGGGGATATGGGCGACGCGGTACTCGGCGTGAGCGTCACGGTTCTGCGTCGGCAGAAAATAGGAAGCGTCGACCGGGATGACATTGGCGTCGTGCAGACGCTCGGCCAGCCAGTCAGTCGATACCAGCCAGCGGCTCGTCGGCGAAGGGGGAGGTGTACTATCGGTTCGCAACATGATTGTTCTCAGTGGCTAACGCCGGGGCGACCATGAAGTTCATTCATAGGGAACATTGATGCTCGCCTTGCGCTCGAGCCACGGCGGCACCGGCAGGTTTTTCTCGCGCAGGAATTGCGGATTGAACAGCTTCGATTGGTAGCGCGTCCCATAGTCGGCCAGCACCGTCACTACAATATGGCCGGGCCCGAGCTCCTTGGCGAGGCGAACCGCGCCGGCGATGTTGATCCCGGACGAGCCGCCGAGGCAGAGGCCTTCGTGTTCGAGCAGTTCGAAGACGATAGCGACCGCCTCGGCGTCGGGAATTTGGTAGGCGGTGTCGATCGGCGCGGCTTCGAGGTTTTTGGTAATGCGGCCTTGGCCGATACCTTCGGTGATCGAGGAGCCCTCGGATTTCAGCGTGCCGGTCGTGTAATAACTGTACAGCGCAGCCCCCATTGGATCGGCAAGACCGATGCGCACGGCCTTATTGCCGGCCTTGAGCGCCAAGGCTTTGAGCGCGATGGCGGTGCCGGCGAGCGTGCCGCCGGTGCCGACCGCGCAGACGAAGCCGTCGACCTTGCCGTCGGTCTGCCGCCAGATCTCCGGTCCGGTGCCTTCGATATGGGCCTCGCGATTGGCGATATTGTCGAACTGGTTGGCCCAGATCGCGCCATTCTTTTCGGTCTTGGCCAATTGCGCGGCGAGTCGGCCGGAAACTTTGACGTAATTGTTGGGGTTGGAATAGGGCACGGCCGGGACTTCGATCAATTCCGCCCCGCACAGCCGCAGCGTGTCCTTTTTCTCCTGGCTCTGCGTTTCCGGAATCACGATCACCGAGCGAAATCCCATGGCATTGCCGACCAGAGCAAGCCCAATCCCGGTATTGCCGGCGGTGCCCTCGACGATAACGCCGCCGGGCCGCAGTTCGCCACGCTTGACCGCATCCTCGATGATGAACAGCGCCGCGCGGTCCTTGACCGATTGGCCCGGGTTCATGAATTCGGCCTTGCCGAGGATGGCGCAGCCGGTGGCCTCCGAGACCCTTTTGAGTTTGATCAGCGGCGTATTGCCGATCGCCTCAATGATGCCATTGCAAACCCGCATCGCCGTCAATTCCCAAGCGGGGCCGACCCTAGATGACCAATGGTTGGGAAACAAGCGGGCCGGCTTTCGCCGCATCGGCGCAACACAGTCGAAACCATAACTTCGCATGTTGGTCCGGTTGCGACCGCCGTTCACCGATTTTTACCGGCGAGGGCGGTATGCGGGCACTACGGGGTTTTCTGGGATGCTTTGCCCGTGGCCGTGTCAATCTGGTGGAGCACGATGAATCTCGACGTCAACACCCTGTTTCTGGTGACAATCTACGTGGAAGCAATCCTCGGATTGCTGCTGTTGTTCGCTTGGGTGCAGAACACGGCGATCTATGCCGTCGCCTGGTGGGGTTTTGCCGACCTTTTGCGCGCGGCGTCGGTGGTGCTGTTCGGCATGTTCGGATCGGCGCCCGATCTTGTCTCGATCGATCTTGCCAACGCCTTGCTGTTCACGGCGTTCGCTCTGACCTGGACCGGCGCGCGAGTCTTTGATCACCGCCGACCGCAACCGATACTGCTGTTTGGCGGCGCCGCTTTGTGGCTGGTGCTGTGTCGCCTGCCGAGCGTGGCCAGTTCCTGGGACCTGCGGGTGCTGATCAGTTCCGGCATCATCACCGCCTATACCTGGGCCACCGCTTACGAGTTCTGGCGCGGCCGCAGCGAGGCATTGGTCTCGCGCTGGCCGGCGATTTTCATGCTGTTCGCCCATGGCGCGCTCTATCTGTTGCGCACGCCGTTCGGCGCCATGTTGCCGTGGTCGCCGACCGGCAACGATGTATTCGCGAGCGTCTGGATGACGGTGCTGAGCTTCGAGGCGCTGCTGTTCACGATCTCGATCGCCTTCATCCTTTTGGCGATGGCCAAGGAGCGCACCGAGCACCGCCACAAGACCGCGGCGCTGGTCGATCCGCTGACCGGCATCGCCAATCGTCGCGCCTTCCTGCAGGACGGCGAGGCCCAGCTCAAACGGCAGGCGAGCGATCCGCGTCCGATCGCCGTCATGCTGCTCGATCTCGACAATTTCAAATCGATCAACGACCGTTTCGGCCACGCCGTCGGCGATCGCGTGCTGATGCGCTTCGCTGAAGTGACGGGCGGTTGCATCCGGCGCACCGATCTGTTCGGCCGGCTTGGCGGCGAGGAATTCGCCGCGGTGCTGGTCGATACGACGCGGGAGCGGGCGATCGCGGTCGCCGAGCAAATCCGCACCTCGTTTGCCAGGGCGACATGCGACGTCGACGGCCGGCCGGTGCTGGGAACCGTCAGCATCGGCGTCGTCATCAGCTATGACGCGGTCCTCGATATCTCGGCGCTGTTGGCCCAGGCCGACCACGCGCTTTATCGCGCCAAGGACAACGGTCGCAATCGCACCGAGGTCGCCTCGATCGAACTCATTCTCGATCGCGTCAAACGTTCCGCTGCGGAAAGCGGCGCTCCGGGCGTGCGAACAGCGGCGCGATCGGCCGCCTAGCCGCCGTTACTTGACCTCCGCCGGCGTCGACGTTCCCGGTCCCTCGCCGACGATGAGCAAGACCGCGTCTTCGTCCTTGGCGCCGTCGAAATGCACCTGCTGTCCGTAATGGGTCACGAACGTCCCGGCCGGCATCGGCACTGTGCCGTCGGGATCGTATTTGGTGCCGCTGCCGACCCACCACGTGCCTTTCAGCACCGTGATGAAACGGTCGTGCGGATGAAAATGCGGGTGACTGAAATGGTTGCCGGCGAGCCATTTCGTGAACACCAGATAGAGCCCCTCCTTTGTCGGATCGCCGACCACCACCGCATTCTGACTGCCGGCCGGGGAGGGCGGCGACCAGGCAATCTGATCGGGCAATTTGAAGGCCACTGCCGCCGGATTGAGTGCGGCGGCGCGCGCCGACCCGATCGACAGAAATGGCGCCAGCGCCGGCAACAGGGTCAACGCGCGCCTGGTCAACAATGTCATGGCATCCTCCTCGATGTGATGCGCCGCTTCGGGCGCTTGGGCATAAGACTGTCGCGTCAAACTATCGCGTCGCGGCATCGCAGGCGAGATGGGATTTTGCCCACCGCGTGAACCTTCGTCGCCGCCATTTGCCAACCGCGTTCGGTGCTGTATCAGTTCACGCGCTCCGACAAACGGCGCCGACGAGGAATAAAAATGAAACGCAGCAGCGATCGCATTCTCACCACCCATGTCGGCAGCCTGATCCGGCCTCCGGCGCTGCAGGAGTTTCTGCGCGCCAAGCAGGCCGGCAAGCCCTATGACCAGACCGCCTATGACGCTTGCCTGAAAAGCGCGGTCGCCGAGGTCGTGCGCGAGCAGGCGCAAGTCGGTGTCGACGTCGTCAGCGACGGCGAATTCGGCAAATCGATCAGCTGGTCGCAATATGTGTTGGAACGGCTTTCGGGCTTCGAGCGGCGGCCGATCAAGCCGGGCGGCAATCCGTTCACGCGCGGCGTCGATCGCGAGCGATTCGCCGCCTTCTACGCCGAACTCGATGCGCGCGAGGCCGTGGCGACCACGGTCGAGGCCGTCTGCACCGGCCCGATCGCCTATACCGGACAGGCCGAACTGCAACGCGACATCGATAATTTCAAAGCCGCGCTCAAGGGCGTCGAGGTCGCCGAAGCGTTCCTTCCGGTCGCCGCGCCGGCAAGCGTGATTCCGGACCGCAAGAACGAATATTACAAGAGCGAAGAGGAATTGATCCGTGCCATCGGGGCGGCGATGCGCACCGAATACAAGATGATCATCGATGCGGGCTTCGTGCTGCAGCTCGACGACGCCCGCGCCGCGGTGACCTACGATCGCATGGTGCCGCCGGGAAGCTTTGCCGATTATCGCGAATGGCTCGCTCTGCAGGTCGACGTGCTCAATGACGCGATCGCGGGTCTGCCGGCCGACCGCATTCGCTATCATGTGTGCTGGGGCAGCTGGCCCGGGCCGCACACCACCGACGTCGCGTTCAAGGACATCGTCGACCTGATCCTCGGCATGAAAGTCGGCGCCTATGTCATCGAGGGCGCCAATCCGCGCCATGAACACGAGTGGCGGGTGTGGGAAACCGCCAAACTGCCGGCGGGCAGGGTGCTTATCCCTGGAGTGATCAGTCACGCCACCAATGTGGTCGAGCATCCGCAACTGGTCGCCGAACGCATTGTGCGGCTCGCCAAATTGGTTGGCCGCGAAAATCTCATTGCCGGCACCGATTGCGGCTTCGCGCAGGGCCCGTTCCATCGCCGCGTCCATCCGAGCATCATGTGGGCGAAGCTCGAAGCGCTGGTCGAAGGCGCGCGGCTGGCGAGCGCCGAGCTGTGGGCGTGACATCGCACCGAAAGCCGTCACCAGTCGTTTGCATCCGGCGCGTTCGGCGATAGATTGCGCCTCCCTCGCTTCACAGGATGTGGCCAGCAATGACAGCCGTGGCAAATAGTGTCGTTCAGGATTTGGCGCCGACCGGGCGACTGCGCGCATCGATCAATCTCGGCAATATCGTGCTAGCGCAAACCGACCCCGCCACCGGCGCGCCCTCCGGTGTAACGGCGGAGCTGGCGAAGACTCTCGGTCAGCGCCTGGGGGTACCGGTCGACCTCGTCACTTTCGATGCGGCGGGAAAAGCTTTCGATGCGTTCAAGCGCGGCGAGACCGACATCGTCTTTCTGGCGATCGAGCCGGCCCGGGCGGAAGAGATTTCATTCACGCCGCCTTACGTGTTGATCGAAGGCAATTTCGTGGTGCGGGCAAACTCCGACTTAAAAAGCATGGCCGACATCGACCAGCCGGGCTCGCGGGTCGCTGTGGCGCGCGGCTCCGCCTATGATTTGTTTTTGACCCGCACCTTGAAGGCCGCGACGCTTATTCGCTCGGCGCTCGGACCGGAATCGATGCAGCGCTTCTTGACCGAAAATCTGGAAGCGGCCGCAGGCGTGCGGCAGCCGATCGTGCTGTTCATGAACGAGACGCCGGGACTGCGTCTGATCGAGCCGCCATTCATGGAGATCCGGCAGGCCATGGGCATGGCAAAGGGCAAACCGGCGGGTGCGGCCTATCTGCGCGGCTTTATCGAAGAAATGAAAGCGTCCGGTTTCGTCGCCGATGCGCTGCACCGCAGCGGGCAGGGCGATGTCGCAGTGGCGCCGGCGGCGGCGCGGTAGCTAGGGCGCGGGCTGATAAACACGCAGCCAATGTCCGCTGTTGAGGGGATTGTGTTGCAAAACTCGGCGGCTTTTTGCCGCCAGGCTGGGTTTGAGCGTTGATCAGTTTGTGGGTTTTCCGCTGAGAGCCTGTAACAGCGTTACCGACAGCTACGCTGCACAGGGATCATGGGCGACGGCGGCGGGCGGCAGAGGAACTTGACGAGGCGACG
>JBEKRD010000094.1:0-33129 GCA_049519075.1 Xanthobacteraceae bacterium | reverse complement strand
GGGATTGACTTCGATTGTTCCGGCCAAGCCCGTCGTCTGCGAGCCGTCCGCAGTGAGCGCGCCGGTGATCGGTGCCGTACCGTCGGTAAACAGCGGAAGTTGCGGGCTGCCGCTCGTCAGCGACGTCGTGGTCGAGGTTGCCGACAGCGAGTTGACGACATTGCCGGCGCCGTTGTTGACAACTTGCAAGACCGTACCGGACGGCGTCGAGAATTGCAGATTGCCGCCGAGCGCCGCGTTAAGCTGCGATACGACCGAACTCATGCCGGCGGAGAGATTGACGCCGACGACCTGATTGGTGGCAGTGGACGCTTGTGCCGGCAGCTTGCCGCCGGCGCCCAGCGCGACGACGGTGACGCTCTGCTGAACGTTCTGGGCATTGGTGTAGGTGAGCTGGACCGTATTGCCGGGAGAGAGCGAGCCGATATCGACGCTGAAGCCCGCTGGTGGCCCGGTGACCGTCGTGCCTTGCGTCGTCTGGTTCGACAACGCCTGCGACATCTGATTGGCCATCTCGTCGATCTGGCCTTGCGCCTGCGGCAGTATGGTGTCGCGCATCTGCAGGTAGGCGCCGATCTCGCCCGATTGAATGGCGTTGGTGGCGACCAGATCGGTCGTGGTGCCCGCGGACGACGTCAGCGTGATCGTACCGGCGCTGTCCTGGCTCGGAGTGGCGCTCCATAGTGACGTCGGCGACAGCGATCCCGCATTGTTGAACGACAGCTTCGAGGCCTGCACCCCGCTGACCAGTTGCTGTCCGGTGCCGGTGAAGACCGAAATCTGATTGTCGGGATTGCGCACCACGTTGACGTTCATCAACTGGCTGAGCTGCGTGATATCCTGGTCGCGCTGGTCCTCGAGCGCGGCGGTGGAACTGTCGGGGGCCGAGCCTCCGGCGAGCTGCTGGTTGATCTGTGCGATCTGCGACAACATGCCGTTCGCCGCCGTCACGTCAGTGGCGATGCCTTGCTCGGCTTGGGTGCGTAGCTGCTGGATCGACGCAGTCATCGAATTGAGATTCTGCGCCACGGCTTGCGCGGAGCTGACCACCGCGGACTGCGCGGAATACGAGCTCGGGCTGGTGGACAGCGATTGCAGGGCGCTGGTGAAATTATTGAAGATGGAGTCGAACGAGGACGACGATCCCGGCGTGCCGTAGACGTTCTGAAGCTGCTGATAGAGCGACGCCGTCTTGTCGGCGTAGGATCCACCCGACGTCTCGGTCCACAACTGACTCTGCATCAACGTATTGAGATTACGATTGATGCCGGTGACGTCGACACTCGTTCCGCCTTGACCGTTGGCAGCGGTTTCGACCTGAGTGATGCTCTCGTCGACATAGCCGGCGGTATTGGAATTCGCCACATTGCCGGCGATGACCGACAAGCCCTGCTGCGTCGTGTTGACGCCGGCCAACGCAGCGGATAACGCCTGGGAAAGGCCCATTGCTCTAGCCGTCCACGCGGCTTATCACTTGCAATCCGAGGCGCCGCGAACGCTCACTGGATCACCTGCAGCAGGCTCTGGATCATCTGATCGGCGGTCGTCATGACGCGGGCATTAGCCGAATAAGCCTGTTGCGCCACAATCAAATTACTGAATTGCGTGGAGATATCGACGTTCGACGACTCCAGCGAGCTGCCTTCGACCTTGCCGGTCGCGCCGAGGAGCGCGGGTCCCGAACCCGTCGTCGCGGCGTAGGCGCCGCCGTTGATCGCCTGCAGCTGATTCTCTCCGTTGAAGGTCGCCAAGCTGATTTGCGCCATCGCGATCGTCTGGCCGTTCGAGAACGTGCCGGTGATTTCGTTTTGGCTGTTGACCGCGACCGACTGCAGTTGACCGGCGGCGAACCCGTTCTGCTGCAATTCGCTGACCTGCGCCGTGCCGCTGGTATTCGCGAACTGGGTGAGGCCGTTGGTGCCGAAATTGAGCTGAACATTGCCCAGAGAGTCGCCGTTGACGGTCAGATTTTGTAGCGTCACGCTGGAGATCGGCGGCTGCAATTCGCCGCTGGAATTAAACGAGAACGTGGTTCCGACATTCTGCCATTGCGCTTGCGTGCCCGTCGCACTGCTATTGCTTTCGTAGAACAGCTGCCATGTGTTGTTGGCCGTCTCAGCCCAGCGGAACTGAACATTGACCGCGTTACCGTCGGCATCGTAGGCCGTGACGGAACCACCATCGGTGGACTGATCGGTGAAGGTTGATTCGTCGTTGGCGACAACGGTGCCATTGGAAGGCAACGCAGTCAGGGTTTGAATGCCGAATTTCGAGGCCGACGCCGTGCCGCCGACGGCGAGGCTTAGCGTGGGATTGGTCGCCGTCAACGTGATGTCGCCATTGGCCGTGTTGACGCTGCCATTCACGCCGAAGACGGAGAGGCCTTGAATTGCAGTCTGCAACCCCGCAAGCGTCGCGACCTGGTTGACTCCGGTGCCAAAGGTAATGGTCTGCGCCACACCGGTTCCGACCTGGACGGTGAGCGTTTGACCCTGCGAAACGGCGCTCTGCGTCAATAGATTGGTCGGCGAGAATGAATTCTCACCGGCGCCGAAGCCGATATTGGAAGCGGCATTCCCGCTGACTGTAATCGTTGAGGTGAAGTCGGTAGGACTGGTCGGGCTAAGGACCAGGTCGCCGGCGGCATTGAAGCTGGCCGTAACCGCCGCGGCGCCCGCACCGTGGGGGGGATTGATGGCGGTCATCAGGGCGCCGACCGTGTCGGTCCCGGTCGACGTGTAGCTCGTCGTATTGGTGCCGTCGCTGACCGTGATGGTCTGTCCGCTCGTGATTCCGAGCGATGCAAGCGTCGTGTTCGCCGACAGGCCGCCCTGCGTGCCTGTGCCCTTTGCCTGCGCATCGGGCTGCAGTGTCGCGCCAGTTCCGGTGATGGTCGCCGCCACGGGAGCTCCGGCGAGCGGATTCGACTGGAAATCAGCCGTGATCAACTTCCCCGTAGTCGGGGTGCTTGGCAGATTTGCCTGATACGCGATGGCAGTTGTTGCCTGCGCCGGCACGAAATCGTTATTGAACTGGAGGATTTCGGGAGAATTGCCCGACGGCGTTCCTGTCGCCGCATTGATGGGAATGCCCATCAAGTAATTGCCCGCGCCGTTGACCAGATAGCCGCCACTGTCGAGCTGGAAATCGCCGGCGCGCGTGTAGTAGCTGACGCCGCTGAACGTCGGCGTGCTGCCGCTGGAACCGGTCGACTGCCCCACGATGAAGTAGCCGTCACCATTGATGGCCATGTCGGTCGAGACCGACGTGCTCTGGATGGTGCCTTGCACGGTATTGGTGGCGACCGAAGTCGACACGACGCCATCCGTGGTCTGTTGGTTTTGGGCGGCGGCAGACACCATATCCGCGAAGCTGGTGTCGGTTTCCTTGTAGCCCGTGGTCTGCGAGTTTGCGATGTTGCCGGAAATATTCTGAAGCGCGAACGACTGTGCCTGCAGACCAGCCACCGCGGTGGTCAATGCATCGAAGATACCCATGACCTGTCTCCAACTCTTGCGCAACGCGACAGCGGCGGGCGTCCAACACAAGGACCGGCAGCCGCACTCAGCGCCAGAGTCAGCAAACCGCGTGCCAGGAAATTAGCTATGTGATATCAGAGCCTTAGAGTTAGGACGCGACGGCCGCCGGTACGGTTATGCCGACCTGCCGGCAAGAATTGCCGGGCCGACGACGCATTTGTGCCCTCCGGCAACGGCGTCGACCCTCGGCCGCGACGCCTTGTGAGCGCCAAGCTTGACGTGTTTTAATTTCAGCCGAACTCCAGTTGAGGATTCTCATGCGCTTCGAAGGCACCAGCGCCTATGTTGCCACCGACGATCTCAAGGTCGCAGTGAATGCCGCGATCGCGTTGGAGCGTCCGCTTCTGGTCAAGGGCGAGCCCGGCACCGGCAAGACCGTGCTCGCGATCGAGATCGCCAAGGCGCTCGCGGCGCCGCTGATCGAATGGCACATCAAATCGACCACCAAGGCGCAGCAGGGACTTTACGAATACGATGCCGTCACCAGGCTGCGCGACAGCCAATTGGGCGACGCGCGCGTCAAGGACATCCGCAATTACATCAAACGCGGCAAGCTGTGGGAGGGCTTCGTTGCCGACGAGCGCCCGGTGCTCCTGATCGACGAGATCGACAAGGCCGACATCGAATTCCCCAACGATCTGTTACAGGAGCTCGATCGCATGGAATTCTTCGTCTACGAGACCGGCGAAACCATCCACGCCCGCCGCCGCCCGATCGTCGTCATCACCTCCAACAACGAGAAGGAGTTGCCGGACGCGTTTCTGCGCCGCTGCTTCTTTCATTACATCCGGTTTCCAGATCCCGACACCATGCGCGCCATCGTCGAGGTGCATTTCCCCGGCATCAAGCATCGCCTCGTCGCCGAAGCACTGAAACTGTTCTACGAGATCCGCGACGTACCCGGCATGAAAAAGAAGCCCTCGACCTCCGAACTGCTCGACTGGCTGAAGCTTCTGATGGTCGAAGATATCGGTCCCGAAATCCTGCGCGAGCGCGATCCGAAGCGGCTCATTCCGCCGCTACACGGCGCGCTCATCAAGAACGAGCAGGACGTGCACCTATTCGAGCGGCTGGCCTTTATGGCGCGGCGCGAGGGACGCTGATCACCACCATGGATGCATGGTGAAGGAATAAGTGGCGCCGAGTCCGTAGGTGAACTGGTTCGGCGATCCGCGCTGCGTCACAATCGGGGAATCGGCCGCGGAACCGGTCAGCCGCTGGTATTCGGTGAAGGCATGGGCCGTCCATTGCGGGCTGAAGAAATACTCCACTTCGCCGCCGGCGCCGTATGAATAAAGACCTCCGCTGGCGCTATACGCCGTCAAGGTCGGCAGGCCCGGCTGGAGCGCGTTTGCCGTGATGGCTTGCGCCTGGGTGATGCTGAAGTAAGGCGACACCGCTGCCGCCGTTTGCAATGTAACCCGTGGTCCCGCCGAAAGTCTGAACTGCCCGACCGGCACCACCGCGTCGAGGAAAACGTCGCCGGTGACGCCGGTCTCGCCGCCGATGCCTTGGCGCACTTCGCCGCGCAGACGCAGCCACGGCACCGCCCAGAATTCGGCGAAGACGCCGGCTTGGACCGCGTAATTGACGTCGCCCAGGCCGTAGAGCTGCGTGTAGTCGGCCGCCTTGCGCTCCCAAACGAAGCTGATCGCCGGGCCGAACTTGAACTGAGCGAGATTGATCAGGCGAATTCCGAAACTGTCGCGCGGACCGAAATAATCCGGCGGCATTCCTTCGTTGCGGATGCTGAAGAGCGGTAGACCGCTCCAGGTGAACTTATTGCCGGAAGCGCCCGGCCAGGCCGGAATGATGCGGCCCTCAAGGCCCACGGTGACGATCCAGTCCGGCGCGGCCGGTGTGTAGGCCGCGGGCGCGGTGGGCTGGGGCGCCGACTGCACCGGCAGATCCGCGGCCAAGGCAATGCGCGGCGCGCTTAATACCAACATCGCAAGCGCGGATCGCCAAGCAATCGACATCATGGCCACGTCACCTCACCCTGAATTCCAACCGCACCATAGACCAAGAACGAGCGGAGCGCGAAGCCGGGGGACCGCATGGTAAATTTAGCGCGGCGCGGTTGCCGATCTGTTCCGGCCGGCCTTGGGGGGCTGACGGCGTTTTTTGCGCCGCGACGGCGTGGGGCCGCTCGGCGGCGGCACCGGCGGGTTTGCATCGTCCGAGGTCGCAGCTGCGGCGGGAACCACCGCGGCTGGCGGAAGAACGGAGCCGGCGGTCCCGCGTGGGTCTTGCTTCGCCGGCACTACCGCCGCCGCTTCTTCCGGCCGTTGAACCAACGTGAAGCCAAGTTCAGCGCTTGGCTGTTTGCGGCGCGCGAGCTCCCGCGCCTTGGCGCGGCGCGTTTCGATCGCCATGCGCAGCCGCTTGGTCCAAACCCGCATCTGCGCCGCGGCGCGGCCGAGGACGCCACCCGCCCAAACCAGTTCGAACGGCGTGAACTGCCGCCAGGTTTGATCGCCCTGCACGATCGCGCGGGCAATGATGTTGCCGGCCATGGCAGTGGTGTTGAGCCCATGTCCCCCAAAACCGCTGGCCAGCCACACGCCGGGGCCAAGTTCGCCGATCTGCGGCATCCGGTGCAGGGTAAGGCCGAGCGTTCCGGCCCAGGCATGCTCGACGTCGACGGCGCCAAGCTGCGGATAGGTCTTTTTGATATCCCGGCTCAGTGCACCGACGTAGCGGCGCGGATCACCCCGCCACGTCGTCGCGCGGCCCGACAACATCAGGCGGTCGCCGCCAACGATGCGATAGTGATTGTCGGCGAGATCGCTGTCGCTTACCGCACCGCGGTAGCCGACCGCCTCGGCAAGACGCTCGCCGAGCGGGACCGTGGTGATCACGTAGGTCGTCATCGGTACCAGCGTCGCCGCAAGACGCGGCATCAGCGCGCCCAACCCGACATTGCCGCAGAGCACGACATGGTCGGCGCGCAGCCGCGCATGCGGCGTCACGATGCGTTTGCGCACCCCCGTCGGATCGACCGACAGCGCCGGGGTGTTTTCAAAAATTCGCGCCCCATCGCGCTCGGCGGCGACGGCGAGCCCGAGCGCGTAATTGAGCGGATTGATGGAGAAAGCGCGCAGGTAATTGATCGCGTAGAAGTACCGCTCGCTGCGCAGCACCGAGCGCACACGCTCCGTCGGCCAGCCTTCGATCTCGCAGCCCAATTCGCCGAGCAGCGCGACGTCGCTCATAAATGCATCGCTATTATCGACCTTGGAGACATGAAGCCAACCATCTTGGAGCCAGCCGTCTTGCCGACCGACGGCGCCATCGCCGCGGACCGCGTCGCGGACATAATCGAGACCGGCCTGCGACATCGTCCACAAATCCTTGGCGCGTTCGAATCCGACCCGCGCGATCAGCGTGTCGGCGGCGGCGCCGTAGCCCGGCAGTACGAAGCCGGTATTGCGGCCGGAGGCAGCCGCGGCGAGGCGATCGGCCTCCAGGAGCACGACCGACCAGCCGCTGCGGGCTATTTCTCGCGCCGTCGTCAGTCCCGCGAGCCCGCCGCCGACCACGCAGACGTCGACATCGGTGTCGAACGACAAAGGCGGGCGCGCCGGCGCATCCACTATTGTGGCGGCGTAGCAACTATCGCCATAGGCCTTGGTATCGACGTCACTCATCTTGCTTTATCCGGAAATTTGGCCGGCGAGTTTGTTGCTGCTATGTAGGGGGTTCACCCCCCACCCGACTAGACTCTTTTTGCCGAGAAAGCGACATTACCGCGATGCGTCGTCTGCTGCTGCTGCGCCATGCGAAGACGGAGCGCGCCGAGCCCGGTGAGCGCGACCGCGACCGCAAGCTGTTAAAACGCGGCCGTGCCGACGCCTCGGTGATCGGGGCTTATATGGCGCATCACGGCCTTGTTCCGGACCTCGCCATCGTTTCGCCCGCGACGCGGGCGCAAGAGACCTGGGCGCTGGTCGCTGCCGCATTTGCCAGGACGCCGCCGATGGTGGTCGAACCTCGCATCTACAACGCCGATACCGAAACACTTTTCGGCGTCATCGGCGAGACGCGCAAGGCGCCGGCCCTTCTTATCGTCGGACATAATCCAAGTTTGCACGATATCGCGGTGCAGCTGATCGCGTCCGGCGCGGTGGACGCGCGCAAACGAATCGCCGAAAAATTGCCGACCTCGGGCCTCGTCGTCATCGACTTGGCAATTGACGATTGGGCGCTCCTGCGCGCACAAGCCGGACGCCTGGAGCGTTTCGTCAGTCCGCGTGAAATTGCCGCCGCAACCGAATAAGGCTGAAGCGGAATGCTGCTTTCAAATGTGTTGGCTAATTTCACGCGCGGCCCCGCGCCGGCCGCAGCGCCAAGGCTGCGCCCGATGGCGATGGGCGAACGGGCTTCCCAGGAGTCTGTCGTCGTCACCCGGGAGCCGTTGGCGAATCTGACATTGGCCGGGCATTTGCTGCTGCCGACGGCCATTTTCGCCGTCTCGATTCTGAGCATTGAGTTTACCCATGCGTCGCGGTTCCTCGGCGGCCTTTGGGCGGCCAACGCCATTATCGTGGCCGCCCTCCTCAGCCACGCTCGCAGCCTCCGCAATTACGCCTCGATATTTCTGGGCGGCGTCGCCGCGACGGCTTTCTCCGGCGCGATCGAGGGCGACGCTCCGACGTTTTCGGCGATCCTGATGCTCGCCAACACGGCCGAGATCACCGTCGCCGTCGCATTGTTATCGCTGTGTCGCATCGATGCATCAAATCTCGCGTCGTTTCGAAACTTGCTGATATTCGTCACCATTGCCGGCGGTCTGGCGCCAGTCGCAAGTACCATCATCTGTGCAATGGCGATCGGCCCGGCGTACGGATTTTCTTGGAACTCGATGTGGCGCAACTGGTATGTCGGCCACGCGCTCGCAATGGTTATCGTGGTGCCGTTCGCGGTCTGCGTCACGTCGCGGCAATGGCGTGGGTTGCGTCTGCGCGAGCGGCGGCTCGAAGCCGCGGCGGTGCTCGCCTTCGTCATCGCCATCGGCGTCTTTACCGCATATTTCCGGCCGGGCGTCTTCATCATCGGTCCGGCGATATTGATCGCCACGGTGAGGTTCGGCCTGCTCGGCGCAACCGCTACCACCCTCGTGACGGCGCTGATCGGCACCGGCTTCGTCGTTTTGGGCATCGGCCAGCCCTTTCTGCCCCTAACGGAACTGTCGGCGCAAATCTTGGGCTTGCAGTCGTTCTTGACCATCACCTCATTCTGGGCGCTCCCGACCGCCGCGCTCCTGACCGAACGTGACCGTCTGTTGGACGATCTGTCGCGCGCCAATTCGCGATTATTGGCCGAAAGCGAGCGAAAATCTCATTTGGTCATCGGCCTGCGGCGACACTTATCGATGGCGGAAGAAAACGAGCGGCTCCGGCTGTCGCACGAACTGCACGATCAGGCAGGACAAAGTCTGATCGCCGCGATCTTGGAACTCAACGCGATCGATTCGCTGATTTCCGGGCCCGCGCACGATCGTCTGCATCGCGTTCGCAAGAACATGGAAGAAATGGGCAAGACGCTGCATCGCATTGCATGGGAATTGCGGCCACCGTCGATCGACGAACTGGGCTTGCGCAAAGCGCTCGCGAGCTACATTGCCGATTGGAGCGAGCGGTGCGGCACGGACGTCGATTTTCATTGCGGCGAATCCGGCCTCGATGACGTGCCGAACGAGATCGGCACAACGATTTATCGGATCGTGCAGGAGGGGCTGACGAACATCGTCAAGCATGCTCAGCGGCCTTCCGACGTCAGCGTCGTAATCCGCCGCGCCGACCTGACGCTGCAGGTGATCATCGAGGACAACGGTTGCGGTTTTGACGTCGGCGCCGCCGGCGCCAAGCTCGGCGCGCATCGCGGCCTTGGTCTCGACGGCATGCGCGAGCGGCTCTCGCTGATCGGCGGCACGCTTGAAATCGAATCCGCGATCGGAGCCGGCACGACGATCTTCGCCCGCATACTTCTCGACGGTCAAGGGCCGGCGGCATGACACAAAACGATACGACAAAAATTCGCATCGTGCTTGCCGACGATCACCCCATCGTCCTCGACGGGCTACGCAATCTGGTGCGGGCGGAAAGCGATTTCGAACTGGCGGGCGAGGCCCCGAGTGGTCTGGCCGCGTTGAAAGTCGTCCGCGAACAACGCCCAGACGTGGCCGTGCTCGACATATCGATGCCTGAGCTCAACGGCATCGTACTCTGCCGCCGGCTGACCGGAGAATTTCCGCAGTTGCGCGTGCTGGTGCTGACGCTGCACGAAGACAGGGCCTATCTAAAGCAGGCTCTGGAAGCCGGCGCCCGGGGCTATATCCTGAAAAGATCGGCGGTGGAAAATCTCGTGCAGGGCATCCGCACTGTCATGCTCGGCGGAACTTATGTCGATCCGGCAATTGCCGGCCGCCTGTTCGACGGCAAGGGCATCTACGCCAGGCCGGCTTCAAGTCGCAGAACCGCGCCGGCGCTGACCGAGCGCGAGACCGAAGTCCTAAGAATGGCGGCGCTGGGCTTTACCAACAAGGAAATCGCATGCCGGCTCGACGTCGGCGTGAAATCCGTCGAGACCTACAAGGCGCGCGGTCTCGACAAGCTTGGACTAAAGACGCGCGCTGAATTGGTTCGCTATGCATCCGTCCAAGGATGGCTGGAGCTTTAGAGCAGGCTCCGCAACGGCGAATGCTGGCTTTTTCAGCAAGATCGTGCTTAAACAAACTGCGCGGCGCCGATCGCACGGTAAAGCGCGCGTAAACATGTCAGGAAATTTCTGACAGAGGTTCTACGCATTCTCGTCTCGCCCCGGTGCAAATTACTGTATGACCGCAAGACTTGGGGCGAAGCGTGGAGGGCGCGGGATAGTTTGGCAACGCCAATCGTCGGCACGCCAGGCACCCGCCAAGGGACGGTTAATGTCGAAAGTGGCGGAGATAAACGCTGGCAGTCATATGCCTTCGCCTAACTCTATCGATCGACGTGACGACAGCGACGTTCTGCATTTTTTGACGCGCACGCTGCAAGCCCATTTCCTCGATGCCGAGCCGCGGCATGTGCTGGAGAAGCTGCGCAATCTGAAGAGCGCGCTCGATCAGCAAGAAACCACACTTTCGGATTGGCCCGACTCGCCGAGCAAAGACCGCATCTGCGCGGCGCTGACGAAAGCCAAGAATCTCGTCGCCCAAATCGTCGATGAATTCGGCGCCGCCGCGGAAACCCGTCCTGCCGCCCACGACGCCAAAGCGGTTTGACACGCAAGCTGCGCCCTACCGTCGACGAGCAAGCGAACAAAGCCGGCGACGCGGCGGACATGTCAGCGAGTCGGGAGCGTAGCTTTATTCGTAGAAGTCCGGCGACTTCTTTTGCGCGTCGGTCTGCGGCTTGTCGTGGTTGATCCACAGCTGCGCATGCTCTTTGGTCAGGATGTCGGCGATGCGCTGCATCGATGTCAGACTTTGGTCCTTGCTGGTGTTGAAACCCGGCACGCGGCGATTGTCCCAGTTGTCCTTGAAGTGAGCGACGTCGCCTGACAGCACCACCGCGCCGGTTTTCGGCAACTTGACCAGCAGAGACTGATGACCCGGCGTGTGGCCCGGCGTCGAGATGATCGTGACGGAGCCATCGCCGAACACATCATAATCGCCCTCGAGCTTGGTCACCGGATGGTTGGGGTTAAAGCGCGGCGCGCCGTTTAAGCCCGGCCAATCGTATTCGGCTTTCTGCACGTAAAGCATAGCCTGCGGGAACTCTTCGACATTGCCGATGTGGTCGGGATGGGTGTGCGATACCGCGATAGCTTTGATGTCGGCCGGCTTCACCCCGATCTGCGCGAGCTGGCCTTCGAGCGTTTTCGGCCGGGTCCAGCCTGGCGCGCCGTTTTCACCCTTCAGCCCGTCCGGCATGGCGGCGACCGCGTCGCTGATGCCGGTATCCCACAAGAACCAGTCTTGTGCGTGGTGAATGAGGTAGCAGTTGTCGGACAATTGCATCGGCACCCCGACATTGACGCCAGGCGACCAGCGCGATTGGTCGGGCGCGGAGCCGTGGCCGCAATCGAGGATGTAGAGCTTGTCGACGCCGGCGGCCATGGCCGCTGTCGACATCGCCGCGAACGCAGTGAGTGTCGCGGCGCAAGCTGCGACGGCAACAATTGAAAGCCTCATGAGAGTCCTCCCTTGGTGTTCGCCTTCGCAGCCGGATGCATCGGATTAGTCGGCCAGCGCCGCCATGATCCGCGCCCAGCTGCGAATGCCTTTGTGGAACGATTTGAGATCGTATTTCTCGTTCGGCGAATGCACGCGGTCGTCGTCGAGCGCAAAGCCGACCATCAGCGTATCCATGCCGAGTACCGACTTGAAATCTCCGACGATCGGGATCGAGCCGCCGGCGCCGACCGTCACCGTCTTCTTGCCCCATTCCTCGGCCAGCGCCGCGCCCGCCTTGGTCAGCGCGGGATTGTCGAACGCCACATCGAACGCCGGCGCGCTGGTGAAATTGCCGAATTCGACGCTGCAATCGGCGGGCACGCGCGCGCGCACGAAGTCGCGAAAGGCCAGCCTGACTTTCTCCGGGTCCTGCGCGCCAACAAGGCGAAACGACACTTTGGCCATGGCCTTGCCGGGGATCACGGTCTTGGCGCCCTCCCCGGTATAGCCGCCGATGATGCCATTGACCTCCGCCGTCGGCCGCGTCGAGATCTGCTCGATCAGCATGCGGCCGTCTTCGCCGGCCGGGATTTTCAACCCGATGGGACCAAGAAATTTTTCCGCGGTGAGGCCGAGGCCTGCGAGATCCTCCTTGATATCGACCGGCAAGTCATGAACGCCGTCATAGAAACCGGGAATGGCCACCGAACCGTCCGCTTTGTGCAGCGCGGAAATAACGCCGGCGAGCACATGGATCGGATTGCGCGCCGCGCCGCCGAACAGACCCGAATGCAGATCGCGGTCGGCGCAAGTCAGCCTGACTTCTTCATAGACGAGACCGCGCAGCGAGGTCGTGATCGAAGGGGTCTCCGCGTCCCACATGCCGGTGTCGCAGACCAAGGCCAGGTCGCGCTTGAGCTCCGCGGCATTGTCGCGCACGAATCCGAACAGATGCTTTGAGCCGCACTCCTCCTCGCCCTCCATCAGCATCGTGATGTCGAGCGGCAGCCTGCCGGTGACCACTTTGAAGGCGCGGCAGGCTTCGATGAAGGTCATGGCCTGACCCTTGTCGTCGCAAGCGCCGCGGGCGACGATGATCTTCCGCCCGCCGGGAAGCGTCTCGATGCGCGGCTCGAATGGCGGGGTCTGCCACAGATCGAGCGGGTCGACCGGTTGCACGTCATAATGGCCGTAGAACAGCACGCGCGGCGCTTTGCCCCCGGTTTGGCCGTTAGCGCTTTTGCCGATCACGACTGGATGGCCCTGCGTCGGCCGCACGCTTGTTTCAAAGCCGAGGCCGCGGAGATCAGCTGCAACGTGCTCGGCGGCCTCCCGGCAGTGCGCCGCATAGGCCGGGTCGGTCGATACCGACTGGATGCGCAATAGCGCGAACAGGCGATCGAGGCTTTGCTCGAGATCGCGGTCGACGCGATCAAGGACCGCGGATAGGACTTCCGATGCTGTCATAATTCACCGCCTCAACGCCCACGCTCGATCGACCCGCCCTGCGCGGTCGGACCAAAGAGCGCTCCGGGCTGTTATGATTTTATAATCTTCGCCGCTGCTCATTGCCACTGCCGCTCTGCCTTTGTTCATGCGTTGCAAGATTGCAACGCTCCGCCAAGTTTCGACGCCGCGACACGTGCGGAATGGTCCGATTTATCGACATAGTCTTGTCACCTTGCGTTTGAATCTTCATTATCGCCCGAACCTGCCGACAGTGCGGGGCTGACGAGGGGCAATGGACGAACTGATCGGACGTCTGGTCGCCGATATCGGCATTGACCGAGCGGCGGCGGAAAAATCTGTCGGCATCATTCTCGACTTCCTGGTCAAGGAAGGACCGCGCATGATGTCGGCGGGGTTGAGCATGGGGCAAGTCCAAAGCCTTGCGCGCGCGGTCTTGGCCTATGCGCGGGAGAAGGCCGGCGAAGATGCGGTCGGCGAGATCGTCGGTGCAATTCCAGGTCTGGCGCAATTTGTTTGAACCACCGGCGGGTTCGCCGCGACACTATTGCGTTGAGGCGGGGGCATCGATGACCTATCCCATCACCACCATTCAGGGCATCGGCACCGATATCGCGGAAGTCCTGAAGTCGAACGGGATACGCACGACCGTCGGCCTGCTACACTCGGCGAAGACGCCAAAGCAGCGGCTCAAGCTCGCCTTGAAGACCGGCACGCCCGAGAAAGTCGTCCTCGACTGGGTGACCGCCGCCGATCGCATGCGCGTCAAGGGTATCGGCTGCGAATATTGCGAATTACTGCGTGCTGCGGGCGTTCGGACCGCCAATGAGCTTCGGTTCCGCAATCCGCAGAAGCTGGCGCAGGCCATGGCGGACATCAATACCAAACGGAAATTAGTGCGGGTTCTGCCGTCGGTGAGCACCGTGACGCGCTGGATCGAAACCGCCAAAAAACTGCCGCCGCTGATCTGCTATTGAGCCCGATCACGGGACGCCCGACATGGTGCCGAACAGGGCGCCATTTTCCCACCATTCCCCGCCGGTCGCGACGGCTTGACTTGCGGCTATTGACCGCGCAAAGCGACAGCCCAGAGCGCGGCCGAGAACGGCCAAAAACACCGCCGAGGATGACCGCAAGCATGGCCAAAGCAGTGGCCAAGGATGCGCCCCATCGCGCGACCGATCACGCGGCTGCGGCACCGAGCACGGCGCCCGGCAGTGACGTTCTGGCGTGGCTATTGGCCAAGGCGCGTCCGCTGGTGATGGGCGTCCTCAATGTCACGCCGGACTCGTTTTCCGACGGCGGTCTCTTCATGCAACCGGCTGCCGCGATCGAGCATGCCCGGCGGCTGGCTGCCGAAGGCGCCGACATTATCGATATCGGCGCCGAGTCGACCCGGCCCTATGGCGGCGCCCACGCGGTATCGTCGGACGAGGAGCGCGAGCGACTCGAGCCGATCCTGCCCGCCGTCGCCACCATCGGCATTCCGGTTTCCGTCGACACCATGAAAGCTAAAGTGGCGGCGTGGGCGCTCGACGCTGGAGCCTCCATGGTCAACGACGTCTGGGGCTTGCAGCGCGATCCAGACATGGGACGCGTCGTCGCCGAGCATGGCGCGCCCGTCATAATCATGCACAATCGCGACACCGCCGACCCCGCCATCGACATTATTGCCGACGTTACGGAGTTCTTCTCGCGCTCGCTCGAGATCGCCTGGGCCGCGGGCATCGGCCATGACCGCATCGTACTCGATCCCGGCATCGGTTTCGGGAAGACGGTGGAGCAGAGTCTGATCTGTCTGGCGCGGCTCGATGCCTTTCGCGGTTTCGATCTGCCGCTTCTGGTCGGCGCGTCGCGCAAGCGCTTCATCAATTCGATCGCGCCGTCAGAGCCGATGGAACGGCTCGGCGGCTCGCTCGCCGCGCATCTCGCCGCGGTCGGAAGTGGCGCCGCCATCATCCGGACCCACGACGTCGCGCCGACGGTACAGGCGCTCGCCGTCACCGCCGCCATCAGGCACGCCCGATGAGCGACGCGGTCTTCGTCACCGGCCTAGTGCTGCATGCCTATCACGGCGTGATGCAGCACGAAGCCAAGGTCGGCCAGACCTTCCAGCTCGACCTCGCCCTTGATATCGATCTTGCCGCCGCCTCGCGCAGCGACAAGCTCAAGGATACCATCTCCTATGACACCGTGGTGAAAACGGCGAGCGAGGCGTTCTGTACACGCCGCTATCGCCTCGTCGAGGCCGCCGCCGGCGCCGTTGCCGAGGCGCTCCTCGAGCGTTTCCCGCCGCTGCGCAGCGTGCGCATCACCGTCCACAAACCGCACGCGCCCATCGCTGCGACCTTCACCGATGTCGGCGTCGTCGTCGCGCGAACGCGTGAACGCAAGCGTGGTTGACACCGCGGCCAGGGACTCGGTTCAGGCTTTGCTCGCGCTCGGCGGCAATATCGGCGACGTGCGAAGCACCTTCGACCGGGCTATCGCCATGCTGTGCGAAGGCACAGCGACCCGATTGGTTGCGCGCTCGTCGGATTACCGCACCCCGCCCTGGGGCGTCGCCGACCAACCACCTTTCATCAACGCCGTCATCGCCGTCGCAACGAGCCTTGCGCCGCACGCTCTATTGGCGCGCGCGATTGAAACCGAATACGCGCTCGGTCGCGACCGCCATCGCGAGCGCCGCTGGGGCCCGCGCAGGATCGATATCGACCTGCTGGCATATGACGATCTTGTGCTTTCCAATGCCGAACTGACGCTGCCGCACCCGCGGCTGTTCGAGCGCGCCTTTGTGCTGGTTCCCCTTGCCGAGGTCGTTCCCGATCGCGTCATCGCCGGTAGGCGCGTCGGCGACGCGCTCAGGCGCCTGGATACCACCGGCATTGAAAAACTAGCGTCGCTCTTGAACACCCATCCGCAAAATCAAGACCGCGGGTGAGAACCGCTGAAAACTGCTTTACCACCGTGTGCTCGTGTTAATGTCACGCGGCAACAAGGTGATCGCCATGACGCTTGCCCGGCGAAAATTTTTGCATCTGGTCGCGGGTGTCGCCGCGTCCTCGGCTGCAATTCCGAGCGCAAGGGCGCAAGGCTATCCGGCACGGCCGGTCCGCATCGTCGTCGGTTTCGCTCCGGGCGGTGCACCGGACATCCTCGCGCACCTCTTCGGACAATGGCTGTCCGAGCGGCTCGGTCAGCCATTCATCGTTGAAAGCCGAACCGGCGCCGGTGGAAATATCGCGACCGAGGTCGTCGTGCAGGCCCCGGCTGACGGCTACGCGCTGCTGCTGACCTCCGTCGGTAATGCCGTCAACGCCACGCTCTATGACAAGCTCAATTACAACTTCCTGCGCGATATGATCCCCGTCGCCGGCATCAGTCGCGAGCCTCTTGCCATGGAAGTGCATCCCTCTTTTCCGGCCACGACGGTTCCGGAATTCATTGCCTATGCCAAGGCTAATCCGGGCAAAATCAACTACGGCTCGGCCGGAGTCGGCAGCTCGCTCCATATGGCTGGCGAGTTGTTCAAGCTCATGGCCGGCGTCGATCTCGTGCACGTCCCCTATCGGGGCTCGCCGCCGGCCCTGAATGACCTGCTCGGCGGGCAATTGCAGCTGATGTTCGCTCCGTTGCCGTCGTCAATCGAGTACATCAAAGCCGGCAAGCTTCGTGCATTGGCGGTCACCACTTCAACACGCTCACCGGTGCTCCCCGACATCCCAGCGATCGCCGATTTCGTACCCGGCTACGACGCAAGCGCGTGGTATGGGATCTGCGCACCGGCGGGCACTCCGACCGAAATCATTGCCAAGCTCAATGCCGAGATCAATGCGGGTCTGGCTGATGACGCGCTCAAAGCAAGACTTATCGCGTTGGGTTCTGTGCCATTCGCGCTTTCGCCACCCGAGTTCGGCAAGTACCTCGCCGATGAGACTGTGAAATGGGGCAAGGTGATCCGGGCGGCAAACATCAAGCCGGAATGATGGCCATCGCCCGACCTTACATATTTTCCGCAAGGCGATTTAGTTTAGCCCAGGGCGCTGATGGGTCGCGTGCAGAGTCAACACATGCAGTTTTCGATGTCTGCACTAGCCCTGAAACCGGGCCTGGCCTGGACCTAATGAGCCCACGCCCTGCGCCGGCAGGCGGCACGGCAATTGCACGGCCGGGCCTGCTGGCCGATTTAGCCAGGCGCGTCTTGGCCCAACGGGCCGACCATGGCATTTTAAGACAATGACGGCTCCCGAAACATTGTCGTTTGCCGGCGATTTTGCGCCTGCGACGCGCGACGACTGGCGTAAGCTCGTCGGCGCCGTGCTCAAGGGCGCGCCATTCGAGCGCCTGGTGAGCCGCATCCATGACGGCCTGACGGTCGATCCCCTTTACGAGCCCGCCATGACCGCGCGCGCCGTTGCCGGCCGCGCGCCGGGCGCCGCCTGGACGCTATTGCAGCGCGTCGATCATCCCGATCCGGCCGCCGCCAACGCGCAAGCGCTTGACGACCTCGACAACGGCGCCAACGGCCTGGTGCTGGTCTTCGCCGGCTCGGTCAGCGCCAACGGTTATGGGCTGCAAGCGTCGGCTGCGGCGCTCGCGCGCGTCCTCGACGGTGTCGAGCTCGGCCTCATCGCCGTCGACCTTAATCTCAGCCCGTCGTCGCGCCATATCGTCCACGACCTCGCCGCTTTGGTCAAAAGCCGCGGCCTCGCGCCCGCCTCGCTTGATTTGCGTTTCAGCATCAATCCGATCGGCGGCTTCGCCGCGTCGGGAAAAAGCCCGCGGAGCTGGAAGGAGCTAGAGTCCGCTTTCGCGACAATGGTCGGCGAACTGGCCGGCGCGGGCTTTCGCGGACCGTTCGCGGTCGCCGACGGCCGTATCATTCACAACGCCGGCGGCTCGCCCGCGCAGGAACTCGCCTTTGCGCTGTCAAGCGGCGTTGCCTATCTGCGCGCGCTCGAAACCCACAGCCGCGCAAATGGCATAGCACTCGAAGCGGCGCGCGACGCGGTTTATTTCCGGCTGTCGGCGGACGCCGAGCAATTCATCACCATGGCAAAATTTCGCGCCGCGCGAAAATTATGGGCGCGCGTCGAAACCGCCTGCGGGCTGACACCGAAGCCCGCGATGATCACGGCCGAAACCGCGTGGCGGATGATGAGCCGGCGCGATGCCTATTCCAACATGCTGCGCACCGCCGTCGCGGTGGCCGCCGCGGGCCTCGGCGGCGCCGACGCCATTACGGCGCTGCCGCATACCGCACCACTCGGCCTGCCGGATGCGTTCGCCCGCCGCGCCGCGCGCAATACCCAGCTTGTTCTTCTGGAAGAGTCGAACCTGGCGCGCGTCGCCGATCCGGCCGCTGGCTCCGGCGCGCTTGAGGCCATCACCGAACAACTGTGCGCCGCGGCGTGGCAGGATTTCCAGGAGATCGAGAAATCGGGTGGTGTATGGGCGGCGCTGGAAGCCGGATCGATCCAAGAGGCGGTCGGCGCGATGCGCGCCGAGCGACAGAAAGCTTTTGCTCGCGGCAAAGATATCCTGACCGGCGCCAACGCGTTTCCCAATATCCACGAAGCCATGCCTGCGGTTCTCGACGTCGTTGCTCAGCCATCGCCCGATGGCGAGCCGGCGGTCGCGAAGGCGCTACCGCGGCTGCGTCTCGCCGAACCGTTCGAAGCCCTGCGCGATGCATCCGACGAAATTTTGGCCAAGATCGGCGCGCGACCGAAAATCTTTCTGGCCACGCTCGGCACGCCGGCGGACTTCACCGCGCGCGCCATGTTCGCCAAGAATTTTTTCGAAGCAGGCGGCATCGAAGGCGTGAGCGGCGATGAAGACGCTGTCCCCATTGCCGCAGCCTTCAAGGCGTCGGGCGCGGCCTCAGCGTGTCTTTGTTCGTCGGACAAGGTCTATGAGCGCGAGGCGGCCAAAGCCGCGCAAGCGCTCAAGGCTGCGGGCGCCCGCCATATCTATCTCGCTGGCCGGCCCGGCGAACGGGAAGCGGGCTTCCGCGAAGCCGGCGTGCAGTCCTTTATTTACGAGGGCTGCGACCTGCTTTCGACTTTGAACGCGGCATACGATATTCTGGAAAGCACCGACCGGGGAACCGCAAGGACGGGTGGCGCATGAGCCGAATCCCGAATTTTACGCAAGTTGCATTCGCCGACGCGGCTGGCGCCTCGCCCGCGCCTGCCGCGCCTTGGCTCACCCCTGAAGGCATCGCGGTCAAAGGCGGCTATGACGCAGCCGATCTCGATGGTCTCGACGGTCTGAATTCCTATCCCGGCATCGCGCCCTATCTGCGCGGCCCTTATCCGACCATGTACGTCACCCAGCCCTGGACCATCCGGCAATATGCCGGCTTCTCCACCGCCGAGGATTCCAACGCCTTCTACCGGCGCAATCTCGCCGCCGGCCAGAAAGGCCTGTCGATCGCCTTCGATCTCGCCACCCATCGCGGCTATGACTCCGATCACCCGCGCGTCTCCGGCGATGTCGGCATGGCGGGCGTCGCCATCGATTCCATCTACGACATGCGCACGCTGTTTGCCGGCATCCCGCTCGACAAGATGTCGGTATCGATGACCATGAACGGCGCTGTGCTGCCGGTGCTGGCGCTTTATATCGTCGCCGCCGAGGAGCAAGGCGTGCCGCCGGAAAAACTCGCCGGCACCATCCAGAACGACATCCTCAAAGAGTTCATGGTGCGCAACACCTATATCTACCCGCCGACGCCGTCGCTGCGCATCATCTCCGATATTTTCGCCTACACCTCGGCGCATATGCCGAAGTTCAATTCGATCTCGATCTCCGGCTATCACATGCAGGAGGCCGGAGCGACCGCCGACCTCGAACTTGCCTATACGCTCGCCGACGGCGTCGAATATGTGCGCGCTGGACTTGCCGTGAATCTCCTGGTCGACCGCTTCGCGCCGCGGCTGTCGTTCTTCTTCGGCATCGGCATGAATTATTTCATGGAGATCGCAAAGCTCCGCGCCGCGCGCGTGCTATGGGCGAAGCTGATGAAACAGTTCGATCCGAAGGACGAGCGTTCGCTGTCGCTGCGCACGCATTGCCAGACGTCGGGCTGGTCGCTCACCGCGCAAGACGTCTTCAACAATGTCACGCGCACCGCCATCGAGGCCATGGCGGCAACACAAGGCGGCACCCAGTCGCTGCACACCAATGCGCTCGACGAGGCGCTGGCTCTGCCGACCGATTTTTCCGCCCGCATCGCCCGCAACTCCCAGATCGTGCTGCAGCGCGAGAGCGGCATCACACGGACGATCGATCCGTGGGGCGGCTCGTTCTATGTCGAACGGCTCACTTACGATCTCGCCGCCAGAGCTTGGGCGCATATCGGCGAGGTGGAAGGCCTTGGCGGCATGACCCGCGCCATTGAGGCGGGCTTGCCGAAGCTGCGCATCGAAGAGGCCGCCGCGCGGACGCAAGCGCGGATCGATGCCGGCGCTCAAGCCGTGATCGGCGTCAACAAATACCGGCCGCGCAACGAGGCACCGATCGACGTTCTCAAGATCGACAACGCGGCGGTGCGGCAATTGCAAGTCGACAAGCTCGGCCGGCTCAAGCACGAACGCGATCCAAAAGCCGTCGCCGCTGCGCTCGACACGCTGACGCGGAACGCCTCGGGCGGTAACGACAATCTATTGGCGCTCGCGATCGACGCCGCGCGCGCTAAGGCGACCGTCGGCGAAATTTCCATGGCACTGGAACAGGTGTTCGGCCGCCACCGCGCCGAGATCAAGGCGATTTCCGGGGTCTACAGGCGGGAGGTCGGCATGACGGACGCCGTCGAACGGGTGCAAAAGCTAGTCGCCGAATTCGAAGAGAACGAAGGCCGAAGGCCGCGCATTCTGGTCGCCAAGATCGGACAGGACGGCCACGATCGCGGCCAGAAGGTGATTGCGTCGGCCTTCGCCGATCTCGGCTTCGACGTCGACATCGGCGCGTTGTTCGCAACGCCGGCCGAAGCCGCGCGCCAGGCGGTCGAGAACGACGTCCACATCCTCGGCGTCTCATCCCTTGCCGCCGCGCATCTGACATCGGTGCCGGAACTAAAAGCCGAACTCACCAAACAAGGCCGCGGCGACATCATGATCGTGGTCGGCGGCGTGGTGCCGCCGCAGGACTATGAGGCGCTGAAATCGGCCGGCGCCGAGGCGATCTTTCCGCCCGGCACAGTAATCGCGGAGGCCGCCGAAGGCCTGCTGCACGCGCTCAGCCGAAGGCTCGGGCACAGCAAGGCGGCGGCGGAGTGAAACATCTTCCGAAAAAGTTCGACTGAAGCGCCTCCTTCTGTTTCGTAATCCGGCGCACCATCATTTTTGTCCTCAAGCGGTAGCGGCTCATGCATTGGCGCTTTCCGTTATCGAAGGCAACGCAGACTTGACCTAGACTGCTGTAAAAGAGTGTTTAGGCTCATGAGGGACGCGCTGCGTTAAAGCGGCCCCGGGGGAAAACCCAGGAGAACGATCAGTGTCGGGCGTTGTTGCCAATTACGGTCCTTCCGCCTTGCCGCCCGCGGACATCGATCGCGACATCGTGGTCGAACTGGATCCCGGCAGCGCCGAGTTCAAAGCCAATGCGCATCGCCACATGGCCGAATGGGCGCGACGACGTCCATTCTACGCCGTCGCGCCCGGGCAGCGGCCGCAAGTGATCGTCGGTCGCTACTTGGACGCCCGGCAGGTGTTTTCCGACACCAAAACATTCGCCTCCGAAATGCCACGCGGGCCCGGCTGGGAGGCATTCAACAAGGCAATGGACGCCCAGTTCGTCACGCAAATGGATGGTGAGCAGCACGCCCGTGTTCGTCGGCTGCTCATTCCCGCATTTTCGTCGCGCCGAGTTGCTCAGCTTGAAGACAGCATCGGCAGGATCATGGACCGCATGCTCGACAGGATCGAAGCTCGGGGAATCGAATTCGACGGCATGAAGGATTACGGCACCCACTTAGTGGTCGATGCCTTGCTGGAAGCCATGATCGACATGGACGAGCGCCGCAAATCCGTGTTCGTGGCGTTTCACGATCTCATCCCGGGAACGACCTATGTCAAACCGGGCGAGACCTGGCCGCCGGCGCTGCGGCAGGCCTTCGATCGCGCCATGGCAGAAATCAGGATCATCATCGAGGAGCGCCGCGCCAATCCGCGGTCCGATTTCATCAGCGACCTTGTCAACGCGCGCGAGCAAGGCGACCAGCTCAGCGAGCGCGAGCTGTTCGACCAGATTTTTGGCATTTGCGGGGCGTCGCTCTCGGCGACCAGCCGCGCCGCGGGCGGCGCGCTCTACCTGCTTTACACGCATGACGAACAGCGCCGCGAATTGATCGACAATCCGAGCTTGATCCGCGAGGCGATCGAGGAATGCCTGCGCCTCGGCAGCAACGGCTATTTCACTTTCCCGCGGATTACCACCTGCGACACCGAGGTCGGCGGAACCCGTATTCCGAAGGGAACGGTGGTACGCCCTTCACCTCTGGCGCCGAACTATGATCCCGACTTCTTCCCCGATCCCCTGCGCTTCGACATTCATCGCAAACCCCAGCGGATCATGTCGTTCGGCGCCGGACCTCACCATTGCATCGGCAACCTCCTCGGCCGCTCGACGATCACCATCGCGATGACGCGGCTGTTGACGCGGTTTCCGAACGCCTGCCTCCGCGATCCCGATTTCAAACCGGTCTACGGCGGCGCCGTCGGCGAGCTGCGACTGCAAAGCCTGCCGATGCTCATTCACCCGACGGCAGGGTGACCGTCCGGAGCCGATCGCGATCCGACAGGGTGAGTTCGTTTATCAGACGTTCCGCGCAATCACCCCGCGACCGTTCCCCAATTCTTCGCCAGATTCTCCGCCCCGCGTTGCGACAGCGCGAAGATCGTATAGGTCGGGTTCGGCGCGCCGCTGGTTGGGAAGATGCCGGGGCCGGCAATCCAGAGATTGGGGATCTCGTGGGTCTGGCCGTAACTGTTGGTGACTGAATCCCCTGCCCCGTTGCCCATGATGGTGCCGCCCATCAGATGGATGGTCGGCATCGGGCCCTTGTTCGACCACACTTCCTTGGCGCCGGTCGCTTTGGCGATGGCGAGGCCTTGGTCGAAATTGGCATTGAACAGCGCGACCGCCTCGTCGTTGAAGCCGTGGGTGATCTTGCCGAGCGGCACACCGAATTCGTCCTTGTCGCTCGCCAGTTCGACGCGGTTCTCAAGAAGCGGCATCTCCTCGCCGAAGGCGGTGATGCGGGTATAGCCGGTCGCGGCGCGTTTCATGAAGGCGGCAAGATCCGCGCCGAACAAATCGAGCCGCGCATTGGCGACGCCGCCGAGCGCGCTATAGCGCTGAGCGGAGCCCGCGACCATGAAGGTCGAACCGAAAGCGCCTTTGTCTTGGTAGGAATTCTTGTCGTAACGGTCGTAGGAATAATACTGCCCGGCGATGGTGCCCATATAGGGCTGCAGATCCTGGTCGAACAGCGCCGAGGTGTTCGACGCAAAATGGGCGAGCAGGTATTTGCCGACAAGCTTGCTCGCATTAGCAAGCCCGTCGGCGTGTTTGTCGGTCGCCGAGGCGAGCAAGAGCCGCGGGTTTTGCGCCGCCCATGCGGCCAGCACCACGACGCTCGCTTCTTGCACCTGCTTTTCTTTCTTGGCGTCGTAATATTCGACGCCGGTGACCTTTTTGCCGTCGGCGCTGGTGAGAACGCGAGTGACGGTCGAATGCGCCCGCACTTCGGCGCCGGCTTTTTTCGCGTCGCCGAGATAAGTCACGTGCGGATTGGCCAAAGCGCCGATCGGACAGCCGACGTGGCACCAGCCGTCATAGATGCAGGCGGGACGGCCCTTGAATTCGGTCGAATTGATGCCGACGGCGCTGGGCGCAAGCCGCATGCCGACGGCTTCGAAACCCCTTTTCCAGACGTCGCCGCCGGGAAAGGTCTTCATCGGCGGCATCGGATAGGGCTTGCCGGCCGGCCGCCAGATCTCTTCAGCCTTGGCGTCGCCCGAGACGCCGATCTCGTCGGCAACCTTCTCGTAGTATGGCGCGACGTCGGCGTAATCGATTGGCCAGTCTAATCCCTTGCCATAAGTGCTCTTGACCTTGAAGTCGTTCGCCAGGAGGCGCGGGAAATTAGCGAAGTAATGCAGCGCCGCGCCGCCGACGCCCCAGCCGGCCTGATAAACATAACCGTAGGGATTTTTGCCCTCGAGCAGAAACGGCGGCCCCGCCGGCTTGACGCGGCGGCCCCAGAAATCCGAGCTGATCAGATCGCCGAGCTGCCAGTCGGGACCCGATTCAAGCAGCACGACTTTCTTGCCGGCCTTGGCGAGCACGGAAGCAAACACCGAGCCCGAGGCGCCGGCGCCAACGATGACGACATCGACTTTTTCGTTGCTCATCTCACCAGCTCCTGGTCGGAGCGATGTGGGCCTGATAGGGCACGCCGAGATGCGCGTAGCCGTCCATGGTGCCATAGACCACGTCAACCGCATCGGTGCGCAACAGGAAATAGACGAAGCCCGAGCCCGGACCTTTCCAATTCTCCAGCTTGTTCTGCCGCATCAGGTCGACGAAGTCGTGCTGCTCGGCGGCGTTGAGCGCGGCAAAGCCGCGGCCGGCATATTTCGCCTGGCTCGCGCCGTCGATGGCGCCCAGGGCTGCGCGGTAAAAATTCGCGAATGGCGGGCGCACATTCATGATGCGCGCTTCAAGGAGCGCTTCTTCCGCCGGGATCGAAAGCTGCTGATCGACGAAATGGGTAATGCCGGCGTCCTTGGCGCCGGGCACCAGCGCTTCGCCCATCGCATCAAGCGTTACCGCCTGGTCGGAATTGAGCGTCCGCAACGGAACGTTCTGCGCGCGCGCCAAGCGCGGCGTCAGGAAGACCTCTGCCCCGCCGACGGTGAAAGCCAGCGTGCCGATGGCCGCGCCCTTGATGAAGGCGCGCCGCTGCATGTCGTCCATGAATTTTCCTCCCCAGGACTTTTCCTCGCGCCGGGACCTGTCCGCGCGCGGTTCGGCCGACATTGTGGCGGTCGTTGCGAACCGGGTTGAATTGAAGCCCGAAGCGGCGGCGGAATCAAGCCGCGCCGCGGCGCTATTTTTCGACGGAGCGCAAAGTCACTCGGCCTGCGCCTGTTGCGGCGTGTCAAGCGTCGTTGCCACCGGCACCCCGCGCGGCGGCGGCGGCGGCGTGCGGCCGAGCGAGGTGAGAAAGGCGCGGAATTTCGGATTGGTATTGAGCGCATCGCGGCCGGCCGAGATCAGCATCTCGATCTGATCCGGCGGCAGTTTAAATCGCGTCTCGACGCTGTTGAGCGCCGCCGCACGCTGGGGACCCAAGCCTTCGAACCCCAGGCGGCTGATGAAAAACTGCACGTCGTGGCAATTCCAGCCGGGTGGCGCGCCGAGCCGGCGGCGATCGGCTTCCGACAGGCCGCAGCGCCAACGCACCAGACTGTTTTTCCAGTCGTTCATAGTGCTGTCGAAGGCCGAATAGCTGCCGATCGCGCCGGATTCGGTCGCGGTGTCGGATGTCGCCATGATCAGATCGACGCCGGAGGGACCGGGCACGGTCTGCGCCCACTTGCCCGACGGCGCGCGGCCGGAATCGACGATCAGGAATAGAAAGCGCCGCAGCTTGACCGCTTCCTGCGGCGCGAGCGGCCCGAACGGCGATTCCGAAGCCAACCGCGCGATGGTGAAACCGGCGAGCCCGTAATTGTCGACGAGGCCGCCGTCGAGCAGCTTGACGTATTTGATCTCGCCCGAGCGGTAGCGCTCCAAAGCGTCGGCGTAGGACTTGAGCAGCGGCGCCGCGTTCGGATCACTGCGCGCGCGGTCGACCCAGCTTGGCAGCCCGACCGGGCAGCCGCCGGTGTAATCCTGGATGACGATCGGCGCGAACACCACCGGCACCGCCGCCGAAGCCGCGACCGCAAGCGACACCGGATAGTTCGCCAAATCGCTGCACAGCGCGCTGAAGGTCACCGGCGCGAAAATAAATGCGGTGCGGTTATAGACGTCGGAGGCGTTGATCCAGACCCGCGGCCGCGGCCGGCTGAGCAGCTGCGCAAAGGTCGCGTGATCGTAGAGATGCGCATCGAGCCAGACCGGGAAGCCGGTGGAGTCGTTGACGCCGCCGGCGAGACCGCGGGCGATATTGCCGAGACTGAGATTGGTGGTTATCCCCTCCTCGGCATTGACCAGGAGAAATCGCTGCTTGAAATCGGCGATTGCCGCGCGGCCCTTGAGTCCGTAATAGGCCGCCAACACCGAGCCGCCGGAAACGCCGGACAGAAAGTCGAGGCGATCGAGCAGCGACACCTGCCCGGTTCGGGTCGGCACGTGGGTGTCTTCGAAGCCGGTCAAGACGCCATAGGAAAACGCCGCCGCCCGCATGCCGCCGCCGGAGAACGACAGCGCGACAACCATGTCGTCGTAATTGGTCTCGACTTCGGGAGTGAGCGCGGTCTCGATCTCGGCCGGCTTGGCGGTGAGCGGCAGATTGACCGGATCGTTGTGGATGGCGCCAGAACAGCCAACCACCAGGGCGGCACTGGCTATGATGCCTCCGACGCGGAACGCACGCTGAAACCAAGCCATACACATTTACAAAAATGTTATTGGCGGGCCCTATGGCCCCGTCAAGAAGTCGTGAGCTAACGCGGAATGTGAGACCTCTTTAAGGTTAACCAAAAACGGTTAACCAAAAACCCGCGACCGACCCGCACAAAAGCCCGGCCTACGCGACAGCGAATCCAACGCGGCTTCGAAAAGTTCCCGCCGGCACGCCGCGCGAAACCGGCGCAACAAGATTCTCTTCAATAATTCAAAGCCTTACGAGGTCGGCCGCGGCCGCTAAGTGGCAAAAACCCCGATTTTCTGCGTAGTTTCACTCAGAATCGGGCGGAAAGCCCCGTTTTTGCGTGACGGTCGCGTGACGCTGCAGTGCACAGGTAATCCGGTACGCGACTGCGCCGGAGGTGTCGGGAGGCCGTGGGAGGCGACCGCAAAGCCTAGGGAGCGCGAGTTTCGAACAGCAAAACGCACTCGGCACCATCAACACGCTTTCAGATTCCCTACGAATCTCCGATACTTGCGCATCCCCTCCCCGATTCTCCCCGTTATCCCCACATGTAGGGGATATCTTAACCCATCCATACTAAGTCTTGACTGGCGCGATCGGCTTGGCCTAGCTTTATCAAGTTCGGCGCGCGGGTAACGAAGTCGGCCGGGCTCTCCAAAAAGGTCTGCGGGACAGCTCTGCGCCGCGTGCGGCGCGGGTATGGGTTTCGCTGCCCTGACGGGTGGCCCGGGCGCCAAAACAAAACCGGCTGGGCAAGCCGGCCGGCGTGAGTACGGGCTGGGTGGCAGACAGAAACAGGGGTGAGGAACGACGCGGTGGAGTTTTTCTCTGTCGCGTCGCGGGGAAACTGTCGGTGTCCTATATTGAGCGGGTCACCCCGCTGGGCCATCGGCGCAACCAGGAATTAAGGGGCATAGAAAATGCGGATCGAGCGGCGCTACACCAAAGAAGGCCAATCGCCCTACGCGGACATCGCGTTCCGTCTGACTACGAGCGAAATCCGTAATCCGGACGGTTCGGTCGTTTTCCACGCCGAGAACGTCGAAATTCCCGAGCAATGGTCGCAAGTCGCCTCCGACGTCTTGGCACAGAAATATTTCCGCAAAGCCGGCGTGCCGTCGCGGCTGAAGAAGGTCGAGGAAGAGACCGTTCCGTCCTGGCTGTGGCGCAGCGTGGCCGACGACAAGGCGCTCCAAGCGCTGCCGGAGGCCGAACGCTTCACCGGCGAAGTGTCGTCAAAGCAGGTGTTCGACAGGCTCGCCGGCACCTGGACCTATTGGGGCTGGAAGGGCGGCTATTTCTCGTCGGAAAGCGACGCCCAAGCCTTCTATGACGAGCATCGCTACATGCTGGCGATGCAGATGGTGGCGCCGAATTCGCCGCAATGGTTCAACACCGGCCTGCATTGGGCCTATGGCATCGACGGCCCGAGCCAGGGCCATTTCTACGTCGACTTCAAGACCGGCAAGCTCGTGCAATCGGCCACGGCTTATGAGCATCCGCAGCCGCATGCCTGCTTCATCCAGTCGATCTCCGACGATCTGGTCAACGAAGGCGGGATCATGGATCTGTGGGTGCGCGAAGCGCGCCTGTTCAAATACGGCTCCGGCACCGGCTCGAATTTCTCCCGCTTGCGCGGCGAAGGCGAAAAGCTGAGCGGCGGCGGCAAGTCGTCGGGCCTGATGAGCTTTTTGAAGATCGGCGACCGCGCCGCGGGCGCCATCAAATCGGGCGGTACGACGCGCCGCGCCGCCAAGATGGTGATCCTCGACGTCGATCATCCGGATGTCGAGGCCTTCATCGACTGGAAGGTGCTCGAGGAGCAGAAGGTCGCCAACCTCGTCACCGGCTCGAAAATCAACCAGCGGCACCTGCGCGCGGTGTTCAAGGCCTGCGTCAATTGCCAGGGCTCCGGCGACGACTGCTTCGATCCGGAAAAGAATCCGGTGCTGCGCCGCGAGATCAAGGCGGCGCGCCGGAACCACGTGCCGGACAATTACATCCGCCGCGTCATCCAGTTCGCCCACCAGGGCTATACCGACATCAATTTCCCGACCTACGACACCGATTGGGATTCCGAAGCCTATCTCACCGTCTCCGGGCAGAATTCCAATAATACGGTGCGGATCAGCGACGAATTCCTCAAAGCGGTGGAAGCCGATCGCGATTGGGACCTGTTCTGGCGCACAAAACCCGGAAAAATCTCCAAGACCGTGAAGGCGCGCGATTTGTGGGAGAAGATCGGCTACGCCGCATGGGCAAGCGCCGATCCGGGCCTGCAATTCCACACCACCATCAACGACTGGCACACTTGCGCGGCGTCGGGACCGATCATCGCTTCGAACCCGTGCTCGGAATACATGTTCCTCGACGACACGGCGTGCAATCTCGCCTCGCTTAATCTCCTCTCCTTCCACAACCGGGCGCTGGCCGCGGCCGCGACCGGCGAAAAGCTCAAGAGCGAGCTTTACGACGTCGAAGGCTACGAGCACGCGGTGCGGCTGTGGACCATCGTGCTCGAAATCTCGGTGCTGATGGCGCAATTCCCGTCGAAGGAAATCGCGCAGCGCTCCTACGATTTCCGCACGCTGGGCTTGGGTTACGCCAATGTCGGCGGCCTGTTGATGTCGTCCGGCATTCCCTACGATTCCGAAGCCGGCCGCGCCATCTGCGCCTCGCTGTCCGCCATCATGACCGGCATCGCTTACGCCACCTCCGCCGAAATGGCGGCGGAGCTCGGCCCCTTCCCGCGCTTTGCCGAGAACCGCGAGTCGATGCTGCGCGTGATGCGCAACCATCGCCGCGCCGCTTACGGCGAACGCACCGGCTATGAGGCCGTCGCCACCCCGCCGGTGCCGCTCGACCACAAGCTCAATCCGGACCAGACGCTTGCCGAACATGCCAAGCGCGCCTGGGACCGCGCGCTCGAGCTCGGGCAGGCGCATGGCTATCGCAATGCGCAGGCGACCGTGGTGGCGCCGACCGGCACCATTGGCCTGGTCATGGATTGCGACACCACCGGCATCGAGCCCGATTTCGCGCTGGTGAAGTTCAAAAAACTCGCCGGCGGCGGCTATTTCAAGATCATCAACCGCGCGGTGCCGGAAGCGCTGCGCGTCCTCGGCTATAACGAGACCGAGATCGCCGACATCGTCGCTTATGCGGTCGGTCACGGCGTGCTGGCATCGGCGCCCGCGATCAATCCCACCACTCTGAAGGCCAAGGGCTTTACGCCCGAGGCGATCGAGAAGGTGGAAAAGGCGCTGCCGACCGCGTTCGACATCAAATTCGCCTTCAACAAATGGACGCTCGGCGCCGACTTCCTGCGTGACGAGCTCGGCGTCGACGCGGAGGACTTAGCAGCTCCAAGCTTCGACCTCCTCGCGCATCTCGGCTTCACCAAGCGCGAGATCGAGGCGGCCAACATCCACGTCTGCGGCGCCATGACGGTCGAAGGCGCGCCGCATCTGAAACCCGAGCATTACGCCGTGTTCGACTGCGCCAATCCGTGCGGCCGCACCGGCAAGCGCTATCTCTCGGTCGACAGCCATATCCGCATGCTGGCGGCGGCGCAGCCCTTCATCTCCGGCGCCATCTCCAAGACCATCAATATGCCGAACGAGGCGACGGTGGCCGACTGCAAGGCGGCCTATGTGCTGTCCTGGAAGCTTGGGCTGAAAGCCAACGCGCTCTATCGCGACGGCTCGAAGCTCTCGCAGCCGCTGCAAAGCCAGCTCATCGCCGACGGCGATGAGGAAGACGACGTCATCGAGGCCTTCCTCGACAAGCCGCAGGCCGCGCGCGCTGCGGGCTTGGCCGAAAAGATCGTCGAGAAAGTCGTCGAACGCATCGTCGTCATGCGCGATCGCGAGCGCATGCCCGATCGCCGCAAGGGCTACACCCAGAAAGCCGTGGTCGGCGGCCACAAAGTCTATCTGCGCACCGGCGAATATGACGACGGCCGGCTCGGCGAGATCTTCATCGACATGCACAAAGAGGGCGCGGCGCTGCGCTCGCTCTTGAACAACTTCGCCATCGCGGTCTCGCTCGGCCTGCAATACGGCGTGCCACTCGACGAATATGTCGATGCCTTCACCTTCACCCGGTTCGAGCCGTCGGGCCCGGTGCAGGGCAATGATTCGATCAAATACGCCACGTCTATTCTGGACTATGTGTTCCGCGAGCTCGCCGTATCCTACATGGAGCGCTTCGACCTTGCGCATGTCGATCCGTCGGGCGAAGGCTTCGACGCGCTCGGCAAGGGCGTCGAAGAGGGCAAGCCTTCCTCCGACACCCGCTTCGTCTCGAAGGGCCTCACCCGCTCGCGCACCGACCGCCTCAAAGTGATGCAAGGCGGCAGTGATGTCGTGTCATCCTCCCCTGCAGGGGGAGGATCGGCCGGTGAAACCGGCCGAGGTGGGACAGCGTCCAACGTCACCGCGCTCAACGCCTCAAGCCCCCGCGGCGAGTTCTCAGGCTCAACGGCGCTCAAGACCGAGCCCGAGCAAAAACTCTCGCCCGCCCAAGCGCTCGAGCAAGTCAACCGCGTCGACGCCCGCGGCCACGCCAAACAAGCCGCCAACGAAAAACGCGCCGAAGCCCGGGCGAAGGGTTATGAGGGCGAGGCTTGCGGGGAATGTGGGAATTTCACGCTGGTGCGGAACGGGACGTGTTTGAAGTGCGATACTTGTGGTGGGACCACGGGGTGTTCGTAGGGTCTCTCGTTGGGCAGATTCGACACCGCGGAGACGGACCAAGTCGCAGTGCTCCTTGAAGGCGCCGGTTTCAACGTAGCCGGCGCCAGCAATTTGAAATCAAAGAATCCTGACCTTTTGGTGTCTGGTCGGCAGCTACGCTTTTGGTCGGAAATAAAATCTCTTTCGGATCCGCCTCAGATTGAGAGCTTTGAGTTAGCTCGGATATATCTGGCGCCCCGCCTTAGAAAGGTGCCATGTGCAGTCGACTTATACGTATCCGAACAAGCAAGGCACAAAGAATACAAACTCCTCCTTCACTTAATCACTCGATCGCTTGCGATGAATCAATTTCCGTCATTTGCTCTTCTGGCGGATGGATACGAGCCTGCGGCAGCTTACACATACACACTTCAAATTAGATCAAACGAACCCATTTCCATTTTCGGACACCTAAACGCCCACCAACGCATTGTTGTACCTTGGCAGATTGGGGAGCCAGTTTTTGGTCAGCCCTTCGCACTTTTATCAAGCGACAAGTCGACCAATAGTATTCTTAGGCGTTATGCTGATGAATGCACCCTCGGCGCACACTTGTATCTGCATCCTTCATACACTGGCTTGATAGGCACTACTCATTCAAGAGGAGCGTGGGCATCAAGCAGTCAAATTCGACTTAGACGGGACGTCTCCAAGGCAAATCAGCAGATTGCTGCGGCTTACAAAATTGAAAAGCTACCCGGAGTTTTGTTCGTCGTTGGCGATGCCTCTCCGACGGCCTTTCTCACAGCGCTACTGGGCGACGCGATGATTGCCGTGACCTGAGCCCCAGAATCTCCTCCAAAAATGGGTAGAGTCCATCACCTGGTGCACTGAGGCCGAACTTTGGACCGCCGGAGGGTAGATTTTTCCGGCTTCCTCACGACGGCGGGCTGGCTGCGCCAACGTGATTGAGCAACATAATCGGCGTCTTCTGGCCGATCGCCCCATGCGGGCGTTCCTCATTGTAGTACTTGCGCCAATCCTCCAACTTTTCTCGGGCGTCTGCAAGGCTCAGGAACCAATGGGCGTTCAGACATTCCGCCCGGAAGCGGCCATTGAAGGCTTCAATGAATGCATTGTCGGTCGGCTTTCCGGGCCGGGAGAAGTCGAGCGTGACACCGCGTTGGTAAGCCCATAGATCCAAGTCGCGCGACACGAACTCGGTGCCCTGGTCGACCCGGATCGTGGCCGGCAATCCCACTTCTCGCCCGACTCTTTCCAGCACCTCGACCACATCCGTGCCGCGGAAGGAGAAGCGCGAGAACGTATCGACGATCGTCAGCACGCGCATCTTGCGGCCGGTCGCCAGTTGATCGTGCACGAAGTCCATGGCCCAGGTCTCATTCGGCTGAGTAGCGACGCGGCGGTCATCACGCAGCTTCGCCTTGACCCGCCGCTTCGGTGTTTTGTTGCGTAATTGCAGGCCTAACTCGCGATAGATGCGCCGCGTCTTGTTCTGACCCAGAGACCAGCCTTCACGGCGCAGCAATACATGGACACGCCGATAGCCGTAACGAACGCGCGTCTGACAGATCTCTTTGATACGCTGTTCAAGGGCTGCCTGTCCGGGGCGACGAGACTTGTAGTGGTAGGTGGACGTATCGACCAGGCACACAC
>JBEKRD010000093.1:0-25618 GCA_049519075.1 Xanthobacteraceae bacterium | reverse complement strand
ATCGGGAACGGCGTCCCATCAATGCCGCTACCCGTGTGAAAACAGTCATACAAGGCTCAATTGAGATACACAGCGATTGAGCTAAAGGCCTTTTTCAACAGTATCGGTCATTAGCTGCCGCGGGCGTTGCCCGCCGGCGCGTCCGCAGAGGCGGAATTCCCGCGTCCCGCGCTGCGGGAACACAGCCAGCCAATTCTCCGATCGCCGACAGCGGATGTCACCGGGGCGATTTAAAGAAACCGCAATGCAACGCAGCTTAGCGTTCACACCGTGCCTCATATTCGCTATATGCTGAGTTTCGCTGATTTAATCCGAGGAACGCAGCAAATGGGCAAGCAGGCCAAGATACGGAAAATTGCCAAGAAGGCCGCGAAGAAAGCTGTAAAAAAGGCTTTAGAGAAGATCGCTAAAAGCGCAGATAAATCCAAAAAATCGAAAAAGTCGAAAAAGTCCAATACAAAGGTCGATCGGTCGGATATCAAGAGTTCCTCATTTTCCACTTAGACACTGATCCGACTGAATAGGATCCGTGTCCAATTGTTTGCACACGATCTTTTCGGAAAATCGGCTTCCGCTTTTTCGGATCATGCTCTAACTCGGATCCGAGGGCGTACACCAGTCGGTCAGGCTTGGAATGCAGGGCGGCGGCGGCGGTGGGGCTTTGGCGACCAGCTGGGTCGAAGGATTGGACAGCCTGCCGGCCGTTCCATTGGGCCAAGTGGTGAACTGGTCGCCGGCGCCGGTGTCGAACCGCGTGACGTCGTAGCCCTCGTCGGCGGTCACGGTATAGCCTTGCATACTGATCCGCGTCACCGGGATCGATCCGGGCGAAAGCGCGACGGCGGCTCCCGCAAAATCGGCGCCATCGAGGATCGCCGCCGAAAAGTCGGCGCCCTGCAGGCAGGCTTGGGTGAACGACGCGCCGCGCCCGGTCGATGGGCTTAAGTCGACGCCATTGAATTTGCAGCGCACCAGATAAGCGCCGTCGAGCGTCACGGCCTTCATATGCGCCTGGGTGAAATCCATGTCGCACAGATTGGCATTACTGAAATCGGCACTTTCCAGATGCGCGCCGTCGATCTTGGCGCCGGCGTAAATCTGCGCAAAGGAGAAATTGACGCCGTAGGCCTCCGCATTGGTCAGCGTCGCGCCGGGCATGAAGGCATAGGACAGCACCGCGGAATTCACCGTATTGCCGGAGCCGCCGAGCAGCGCGCCGGTCAAATCGGCAAAGGTCAGCGTCGCGCCGGAGACGTTGGCGCCGTAAAGCGTCGTTCCGATCAATTTGCACTTGGTGAGGTTGGCGCCATTGAGTTGCGCATCGGTGAGGTCGGCATCGATGAAGGTCGAGCCTTGCAGCCGGCAGCCGGTCAGCGGTGCGTTGCGAAACACCATGTTGTCCGTCTTGATATTCGACAGATCGCCATCGAGGCCGTGAATATCGGCGCCAGTCAGATGCAGGAACGACCAATCCTTGCCGAGGATCGCGGCCGACACCGTGGCGCCGTCGAGAATGGTGCGGTTCTTCGGATCGCGCGACCAATCGGGCTGGGCGCTGAAACTCGCCGGCGTCAGATCGGCTCCGGAAAAGTTGCAGCCGTGCAGCACGGCGCCGGTGAAATTGGTGCTGTTGAGCCTGGTGGCGCGGAGGTCGGCGCCGGTCAGATTGGCGCCGCTCATGTCGACATTCGTCAAATTGGTCGGCGGATAGGACGGATTATTGCCGCGAAGGCGAACGATCCCAGCACGGCGCCAGACAGGTTGCGGCCGTGTAGCGGCAACCCAGTGATGTCGGCGCCGGACAGGTCGACACCGGACAGATCCGCGGCCGCGGCCGGCCAGGGCAGGGCAGTGGCGTTCCAGCCGGGCGATGTGGAAAGCATCAGAGTCCCGTCATTATTATTTCCGGAGCCGTCGGGCACCGTGGCTTGCATGGCGCTGGCAAAACCGATGGGCCAATAAAGCCGCAGGTCCGGGTGCGAGGCGAGATAACCGGTCATCTCGACCGCCGACTGTTTCGCCGAGCGGATGCCGTTCCACAGCCTTACCTCGGCGATCGAGCCGAGCCCTTCCACCATTTTCCCCGAGGAGCCGCCGTCGGAGTCCACCCCCTCCTGGAACGGAAACGTCACAACCAGCGGACCGCCCGGCTGCAAGATCAGGCCGGCATCGACGACGATGGAGGTTGAACCTGCCGCCAAGCCATCGCGCACCACGGTGACCTGCGCGCTGGTCGAGGGTGCTACCTTCTGCACGGAAATCGCCAAATGATGCCATTTGCCGTCGCCGATACCGACGCCGGTGGAGCCCGAACTGCCTTGGAACCAGACCGTGATGTTGCTCGGGTCGAGCACCAAGAGTCGCGGACCGATGGCATTTGGATTATCGGTGTTGGTCATGTCGCAATAGCTGATCAGGCGGAAGGAACTGGGGTTGTTGGATTGTTGCTGCCCCGAATTTTCCTCGTCCGACGAATGATGACCCGAAGCGGCGTTCGCTCCCGATGGATTCCACTGGATCCAAAAGGAAATCGTGAACGCCGTCGGCGTGAAATTGCTAACCACGTTGCGTCTGATGCTGACCGATTTGCTGAAATCGACCCGCTTAAGATTAGGATTCGGTGCCATGCCTTCCCCCGCCGGTGCAGACGTTCAACCGTTCGGATCGGTTCCCGCCGGAGTCGATGGAATCCACTGGCTGACCGACGGTTCGGTGCGGCTGTTCGGCCCCAGCAGAACCTCGTAATTGAGCGCATAGACGTCGCGCCACATGCTGACCACCATCTTGGCGGCGTTGAGGCCGTTGGTGGTGCTCACATAGGCGCCCGTGGGATCGTAGATATCCAAATTGTAATCGGACTGCTGGGTGCCGTCGTTCAGGTAGGACAGCACGTAGATATAGCCTTTGGATTCGGTGCCGATATCGAGGTAAGTGACGGTTCCGGTCTGGGTCTTCAGCGCCATGTAGGAGCAGGTGCCCTCGGCGAAGGTCTGCACCGGCGCGCCGGTGATGTCGAAGGCCTGAATCCGCGCATTCGTCGTTTCCAGCACCAGCAACATGCCGTCAGGCGTAACGGCCATCGCCGTCGGACCCTGCAGCAGCCCTTCGCGGACGCCCGCGCCCGAGCAAAGCTGCGCGACAGTCAAATTCGGATCGTCGTCGGCCAAGCCGGCCGTTGGAATGGTCAGAATCTCGAGCTTTGAGTTCATCCAGCTCGCCGCTGCCACATAGCCGCCCGGATGCACGACGATGGCGTCAAGATGCGGCTGGGTGAACTTGCCCCAGCTCAGCGGCTTTGCGGTCAGGTCGAACGGCCCGGCATCGAATTCGATGCGACGCAAATGATACACATCGCCGACCACGTCGAGATAGAAGTTGTTGCCGGGATTGGTGGTGCCGATCGGCCCGAACTGGTCGTAGAGAATATTCGGTCTGCTGGTCTGGCCGCGATTGGTGGCCTTGAGCTGGCTTTCGGGCGATGCCAGATAGGAAATGTTCTGGAATGCATACATCTGCGCCGTCGAGGGCGTGGCGTCGTCTCCGACCATGGGAATACCCTGGCCGGACGCACGCCAGCAATAACCGAGCATGTGCGCCTCGTCGTTGATGGTGATATTGACGAGCTCGGCGAGATGATGGCCGTCCGGCGTATCGTCCAGATCGTGGAGGGTTGCGGTCGGCGCGGCAAGCGGCGTGGTATCGGTTCCGCCTACCCAGTGATGTTTGTCGGTGTCGTTGTAGGCGAGCTTCTCGTTATGGCTGTATTGCGTGTTCGAAGACAGCGGTACCAGCTGTTCCTTGATCGTCAGGTTCAAGGTCATCGCTCCGCCGCTGGCAACCGCGACCTGTTGCCAGTCGCCGCTGCTGGCATAACCGCAGATCCACCAGTTGTTCGAATAGATAACGGCATAGACTTTCAGCATGCCGCGGCCGGGAATATTCGTGAACTGCTTGGAAACCGTTGTTGCCGAAGTCACGCCGCCGGTGAACTCCGACATTTCGCCGTCGAGATGCATGAAGGTGCCTCCCTGGTACTGCACGATCAGGCGGTACTTGCGCGACACCGACGGCCAGACCGAGTGCAACGGATCGGGCGACACCGCTACCGTCAATGTCATGGTCGGCAGGATGTCGATCGAGGACACCGCGGGCGACTCGGTTATCGCTGCAGTCGTTTCCGCCAGCTGTGCAAGCGTGCCGACGACGCTGACCGCGTAGAGCGCGAGGCCGATGAACGGAATGCATTTTTCCGCCGTCACATCCACCTCCGTGGTGAGAATCCATTGCTCGATCGCTTTCACGGCGCGGCCGATCAACAGCGGGACCAAAATGCTGGAGAGCTTAATCGCTATCTGCTCGGGATCAGGCGACGTTACCCTGACACCCTTGCTCATATCCGGTGGGAAGAAAATGATCGCGACGCGGGCAAGCGCGGCGATGACATCCTTGTTTCTCCATAGAGCGCAATAACCGCCATCGGCGGTCACCGCGGCGCCTGCGGCCAGGATGAACGTCGGCAGCGCGATTTCGAACATGCCGGTAAATATCACGGCCAATCCGGCAATGTCGAAATCCATGGATCCCGTGCCCAAAGTGCCGAAATAAATCCGGGCGCCGGCCGCCTTGTCCGGTATCTGGACGCTGAGCGTCGTGGGATCGTTGGGCAACGGAATTCCCATCAGGAAATTCCCCGGCGACAAAAGCTGCAGGCTTTGCCTGCTATCGGCGATGACGTTGCCCATGTCGTCGATGAAATCGACGCATGTATTGAGGTGGCGGAGCGCGTTGTTCGTCGCATTCACGGAGAAAGAGCCGTCCGCCGCCACAGTGGCGTCACTGCTGCTGCTCAGATTGAGTCCGTAGATCGGCGACCATGCATTCGGCGTCCAACTCGTATTTGTCGTCCCGCTCGGCGGGGTCGGCTGCGGCGTCTCGCTGACGACGGAGGTCGGCGTGACCTGGCCGGCGAATGTGGGCGCGCCGGATTTGAGCGATGGTGCGGAGTGATTGACCGAGGTGACGCCGTAATTCTGGCCCCACACTTTGTCCTTCAACGCCGTATCGTTCTTGGTGGTCCGCAATGCGCCCTTGATGGGCATCCGCAATGCAGCTCCGGTCTCATCGGACAAAGTATACTGACAGATCGGCGCGCCCGAAGCGTCCTTCGCGACGTCGCCCTGGGCGTCGAGACACGGAGTGATCCTCGCCCAGCCGCTGTTGGCTTCGGCCGGACCCTGGGCGCTCAGCGACAAGGCGAGGTCGTTGAGGCCCGGCGCGTTTGCCACGTGGTTGGTCTGGATATGCGCGGCAGTCGCCGCATCGAAATGCATCAGTTCGGGATGCATGGACACGATCGACATCGCGGCGTCGAGCGGCGTTTTGAAACTCTGGCCCTGATCGGCGCCCAGATTCACAGCGGCAGCGCCGGCGGCCGGCGGCGCGGCGCCGAGAAGAACGGGCGCCCGGGTCGGAGCCGAAGGCGAACTGAGGGGGACCGCCGCCAGCAGTGCCAGTTTGCGCTCGGCGAGGCTTGGTCCCGGCGGCGGAGCGGGGGTCGGGCCGCTTGACGGCGTTGGGATATGCAGGGCCATCAGCGAGAGCGAGGGCAGCGGCGAGTTCGGATCTTTCAACGGATGCTGCACGAACATCAGGGCGACGTTGTTGGGTAATTGCACGCCCTCGGCGAAATGGCTGATGTGATGTTGGAGATTTGGCGGCACGGCAGCCAACAACGCGTTCACCGCGGCGTGCAGCGCGCGGGTTTCCGGCGTATGCGCAGTCAGCACATATTCTTTGCCGGCGAGAAACAGCGTATGCACGACGTCTTGCGGCGCATGCGACAGGTCAAAATGAAGCGTCGAAGCGGATGATGCGGCGGCTGACATCCCGATCTCCATGGTGGCTGTGACGTATGAAACCGAACGAACGTCGGCCGGGCTGGCGGCCGGCCCGGGCGACGTACGAAATGAGTGATTGTCAATCAGGACGTGTCGGCATTCGAACGTGCCGCGGTGGGACCGCGAGGACCAAGTGGCGCAAACGGCCGTGTCGTTCGCCGTTGGATCGTCCGCCCTTGGGGGTTAGGGACTACGCCGAAAGACTCCACGTACTGAAGAAACCAAACAACGCGCCAGCCTAAGAACTAGCAGACAGTTCGCCGCGAGGCTAGTACAAGTTGCGGTGCCGCGAAGGACACCAAACGCCGCTAATATCGCGCGGCTTCCGTGTCGTTGCGACTGCCGCGATCGGCGCCGTGGCCCTGCTCGCGATCCGCGTGGAAATCACAGTTGCCATCTGTAGTTTTGGTCAATGACGCCGGACCGCACCCAGCTAACGGAAGAGTCTCAACAACCGCCGCCAAGCCGAGCGACCTTCAGGCTGTGACGCTTCGGGCTCGGTTGTCTGTTCACGCGCCGATTTTTCCGCCTCGGCGACCTGCCAAGGAGTCAATTGATCCAGGCGCGAGGCGGCGTCGAGCCAAGTCCGTGCAAGATCGAGACAGGCCAAGCGGTCCGTCTCGGTCTTGGCCTCCTGTGCCAAGCGGTAGCATTCTTCGGCGGTCTGGCGATATTCGGTGGAGGTTGGCATGGTTGGACCCTGCCTGCTAGCACCCAGGAATATTATCGGACCGTCGGTTGTCGATGGCAATGCTTGGATGCTGTGCTAACCGTGCGGCGCCGCGCTGTCCGGATGCGAAGGCGCCGCCGCCTCGTTGCGCGCGGCACGGCTTGTCCATCGCTCCTGCATGTGCTGCACCACAACATAGAATGAAGGAACGAACACGACGACAAGGCAGGTCGAGGCGAGCATGCCGCTGAAGACCGTGATGCCGAGCGATCTGCGCGCGCCTGCGCCGGCGCCGTTGGCGATGACGAGAGGGAAGACGCCGAGAATGAAGGCGAACGAGGTCATGAGGATGGGCCGGAACCTGAGCCGGGCTCCTTCCACCGCCGCAGCGACGATCTCCATCCCCTCGGCTCGCCTCTGGCGCGCATATTCGACGACCAAAATCGCGTTCTTGCTGGAGAGCGCGATCAAGAGGATCAATCCGATCTGCGTATAGAGATTGATGGCGGCGACGCCGCTCTGGGTTGCGAGCGTGCTTAAGGCGCCGAGCGCGGTCAGCGCGCCGACCGTCCCGAGGAGCGCCATTGGCACGCCGAGAATAACGGAGAACGGCAAGATCCAGCTCTCATATTGGCCCGCCAGCACGAAATAGACGAGCAGCACCGCGATGCCGAAGACGACATAGATCTGCGCGCCGACCTGCTTCTCCTGGTAGGACATCGCGGTCCATTCGTACCCCGTTCCGGGCGGCAGTTCGTGCTGGCCGATCTGGCCCATGATGTCGAGCGCCTGGCCCGAACCGAAGCCGAGCGCGGGGCTGCCGACGATGGTGGCCGACGGATAGAGATCATAGAGGCTGATCAAGAGCGGTCCTTGGACCTCCTTGATGTCGACGACCGTTCCGATCGGCGTCATGGTTCCGTTGCCCGCCTTGACCTTGAGGTTGCGGATGTCGTCGGCGCTCGCTCGGAACTCGGGCAGCGCCTGCGTGTAGACCTGAAACACGTGTCCGAACTTGTTGAACTGGGCCGTATAATCCGATCCGATATAGGTCGCCAGCGCGGCAAAGACATTGCCGACTGTGATGCCAAGCGTTTCGGCCTTGGTGCGGTCGACGGTGACATTGAGCTGGGGGACGCCGGCGCGGAAGGTCGTGCTGAGCCGCTGCAAAGCCGATTGCGCATTGCCGGTTTTGACGACGGCGCCTGCCAGGCTCTGCAACAGGGCATAGTCGAAATCGCCGTTCTTGATCTCGACCTGCATGGTGAAGCCGCCAACGTTGCCGATGCCCTGAATCGGCGGCGGCGGGAACGCGAACGCCACGGCCCGTGGCACGGCCTGAAGGGCGCGATTGAGACCGAGGTACATCGAGTTCAGATCCTGCCCCTTCTGCTTGAGCCGGACGTCCCAGTCATCGAGGATTACGAAAGCGACGCCGGCGTTGGCGAGGCTTGCAAAATTGTCCAATATGGAAATGCCGCTGATAGTGACCACATGGTCTACGCCGGGCATTTTCTTGGCGATTGCCGAGATTTGCTGCATGACGGCGTCGGTGCGCTCCTTCGAAGCGGCGTCCGGCAGTTGTGCGCTGACGATCAGATAGCCTTGGTCTTCGTTCGGCAGAAACGCGGTCGGCACGCGCGCCAATCCCCAAACCGCAACGACGATGAGACAGAGCGCAACGATCACCATAGCGGCGCTGCGGCGTGTCATCGCTTCGATCAGTCGAACGTAATTTCGCTCGGCGACGCTGAAGGCGGTGTTGAAACCGCGATAGAAAAAGTTGCGCCGCTCAAGCGGGACCGGGGCCCGCAGCCATAGCGCGCATTGCGTGGGCTTCAAGGTTAGGGCGTTGATCGCGCTGATGAAGGCGGTGGCGGCAATGACGAGCGCGAATTGCCGGTAAAGCTGGCCGGTCAGTCCGGGCATGAAGGCGGCCGGAACAAATACCGACATCAGCACCAGCGTGATGCCGATCACCGGCCCTGTCAGGTCATCCATCGCTCTGCCTGCGGCCTCGCGGCCGGGGATGCCCTCTTCGACATAGCGCGACACGCCTTCGACGATGACGATCGCGTCGTCAACGACGATGCCGATCGCCAACACGATCGCGAACAGCGTCGCAAGATTAACGCTAAATCCGAGCGCCGCCATTGCGGCAAAGGCGCCGATCAGCGTCACCGGAACGGTAGTGGCCGGCACCAGCATCGCCCGCCAATCCTGCAGGAAAACAAGAATGACGATCAGCACAAGAATCCCGGCCTCGAACAACGTCAGATAGACCTCGCCGATCGCGGCTTTGACGAATTTCGTGGTGTCGTAGGGCGTCACATAGCTGACGCCAGGAGGGAAGCTCTTGGCGAGCTCGTCCATCTTCGCGTGAACCGCTTTGGCAACCGAAATGGCGTTGGCGTCCGGCAAGAGCGAGATGCCGATCCCCGCTGCCGGCCTGCCGTCGAGATTGAAAGATTCGCTGTAGGTTTGAGCGCCGAGTTCGACACGGCCGATATCGCGGATTCTGGTGATTTGGCCGCCATTCGTATCGGCCGCCTTGACGACGATGTTCTCGAATTCGGCAACATCGTCCAGCCGGCCTTTGATATCGAGCGAATATTGGAAATCCTGGCCCTTCGGCGCCGGCGGCGCGCCGACCTGACCCGCGGTAACCTGTTGGCTCTGCTCCTGGATTGCGCTGATCACGTCCTGAGGTGTCAGGCCCCGCGTTTGCAGCAGATTTGGGTTCATCCAGATCCGCATGGCGTATTGACCGGCGCCGAAGATCGTCACGGCGCCGACGCCTTTGAGGCGCGCCAATTCGTTCTGCACGCTGATGACGGCATAGTTCGACAGAAACAGGTTGTCGAAGCGGCTGTCGGGCGACACCAACGCGACGAATTCGAGGATCGAACTCGATTTCTTCTCCGTCGTCACTCCCTCGCTCTGCACGACCGGCGGCAACGACGCCAGCGCGGCGGAGACTTGGTTCTGCACCAGGATCTGCGCTTTGTCGGGGTCGGTGCCGATGGCGAAGGTTACGATCAAATTGTAGGTGCCGTCGCTCGCACTCGTCGACTGCATATAAAGCATGTCCTCGACGCCGTTCACCTGCTGTTCGATTGGCAGCGCGACGGTGTCGACCAGCGTCTTGGCGGTCGCACCCGGGTACAAGGTCGTGACCTGGATCGTCGGCGGAACCACATTGGGATATTCGGCGGTCGGCAATTGCAGCAGCGCGACCAGCCCGATCAGCACGATCACCATCGCCAAAACGTTGGCGAGCACCGGTCTGTCGATGAAAAAACGTGGGATCATGCCTATCCCTCCCGACGTTTCATTTCGGAGGGGGCTTGGCGCCGTTCGTCTTGGCGTCGTCTGATGAACCGGCTTCGGCCGTATTGAGCTCGGATCGCTGCGGCTCGACTTTCGCGCCGGGAAAGGCCTGCTGAATGCCTTCGATCACCACCCAGTCGCCCGGATCGAGACCGGACTCTATGATCACGAGCGGCCCCTGGCGTTGTCCGGTTTTGACGATTTTGCGCGAAACCACATTGTCGGCGCCGACCACCAGCACATAACTGCCTTCCTGGCTCGTCCCGATCGCGTCATTTCGCATCAGCAGCGCCTGGTCCTGATGCCCGATGGGTCCGCGGACGCGCACGAACAGGCCCGGCAAGAGCGCATTGTCCTTATTGTCGAAGATCGCGCGCGCGGTGACCGTGCCGGTCGCGGTGTCGACTTGCGGCGAGACGTAGTCGAGACGGCCTTGGTGCGGATAGCCCTCCTCATCCTGCAGACCGATCTCGACCGGGACGCTCGAGAGGTGACTGGGGTCGGTATTGAGCGGACGCCCCGCCTTCGCGGCGTCTCTCCGGATCGCCAGGATTTGCGGCTCGCTCAGCGTGAAATAGACGTAGAGTGGGTCGGTCTGCACGATGGTTGCGAGCGTGGTCGGTCCGGACGCGCCGACCAGATTGCCGATATCGACTTGATGATTGGTAACGATGCCGTCAAAGGGGGCCAGCACTGTCGTGAAGCCTAGATTGATGTTCGCGGTATCGAGATTGGCCTGATCAATTCCGACAGTCGCCTTGTCCTGCTGCACTACGAACGCCTGATCTTCGGCTTGTTGCGACGCGATGGATTTCTCCTGTTGCAGCGTCTGGTAGCGGGTGAGATCGATCTGCGCTTCGCCGAGCACGGCTTGGTCGTGCGCCAGTTGCGCTTTGACCTGATCGACCTGCGCCTGATAGGTGTCGCGCTCGATGCCGAAGAGCCGGGTTCCCTTCGTGACCCCGGCGCCGTCCTTGTAATCGATCGATTCCAGGTAGCCCTGGACCCGCGCGACCAGATTGGCAGTCCGGTACGGCGCCGTGTTGCCGGTCAGAAAAATATACAGGATGACCGGCTTCTGCAGGGGTTGCGCGACGACGACTTTCGCCGGCGGCGGAGCAACGAACTGGTTTTTGGGGCCGCAGCCCGTGAGCGCAAGCGCGGCGATCGCCGCCAGAACAGCCAAGGCGGGGCGACGGCGTTTGCTGGATGAGGGGGCTGGCTGCATCATCAGGGCAAAGCGATTGACGAAGAAACAACTTGCGCCGACCGGAGTCAGGCTTGATCCCGCGAACTCAAGACGAGTTCCGCTTTCAGCGTAGCAGAACTCGCCGGGCGGCGGAACGCAAAAAGCTCGCTTTCTCAGCACCGCGAAATGTCGGTTCCCGGCCCATCGCGTCATTTCGCGGCGAGTCAGCAATTCGGCCGCCTTCGCAGCGAAGCGCACATTGGATGAGCGGCGCTTATAGAACCAGGTTAATGACTATGCACCCCGGATCGGGCTTCGACGCGACAATTGTTCTCGCGTTTCGATAAAAAAGCCGTCAGGCTGGCGGCGCATGACGACAAAGGCTTACTTTAAAAGACGCGCGCTTCTCACTGGCGCCCTCGGCATGGTGACGACGGCGTTTCTGCCTGCGCTTCCCATTATGCGCGTCGCGGCGGAGCCGCTGTCGCTGCCGCCTTATCCGACCCGCCCGGTGAAATGGATCGTGCCTTATACCGCCGGCGGTGCGACCGATGTGATTTCGCGGCTGATCTGTCAGCGGCTTTCGGAGAGGCTCGGGCAATCCTTTCTGGTCGTCAACGAGCCAGGCGCCGGCAGCACTGTCGGGACCGAACTCGTGATTAATTCCGCGCCCGACGGTTACACCTTGTTGCTGACCAGCACGGCCAATGCGATCAACGCGTCGTTCGATAAAAGCCTTGCCTTCGACTTTGCCAAGGCCATTGTCCCGGTCGCGGGCTTAGCACGCATCCCGCTGGTCATGGTCATCAACACCGTCATCCCGGCGCGCACGATTCCAGAATTCGTCGCTTATGCGAAGTCCAATCCGGGCCGGTTGAGTTTCGGCTCCTCGGGAGTGGGAACGTCGCTGCATCTGTCCGGCGAACTGTTTAAGACGATGACGGGGACCGACCTCGTTCATGTTCCCTATAAGGGATCGGCGCCGGCTCTGTTTGATCTGATGTCCGGTCAAATCCAGGCCATGTTCGACAACGTCACCTCGTCGGCGCCGCTGGTGCGAGACGGCAAGGTGCGCGCGCTCGGCGTGACCACGCGGGAACGCTCCGTCTCGTTGCCCGACGTGCCGCCGATCTCAGACAGCCTGCCGGGATACGAGACCAGCTCGTTCTATGGCGTCGGCGCGCCGCGCGCCACCGCACCGGCGGTCGTCGATCTCTTGAACCGAGAAATCAATCTGGCGTTGGAAGACCCGCAGATCAGACGCCAGCTTGACGACCTCGGTGCCATTCCGATCACGGGCAACGCCACCCAATTCGCCGCCATGATGGCCGCCGAAACCGAGCGCTGGCGCAAAATCGTCGAGGCATCCGGTGCCAAGAAGGACTAGCGTTTTGCCCGGGATCGAATGACGATGCGCAGGAACGACGCGGGCGCGCCGACTGTTTTGCGCCGAGGAAAAAGATGGGCAGTCAGGAGTTAGCTGCACACGAAGTCGTTGCATTCAATATCGCGGCCGCTTCGGAAAACAAAATCCACGACGATTCAATCGCCCGGCGGTTCGGCTTCAACGGCGCGCTGGTGCCCGGGGTGGCGATCTACGCCTATATGGCGCACCTGCCGGTGACGCGCTGGGGCCGCGCTTGGCTCGAGTGCGGCGAAGCCGAATGCCGGTTTCGCAAGCCCGTCTATGACGGCGACATTGCGCGCGTGACCGCGGCCGAAGAGAACGGCGGACTTGCGCTCGCGGTCGATTGCACCGGTATTCAATGCGCAACCGGTCACGCCTTCATGCCAGCGCAGCCGCACGCGGCTCCGGAGATCGCGCGCGTGCCGGCACCGATCCCGCCGCGCGAACGGCCGCAGGCGAGCGAGACGAGCCTTGCGGCCGGAACTTGCCTCGGGATCGCGCCTTTGACGATCGACGCGGCCACGCTTGCGCATTATCTCGACGCCATTCGGGAGACCGATCCGATTTATCGCAACGAAGGGCTGCTGCATCCCGGCCAGATCTTGCAACTCGCCAATCGCGCCTTGGTGGAGAACGTGGTGCTCGGGCCGTGGATTCACTTAAGCAGCGAGGTCCGCCATCATGCGATCGCGCGCATTGGCGAGCAGCTGACGCTGCGTGCGGCGATTACGTCGAACCAGGTCGTCAAGGGTCACGCAACGGTCGAGTTCGATGCCATTGCGATCGCGAACGGCACGAAGATTATTGCCGAAATCAAACACACCGCAATCTGGCGGCCACGGCAGGAACCTGAGGCGGACTGAACGACTGGCCGAGGTGGTTCTCCCGCCTCGGCAACTCATCCCAACCGCCGGTCGAACTCCAGCACCGCGTTGAGCAAGACCTGCGCGCCGGCAGCGCATTCCTGAAAGCTCGTCGATTCCGCTTCGTTGTGCGAAATGCCGCCCAGGCACGGCACGAAGATCATGGTGGTCGGCGCGACGCGCGCGATATAGGCGGCGTCGTGGCCGGCGCCCGAAATAATGTCGCGCGAGGTGAAGCCGGCTTTCTGTGCGCCCACGCGCACGCAGTCGATCAGGTCCGGGGCGAATTTCACGGCCGGCGAATCCCAGATGCGGGTTTCCGCGTAAGTCAGCTGCAGCGGCGCGAGAATTTCGGCGAGGCTTGAGCGGAATTTCGTCTCCATCACGTCGAGCACTTTGTCGTCGGGATGGCGAAAATCGACGGTGAAGAACACTTCGCCGGGAATGACGTTGCGGCTGTTCGGCCGGTTCTCGATCAAGCCGACGGCGCCGACGGCGTCGGGGGCGTGGTCGCGGGCGATGGCGTCGATGCGTTCGATGAGGCGCGCCGCGCCGAGGAGCGCGTTCTTGCGCAGCCGCATCGGGGTGGCCCCGGTATGCGCCTCCTGGCCGGTGACCGTGACCTCGTACCAGCGCATGCCCTGAACGCCTTGTACGACGCCGATCATGCGGCTTTCGGCCTCCAGAATAGGCCCTTGCTCGATATGCAATTCGAACATCGCGCCAAATTTGTGCGCACCGGCTTTTTCGCCGCCTTTGTAGCCGATCCGCTGAAGTTCCTCGCCGAAGGTCTTGCCGTCGCGATCCGTCCGCGAATAGGCGTAGTCGGGCGTGAACACGCCGGCAAAAACGCCCGATGCGAGCATGGCCGGCGCGTAGCGCGAGCCTTCTTCATTGGTCCAGTTGACGATTTCGATCGGCGCGTTGGTCTCATAACCGAGATCGTGCAGCGTGCGCATGGCTTCGAGCGCGCCAAGGACGCCGAGCACGCCGTCGAACTTGCCGCCGGTGGGCTGGGTGTCGAGATGCGAGCCCATGGCGATCGGGGGCAGGCCGGGATTTTTGCCCGGCCGGCGCGCGAACATGTTGCCGACCTCGTCGACCGTGACAGTGCAGCCGAGCGCCTCGCATTGGGTCTTGAACCAGTCGCGCACCTGACGGTCGAGGTCGGTCAGCGTCAGGCGGCAGATGCCGCCCTTGGGCGTCGCGCCAATCTGCGCGGTTTGCATCAGTGAGTCCCAAAGCCGTTGGGCGTCGATCTGCAGGTTTTGCGAAGCTTGCAAGAGCGGAACTCCCTGTCACGGGACTTTTCATACAAGGCGAGGACTGGGGCAATGGCCTAGTACGCCGCGGCACCAGTCGTGCAGTGGCCTGTCGTCCCTAGGCTTTCTTACTAACTCATTGAATCCACGACGAATCAGCTATGATGCCGACGGCCGATCAGCCGGAACAAACCGCCGGAGCGAGCGCCATGTTGCGGGTGCGATTGAAAGCCGATGGACGTTTGGTCGAAGTGCTGCCCGACGGCAGCGAACGCGCCATCGCCACCGATCCGCAAGCCATCGCCACTGCGGCGCACCGCGCGGCGCGCTCCGAGGCGTCCCGCATCGAGGCCAATTATGCGCGCAACGTGCGTGGCCAGACCGGGCTGACGCAAGCCGCCTTCGCCGCGCGCATCGGTGTGCCGGTCGAGACGGTGCGCAATTGGGAGCAGGGCAAACGCTCGCCGCGCGGCCCGGCGCGGGCGCTGCTCAAGGTTCTCGAGCAAGCGCCCGAGGCGGCTTTCGCCGTACTCGGCAAAGCGCGCTAAGCCCCCAATCTGGCAGGAGATCTGCTTGGCGTCCGCGGATAGCTATCGCCGTGGACAGATTGGGCATTGGGCTGGAATTGCTCTTGGCAATGTCAGATGCTTGTGCCTGAGCATGATCCCGAAAAGTGGTCACCGGTTTTCGGAAGAGATCATGCGCCAATGAAACGCCGAAGCGCCAAGGTCGGGAGCAGGACGCATCGTCAGCCCGCCGCAATGGGACATATGAGCACACGGGACATATGAGCATGATCGGAACGATCCCGATAATCGCTGCCCATGACGCGGAAATTCCGCTCGTCGGTCTCGGCACCTGGGAATTGCGCGGCCGCCCCTGCGCGCGCATCGTCGAGCAAGCCTTGCGGCTCGGGTATCGCCACATCGATACGGCTGAAATCTACGACAATGAACGGGAGGTCGGGGAGGGAATACGCGCCTCCGGCGTCAAGCGCCGCGACCTGTTCGTGACCACCAAAGTCTGGCCATCGCATTTCGCGCCGCGGGCGCTGGAGCGCGCCGCCCGCGACAGCCTGGTGCGGCTGCGCTTAAGCGAGGTCGATCTTCTGCTGCTGCATTGGCCCAATCCGCAGATCCCGCTTGCGGAGACCCTCGGCGCCTTGCGCCAGGTCAAGAGCGACGGGCTCGCCAGGCATATCGGCGTGTCGAACTTCACCGTGGCGCAGATCGATGAGGCGGTGGCGGCGGCGGGCAGGCTTCTGGTCTGCGATCAGGTCGAGTGCCATCCGTTCCTCGATCAGTCGAAGGTGTACGCCGCCTGCCGGGCGCAGGGCATGGCGATGGTCGCCTATAGCCCGATCGCGCGCGGCAATGGCGGCAACGACAAGGTGCTGGCCAAGATCGGCGCGGCGCATAAAAAGTCCGCAGCCCAGGTCTGCCTGCGCTTTCTGGTGCAGCAGGGCATCGTCGTCATTCCGCGCACCAGCAAGGTCGAGCGGCTGTCGGAGAACGCGGCGATCTTCGACTTCGCCTTGAGCGAGGCGGAAATGGCCGCGATCTCAGCGCTGGCCAACCCCGAGGGCAGGCTGGTCGATTGGGCTTATTCCGGCCGGCAGAAGTGGGATTGAAGGCAGCGATCAGAACTCGACGTCGAGCTCTTCCAACTCGTCGGGCTCGGCTTTGGCCGCTGAGATCCATTCCTGCATGAAAGGCATCGCCATGACGGTGCGGCAGTAAGCCTTTGCCGCGGCATCGACCGCGACATCATAGGTGGTGAAGCGCGAGCAGACCGGCGCATACATGGCGTCGGCGGCGCCCGGTGTCTTGCCGAACAGAAAGGGGCCGCCATAAGCGGTCAGGCATTCGCGCCAGATCGTGGTGATGCGATCGATGTCGCCGCGCGCGCCGGCCCAGGATTTAAAGCCCGGGAAATGCGCCTTGATATTCATCGGCAGCGCCGAGCGCAGATTGGCAAAACCGGAATGCATCTCGCCGCAAATCGAACGGCAATGCGCCCGTTGTGCCTGGTCGGTCGGCAACAGCCCCGCGCCCGGACTGATCTCGTGCAGATATTCGGTCAGCGCCAGCGTGTCCCAGACCTTCAGCCCGTCATGGAGCAGCGCCGGGACCTGGAAGGACGGCGACAGCAGCAAAAGTTCGGCGCGGGTCGAGGGGTCGTCGGTCGAGACATGCTTTTCCTCGAAATCAAGGTTCGCCAGTTTGCAAAGTAACCAGCCGCGCAACGACCAGGAGCCGTAATTCTTGCTGGCTAGCGTCAGTGTGGCCTTGGACATCCCATCATACTCTTATGAATCTGGGCCTAAATCAAATACTTACCGTCAAAGCGAGGTCGCCCTTGCGATGCCGCCGCCATCACTGCGAGCCGAGTCAATGCCTGCCCCGATCCCGATTGTCTAGGATGTGCATATTCTTGTCGCAGTGCAACAAAAAATGCACTAGCTTTCCGGCGTTGGGGGGTCGGTAGGATCCGTCGCCAGACGGTCCGCGGCGCCCGTGGAAAGCGGATGCTGTACCTCGCCTATCAATTACAAACCGACATCATGGGGCCGGTCCGGGCCTGGGCCGGCATGGCTGCCGCCACCGGCAAACCGTCGCTGCTCGGCGACATTCCGGCGCTGCGCAACCTCACCGCGGTCTATGAATTGATCGCTCGCGCCGGCCTCACCCACACCCGGCCGCCGTTCCACATCGACAGCATCGCCGTCGGCAACCGCGAGGTCGAGGTCCGCGAGGAGGCGGCGGCGGTGACGCCGTTCGCGACGCTTCTGCATTTCAAAAAAGATATCGCCACGACCCAGCCGCGGGTGCTGCTGGTGGCGCCGTTGTCCGGGCATTTCTCGACGCTGTTGCGCGCCACCGTGCGCACCATGCTGCCCGACCACGACGTCTACATCACCGACTGGCACAATGCGCGCGATGTTCCGCTGACCGCCGGCCGCTTCGGCGTCGACGAATATACCGATCATGTTATCAAATTTCTCGAAACCATCGGACCTGGCGCGCATGTAGCCGCGGTGTGCCAGCCTTGCGTGTCGGTGCTCGCCGCGGCGGCAGTGATGGCGCAATCCGGCAATCCGGCGCAGCCGCGCTCGATGACGCTGATGGCGGGGCCGATCGATACCCGAGTCAATCCGACCAAGGTCAACGAACTCGCCAAGAAGCGCACGATGGACTGGTTCGAGCGCACGCTCACGGCTTCGGTGCCGTTGCGCTATCCCGGCGCGTTCCGCCGCGTCTATCCGGGCTTCGTGCAGCTCATCGCCTTCATGAGCATGAACATCGAGCGTCACGTCAAGGCGCATAAGGAGCTGTACGAGAATCTCGCCAATGGCGAGCTGGAAAAGGCGGCGGTGACCAAGGCGTTCTACGACGAATATTTCGCCGTGCTCGACCTGACCGCCGAATTTTATCTCGAAACCGTGCGCCTCATCTTCCAGGAGCATGCGCTGCCGCTCGGCAAGCTGGAATGGCACGGCCAGAAGGTCGATCCAAGCGCCATCCGCAAGACCATGCTGCTCACGGTGGAAGGCGAGCGCGACGACATCTGCGCCGTCGGTCAGACGGTGGCCGCGCACGACCTGTGCAGCAAGCTGCGGCCGTACCTCAAGCGCCATCACATGCAAGCCGGCGTCGGCCATTACGGCGTGTTCTCCGGCAAGCGCTGGGAAAACCAGATCTATCCGATCTTGAAGAACGTGATTTTGTCGAGCGACTGAGCGCGGCACCAGCGGCTGGCGGAGATGCCGCGCGATCGTGCCGATCGTTTTCCGCGCCCCCATCGCGCAATTAAGATCTGGACATTGTCGGCTTCGGGGTTTGGATTGCGTTGCAGATCAACCGATTCGCGGCCCCTCAGGGAATTATTAATAAACCAGGGCGCAGGACGGGTTGGTCGCGGGCGAGCAATATCCGATCGGCTCGCGAAAGAGCGAAGGCTGTTTATCCAATGGCGCAAGCACATGACGCTGCGGACGTCCCGCAGAGTCGCGGTAGCGTTCCACGCAACGACGAGCCCCTTCTCCTGACCATTTTGCACTCCTTGCCGGGCGCAGCGCTCGTCTGCAGTGCCGACGGGCGGATCTTGGCGCTCAACGCCGCGACGGAATCGCTGTTCGGCTACACGCGTGAGCAATTGACCGGCCGCGCTGTCGAGACGCTCGTTCCGCAGCGGATCCGCGACCGCCACGTCGAACACCGCAAGAGCTATGCGGCCGATCCCCGCACCCGAAGGATGGGAGAACGTTTCAATTTGGTCGGTGTGCGCGCCGATGGAACCGAATTTCCGGCCGCCGTCAGTCTCGGACATTTCGCCGACGACAACGGTACCGTGACCATCGCGCTGGTCGACAACATGTCGGAGTTCCGGACGCGGGATCCTATGATCGTGCAGATGAACGACCGCCTGAGCCGAGACGTCGCCATGCTGGAGGAAGCCAATCGCGAGCTGGAGGCGTTCAGCTATTCGGTGTCGCACGATCTGCGCGCGCCGCTGCGCGCCATTGACGGTTTCAGCCATCTATTGGAAGCAGATTACGCCGATCTGTTGGGCGAGCACGGCCGCAATTTTATCGCGCATATCCGCGATTCCGCCCAACGCATGGGCCTGTTGATCGACGATCTGTTGAACCTGGCGCGTGTGTCGCGCAGTGAGCTGGCGCGCCGACCGGTGGACCTTTCGGCGCTGGCGCGTGAGGTCGCGAGCGTGTTGCAAGAGCGAGCCGCTGATCGCGCGATAGAATGCAACATTGCAACGGGCATCAGGACCGTCGGCGATGCCGGACTGCTGCACATCGTGCTAGAGAACCTCTTCGGCAATGCGTTCAAGTTCACCAAAGGCCGCGCGCCTGCTCGCATCGATTTCGGCGAGCAAAATATCGACGGCACGGCGGCTCTTTTCGTTCGCGACAACGGGGTCGGCTTCGATATGGCGTATGCCGGCAAGCTGTTCCGGCCGTTTCAGCGCCTGCACAGCGAACGCGAATTTCCCGGAACCGGCATCGGTTTGGCGCTGGTGGCCGAGTTTGGGTGGACGCGGCTTCCGGCCGGGGCGCTTGCTTTTATTTCACGGTTTGAGCTGTTTTCGATCGGCGGGACCGGCCGAAACGCGCCGGGGCGAGGCGGTCGTGTGATCGCCGCGTGGCGTTTGGCTTAAGGGCCGCATTGCGGTCGTTAACGGCAGGGTTGCGGTCTCATTTGATCTGTTGCCGGCGGTGCACCGCGTGTCTGATTCCAAAGAAAAATTCGCGCCCCGCGTTTTTCGGCTTCGAGGCAGACGTAAAGTTAGCGGCGCGTTTACGTGGATCGGATTAACGCGCGCCAGCGTATTGCGCCGCATTCCGCTGTTCGGTTACAGCGGAAAAATAGCGGGGGGCGCATTCCATGACTGAAATATCCAAATCTGCGCGACACGTGGAGAAAATGTTGGTGGGGGTCGTCGCCTTGCTCGCAACGGCGGCCCTGTTCACTGCCGGCTGCTCGAGTCAGAACACGTCGACTTCGGCCGACATCACCGGTTCGGCGGGTTCCCAGCCGCAACGGGCGAATTATTCCGCGCCACCCAATGTCGAGCCTGTCGCGACGCTGCCGGCTTCTCGTGTCAGCGCATACCCGGCAAGCGCCGCGGCCTGCCGCTCGGCCGAGGCGTCAAGCGATGTGACTGGTTCGATATCGAGCCAGTCCATAACCGGCGGCCGGTCGCTCTCGTCAAGAGCTCGTCCTGCCGCCGCCATGGTGATCCATGTCATCGAGCCGAATGAGACGCTTTACTCGATCGCACGCAACCACCACACCACCGTCAGCGAACTCGCCCGGATCAACGAGATCGATCGCGGTACAATGATCCGGGTCGGTTACTGGCTTATTGTTCCACACGCTTAGTAAGCCTCGCTCTGAGGCGGCCGTCGCTAGAGGGCCGATGCCCATTGCATCGGCCCTTTTGTATTTCAGCGTCACGGCGCGGCGTTCGAAGATCGCTAACTACGACAGGATTCAAATCAAATTGAATACATTTTGTTAGATATGCAGCGTTAGGGTGTATGTCCGGACCTGGGCGGGGTAGCCAGGACGTAATTGGGGGCTTCAACATGGGCGGGCATTCGGAACTAACCTTATTGATGGTCGATGACAACACCGACGATATCTTTCTGACGCGCAAGCTCGTGCGCAAGGAAGGCATCGTCAACAATTTCATCTCCGAACGAAATCCGGAGAGGGTCATCGAAGTGCTGCAAGAACTGAGCAAAATGGGCGTCGATGAAAACCGGATCATGATTCTGCTCGACATCAAGATGCCGCGTTTGGACGGCTTCGAGGTGCTCAAGAAGATCCGCGAGAACGAAAAGTTCAAGGATCTGCCGGTCATCATGCTGTCGTCGTCGGACGATGAGGCGGATATGTTCGAGGCGCTTGAATTGGGTGCCAGCGGCTATGTGGTCAAGCCGTTCCGCGGCGACGAGTTTTTCGCCGCGCTCAGCAACGTCAAGCAAGTCAAGCATCAACTGGTGCAGTAAGGCGCCGGCAACGATCGGGACGCGGCGAGCCTCCTGGGCGGGATGCTGGCTCTGGTGTTCCGCGACACCGGAGACTCGTCGCGGTTCCGACATTCAGTTGTGCTGCAGCAGAAAATTCGCCGCCGACGGTAATATGCAGCAGCAAATGGGGTGCCGAGGTAGCGGGGTGGGGGGGCGTCTTGGTATTCTACCTATGCCAGCCGTCCTGGTTCGGTCGAGCGAATCGGTCGATAAGTTTTGGAACGATTCGAACTCGATCGCTTCGTCGCAAAGCCTCAGGACAGTCATGGCCAAATCGCGGATTCTACTCGTCGAAGACAACCCGCATGACCGCGTGCTCACGCTTCGCGCGCTTGAAGAGGAGAACCCGGCTTACTGCGTCGACACGGTCGAAGACGGCATCGAAGCAATGGATTATTTGCTGGCGACCGGGGCGCACAGCAATCGTGCCGGCGAAGCGCTGCCTCGTCTGGTGCTGCTCGACATAAAGCTGCCCAAGATGGACGGTTTGGAGGTGCTCGAACGTATCCGCGCCAACGAAATCACGCGACTGCTGCCGGTCGTGGTCTTGACCTCGTCGGCCCAGCAAAAGGACCTCATCGAAAGCTATCGACTGGGCATCAACAGCTATATCCAAAAGCCGGTCAGCTATGACGAGTTTATCAAGACTGCGAAACAACTCGGCACTTACTGGCTGGGGCTGAACAAGACGCCGCGCTGAGCCGGGCGGTGACGTGACGACTGCTCATTGCGCTGGGCGATGAGCTGCTAGCAAGCAAAACGTCTGCGGAGACGCACTCTGATCAAAATACTCAACGTTCTGATCGTCGAGGATAATTTTTTCGACCTGGAACTCATTCTCGGTGCGCTTCGGCATGGCGGCTACGTCCCCCATCATACCAACGTAGAAGATGCCCAGTCGCTGCGCGCGGCTCTGCAGGAGCGGCCGTGGGACATCATATTGAGCGATTTCAACCTGCCGCAATTCAGCGGCGCCGAAGCGCTGCGCATCATCCGCCATGATTGCGCTCTCGATGTTCCGGTGATTTTCGTTTCCGGAGCCATCGGCGAAGAAACCGCCGTCGAATTGATGCGGTCCGGCGCCCAGGACTATGTGCTCAAAGACAAGCTCGCGCGACTGCCGCTTGCGATCGAGCGGGAACTGGGCAATGCGGAAACGCGCCGCAAACAAAAGCAGTCGGAGGAACAGCTGTCGCTGCAGCGCGAGAAATTCGTATCGATCATCGCGCACGATTTGCGCGCGCCGGTGCAGCGCATTGAGGCGATGGCCCAATTATTGCGCTCGGAATTCGAAAACCAGGACGAAAACGCCGCCGATATCGTGACCAGGATCGAACGGTCGGCGTCGCGAATTTTGCTCATGCTGTCTTCGCTTCTGGACTATTCGAGGTTCAGCCGGGGCGCGATCGACGGTAAGACGACGTTACTGGCCCTGGCGGTGGATCACGCCCTGGAAAGCGTCGTGATAGACGAGAATAATGTGGACCTGCGGGTCGATCTCGATCAGATCATCCGGGTCAAGGGTGACGGAATTCTGATCGGGCATGTTCTGCAAAATCTGATCGGCAATGCGATTAAATTTCGGCGTCAGTCGGCAAGCGCCGTCGTCACGATCGGCGCGCGCAATCTCGCCGACGACCGGGTCGAGGTTTCGGTGACGGATAACGGCATCGGTATCGAACCGCGGTTTGCCGATAAGGTGTTCGAGATGTTCTACCGGCTGCACAACGACGACGAGTATTCCGGCGCAGGAATTGGACTGGCGATTTGCCGAAAAATCATCGACGACCATGACGGTCAGATCTGGGTCGACAAGACTTATTCCGACGGCGCCCGGATTGTTTTCACGCTGCCGGCGGCCTGAAAAAAGCCCGTCACCGCATCGCCGCCGCGATATTGCCGCCATCGACCGTGGTCACGTCCGCCGTGGTCTTCAGCGCCAGCGCCTGGTGCAAAAACGCCTGCGCCACGTCGTCGGCGGTGACTTCGCGGCCGAGCAGGTTGCCGCTCATGTAATCTTTTTCGTTCAGGCCGCGGGCCTTGGAGCGTTGTGCGATCATTTCCTCGGTGAGGAGGCCTGAACGGATGCGGTCGGCGTTCACCGCATTGGCGCGGATGCCGTCTGCGCCGTAATCGAGCGCGTATTGCCGCATCAGCGCCAGCGCTGCCGCCTTCGGGATGCCGTAGGGGCCGAAATTCGGGCCTGGATTGACCGCCTGTTTTGAGACGTTGAACAATAGGCAGCCGCCAGTGCCTTGCGCCAGCATGATCTTCACCGCGGCCTGCGCCACGCGCTGATGGCCGTAGAAATTAAGTTCGAAGCTCTTGTGCAAAATCGCTTCATCGACCTCGCCGATGCGGCCCTGCCAGGCGGCGCCCGCATTCGACACCACGATGTCGACGCCGCCAAAATATTCGGCGATTCTGGCAAAGGCTGAGGCAACGGAAGCGGCGTCGGTCACATCGCAGACCACAGGTAAAGCCGTGGTGCCGATCGCTGTTGCCTGCTCGGTCGCGGCGGCGAGATTGACGTCGAGCAAGGCGACAGCGGCGCCGGCCGCGGCAAAACTCCGCGCCGTTGCGGTACCGATGGCGCCGCCGGCGCCGGTTACGGCGACAATCTGGCCTTCGAGGGTTAAGTGCTTGCGGGCGCCGAGCTTGGCCTGTTCGAGTGGCCAATATTCGCAATCGAACATGTCGGCTTCGGATATCGACTCAAAGCGGCCGACCGCTTCGGCGCCGGTGACGCCATCGACCCAGGCCTCGGCGATATCGGCTGCGATCACGGCGTCGGCTTTAGAGCGCCCGAGACCGAACAGGCCGAGGCCTTCAACGAGGACGACGCGGGGCAGGGGATCGAGCTCGCGCTTGAGGTGGCGCGCGCGCGCCTGATGGCGGGCGAAATAGTCGTGATAGCGGGCGACGAATGCGTCCGCCGCTTGACGCGTGGAACGCGCGAAGCCGTCGAGCTTTCCGGCTTGCGGATGCGGCAGCACCAGCGGCCAGTTTTTGGTACGGATGGTGTGATCCGGCGTGATCACGCCGCCATCGGCCCATCGGGCCAGATCCGACGGCGATGCAGCCAACACTGTCGCATTCGCCCGAAATTCGAGGACCAATCGGCGCCAAGCGCCTTCGATGTTTTCGTCCTTTTGGCTGCAGGCGCCGCGCAGGATCGGGGCGACCGCGGCAACTGGCCCTAAGTCGCGCCGCAACGTTGCGACGACGGCGGGCTTGCGATGGCGCACAATAAAATCCTCCGCCAGCGTGACCATCTCCATCATGCGCTCGTAGGCTTCGCGCGCGTCGTCGCCGAACGTGACGATGCCGTGTTTGCTGAGAATGAGTCCGTCGGTGGGTTTGCCCTGCTCGAACACCTCGATGGCTTTTTTCGCCAGCCCGAAGCCCGGCATGAGGTAGGGCACGAAGGCGAGCCGGTCGCCGAACACGTCGGCGCATTTTTTTTCGCCGTCGGGTTGATCGATCAGGCTGAGCACCGCGGTGGCGTGCGTATGATCGATGTATTTATGCGGCAGGAAAGTATGCAGCATCATCTCGACGGAAGGATTTTGCGCCGCCGGATCGATCAGATTGGCGCGCTCGAGGCGAACGAGTTCGTCGTCGTCGATGTCATCGAGCGCGCGCAATTGGCGCATCGGAGAAAGCCGCACCGCCACCAGACCCTCGGGCTCGATCGCCGCCATTTCGGAGCCGGAGGATTTGACGCGCAGCACTTCGACGTCCTGGCCGAGACGGTCGCGCATGCGCGTCTTGAGCGAGGTGTTGCCGCCGCCGTGCAGAACGAGTTTCGGGTCACGACCGAGCAGCCGCGTCGTATAGACGCGCAACGCCAGATCGGGCGCGATGCCTGATTTGGCACCGTGCGCGATCATGGCCTCGGCGTCGCGATCGACCCACCCGCTTTTCATGGCAAGCCCTTAGCGCGTAGGGCGGGTTTGCCGGAGACGTCACCCGCCGTCGTTCGGAAAAACGGGGGATTACGCTTCGCTAATCCGCCCTACGGAGTCATTCACCCGCCAGCGAAACGGCGCGACCACCAGCCGGAACGGCGCGGCCGATCGCCCGCGACGGCGTCGCCGGATTCGGCGATGATAGGCTCGGGCACCGGCGAAGCCGACGGTGTCGGCACGGGCGGCGCCGCATTGTCGCTGCCGGCGATGGGCGCGCGCTCGCGTACGGTCGAGCGCCGGCGTGGCGGCTCGGGCTCAGCGGCCGGTGCTGCAGGCGGTGCTGCAAGTTGCGGCTCACTCTCGAGATCGCCGACGGCCGGCTTGAGTTCAGGCTGGGCCGCGGGCGGCGCGATCGACGCGTCGTCCGGCGCCAAGCTCTGCTGCGCCTCGCGCGGCGCATAACCGTCGGCGCTGTGTTCTTGAGCGCCGTGCTCATGAGCACCAAGATCGGGGTTGCCGAACAGCTGATTGCCGT
>JBEKRD010000092.1:0-19982 GCA_049519075.1 Xanthobacteraceae bacterium | reverse complement strand
ATCGGCGCCGAACTCCAGCAATTGCGCGGCAGCGGCGGCGTAAGCCGGGCCGGTGGTGTTGCCGCGTTGCAAGACGAAGATGTGGCCCTTGGAATTGACCGCGACGCCCGACACTTCGCCGAGATACAGGTCACGCGGCAGCTTTAGCGGATCGGGCATCGAGTCGAACGGGATTATTGGCACCGCGGTGGGTGTAGCCGTCTGCGCGAAAGCCGACTGACTCAACAGCATGACGAGCCCGGCGAGCCAATATTTCATTGAAGCCTCCCTCGACGCCTGTGATTTTTCGGACAGGCCTAGGCTTGAGCATATTGGATAACCCGCGACGATTCGAGCGCCTTCGGCAACTTACCGATTGACCCGCGGTGGTCTAAGATGACCGCAATAATCAATCAGGGGGGAAGGCATGAATCGCGTGAATCGATCTATCGCCGCACGGGCCGCTGCGGCCGCAGTCGCGCTGGTGTTGCCGACGGCACTCGCGCTCAGCCCGGCGCTGGCGCAAGACAAGATCTACACGATGAAGATCACGCTGCCGACGCTCAACGATCCGAGTCACGTGTTTGCCAAGAACTATGCCGCCGCGATCGAAAAGGATTCCGGCGGCCGCATCAAACCGGAAATCTATCCGGCGAGCCAGCTGGGCTCGATCCCGCGGCAGATCGAAGGCACGCAATTCGGCGCCATCCAATGCGCGATCATTCCGCCCGAATTCCTGGTTGGCGTCGACGAGCGCTTCGAGGTGATGGCGGCGCCGGGTCTGGTCGATTCCATGGAGCACGGCGAACGGCTCGCCGCCGATCCGGCGGTGCTCAAAGTGATGCTCGGGCTTGGCGCCGACAAGGGATTGCGCGGGGTCGGGCTGTTCATCAACGCGCAGCAGTCCGTCCTCGCCAAGGAGCCGATCCGTCATTTGACGGATTTCAAGGGCAAGAAGATTCGCGTGCTGGCGTCGCCGTTTCAAACGCGGGCGATCGAGCGGCTCGGTGCAACGCCGGTGGCCATGACGCTCGGCGACGTCATGCCCGCGATTCAACAAGGCACCATCGACGGCGCGGTCGGCGGCATCGTCGTCTGGACGCCGATGCATTTTGCCGATGCCGCGAAATACGTCACCGAAACCGGCCAGCCCGCCGTCTACGTGATCGTGGAGATCAGCAAGAGCTGGTACGAGTCATTGCCGCCGGAGCTGCAAAAAATCATCGACGGCGACGCCGCCGCGCAGCAGAAGGCGATCGATCCCGTGGCCATCGATATCTTCAACACATCGCGCAAGGGCTGGACCGCGGCGGGCGGCGAGTTGATCAGCCTGCCGGCCGGCGAGCAGGCGGATATGATGAAGACATTTTCGAGCGTCGGCGCCGACGTCGCCAAGACCAAACCCTTGCTCAACGACGCCTATGCGATTGTGACCGAGGCTGCGGCGCGAACGCGATAGCAAGGCAATGGAGCGGCTCGAGGGCAAGACCGTCCTGGTGACCGGAGCCGCGGGCACAATCGGCTCCGCGGTCGCGGACGCAGTCGCCGAACAGGGCGGCGTCGCGATCACCAGCGACCTTGCCGGCCGCGAGGGCGCGACACACTCTCTCGACGTCACATCGGAAGCCGACTGGATACGGGTGATCGCCGCCGTCGAACAGAGCACCGGACGGCTCGATGGCCTGGTCAACGCCGCCGGCGTCCTCGCCATCGGCAGCGTCGAGGACACCGACTTTGCCACCTGGCGCCGCGTCATGGCGATCAACCTCGACGGCACGTTCCTCGGCTGCAAGTACGCCATGCCGCTGTTGCGGCGGAGCAGCGGTTCGATCGTGAATATCTCTTCGGTCTCCGGCCTCGTCGGCGGTCACAATCTCGCGGCCTATAATGCCTCGAAGGGTGGCGTGCGTCTCTTGACCAAGTCGGTCGCGCTCTACGGCGCGCGGCTAAGGCCTCCGGTTCGCTGCAATTCCGTGCACCCGGCCTTCATCGAAGGTCCGTTGGTCGAGGGCATGATCGGGCAATTGCGCGATCCGGCGAGCGCCCGCGACCGCATGGAAGCGATGGTCCCGCTCGGCCGCTTCGGCACGCCCGCCGAGGTCGCGGCGCTGTGCGTTTACCTGCTCTCAGACGAATCCGCCTTCGTCACCGGCGCCGAGCTCACGCTCGATGGCGGGCTGACCGCGCAATAATCGAGCTGCGGCTCAGGCCGGGCGCAGACCCGACAGGATCCCGACGTGAACCGGTTGGCCGACGAACATCGAAAGCACCACGAGTATGGCCACCAGCACCAGCAGGTATTTGACGACCATGCGGATATTCGCCGGCATCGTCGTCAAGAGATCGACGACGTACCACAGGGTGATGGTCGCGATGGCGATCTCGGCGGCCGAAGCAATCATTGGAATTAGGTTCATGGCTGTTCCTCCGTCTGATGTTCGAAATTGCTTTTTTTGTTATGTCCTAATGCGCCGCGTCCCAATTGTCGGCAGCGTGGGCCTCGACCTGCAGCGGCACCGAGAGCGACAGTGCCGGCATCGGCGCGTCGACCATGACCTTGGTAACCACCGGCAGGGTTTTCGCGACTTCCGCTTCCGGCACCTCGAACACCAATTCATCGTGCACTTGCAGCAGCATTTGCGCCGAGAGTTTATGCTTGGCCAAAACGCCGTCCATGCGGATCATGGCGCGGCGGATGATGTCGGCCGCGGTGCCTTGCAGCCGCGCATTGATCGCGGCGCGTTCGTTAAAGGCGCGGATCGAAGCGTTGGACGCAGCTATATCCGGGTAGTGACACTTGCGGCCGAATAGCGTCAGCACATAGCCGTTCTTTTTCGCGAAGACCTTGGTCTCTTCCATGTAGTCGCGGATGCCGGGGAAACGCTCGAAGTATTTTTTGATATAGGCGCCGGCTTCCTCGCGCGCGATGCCGAGCTGGTTGGCCAGCCCAAAGGCCGAGATGCCGTAGATGATGCCGAAATTGATCGCCTTGGCGCGGCGGCGTACTTCGCTCGGCATATCTTTCACCGGCACGCCGAACATTTCCGACGCCGTCATGGCGTGAATGTCGAGCCCGTCGCGAAACGCCTGCTGCAACGGCTCGATGCCGGCGATCTCGGCTAAAAGCCGCAACTCGATCTGGGAATAATCGGCGGAGACGAGCTTCTTGCCGGCCGCGGCGACAAAGGCGCGGCGGATCTTGCGGCCATCCTCCGTGCGCACCGGGATGTTCTGCAAATTCGGCTCCGACGACGACAGCCGGCCGGTGGTGGTCGAAGCCAGCGCATAGCTCGTGTGCACGCGATGCGTCGACGGATTGACGAAATTCGGCAGCGCATCGGTATAGGTCGATTTCAATTTCGACACCTGGCGCCAGTCGAGGATTTTCTGCGGCAGCGGGTGGCCTTGCTCGGCCAGCTCTTCGAGGAGCCGCGCGCCGGTCGCCCATTGCCCGGTCTTGGTCTTGGTGCCGCCGGGCAGTTGCAGCTTGCCGAACAGAATATCGCCGATCTGCTTCGGCGAGCCGACATTGACCGGCTCGCCGGCCAGCGTGTTGATCTCGGCTTGCAGGCTTGCGGCTTCCTGCGCGAATTCGCCGGACAGCCGCGCCAGCACTTTCCTATCGACCGAAATGCCGCGCCGCTCCATGTCGGCGAGCACGCGCAGTAGCGGCCGCTCCAGCGTTTCGTAAACGGTCAACATGTGCTCGGCGGCGAGCCGCGGTTTGAGCACCTGCCACAGCCGCAGCGTGACGTCGGCGTCCTCGGCGGCATATTCGGTCGCCTTGTTGATCTCGACGCAGTCGAACGTCATTTTGGTCTTGCCGGCCTTGGTGACCTCGTTGAAATCTATTGTTTGATGATCGAAATAGCGCCGCGCCAAAGGATCGAGCCCGTGATCTGAGCGGCCGGCATCGATGACGTAGGACATCAGCATGGTGTCGTCGTAGGACGCAATCGCGATGCCGCGCACGGCGAAGATCTGCCAATCGAATTTCAGGTTCTGGCCGATCTTGAGCACGCCGCCATCTTCCAGAAGCGGCTTGAGCGCGGCGAGCGCCGCCTTTTCAGGAATCTGGTCGGGCGCGACCTCGCCCTGGAATAAGCCGCCGCCGGCGCCGTCGCCGCCCTGGCGATGTGACAGCGGCACGTAGCAGGCCTCGTTGGCAGCCAGCGCCAGCGAGACGCCGCACAATTGCGCCTGCATCGGATCGAGCGAGTTGGTCTCGGTGTCGATGGCGACGGTGCCGAGATCGCGCGCGCGCTCGATCCAGGCGTCGAGCCGATCGAGCGTACGGACGGTTTCGTATCTGGAGCGATCGAATTTTTGGCTATGCGCGATCTCAAGCCGCTTTGCCGCAAGCGCCTGCAGGGTGAGCTGGCCATCATCTCCTCTTCCCTTGCGGGAGAGGTCCGCCGGTGCGGCCGTTTGGGCCACACCGTTCTCGCCCGGAACGGGAGAGGGCAAAGCTGTTGCGCCGCCCACCGCGAGCTTGGCATCGGAATCGATTTCGTTGGCATCGATATCGGCGAATTCCGCCACGCGGCGCGTCAGCGACGAGAACTCCATCGCCTTGAGAAAGGCGATCAGCCGCTTGTAATCGGGCTCGTGCACCGCGAGATCGCCGATCGGCACAGCAAGCTTCACGTGTTCGTCGAGCGTGACCAGTTTTTTCGACAACCGCGCCAGTTCGGCGTTATCGATCAGCGATTGACGGCGCTTCTCTTGCTTGATCTCAGGCGCGCGCCTGAGCAAAGTTTCGAGATCGCCGTATTCGCCGATCAGCTGCGCCGCGGTCTTCACGCCGATGCCCGGCACGCCGGGCACATTGTCGGTGGAGTCGCCGATCAGCGCCTGCACTTCGATGACTTTTTCCGGCGGCACGCCGAATTTCTCGATCACCTCGGCGCGGCCGATCCGCTTGTCCTTCATGGTGTCGAACAAAGTGACCCGGTCATTGACAAGCTGCATCAGATCCTTGTCCGAGGAGACGATGGTCGAGGTGGCGCCGGCTTCGCAGGCCTCGCGGACATAGGTCGCGATCAGGTCGTCGGCCTCAAAGCCCTTTTGCTCGAGGCAGGGCAGATCGAAGGCGTGCACCGCGTCGCGGATCAGCGGGAATTGCGGCCGCAAGTCGTCGGGCGCCTCCGGGCGGTGCGCCTTGTATTCGGCATACATATCGTTGCGGAAGGTGTGTTCGGAGAGGTCGAACACCACCGCAAGGTGGGTCGGCTTGTCCTCGGCCCCCATGTCGCGCAAAAGCTTCCACAGCATGTTGCAAAAGCCGAACACCGCATTGAGCTGCAGCCCGTCGGACTTGCGGTTGATCGGCGGCAGCGCGTGATAGGCGCGGAAAATGTAGCCGGAACCGTCGACCAGGAAGACGTGGTCGCCTTTTTTTAAAGGCTCGGCGGCTTGCGGCTTTGGCGATTTTTGTGCTGCGGGCATGATGGCCAATATATAGGGGCTTCGCGCCGTTAGCACCGCCATTGGACAAGACTGTGGACTATTCCCCGCTGCCGATTGATGAGGCGCTGCCGGGCCTGACCGCGGCTTTGCGCGCGAATAATGCCGCCGTGCTGGTGGCGCCACCGGGCGCCGGCAAAACCACGCGGGTGCCGCTGGTTCTGGCCGGCGAGGCATGGGCCAAAGATCGCCGCATTCTGGTACTCGAGCCGCGGCGCCTCGCGGCACGCGCTGCGGCCGAGCGCATGGCAAAGACGCTCGATGAGCGCGTCGGCGAAACGGTCGGCTTGCGGGTGCGCTTCGGCTCGAAGGTGTCGCGCAAAACCCGTATCGAAATTGTCACCGAAGGCATTTTCACCCGGCTCATTCTCGACGATCCAACGCTCGAAGGCATAGCCGCGGTGCTGTTCGACGAATTCCACGAGCGTTCGCTCGATGCCGATTTAGGCCTCGCGCTGGCGCGCGACGCCCAGCTTGGCCTGCGCGAGGATCTGCGCATCCTCGTGATGTCGGCGACCATCGACGGGACCCGCGTCTCAGGGCTTCTGGGCGACGCGCCGGTGATCGAAAGCCAGGGCCGCGCCTTTGCCGTCGAGACCCGTTATGCCGGCCGCGCACCGGGCGCCATCGAGCCGCAAATGGCCGACGTTATCATGCGCGCCATGCACGCCGACCCGGGCTCGCTGCTCGCCTTCCTGCCCGGCGCCGCCGAAATCCGCCGCACCCGCACGCAACTCGAAACCCGCACCGATGCCTCAACCGACGTGGTCGCGCTCTACGGCGCGCTGTCAGGCGACGAGCAGGATCGCGCCATTCTCCCCGCCGCGCCCGGCCGCCGCAAAATCGTGCTGGCGACATCGATCGCGGAAACCTCGATCACCATCGAGGGCGTGCGCATGGTCGTCGACTCAGGGCTCGCACGGGTGCCGCGCTACGAGCCCGATGTCGGAGTGACGCGGCTGGAAACCGTGCGGGTGTCGCGGGCCGCTGCCGACCAGCGCCGCGGCCGCGCAGGGCGCACGGAGCCTGGTGTCTGCTACCGGCTGTGGGATGAGCCGCAGAACGCGGTACTCGAACCGTTCGCGCGGCCGGAAATCCTCGCCGCCGATCTGTCGTCGTTCGCGCTCGACCTCGCCGCCTGGGGCGCCGCAGCCGACAAGCTCAGCTTCCTCGATCCGCCGCCGCGCCCGGCGCTGGTCGAGGCGAACGCGCTCCTCGCTACGCTCGGCGCCATCGACGCCGACGGCCGCCTCACCGAAGAGGGCCGGCAGCTACGGCGGCTGCCGCTGCCGCCGCGGCTGGCGCGCATGGTGGTCGACACCGCCCGCGCCGGCGACGCGCTCCTGGCCGCCGAGGTCGCGGCTTTGATCGGCGAGCGCGGGCTCGGCGGCGACGACATCGATCTGCGCGAACGGCTCAACGCGCTGCATCGCGAACGCTCGGCGCGCGGCCGCGATGCGCGTGCGATGGCGGAACGCTGGGCCGAGATTGCGCAGTCAAATCCCGCACCGCGCGCGCCGGCGGCAAGCGACCAAACATCCGTCGGCGCGTTGATCGCGCTGGCCTATCCGGAACGCATCGCCAAAAATCGCGGTAGCAGTTCGGGTGCATTCCTGTTGGCGAACGGCCGCGGCGCCAATATCGATGCCGCCTCGCCGCTGTCGCGCGAGCCGTTCCTGGCCGTCGCCGAACTGACCGGCAGCGCGGCGGCGGGCCGCATTCTCTCCGCCGCACCGCTGACGCTTGCCGAAATCGAGACGCGTTTTGCCGATCGCATCGAATCTCGCGAAGACATTATATTTGACCCGGCGAGTGCGAGCTTGCGCGGGCGCAACAGCCGCCGTCTCGGCGCGATCGCGCTGTCCGAGAGGCCGATGCCGGTCACTGCCAGTGACAACACCGCACGACAATTCGCCGATGGCATTGCGGCGAGTGCGCTCGACCGGCTGCCGTGGACGAACGCGCTCAAGCAGTGGCGCGATCGCGTGATGTTCCTGCGGACGAGTGAAGGTGACGAGTGGCCGGACCTCTCTGATACCGCGCTGAAAGCCACCGCGCGCGATTGGCTCGGCCCCGCGCTCGCCGGCAAGACCGCGCTTGCCGACATCGCCGCGGATGAATTGGGGCAGGCCGTGCACGCGCTCCTGCCCTGGCCGCTCAAGCGCCGGCTCGACGCCGAAGCGCCGACGCATTTCGAGGCACCGACCGGCTCGCAGGTGGCGGTCGATTACGAGGCCGAAGGCGGCCCGAAAATCGCGATCCGGGTACAGGAATTGTTCGGGCTCGACCACCATCCGGCGATCGCCGGCGGCAAAATCCCGCTCCTCATCGAACTGCTCTCGCCGGCGCAGCGGCCGGTGCAGACGACGCGCGACCTGCCGGGATTTTGGCGCGGCAGCTACGCAGCCGTGCGCACCGAGATGCGCGGCCGCTACCCAAGACATCCGTGGCCAGATGATCCGATCGCGGCGACCGCAACGCGGCGCGCTAAGCCGCGCAAGGGCTAGGGTGTCGATTCGTGAATTGTGCGGGGAAGAGTCCACCCTTCAAGACGCACTCACCCCACCGTCGCTCGCAGCGATCAGGCGGGGTGAGGTAATGGCGTCAGTGAGAAGGCGCGTCAGCGTTCGCGCGCTTCTCTAAGTCCGGTCAGTGGAAGCCACCGACCGCATAACCGCCGAAGCCGTTGTTGCCATAGGCATTCGATCCCGCGGTCGAATTGTAATAGCCCGTATAAGCGTCCGCAGCGCTGGTTCGAGCATGATGTTTCGCGTGATCAGCGCCCTGCGCGAACGAAGGGGCGGTCAGGACCAAGGTCAAGAACGCGCCCAGGATCATCACAGTGGTGTGCTTTTTCATTTTGTCTCTCCGGCTTTCCAATTATCACAGGCCTCAAGGATGAACGGATTGCCCGTCACGCCCAGCTCCTGCGTGTTGGCCATGTCGTCATGCCGTGACCGTTGTTCAAGTGCGGCGGGCCGCTAAACTTTCCGTCATCGCGATGACGCAGGCGTTTTCTCCACCCCACCGCGCAATGCAAAAGGCTTTTACTGCGCCAAATGGCCCGACCCGAAATATTTTCTGTTTGTTCTCGCAAAAACGCACAGCAGCCCCCCGGACGCGAAAACGCCGCGAAGCGTGCCCTCTCTCACATCGTCAAATCGAATCGCCTCAAATAAAGGCAGAGAGAAATCGTGCGGTAAATCTGAGCAAACATTCTTGTGACGCGTTCATGTCACAATTTTTGTCAAAATCTTTTGGCCTGCGATGCGAACAGATTCGGGGCGCCGCGTCGGAGAGCTTACAGCGTAAGCTTCCCGAGCAGGGCTCCGACATCCTCGGTGCGATCGAGCTGCCACAGCGCTTGCAGGATGACGTCTGTGCGCTGCGGCGACCATCGCTTGCCGACATTGCTGCGGAATTTGCGCTCGACGTCGGCCCTCGTCATCGGCTGCCCCGGAAAGCCAGGCATGTTGTCGACTTGACGCGTGATGCGTTTTCCATCGTCGAGGATCGCCGTGATGCGCGCCGGCGGCGCATTGCCGGGAAACACGGCGAAGCCAGGATCTTCCTTCACCGTAATCTTGCGCATGAAGGCGAGGATGCGCGGGTCGTGAAGTTTCTCCGCGGCATAGCTGTCATTGTCGATGTCGCCGTCGAACATGGCGCGCGCGGTGATGTAGGGCAGACTGTGGTCGGCCGTTTCCTTGGTCTGCGGCGCCCATTTCTCCGGCTCGCTGCCATTCATCTGATAGCCGCGGTGGGTGGTCGCGATTTCGATCGTGGCGATGCGATCCAACGAGCCTACCTCTTTGGCGATTGCGATCGCCGCCACGATCGCGGTCTGGGTGTGGACCTGCGCCGGATAAGACTTCATGCCGCAGGCGTTGATCTTAAAAGGCACACCGCGGCGACCAAAGGCATCGACGTCGATATCGGCCGACCCGGATACCAGCCGAAAGAAACCCTGCCGGCCTTCGAATATGGGCGCCGGGCCGGTGAGACCGCCGCGCGCCAACAGCGCGGCGAAAATCGCGTTGCGTCCGGCTTCGGCGTCGGCCAGGCCCTTCCAGTCCGACATGGTTTGCACCCGGGTCTGCCCCATCGGAATGTGGTCGTTGATGGCGAGATCGACGGCCTGTGTCAGCTTTTCGGGTCCGAGTTTCATCAGCTTGCCGGCGGCGAGCGCTACGGCCGGCGGACTGAACACCGGCGGGTCCCAGCCGCGCGTCGAAATGTCGAAGGCGTCGACCAGCCGGCAATTGATCTCATAAGCGAGTACGATCGCGGTGATGAGCTCGGCCGCGCTCGACCGCTCGGCCTCCGCGACCGCTAGACACGCCGCGATGTGATCGCTCGGATGACCGGTCTGCGCCCCGACATAGGCGTCGTTCAAATCGTAATAGCGAAACGCGGCGCCATTGGCGAAAGCCGCAAGATCGGGCGCTGCGCGCCGGTTTGTGCCGATGACGGTCGAAGCGCCGCCGGAAGTCGCCAGCACGACGTCACGACAAATCCGCACCGGCTCCTGGTCGAATGCCGCGATTCCGCAGCCCAGTGTATCGATGACATGTGCTTTGACTTGTTCGATTGTTTCGGCATCCAGATCGTCGTAGCGCAGCCGGTCGGCATAGGCGGCAAGCCGCTCGGCGAGAGGGCGAGCCGGCTCCTCCGACGCCGCGGCCTGGGTCTGCGAGACGCGCGGCGCGAGACCGCAGAGACCACACGCGGCGATGCCCGCGACGAGTTGGCGGCGAAGGATCGCGTGCGACATGACCGATGCCTTTCCGGTATTTCGATTATTCCCGGCGCTGAATCTTGCTTACAGCGTGCCACACCCTGAGCCGGAGCTGAAAGCTAGGACAATTCCCAGAGTTTGGGCTAGCAGAAACCGTGCGGGCGGGCCATGGCCGTAGCAAAGACCGCGCAAAACCGTTCAAATTCGAGCAATTGTTTTAGCGGTGCACTTACCATCGCCGTTCAAATCGCTCCAATTTGGCGGGACATTAGCAGCTTGTTCGCCGTGGCGTGATCTGATGCCGCCGGATAGCGGACGAAAATCCATGCGCTCGATCCTCAAATTTGCCGCCCTGGCGCTCGTCGCCAGTGTCATCGTTCCACGCTACGCCGCCCAAATGCACGGCGGGCGCGCGGCGCCCTCGATGATGGCGGCGCGTCCGGTGACGCCGGCCGACGCCGCACCCTCGAATTCGCGTTCGGTCGTCATCGCGCCCGGCCGCAACGGACATTTTCAGGTCGAAGGCCGCGTCGACGGCCGCCGCCTGGATTTCATGGTCGACACCGGCGCTTCGGTGATCGCGCTCACCGAACGCGACGCATCGTCGCTCGGCATCCATCCGGCGGAACGCGATTTTGTTGCCGCGGTCAAGACCGCGAACGGCACCGTGCGCGCCGCGCCGGTCGAGCTCAATATGGTCGAGATCGACGACATCGTGGTGCACAACGTCGCCGCTATGGTGCTGCCGGCCAGTGCGCTCTCCGACAATCTCCTCGGCCTGTCGTTCCTGCAGCGGCTGCGGCGCTTTGAATATTCCGACGGCAAGCTGGTTCTCGAGCAATAGCTGTCATTTCACTTTCCGCCTGACCCGTGCAACCATTTCACCGGCGCGTCGTTTAAGCTATTGCTGTCGGGCATTTCGATTCGGATCGATTTCTCAATGTTTCCCAAGCCGAAGTCCGCGTTAAAGCCTAACACCTACGCCTATGAATCCGAGCCGATGGTGAAAGCCACCGGCTTTCGCGAATATGACGCGCGCTGGCTGTTCGGGACCGAGATCAACCTGATGGGCGTGCAGGCGCTGGGGCTTGGGCTCGGCACGCTGATCCACGAGCTTGGCGTCAAGCCGCACATCGTCACCGGCCACGATTTCCGCTCCTATTCGGCGTCCATTAAAATGGCGCTGGCCAACGGCCTGATCGCGGCCGGCTGCAAGGTTTACGATATCGGACTCGCGGTGACGCCGATGGCCTATTTCGCGCAATTCGATCTCGACGTGCCCTGCGTCGCCATGGTCACCGCTTCGCATAACGATAACGGCTGGACCGGCGTGAAGATGGGGGCCAACCGTCCGCTCACTTTCGGCCCGGACGAGATGACGCGGCTCAAAGACATCGTGCTCGACGGCCGCTTTAAGCCGCAAGCCGGTGGCGCCTATGAATTCGTCGAAAATTTTCCGGCGCGCTACATCGCCGATCTCACCAACAGGCCGAAGCTCAAGCGGCGCCTCAAGGTCGTGTGCGCCTGCGGCAACGGCACTGCGGGCGCCTTTGCACCGCAAGTGCTGGAAAAGATCGGCTGCGAAGTGGTGCCGCTCGATTGCGAGCTCGACCATACGTTCCCGAACTATAATCCGAACACCGAAGACATGAAGATGCTGCACGCCATGCGCGACGCCGTGCTCAAGCACAAGGCCGACGTGGGCCTGGGCTTTGACGGCGACGGCGACCGCTGCGGCGTGGTCGACAATGACGGCGAGGAAATCTTCGCCGACAAGGTCGGCGTGATGCTTGCCCGCGACATCTCGTCGAACCACAAGAACGCGCTGTTCGTCGCCGACGTGAAATCGACCGGGCTGTTTGCGACCGATCCGCTGTTGATCAAAAACGGCGCCAAGACCGATTACTGGAAAACCGGACATTCCTATATGAAGCGCCGCGTCAACGAGATCGGCGCCATTGCCGGCTTCGAAAAATCCGGCCACTTCTTCTTCAACAAGCCGTTCGGCCGCGGCTATGACGACGGGTTGATCTTCGCCTTCGCGGTCTGCGACATGCTGGATCGCAATCCGGCAAAAAGCATGGCGGATCTGAAAAACGCCCTGCCGAAAACCTGGGGCTCGCCGACCATGTCGCCGCATTGCGCCGACGAGGAGAAATACGGCGTGGTCGACGCCGTGGTGAAATATTTCGAAGACTTAAAGAAAAACGGCGGCAAGGTCGCCGGCCAGCCGATCCGCGATCTGGTCACCGTCAACGGCGTGCGGGTCACCGTCGAAGACGGCACCTGGGGCCTGGTGCGCGCCTCCTCCAACAAGCCGGAGCTGGTCGTCGTGGTCGAAAGCCCGGTGTCCGAAGCGCGGATGCGCGAGATGTTCAAGGCGGTCGATGGCGTGCTGCGCACGCACAAGGAAGTCGGCGAATATAATCAGACGATATAGCCTGCGACCCCCGCAGACGAGCGGACATGGCTCATACGGCGGCGGCCGCCAGGGTTTCAATCGCGATGGGTTAGTTCCGCCATTCTACTCGCTCGGCGCTTGCCGCGGCACTTTGGAAACTTCGAGATCGCGAGTTGCGCCATCCCCTACTTCCTTAATTGAAATCTGGTCGTCGACATTACATATGCCGAGGTTCACGTCTTTGTTCGGCAAAATCACAAACACGCGCTTGCCCACATTGACCGTTGTGATCCCGTTGTTCTCTAGACCATTTCGAGCAAATTGCTTCAGTTGGCTATAGTACGGTTCTTCTCTCCACGAGAGCGGCCAGCCAGGATCGACATGAAAGACAAGGTTTCGGGTCTCGCCGTAACGCACATGGCAAATTACGATCTTCGAGCGCGTCGGCTGCCACTCGTCGCCAAACTCCGCGTCGGTCAGCCATACGCAATTGAATGTGCGGCATACCTCGGGTCTGGAATCGTAGATCCCGCATCCGCTGCTCTTCAGGCAATGAGGGCACCAGCGGCCCATCTTGCCGGAATCGAGAAGACCTAAAAGCTTGCAGCACAGCGCGCACGATCCGCAACTGCGGCGTTGTGTATGCGGAGATTTAAGGTCGGTCACCGGCATCGCCCTACCGTCAATTCGTCCCCCGGAATTTCCGTCGTAAGCCCACGACAAGGCCCATCACGGGGATTATTTTCTTGTGGTACTCATGCACCCGCCGATCGAGCAGGTCCACCGAGAACCCAGCGCCGTCGGCCGAGCGGATTACGTAATCAGGACTGTGAGCGTAGCAACCGCCTCTCGCAAGAGCGCTGTTCGGATGCACGACTACGTTTTGGTTGTTATGCTCATTGTCATTTGAAAAAAGCGAAAAAACGAACAATCCATCATCTCTCAGCGAATTCGCCCCCGCAGCGAATACCGGTGTTAGATCGCCAAAATGAATGAGGGTGGCGGCGCACGTTATTGCATCATAGCTTTTTGGATGATCTGCCATGAAGGATAACAAGTCACCCAGATGTAATTGGTCATAAATGTTCCTTTCACCCGCCTTCTCCAGCATGGCCGACGACATGTCGATCCCGTCTAGTCTGAATGCTGCATCTCGGACCAAAACTCCCACAAGGCCCGTGCCGCAACCCGCGTCAAGAATCTCCAGTTTATTCGACTCACGCGACAACTGCTTGAGCGCGCCTGCCACCAACTCGTCGGCAAAATAATAAGTCTTTTCCAGATCCCAATTGCGAGACCTCTCGGCATAAAGCTTGCCGAGGTGAGCTTCAGAAGCGCGCATGGGTAGCCGCTCACGATCTAAGCTCGCCAGCAAAAGCCTGGCACCCAGACTATCGCCGGGGTCGATGTCCAACACTCTTCTGTAGCTCGCCTCCGCCTCAACGGAACGACCGAGTTGCTGAAGGGTGGCGCCCATATTGAGATGCGCTTCGGCGAACTCCGGTTTGAGAGCAAGGGCGCGACGGTAGTGCGTGATCGCCTCGTCCGGTTCGCCCTTTTCGTTGAAAGTGTTGCCGATATTGGCGTGCGCTTCGGCGTAGTCCGGTTTCAGTTCGAGAGCCCGGAGATAGCAGGCGACCGCCTCGTCCAGCCTGCCCTTTGCGTTGGAGACGACGCCGAGATTGTAGTGCGCCTCGGCGAAATCGGGTTTGACGGCAAGCGCGCGCCGATAATGCGTCTCGGCCTCGCTTAAGTTGCCCTGGCTGCTGAGCGCATTGCCGAGGTTATTCTGAGCTTCGACGTAGTTCGGCTTGAGATCCAGCGCGCGCCGATAATGCGCCGCCGCTTCGTCCCATTCGCCGCGGCTGCCAGACACGATACCGAGATTGTAATGCGCTTCGGCATGGTCGGGTTTGAGCGCAAGCGCACGCCGATAGTGCTCGGCCGCTTCCTGGAGCTCGCCCCGACCGTTCAACACGACGCCGAGATTGGTATGCGCTTCGGCATAGTCCGGATTGAAATCGAGAGCCCGGCGATAACAGTCGGCCGCCTCGTCCGGCTTCCCCTGGCTATTTAATACAACGCCGAGATTGTGATGCGCCTCGGCGAAATCCGGCTTGATCCCGAGCGCGCTCCGATAGTGCGCCGCCGCCTCATCCCATTTGCCCTGCTCATTGAGCGCACTGCCGAGATTATTGTGCGCCTTGGCGTAGTTCGGCTTGAGATCAAGGGCGCGCCCATAGTGCGCAACCGCCTCGTCCAATTTGTCCTGATCTTTGAGCGCGGTGCCGAGATTATTGTGCGCTTCGGCGTAATTCGGCTGAATTGCAACTGCACGCCGGTAGTGCGCCACCGCCTCGTCTAATTTGCCTTGGTCTTTGAGCGCGGTGCCAAGATTGTTGCGTGCCTCGACGAAGTCCGGCTTGAGCACAAGTGCGCGCTGGTAGTGCACCACCGCCTCGTCCCATTTGCCCTGATCGCTGAGCGCAACGCCGAGATTGTTGTGTGCCGCGGCATAGTCTGGCTTGAGCTCGAGAGCACTGCGATAGCAGCCGACCGCCTCGTCCGGCTTTCCCTGCTCGCCGAGCGCATTACCAAGATTGTTGTGCGCCTCGGCGAAACCCGGTTCGAGAGCAATCGCGCGGCGACAACAAGCCACCGCGACATCAAGCTTTCCCTGCGCCTGGAGGACCAAGCTTAGGCTGGCGTGGTATCGAGCGGATCTAGCGTTGATCGCGATCGCTCGACTGATTGTGTCAACCGCCATATCGGGGCGGCCCACCTGGTAGGCAATCAGCCCGAACAGGTGCAGGCCGTCAGCATGGCGGGGATTGACCGCAAGAATCTGCCGGCAGAGCCGTTCGGCTTCGTTCAGGCGGCCCGCTTCATGGTGGCGAAGAGCATCGGCGTACACCCTTTGCACGGCCGGCGACGCTCCTTCCGCCGCGCTTCTCCCCAGCTTCGTTTCCGTCCGGCGTTGTTTGCGGTTCATTTGTTCGCGGACATCTCCCAGATCGATGGTCGACCGGTTAAATCACACCTCCTGATAGACGTCGATCTCCAGAGCGCCCGGAAACATCGTCCGCCAAGTCTGGAAATAGGCCTGCATGCGCGCGTCCGCAGCGATGCGCTGCCGATTGAGCTCCCAGCCCTCGTCGGCTTCGTATTCGATGATCTGAAGGAATTTCGCCGGATCGTCGACGTTTTGCAGCAATCGCACCTCGGCCTTGCCGAACAGCTGGTAGAACGGCGCCGCCGCTTTGATCATGGTGATGAGATGGGTTGAATCCCCTGTCGGCAGCGTGAAGCGCAATTGCAGGACGCGCCGGACCTTTGGTTCCTCGTTGCTCATTGGCTGGATTCCTTGATCTCTTCCCCGCACGATCTTATCAGAAAACCTGGACCATGATCCAATTCGATTGAATCGGATCATGGTCTAGATTTTTCGTTTGAGCATGATCTTTTCCGAAAACCGGTTTCCACTTTTCGGGATCATGCTCTAAGCCCGCCTTTCGGGTTTATGTGAATTTTTCGCGGAACCGGTGCGCCGGATAGACGCCGAGGATTTTCAACGACTTCGGCTGCGAGACGAATTCCAATTCCTCCAAAGCGAGTTCGAGCGCGCGGTGTTTCGGGTGCGCCTGCACGTCGGCGTAAAACTGCGTGGCGGCGAAGTTACCGCCGACCATGTAGCTTTCGAGCTTGGTCATATTGACGCCGTTGGTGGCGAAGCCGCCCAGCGCCTTGTACAAAGCAGCCGGGATATTGCGCACTTCAAATACAAAAGTGGTGATCACGCGCTTCTCCTTGCGGCTCGCCCATTTCGGCTCGCGCGCCAGCACGACGAAGCGCGTGGTATTGTGCTTGGCGTCGGCGACGTCCTTTTTGAGGATGCGCAGGCGGTAGATCTTGGCCGCGAGCTTGGTCGCCAGCGCCGCCCGCGTGACGTCGCCCGACTCGGCGATTTCGCGCGCCGCGCCCGCCGTGTCGGCCGCGACCACCGCCTTGACGCCGAGCGAGCGGATGATGTTGCGGCATTGCCCGAGCGCGTGGACGTGGCTTTCGACCGTCTTGATGGTTTTCAGCGTCGCGCCCCTGGGCGCCATCAACTGATGCTGCACCGGCAGGAACCATTCCGCCACGATATGCAGCCGCGACGCCGGCATCAGATGATGGATGTCCGCCACCCGGCCGGCCAGCGAATTGTCGATCGGGATCATGGCGAGCGCGGCGCGGCCGGTCCGCACCGCGGCAAACGCGTCCTCGAATGTCGGACACGGCAGCGGCTCGTAGCCCGGGTAGGCCTCCTTGCAGGCGATATGCGAATTCGCCCCGGCCTCGCCCTGGAAGGCGATCCTTCGGCGTGCGGTCTTTCTGCGTTTGGCCATTTTATGGTGTTATCTTACTCGGTTATGCGATGGCCGACCCGTCGGCCAACAGCCTTTATCGAAGACGCCTAGCCATGACCCGTTAGCATGGCGCGCGCCCTTTCCAAATCCTCGGGCGTATCGACGCCAAGCGGCACGGCGTCGACAATGGTGACATCGATGCGCATGCCGGCCTCAAGCGCACGCAGCTGTTCGAGCTTTTCGCGGCGTTCGAGCGGCGACGGCGGCAGCGCCACAAAACGCTCCAGCGCCGCGCGCCGATAGGCGTAGAGACCGATGTGATGATAGAGCGGCCCGTCGCCGTGGGGGGCGGTGGCGCGGGTGAAATAAAGCGCGCGCAGCCGCGACGGCTCGACCGGCGTGCCGACCACCTTGACCACATTGGGATTGGCGCGTTCCTCGGGCAGCGTTATCTCCGCCGCGAGGGTGGCGATATCGACGGCCGGGTCGGCTAAGGGCGTAAGCGAAGCCGCGATGACGGCGGGCGTCAGCGTCGGCAGATCGCCCTGCAGATTGACGATGATTTCGGCGCGGCGGGGCGAATCGATCTTGCCGAGCGCTTCGAAGATACGGTCGGAGCCCGATGCGTGGTCCCCCCGCGTCAGCACCGCGCGTCCGCCGGCCTTATCCACAACGGCGGCGACTTCGGCGGAGTCAGTGGCGACCACCACCGGGCCGAGCTCGGCTTCCAGCGCCCGGCGCAAAACATGCACGATCATCGGCACGCCTGCGATGGCGGCAAGCGGCTTGCCCGGCAGCCTCGACGCGGCCATGCGGGCGGGAATGAGAATGAGAACTTCAGCCATCGCGGTGCCAGCTTGAATGTGCTTATACGGGTTGCAAGAGGCCGGGCAAACTGGCTAATTGTGCACTGCCCACCCCACTCCCGCTGCGGAGCCATCCAGCGATGAATTCGTTCGAGCTCAACAAGATTCTCGGCGCCCTGTTGGGCACCTGCCTGGTCTTGGTCGCCATGCATATCGCGTCCGGCGCGATCTTCACCCCGGAGCCGCCGGCAAAGCCCGGTTATGAAATCGCCGTGACCTCGCAGGGCTCACCGGGCGGCGCAACGGCGCCGGCGGCGCCGGCCGAAACACCGATCGCGACCCTGTTGGCGAGTGCGTCAGCCGAGCGCGGCGCCGCGGTCGCCAAGCAGTGCCAAGCTTGCCATAACTTCCAGGAGGGCGCTGGGGCCAAGGTCGGGCCGGACCTTTACGGGGTCGTCGGCCGCCCCCTCGCCTCCGTGGCGGGCTTTGGCTATTCGGCGCCGTTAAAGGCCAAGGGCGGGACCTGGACCTTCGATGCGCTCAACGCCTGGCTGACAAAACCCAGCGCTTACGCTCCGGGCACGGCCATGACTTTTGCCGGCCTGTCGAACGAGAAGCAGCGCGCCGACCTCATTGCCTACCTGGATTCCCTGTCTCCCAATCCAGTGCCGCTGCCAACTGCGCAGGGCGCCGCCGCGCCAGCCAAGTAATTGTCGGCCAAGTCATAACTGACGTTCCCGCCCACCGGTCGGCTGCAGCCGGCCTGGACCGCGACGAAACGTGCATTTCGTCGCGGTGCACACCGGCACACTGGCGCTGTCATGGAAAAGCCGGATAATGCCCGGCATCGACTGCTGCCATTGACCCGCTTGGACCGATTGGAGATGCCGGTGAACCGCCGATCCCTGCTGACTTCCGCTTTGCTCGCCGTCGCGGCGCGGCGGCTGCCGCTGCCGTACTGGATTACTCCTGCACTCGCCGAAGCGCTCCCCGGGGAAAAAAGCTGGCGGCACGGCACATCGCTTTTCGGCGACCTTAAATATCCGCAAGGCTTCAGCCACTTCGATTATGTCAACGCCAAAGCGCCGAAGACCGGTACGGCGCGGCAGATCGCGGTCGGCACGTTCGACAATTTCAATAGGGTCGTTGCGGGTGTCAAAGGCTCGCTCGCCGCCGGCGTCGATCTCCTCTACGAGACGCTCGCGGTCGGCTCGCTCGACGAGGTGTCGGCTGAATATGGCCTGCTCGCCGAGGCGGTGAGCTATCCGGACGACTACTCGTCGGCGACCTATCGACTGCGCGCCGCGGCCAAATGGCAGGACGGCACGCCGGTCACGCCGGACGACGTGATTTTTTCCTACGAGGCCTTCAAAAAATACAGTCCGCAAGCTTCGGCTTATTACCGTCACGTCGCCAAGGTCGAAAAGACCGGCGATCGCGATATCACCTTCACCTTCGACGGGCCGGGCAACCGCGAACTGCCGCAGATCGTCGGCCAGTTGACCGTCCTGCCCAAGGCTTGGTGGCAAGGCACCGACGCCAACGGCAAACAACGCGACGTCGGTGCAACCACGCTTGAGCCGCCGCTCGGCAGCGGGCCCTACCGCATTAGGGAGTTTTCGCCCGGCCGCAACATTGTCTACGAACGCGTCAAGGATCATTGGGGCAGCGGACTTAACGTCAATATCGGCAGCAATAATTTCGACGAGCTGCACTACGAATATTTTCGCGACACCACCGTCGCGCTGGAGGCGTTCAAGGCCGATACGGTCGATTGGCGCACCGAGAACAGCGCCAAGAACTGGGCCACCGCCTACGATTTTCCGGCGGTCAGCGACAAACGCGTCATCCGTGAGGAGTTTCCGATCCGCAGTTCCGGCGTGATGCAGGCTTTTACCTTCAACATCCGCCGCGACAAATTCGCCGATCCGCGGGTGCGGCTTGCCTTCAATTACGCTTTCAATTTCGAAGAGATGAACAAGCAGATTTTCTTCGGCCAGTACAAACGCATCGCCAGCTATTTCGAAGGCACCGAACTCGCCGCCACGGGCCTGCCGAGCGGGCGCGAGCTCGAACTTCTGGAAACCGTGCGCGACAAGGTGCCGCCCGAACTGTTCAAGAAGCCTTACATCAATCCAATCAATGCCACGCCGGAACAGATACGCGACAATCTGCGCGAGGCGGTGCGGCTCTTCCACTTGGCTGGGTACGAGGTGCGCGACCAGCAACTGGTCGAAGCCAAA
>JBEKRD010000091.1:0-21802 GCA_049519075.1 Xanthobacteraceae bacterium | reverse complement strand
GTCAGCGCGCCGCGGGTCATCAGCAGCTGCTTGCCGATCTCGACGATCTCGATCAGCTTGGTCGGATTGGAATCGAGGTCGACCATGTTGCCGGCCTCGCGTGCCGCCTGCGTGCCGGTGTTCATAGCGACGCCGACATCGGCCTGCGCCAGCGCCGGCGCATCGTTGGTGCCGTCGCCGCACATGGCGACGAGCTTGCCCTTGGCCTGTTCGTCGCGGATGAGCTTCAGCTTGTCCTCGGGCGTCGCCTGGGCGAGGAAATCGTCGACGCCGGCTTCGGCGGCGATCGCGGCCGCGGTCATCGGATTGTCGCCGGTGATCATCACGGTGCGAATGCCCATGCGGCGCAATTCGGCGAAGCGCTCGCGGATGCCGCCCTTGACGATATCCTTGAGCTGAATGACGCCGAGCAATTTGCCGTCCTTGGCAACCGCAAGCGGCGTGCCGCCCGACTTGGCGATGGCGTCGGAGATCAGTGTGACCTCGCGCACCGTCTCGCTACTGATATTCGGCCGCAAGGCCTGCACGGCACCGCCCGAAATCACCGCGGCCGGCGCGCCGTTGAGGAAATTCAGGATGGAATCCACCGCGCCTTTGCGGACCCAGGACGAACCAACTTCGACGCCGCTCATCCGGGTCTGGGCGCTGAACGGGATGAAGGTCGCCTGCAATTCGGCGAGTTCACGGCCGCGAATGCCGTATTTTTCTTTGGCCAAGACGACGATGGAGCGGCCTTCGGGCGTTTCGTCGGCGAGCGAAGCGAGCTGCGCCGCGTCCGCCAGTTCCTGTTCGCTGACCCCGGGCATCGGCTTGAACTCGGTCGCCTGGCGATTGCCGAGCGTGATCGTGCCGGTCTTGTCGAGGAGGAGCGTATCGACATCGCCTGCGGCCTCGACCGCGCGGCCCGACATGGCCAGCACATTAAAGCGGACCAGCCGGTCCATGCCGGCGATGCCGATGGCCGACAGCAGCGCGCCGATCGTGGTCGGAATCAGCGTGACGAACAACGCGACCAGGACCACGACCGAAATCGAGCCGCCGGCATAGGCGACATAGCTTGGAATCGTAGCGGTCGCGAACACGAAGATGATGGTCAGGCCAATCAGCAGAATGTTGAGTGCGATCTCGTTCGGGGTTTTTTGCCGCTCGGCGCCTTCGACCAGCCGAATCATGCGGTCGAGAAAGGTCGAACCCGGCGCTGCGGTGATGCGCACGCGAATCCAATCGGACAGCACCTGTGTGCCGCCAGTGACCGCCGACCGATCGCCGCCCGATTCGCGAATGACCGGCGCGGATTCGCCCGTGATCGCCGCTTCATTCACCGAGGCCATGCCGACGGTAACCTCGCCGTCCGACGGGATGATGTCGCCGGCTTCAACCAGCACGACGTCGCCGACCTTGAGGTCGGTGCTCGGTACCAGCCGATAGTTTTGCGAGTCGCCGGAGCCGGTCAACAGCTTGGCCTGTGTTTCAGTCCGCTGGCGGCGCAGCGTATCGGCCTGCGCCTTGCCGCGACCCTCGGCGACGGCTTCGGCAAAGTTCGCGAACAGCACGGTGAACCACAGCCACACTATGATTTGAATCTCAAATCCGATCAGTCCTCCGCCCGTCACCAGGTCGCGGATCAGGATGATCGTGGTCAGCACGGTGACGACTTCCAGCACGAACATCACCGGGTTCTTCATCAGCGTGCGCGGATTGAGCTTGACGAAGGCGGAGCCGATGGCCGGCATCACGATCTTTCGAACAGCGCCGATACCGGCAAGCTTTTACGCAGGGTGGACGTTTCCATCGACGTGACTCCGGATTAATTCGCAGCAAACAGCGTGCCGGCATTGATCGCGAGCTGCTCGACGATCGGGCCAAGCGCGAGCGCCGGGAAGAAGGTGAGGCCGCCGACAATCAGGATGACGCCGACAACGAGGCCGACGAACAAGCCGCCCGTGGTCGGGAACGTGCCCGCGGATGCCGGCACCAGCTTCTTGCCGGCAAGCGAACTCGCGATCGCCATGGTCGGGATGATCATCCAGAACCGGCCGACGAACATCGCAACCGCGCCGCTGAGATTGTAGAACAGCGTGTTGGCGGAAAGCCCGGCAAAGGCCGAGCCGTTATTGCCGTCCTGCGAGACATAGGCATAGAGCACTTCGGTAAAGCCGTGCGGCCCCGGATTGCCCATGGCGGCGACGCCGGACGGCAGCACCACCGCGATGGCGGTCCAGCCGAGATACATCAGCGGCAGCACGAGGATGGCAAGCATCGCCATTTTGACTTCCTTGGCCTCGATCTTCTTGCCGACATATTCGGGGGTCCGGCCGACCATCAGGCCGGCGACGAAAATCGAGATGATGACGAACAGCAAGATGCCGTAGAGGCCCGAGCCGACGCCGCCGACAATGACTTCACCGAGCTGGATGTTGATCAGCGGAATCATGCCGCCGAGCGCGGTGAAGGAATCATGCATGGCGTTGACCGCGCCGCAGGAGGCGGCGGTGGTGATGACGGCGAACAGCGCCGAGCCGACGATGCCGAAGCGGAGCTCCTTGCCCTCCATGTTGCCGCCGGTGAGACCGAGCGCATTCAACGCGTCATTGCCATGCGCTTCGGCCCAGTAGCAGAAGAACACGCCGGAGATGAACAGCACGCCCATGACGGCGAGCACCGCCCAGCCCTGGCGCTGATTGCCGACCATGCGGCCGAACACGTTGGTCAGCGCGGCACCGAGCACGAAGATCGAGAGCATCTGCACGAAATTCGACAAAGCGGTCGGATTCTCGAACGGATGCGCGGCATTGGCGTTGAAGAAGCCGCCGCCGTTGGTGCCGAGCATCTTGATCGCGATCTGCGAAGCAACGGGTCCGACGGCGATGGTCTGCTTGGCGCCTTCGAGCGTGGTCGCGTCCACATAAGGCCCAAGCGTCTGCGGGATGCCCTGCCAGACCAGGAACAGCGCATAGGGCACGCAGATCGGAATGAGGATGTAGAGCGTGCAGCGCGTTATATCGACCCAGAAATTGCCGACGGTGCGGACCGAATGTCGCGCAAAACCGCGGATCAGCGCCATCGCGAGCACGATGCCGGTCGCCGCCGACAGGTAGTTCTGGTGCGTCAGGCCGAGCATTTGCACGAGGTAGGACATCGTGCTTTCGCCGCCGTAGGCCTGCCAATTGGTGTTGGTGATGAAGCTCACCGCCGTATTGAACGACAAATCAGGCGCGACGGCAGATTGTTCCGCCGGATTGAAGGGCAGGCCCGCCTGCAAGCGCATCAAAACATAAAGAATGAGAAGGCCGCCGACATGGAAGAGCAACATGGCCACGGTATAGGTCACCGCGTGCTGTTCCTGCCGCTGGTCGATTCCAGCAATCTTGTAGATCACAGCTTCCACCGGGCGCAGGACGGGCGACAACAATGTGCGCTCGCCGTTGAACACGCGTGTCATATAGCCGCCGAGTGGTGGCGTGATCGCGACGATGATCGCGCAATAGAGCAGAATCTGGACCCAGCCGACGATGGTCATGGTCGTTATCCCTTTAGAACAATTCGGGCTTCAGCAGAGCATAGATCAGGTAGGCGAGCAGACCCGCGGTCACGATGGCGGCGAGCGAATAGTCGAAAATCATGGCGGGGCTCCTCACAACCGGTCGCAGGCATAGACGTAGGCGATCGACAGCGCGAAAAGGACAAAACCGATCGCCATCATGACGACGTCCAACATGGAAGTTCTCCGAACAATCAATGTGCGGCAGCTAAGCAGCGGCTTAGCGCCGGTATGTAACGGTTTATTGGCCGCGGGGCACGCAAGTTCGCCACGCGCCTGCGTCCGCTAGGTGTCACCAAGAGCATAAGAATACGAGAGGGACGCGTTGATAATATTATAGGAATTTCATAAAGACGGGCGTCGCATTAATGAGAAAGCAGCGAAATCCGGCACTTTTCGAATAGGGGAATAGATAAACGCCGCATCCTGTGCCGCTGGGCTATGAAGAGGCGCCGGACTAGTGTGCTGGCCTGGATGACGGGCGCTCGCCAGGGCGGCTCATCGCTGGAGGGGGAATGAATAGCGAAGATCAAAATCTGGCTGCGATATTGAATCACGCGCTAGATCGCGCGACGCAAAACCTTACGATCGAAAAATTCCTCATTCAAATCGGTCTCGATCCCAATAACGTTACCTTCCACGCGATATTCGCGCGGCTGGTCGACATCGGGGTGGGGCACCTCAATTTTGCAAGCATGTGCGCCCTGGTCGGCGCGGGTTTCTATGCCGCCACGCTGTTGATGCGGACAATGGTACCGCTGCGTGTTTTCGGCATCATCAGCGCCTTGTTCTTCATGGCCTACGGCGCGCTTGCCGGCGCGATGTCGACTTTTTTCATGTACCTGCTCCTGCTGCCCATCAATAGCTGGCGTCTTATTCAGATGCGCAGCCTGGTCAAGAAAGCGCGTGTCGCCGCCCAAGGCGATCTCTCGATGGACTGGCTCAAGCCGTTCATGAACCGGCGCATGTATCGGCACGGCGATGTCCTGTTCCGAAAAGGCCAGCTGGCCAATGAGATGTTCTTGACGGTTACAGGAAAATTTCTGGTCAAGGAAATTGGCATCGAGCTTCCGCCCGGTCGATTGATGGGCGAACTCGGATTTGTCACGCCCAACAACAGAAGGACGCAGACGGTCGAATGCATCGAGGACGGCGAGGTGCTGACCATCACCTATGATAGGCTGCTCGAAATCTACTTCGAGAACCCGGAATTCGGCTATTATTTCCTCCGTCTCGCCAGCGATCGCCTGCTGCAGAACATCGCTCGCCTTGAAGGAATCGTTGCCGCTCCCGCCGCCGCGGCGGATCCGGCGCGTCCCGTCAATGCGCGTCAGGACGGCAAGTCCAAGGCGGCAACGATAACGCGGACGATTGAGGCGGCGAAACCGACGAGCGATGCGGCGCCGACAAAGCAGTCGGCTTCACCCGGCACGATCGCCGATCCCGCGGAGGATCGCCGCGCGACGGCGGTGAAATTGGTCGAACGTTACACGGTATGGTCCGGGGCCGCAGGGATCATTCCAGTGCCGTTCGTCGACCTGGCCGCCGTCGGCGGCGTTCAAATTCAAATGCTGCGGCGCATTTCCCAGATATATTGCATTCCATTCTCGAAGAACCGCGGCAAGGCGCTCGTCGTCAGCCTTGCGGGATCGATGATCCCGACGAGCAGCGGGATCGGCGCCGCAAGCCTGATCAAAAGCGTGCCGGTGGTCGGCACGGCAATGAGCGCGGTTGTGATGCCGGCGTTGTCGGCCGGCGCGACCTACGCGATCGGCATGACTTTCGTCCAGCACTTTGCGTCGGGCGGAACACTGTTGGATTTCAACCCGGCGGACTATCGCGAGTTCATCAAAAAGCAGAAAGAAATGTGGGGCAGCCGCGTTCGCCCGGCCCGCGCTGCCGTTAAAGGCGCGGCCGTCCGCCAATCGAAGCCCGCGCCACGCTCTAAATCTGTGCCGAATTGGCGCAAATACTTTCGGCTTCCGCATTAAACGGGCCGAACCCTCCTGCCGCGCGTTCTTATGCCGCGTTTATGAAAAAGGCCGTTCTTCCGGCTCGAATTCATATGCCGCCAAGATCAGATTAGGCCGCGCAGCTTGGGATCAGAAAAAACAACAATCGGGCAGATCAATGAGCGTCATGGCTTTCGATCGAAGCTCCACGCCGGAAGGTCACACGCCGGACCGGTATAATTTTTGGCGCGGGCTCGCGCAGACGCTGGATTGCCTCGCCGCGTACCCAGTCAAGCACGCCGTCTCCGAGACCGAATTGCAGCGCGTTGCCGACGACATTGAGCGGTGCCGTCGGCTGATGTTCAAGCCCCCCGAGCACCTGGGCAGCGCGCAACCGTTTGCCGATCCATCGTGCGGCCTGAGCAATTGAAGCAGGATCATGAGCAGGCTGTTCCAACAGCTCGACCTCACGCATCCGCCGGCGTCGGGCACAATTCACCTTGCCGCGGCACGCTCCTCTCTGGCGCTGCAGCAGCGCGGCCGCGCGCGCAGCAAATCTGACGCGGCTCATAATTTTCCCCGCCGGCCGGATACCACCGTTCTTAATGAGACCATTCCGTTGTTCTACGTCGGCCAAAACCGTCATGGATTGTGGGTGGTGCGTGAAGCGGAAGGACGCAGCGGCGGCGTCTTCCTGTGCCGACGCTCGGCGCTTCGTTTTGCCCGTCAGCGGAGTGAACCGTCAGGTTGCGCGATCATGTTTCTCGATGAACCGTTCGAGCTCGACATCGAGAACCAAGGCAGCCGCTTCGTCGCACCGCTTGCCGCAGCGATGGAAGTCGCGGCGCGTCGAGCCCCGGCGCCTGCCGCTTTTGTCGGCATGATGGCGACTGAATGGCGCAAGCTCGTGGCGGAAGTCGCGCGTGCCTTTGCCGCCGAACGCCGCAATCGCAAGGCGCTCGAGCGCGAACTCAAAGAATAGCTTCCAGACATCGATCAAAGGAAAGTCCATGAAAGACCTAGAAGAACAAACGGAGCCTCCCTCGTTTCTGCGACCTCCTGTCTTTATGATCGGACAGGACAGCCGGGGCAATTGGGTGGCGCGCGAGCAAAGCGGAGCCCGCGGCGGCCTGTTCGTCGGCCGCGCGGACGCGCTGAAATTCGCGCGCGCGGAGAATGGAGACCGGCCCTACGCCGTCGTCATGGTGAGCGGCATTCTCGAACTCGGCCTGACCGGCGGTGCGGTGGAGGCAGATGATGGCGACTTTGCCAACGATGCTCGGCGTCGGCTCCGAGTGGCCTGAACCGATCGAACTGCGTCATGCCCGCGATCGGTCGCCATGTCTCGAAACTTTCCGGCTATGCGCCGGCATTGCCGACGCCGTTCGCGCATGACGACGGCATCGACGGCGATGCGTTCGAGCGGCTTTGCGACCTCCAGATAGTGCATGGAGCGACCGCGCTTGTCGTCTGTGGTACGACCGGTGAAGCGCCGACGTTGACCGCCGAGGAGCACTGCGAGCTGATTCGCATCGCGGTTGGGGTCGCGAACGGGCGCGTGCCCATTATCGCCGGGGCGGGTTCAAACGCGACAGCGCATGCGGTCGAACTGAGCAGAGCCGCGGAAGCAAACGGCGCGGACGCGATCTTGGCTATCGTGCCGTATTACAATAAGCCGTCGCAAGAGGGGCTTTACGCCCATTTCTGCGAGATTGCCGCTTCGACCGCGGTGCCAATTATCCTCTACGACGTACCGTCGCGAACCGCGTGCGGCCTAGCCGACGCAACGGTGGCACGCTTGGCCAAGGTACCGCAGATCATCGGCCTCAAAGACGCCACCGGCGATGTCGCGCGGCCGGCGCGTTTGCGGCCTGTTGTCGGAGCCGACTTTAGGCTTCTTTCCGGCGATGATGCCACGGTTCTTGGCTTTCTGGCACATGGTGGTGACGGCTGTATTTCGGTTACATCCAATGCCGCACCGGCGCTTTGTCGAAACATGTTCCTGGCTTGGCGACACGGCGAGACCGCGAGAGCTCAGCGCCTTGCGCTTGCGCTTGCGGAACTCACCACGGTGCTGTTTCGCGAGCCAAATCCAGTTCCGCTTAAATATGCACTGAGTTTGTTCGGCCTCGCATCGCCAAGAGTTCGCCTACCCCTTGTCGAACCCGGTGAGCCGACCAAAATCAAAGTTGACGAGATCATGGCGCGATTCCGTGATGAATACGCGGCGTCCATGATCGGCAAGATCGACGGCGACATGCGCACAAGACAGCGCCGCATGGCACGCTGAGCGCCAAGCGTGCTCGTCGTCGCTTGGTGCGTCCACGTGGAGCACGCCGTTCAGTCGGACTTGCGCATCCTGATCTCAATGCGCCGGCGCTCGGGTACGTCGCTATGGCCGTCGAAGTGGGTCAGCCGACCGTCGATTCCGATCAACTGCGCGGCCGACAGCGGCAGGATGCGAAAAATATGCAGTCGCTGATCGGCGGAGAGGAGCTCGACCACCGCCAGCGCGCGCGCGAGACCGAGTCCGGCATTGTCGGCCCATTGCAGACCGCCGGGGCCGCTCTCGCCTGAAGTTACCGACGGCAGCCGCCGGTCCAGGTTCGAAACGTGGCTGCTGACCGGTTGCTCATCGGTATGGCCTATGACCTCGATCACATTGACGTCGAAGGCATCGGCGATCTGCAGCAGCCGGTCGATCACCGCGCCATGCAGCGCGGTTGCGAAGCCAGCGGTCAATTCCGCGCTGCCGGCGGCGAAGAAATAGCCGTCGGCCTCGCTCAGATTGATGATCGGGGGCCAATTGTGGCCGTTGCGATGACCGGTGTCGGTGGCCGGTTTCGGCGCAGTGAGCGACTTTTCCACGAGCGCGACGATCTCCTGGGGCGTCAATTTGGTCATATTGTGCCCGGCCACCACCGCATCGACGGCAGAAGCGAGCGCCGCCCCGCGCGCGAGCTTGTCGGGATCGATGCCGTCACGCATCAGCTCCCGCAGCTTGGCGGCGGTGCCGCCGTCCTGCTCGAGCGCCGTCAGCGGAATGCCTTCGCTCTCCATCTTGGTGACGGCATCGTTGCTTTCGACCAGCTTGCGCCAGAACTCGTCGATATCGCGCGGCGAAGCCGAACTCGCGGCGCGGTCCAAGACCTCCGCAAGACGGCTGTTACGGCGGATCGTGGCGATCGTCGCCTGGTCCGAAGCCGCAGCTGCCGTCAGCTGCCGCATGCGCGCGATCGCATCGTCGAGCTTGGCGCGCTGGGTCGAGAGCGCGACGCCGACGGCGATGAGCAGGCAAAACACCAGGAGCAGCATAACCTCCGCCATCGTGAGGCCGAGCACGAGACCCTGGCGGTACGACGCGGTCTGGCGGCCGATGAGGCTGGACATCAGTCTACGGCCTCCGGCTCGGTCTGCATCTGCCGCGAGCGAAAATACTCGACCAGCGAAGTTATCTGCTCGGCGGCGCTGGCGAGCGTTCGCGCGTGCGCTTCGATCGCTGGCAAAGCCTCGCTCAACCGGTCGGTCCTGGCCGCCGATTCCACCCCCGAGTGGATCAGGACGTCGGTGAAGGTCCGCATGGTGCTATCAGTCTTTTCCAGCATGGCGCCGAGCGCTTCGGTGTATTGCCGCGCGCCTGTTTTGATCTCGTTGAGCACGTCGGCGGTAGCCCCGATCATGGTGGCGGCGGCTTCGAGCGCGTCGCGATTGGAAACGCTGGTCGCGTCGTATTCGCGGCGTAGCGCGGCGATCAGGTCGCTCGACCTTTCGGTGGCGGAATTGGCGATAGTGAGCGCCTCCTTTACGGCGGCCGCCTGTCCCTCGGATTGCGCCGTGATCTGCTCGACCGCATGGGCGAGCGACTGCGCCATCGGCTCAAGCCGGATTTCGATAACCCGGTCCGGCGTCTGCATGGCCGCGAGCTTGGTGGCGACTTCGTCGAGTGCCGCCGCGACCGCTCCGACGCGGCTCGACAGCTTTTCGGTCTCGGCGGCCATTTGTCCGGCACTGGCGGTGAGCATGGTCTCGATGGTCTTCGACAAATCTCCGATGGCGGCGCCCGATTGACGCGATGCTGCTTCGACAGGCTGGGTCAGCTTCGCAGTGACGTCTTCCAGTTTGATCAGGAAGGTTGTGACCAGCCCTTCAAAGGTTTGGTTCACCTGATTGAACGAATCGGCGGCGGACTGATGGGCGGAACGCCGGAAATAACCGAGTTCCACCACGGTGCTGTCGAGTTCGCGCCGCACCCGGCGCGCCGCTTCGGCCAATTCCAGCCGCATCATCCGCTCGACCTCGATCGGATCGCGGCGCATTTGATTGAAGATGACGCGCAGCCCGATGCCGGCAATGGTCGAGCCGATGGCAATGCCAAAATTTTGCACGATCTCCTCGGCGGCGCGATTGGCGGAGAATTGGTAAAGCGAAACGCCGAGGCTGGTGAGGGTGAATAGAAAACCCATGTAGTAAAGGTTGTCGCCCGACTGATCGTCGCGCAGCCGCAAGCGGCGCGCCAGAGTAATCAGCAACGCATAAACGAGCATCGTGGCGACCGGCACGAAGGTAACGTAGAGCTGCCCCATTCCGCCGAGCTTCGCCAATATGATGTAGGCGCAGCCGGTCAGCACGAAGCCGATGAAGACAAGCGCGCTGACGCCCGACGAATGGTCGCCCTCGCTCGGCGATCCGGATGCGGTGTACCGCCTAGCCACTCAGCCCACCCCTTGCAGCTTGCTCGCCTGCTTGAACCGGCCGTTATTGTCGCGAATCCATTCCGCCCAGAATCGGATGTGGTCGACGGAATTGATCGGTCGTCCGGTCAGCCGCTGGATGTAATAGATCTGCACCTCGGCGCCGTGCAGATCGGTCTGCACCTTCTTATAGGCGCTTGAGCCTTTGAACCGGTCGTAGGAAACGTCGCCGCTATATTGCGAATAATCGGGGCCGTATTGCAGCATGTCGGAAATCACGATGAGCGATTTCGGCCGGTCTTCGACGTTGCGCCCGGTGAAGCGCTCGACCGCGATCCGCTGGATGGTTTCCATGATCGGGGACGTCTTGCCGGGAGCCGGGTTAAATCCGGCTTCCAGCGCCTGATCAAGCGGCGCGCGGAAGCCATCCATCCAGCGCTGCTTGGCGAGCCGGGGATTGGCGGTGTATTCGCTGAGATCGGAGCCGTCGCCCGGATTGCATTTCGAGAAAATCAAACGGCCGCCGGCGAGCTTCGGATCGAGCAATCTGATCTCGAGCAATTCAAAGGTCGGCAAGGTCTCCGCCTTGTCGATCAGCATCGTTCGGATCTCGCGCTTGGCGATGTCCGGGATTTCGTCGGTCGAGTCGAGCAACACGACCGACACCGAATGGGGACCGTCGACCGGACAGAGCGATGAACGATCGAGCGCGGGCGGGCGCCCCACGGTCGCGTAGACGTAGGCGCCGGCGGCCAGCACGCTAAGCGCCAGCACGGTCAGCGCTCCGCCCAAGAGATGCTTGCGCAAATCTGCCGGATTCCTGCTACGCCGCCTTGGCGCTCGACTGGACAACAGGCTTCTCCTCGATGAGCTCGTCGATTTCTCGGTAGCTGGCGAAGGCCCGCTCAAATTCGGCGTGAACGGCCTCGACCTGCCCGACCAGAACCGCCTGCGACTCCGCGATCGCACGGCGCAGATCCTCGCGTGCCGAGGGTTCCGGCAATTCCTGCTCGACCGGAAATTTCTCGAGCGGGTGGGACGAGGCGAACCGCGCCGGTGGCGGTGTTTGGCGCGCGCCCTTGTTGGCTGCCCGATAGATCTCCAGCAGCGTATTCGCGGCCCGGTCGAGATGCGTTTGATGGGCCGCGAACAGACGAAGCAGGCGCGTACGGCTCTCCAGGATGAAATCGTGCTCGGAGCGCCGGATCGCGAGGTCGCGGTTGGCCTCTTCCAAAATCTCGATGGCGTCGTCGCGAATGTCGAGGAGTCTGGCGATCAGATCGTTCTTGCGCCTGATATAGGCGTCATGCGCGCTGGTACGGCGCTTCTCCAAGGCGCCGTAGCCCGGATAGGGATCAAAGATGAGAAAAGAATCCGCGAACGCGATCAAGGAGCACAGAATGCCGAGCCCGAATAGCAGCCAGGATTTAAGATCCATGATCGCAAGCGGTGCGGTACGAAGCCGCACCAGCACCTCCCGTCCGGCGTCGGAGATCAGCGTGCCCGAGACTTCGCGGTAATGGGCCAGCGCGAGATTGAGACCAATCAAGAGCGCCAGATAACAAACGAGCGATAACAGCCCGAACAGCTTGCGAAACAGGTTGCGGTGATTGAGCTCGCGCACCCCCACGGCGCCGATGAGGAAACTGACGCCGATATTGAGGAGCGCGAACGTAAACGCCTCGGCCGCACCGCCCAGATAGCCAAGCTCGTTGCCCTTGGCGAGGAAGAAGCCGTTGAGAAAGACTTCGAACACGAACAAGACGAGCAGGACGCCGATCTTGAGCGTGAGATTGCCGCCCGAGGCCCAGCGCGCGGTCCGCTTGAGACGATGGCGGCGTCGAAATTCATCGCGTTCGAGTTCGAGATCGCGAAGATGCCGGCGCAGGCTGTGCAATTCGTCGCGGCCTTGGGCAGCCTCGGCGCGAAACTCGCTCACGGCGGCAGGCGCCGCTTGCCGGATGGTCGCGAACCGGCCTTCGAAATCAAGCCCGGTCAGCCGTTCCTTGTAGGCGCGCAACTCGTCGAGCAAGAGCCCATGGGCGGCGCTGTTCTCCGCCTCGATCCGCTCGACGATCCTGTTCTCCACGTCGTCGAAGGCGGCCGAATCCGCAGCCGGTTCGTTGCGGGCGCCGCGCTTGGCGCCAGCCTGGGCCAGCCCCAGATCGGCCGCAAGCTTGTCGACGTTCAACACCGGGAAAACTTCCAGCGACGGTCGATAATCGTGCGGCTCGCGCTTAAGCCCGTTGATCAGGCGGCCGAGCGCAGACTTCGATCTCAGTTCCATCGTCCCACCGCTCGAATTCAGCCCCGGCCCGAGACACTTTAGTCGGTTATCGACATTCCCTAGCTAACCGCAAATTTCAGGCCGAAATTGCGACGGCTTGGCGAATCGGACAACTCTGAAATGCCACTGTGCATCCTGGACGGCGCTTGTGCCGCAGAGTTTCGGCGAATAAGCATCTCAGTGCGGCGGCCTCTACTGTCCGCAGCGCGACATAGACTTACAAAATAAGGCATTGGTGGGGGAATTAAAATGCTTTTGAGCGGTCGTAAGCGCCCATTTGCCTGCTGGCGGCGGAGCCGCGGTTTGCCGCCGGAATTCAGAGCTGAACTTATGGCGGCGGCGCCTGCGGCGGCAACGAAACGCCGGGCGAGGGGGGGTGCTTCTGCGCTTCCAGGATGTTGATCTTCATGCCGTTGCTGAAGATCATGTCGCCGGGTTTCTGGTCCGCTGCGCAGGGGCCGAGCCGTTGGGCTTGTATCGTCATCGTCATCTTGCCGCCGGGAAGATCTTCGTTTTGCGCGGTCACCGTCATCGAATAGGTGCTGTCCAGGCTGCCGGTCATCACTGCGTGGGCCGTCGCGGGTTTGCCGCCGAATGTGCAGCTTGAGTCGATCGTGATCGAATCCCCAGACGTTTGCACGTCGCGTTTGGGACAAATTGCCGGCGAATAAGGACCGGCGCTCGATTGCATCATCGGGTCGGTCGAGGCGTCGATGCATTGCTGCACCGTCTGGGGCGGCGCGTTGCGACCGTCGATGCTCATCTTGACTTCCCATAACCCGGGCTTGCGCGACGGTAATTCAGCCGCCGGCGCCGGCGTGGCGCAGATCAGCGCCAGAATCGAAATCGCTCCGAACAGTCGCATGAATATCTCCTGGTTGGGTCCGACGGCTAGGGCTCGATCAGCCGCCCGGTCGCCGCTTTGATCGCAGCCTCGGTTCGGGTCGCGGCGCCAAGCTTGGTGCGCGCATTGTCGGTGTGAAAGTCGACGGTCCGTTTGGTGAGGTCGAGAATTCGCGCAATCTCGGCCGAGGTCTTGCCGCGCGCCACCCAGGTCAGAACCTCGATCTCGCGATCGTTGAGGCCGACCGTTTTCGGCCACAGGCCGATACGCGCGACGGCATTGAGCCGCGCGGCAATGATGGTGGCGAGCAAGTCGTAATCGATCGGTTTCGTAACGTAATCGTCGGCCCCGAGCTGCCTGCCTTTGAGTTCATTGTCGCGATCGGTCAAGGCGGTCAGGAAGACGAACGGCATTTTCGAAAAACGCGGCGCCAAGGCGATCAGACGCTCCAGCAGTTCGAACCCCGACATTGCCGGCATGCTGATATCCGACAGCACCAGGTCGGGCATGATTTTCAGGATCGCGGCAAGGCCTTCGCGCCCGTCGTAGGCAACGGATACATCATAGCCGCGCTCGACCAGTTCCTCGGCGATCAGGGCTGCGGTCTCGCGATCGTCCTCGATACAAAGTATTTTTTTTGGCGCTTCGGGCATTCGGTGCCTTCGTCTGGAGTCCTCACGGACGGCTGGCTAACCCGCGCGAATAAGCCGAATCCGAGGCCGGTTCGTGCGACATGGCCGCAATTTACCTCAATTCCAGTTCCTGTGGTTGCGGTTTTCCGCTAAGGTTATTATCGAAAAGCGCCTGCTCCGCAGGCCTCGATACAACGGTCGTCGTCATGTGGCAGCCGCAACCGATCCGCGTCCAGCTTGCCGCCGTGTTCCTGCTGTTCTTTGCGCTGGTCGTCATCCTCGGGTCGTTCAGTATCTGGCGGCTGTCGAACTTCGCCGGGCTGTCCGCCGACGTCGCCGAAATTTGGCTGCCGACAACACGTGCGCTCGGCGATCTCAGCAATTATACGTCGGATTTCCGTGCCTCGGAGGGCGGCGATCTATTGGCCGTAACCCCGGCCGAGGCGGCGGCGACCGAAAAGCAGATGGAGGGCCTCGACCGTACCATCGCGGACGCCGAGCGCCGCTTCGAGCACATTCGCCACGACGCCGCCGAAAAGGACCTCTACGCGGCCTTCAAAGCGCGCTGGAACGAGTACCGCGGCATCGTCAACCAGATGCTGGTTCTGGCCCGCAACGATCGTAAGGATGAGGCGCTGCAAATCTATGGCACCTCATCGCGCTCTGCCTACAATGCAGCGAGCGACGCGCTCGGTCAGCTCACGGACCAGGCGGTTGCTCGCGCCCAGGTCGCGCGCGACCGCCTCGCGGTTGCCTATCGTCAGGCGTTCTGGCTCATTCTTCTTGCCATCGTAATCGGCGCCATGCTCGTCGTCGCCGCGCTGATCCGTACCAGCCGTTCCATTTCGGCGCCGCTGCTTGATCTCGCCGAGCGGATGCGCCGGCTCGCGGCCAACGATACCGACATCGATATCCCAGAGACCGAGCGTCGCGATGAAATCGGCGAGATGGCGCAGGCCACTGTGGTGTTTCGTAACAATGCGATCGAGTTGATGCGCAGTCAGCGCATGCTGGCCCGGCAAGCGGCATTGCTCGAGGAACAATTGGCGCACGAACAGCGGCTCACCTTGCTGCAGCGAAATTTCGTGTCGATGGCCTCGCACGAGTTCCGCACGCCACTGACGAATATCGACGGTCACGCCCGGCGCCTCGACAAGATCAAAGACATGGTCACACCCGCCGAGATCAGCGAACGCGTCGGCAAGATCCGCGGCGCCGTGCTGCGCATGACGCATTTGATGAACAACCTGCTCAATTCGTCGCGCCTGATCGACGGCGGCGCCGGGCTGTACTTTCATCCGACCGAAATGGACATGACGGCTTTGTTGCAGGAAGTCTGTCAGTTGCACCGGGAAATGGTGCCCGGTTCGCCCATCGTCGAGCGATTTGCCGCGGTGCCGACGCCGATGATCGGCGATGCAAAGCTGCTGTTCCAGGTCTTTAGCAATCTCCTCGCCAACGCCATTAAATATTCGCCCGGCGGCGGCGTGATCGAAGTCGAGGCGGCAAGCGCGGTCGACGAGGTCGTGGTCACGGTGTCCGACCGCGGTATCGGGGTTCCGCAGCGCGATGTTCCTCGGCTGTTCGAACGCTATCATCGCGGCAGCAATGTTTCGGGCATCGTCGGAACTGGGGTCGGGTTGTACCTCGTCAAGATGGCAGTCGATCTGCATCGCGGCGGCATCGAGGTGCAAAGCAAGGAAAACGAAGGCTCGCGCTTTACCATACGCCTGCCGCGTCGCCTTGCGGTGACGATGGAAGCCCACTCGCCGGTCGATTCCGCCGAAATGACGGACGCCTAATGCCTCATGAGGGATGCACAATGAAAACCTTCGTCTTGGCTTTGTTGACTTGCATGGCACTGACGACGGCATGTCTGGCGATGACGCCCGCGCCTTTGCCGGCGCATAGTTCCGCCGTTCGGGTCGACTGGCAGGATCCGCAGCAACTGCCGCCGCGATTCCGCAATCATTGCAGTTTCGAGAATTTTACCGGCCGGCCTTATTGTTCGAACCATTGCGGCAGCGATTATCAATTCACGTTCTGCTCGGTGGCGTCGTTCGGCTGCTGTCGACTGGGCCGCGGCTACTGCGACTTCAGCGGTTTGTTGCGCTGCAGTCCGTGAGCGGTTGGGGACAGCTTTCCCGCCGCTTCGCAACGGAATCGGGCGCGCCGACCCGTCATATTTGCAAATCGCCGAAAGTTTTACCCAGGTTGCTGCGAAAACTGTCAGCAACGAGCAAGAACTCATCGCTACGTAAGTTCCTGTGCACTTCATCAGCCAGGGCGCTTACGCATGGTCGACCTCAGCCGCCTTCTCCGCAACGTCATTGGCCAAGCCTGCCGCTTCCGCCGCGATGAGAGCGGCACCGTCGCCATGATGATGGGTCTGGCGGCGATTCCCCTCATTTTCGCGGTCGGTGCCGGCGTCGATTACGGCGGCGCGAACATGGCCAAGGCGAAGCTTGACGCCGTCGCAGATACGGCGGCGCTGTCGGCCGTCGATCATCAAGCCATAACGGGCACCGCGACCGCCGCACAGACGACGGCGCAGACCACTTTCAACGCGGAAGCGGTGAATATTCCCAATGTCACGCTCGGCACCATGACCGCCACGGTGACGGACTCCACGACCGGCCGCACCGCGGTCGTCAACTATACTGCGACAAGGTCGAATCTGTTTATGGGCATTTTCGGCTATTCGACGACGACGATTGCCGGTTCGTCGACCGCTCAAGCCGGCCTCTCCACCAACATCAACTTTTACCTCCTGCTCGATAATTCGCCATCGATGAACATTGCAGCCACCAGCGCCGGTATCGCAAGGATGGTCGCCGCCACGTCGGCGCAGGGCGGCTGCGCATTCGCCTGCCATGAATCCAATCCGTCCGCCGACAATCTTGGCAATCCCGGCGGCATCGACAACTATACGCTCGCCAGCAATCTCGGCGTGGTGACGCGGATGCAGAATCTGTCGAGCGCCACCCAATCGTTGATGAGCACGGCCATGGCGATGGAGGGATCGAGCACCGACCAGTATCAAATGGCGATTTACACCTTCAACGGTTCGGGTCTCAACACGATTCAGCAGTTGACGTCGAATCTCGCCAACGCCGAGACGTCGGCGGCCAATATCAACGTGCTGGAAGTCTACGATAACAACTGGCTTACCAACACCAACAATAACAGCGACACCGATACCGATTTCGAAAGCGCGATGTCGGCCGTCAACACCCTCATGCCGCTGCCGGGATTGGGCACGCCAAGCAGCACGCCGCAAGAGGTGCTGTTCATCGTTTCCGACGGCGTCGATGACGAGGTGTCGTCCACTTGCTCGCAGGCCCTGGACGGCAACCGCTGCCAGCAACCGTTCTCCACGACGTGGTGCACGACGGTCAAGAACCGCGGCATTCAGATCGCGGTGCTGTACACCGACTATCTGCCGCTGCCGACGAACAACTGGTACAACAACTGGATCGCGCCGTTTCAAAACCAGATCGCGACCAACATGGAAAGCTGCGCATCGCCGGGCATGTTCTTTTCGGTGACCACAGACGGCGACATCACCGCCGCGATGCAAACGCTGTTCCAGCAGGCGGTCGCGGCGGCGCGTCTTACCAAATAGCCAAATCTTGCCGAATAACGAAGTCTTACGAATGACGGCGTTCGACAAACGGACCGAACGCGCGGTCACGTCGGCTGCTTGACCGATTGCAGTGTCGCTGAGGCGCGTCGGCGCGTCAGCCGCCGCGCGGCGACGCGCACCGCGCTGAGCGGCAGGTCGATCACGGCCGGCCACGGATCGTCCCAAGCGAACACCGCCGCGGCGGATGATCGCCGCAATGACCGCAGATAAGTGAGCGGGGAAAGCCTGCCGGCCAGCATCTCGTGCAGCGAGGCCGCGAGGTCGCGCGACAAATAAAGCCAACAGGCGCCGCTCTTCCCGGCCATCGGCACAACCGTTTCGCCCGCCGCAAGCCGCCACTGCAACGCCGCAAAGTCGATGCCGGCGGCGGCGCCAAGCCCGATCCAGGTCCAGGCCCGCGCATTGACGTCGAGGATTTTATAGCTGCCGTCGCGCGCGTCATATTTGAACTCGATTTCGACCAGCCCGCTAAAGGAAAGCGAATCGAGAAAGCGCGCCGCGGCGGCCTCGATCGCCGGCAGTTCGATGCTCTCGACCAGCGTGCTGGTGAAGCCGAAGTCGATCGGATATTGCCGCCGGCGTCGCGCCACCAGCGCGCCGATCGGCCGGCCGCGGTCCCACACCGCAGCATAGGAAAACTGCGCCGTGCCATCGCCCGGGATCAGCTCTTGAACCATGATACCGTCGGCGCCGACCAGCGCCTTCGCCTCGTCGTAGCGCGCGAGCAGCGCCTGTTGATCGTCGGTGCGCCAGGCTTTGGCGTCGACGAAGGCATTGCGGTCCTCGCGCACGGTCGGCTTGAGAATGACCGGAAACGGCATGCCGAGGTCGCTTAAGTCGTCGCGGCTTTGCGGATAGCGCGTGCGCGGCTGCGCGATGCCGAGTTCGGCTGCGCGCGCGTTCATGCGCCGCTTGTCGTAGGCCCAGCGTATTTTGTCCCAGGCCGGCGTAACCAGCGTGAAGACGGCGCCGAGCGCATTGTGATTCTGCGCGACGAAATGCAAATCCTCGTCGCTGCCGGGGAACACGACCCAACCGTCGAGAGCGCAGCGGCGGGCGAGCGCGATCAGAAATTCAAGGGCGCCGCCGTCGCGCGGACCGGGCCAGCTCAGGCTGCGTTCGACGTAGCGCGAGAGGCTCGCCAGCGGATTGTCGGCGGTGACGTGCCAGACCGCAATGCCGCGGCGGCCGAGGCTTCGCGCGATTTCGAGGCTGCCATGCGCGCCGCCCAGGATAATGGCGCCTTTGCGCTTCACAGCAGGGAGTTCGCCCGTTTCGCTCATGGCGGCGGCGACAGGTTGGGCGCGGTGGCCGCGAACGGACGCGCGGTGGGCTGCATCGTCGCGGCGGGCCTTGCCACAACGCCGCGACGGGCGGCCGCGGTGACGGCACGCGCCGCGTACGGCGCGCCGGCGATGAAGCGCAGCAGCGGGCCGAAACTCTTGACCGCATAGGAGCCGACGAAATGCAGCTTCGGTACGCTCGATTCGAAACCCGCGCGCAGCACCGGCGAGCCGTCGACGCGGGCGATGTTTTGCAAGAGCTGCGGCGACAGAACGGCAAGCCGCTCAAGATCGATCCGGTAACCGGTGCCGAGCAGCACGTGGTCGAAAGTTTTTGCCGCATTATCGAATTCGAGCACGACGCGATCGGCCTGGGCACGCACGCCGGTGATGGCGTGAACCGGCGTGCAAGTGACGTCGGCGAATCGGGATCTCAGCCAGCCGGCGGCGGCGGGCTTGAGGCAACGGCGGGCGAATTCGTCACGTAGCGGGGCGGGCAGGAGATGTGCCAGTTGCGGCGCTTCGGCGAGCCAGCTCAGCGGAAACGGTCCGACCTCGGATGGCGATTTCAGGAGTTCGCGCAGCCGTTGCGCCACGCGCTGCCGCGCGCCAGAATTTCGCGCGGCGCCGAGCCAGCGAATGTCGCCATGGCTGATCAATTCAGCCTCGGCGCCGGCTTCGGCCAGCAAGGCTGCCGACTCGCAGGCGCTTTGGCCGCGTCCGATCACCGCGACGCGCTTGCCGCGAAATTGTTCGAGGGCTGAATGCTCGCAGCTATGCGACACCAGTGCCGCCGGTAGATCGGCGCACCCGGGCGGCCGGTGTTCCTGGCCATTGAGGCCGGTGGCGACGACGACGCGATCCGCGGCCAGCGTCTCGCCATCGGCGAGCGTCAAACGAAAGCCAGCGTCGGTTCCTTCGATCAGCCGGACGGCTCTGCGGTCGATGTCGGGCACCGCGTGAGCTTGAAACCATTCGCCGTAGCCGACGAATTGCTCGAGCGGCAACAGCTTGTTTGAATCGACGCCATGCGCCGAAGCGTAAGCATCGAGCGACAGCGCGCCGTTGGGGTCCGAAAGATGGGTGGCGCGCCAGGGCGAGCGCAGCTTCATGCCCTTGGGCATATTGTAGCGCCAGAACGCCATCGGTTCGCCGAACACCCGCGTCGCGACACTGGCCGCTTTGAGGTGCGCCGCGACCGACAGTCCGTAGGGACCGGCGCCGATGACGGCTGTTTCGCAAGATTTGGCTCGGCTTGACGTCATGCGGCTTTGCTAAATCGGCTGGTCGCGTTTCGGTTAGGACGTCTCGATCAAGGCGTTTCGGCTAAGGTTTGCGGGTAGCGGTCAAGTTTCGCGCGTGTTTGTTAAGATTTGGACGACAAAGCGACAAATGGCGCAGCAGTCCGGCACGGCGTTTTGGTAGCAGATTTGCTCAGCCCCGTCAGAAAACGGTCGGATTAATGTTAAGTGGCCATTTTGCGCCTCATGAAATTTAACCATGGGCCGAGACGTTTTTGCGCTAGGTCAACGCTGGCGCCGCCGATCGCGCGCATGATGGATTTCCGTCGCACTTAAGCTTTTGAGGATCGCCAGAGCTTTTGAGGACACCATGCCGGACAATAGAGCAGAGAACGCCCCGGAGCTGTCGATTTCCCCAGACAAGGTCTGCTACATCATCGCCAAGGCGCACGAATTCGACGTCAAGGACGTGGTCACCGACCCGGGCGACTCCTCGAACGCCGTCGACGACGGCATGCTTGCGGTGTTGGAGGACCATGCCGACGATCCGGTGGTCCACGAACTCCGCGCCGCCATTTTCGGCATGAGCGTGGATGAGCAAGTCGATCTGGTGGCGATGACCTGGCTCGGCCGCGGCGACGGCACCGTCGAGGACTGGGACGAATTGCGCGCCGAAGCCGCCCGCGCCCACAACACGCGCACGGCGACTTATCTCCTCGGCATGCCGATGCTTGGCGACTATCTCGAAGAGGCGCTGTCGCAATTCGGCATGTCCTGCAACGGATAAGCATGTGCGGTTCCGGCTCGCCGCCGGCGCGACCCGTTTCATCCCGCCACTTTTGCCAAGGGCGTTTCCGCTACCGCTCTCGGCGAGCGGATCGCCGGGAAATCGTCGGCGGTCAGCGTCTCGCGCTCAAGCAGCAACTTCGCCCCCGCATCGAGGTCGCCGCGCCGCGTCCGCAGGATGTCGCGTGCGCGCGCGATCGCCTGGCTCAACAGATCGCGTACGGCGACGTCGATTTCCCGCGTGGTGACTTCGGCGGCCTGGACGTGGTCGGCGGTCGGCACGCCGAGGAAGGGGTGCGGGGACGGCGCGTAAGTGCGCTGACCGACCGTCTCGTCCATGCCGTAGCGCGTCACCATTTCGAGCGCGATCTCGGTGGCGCGCTGCAGATCGTCGGCGGCGCCGGTCGAGATGTCGCCGTCGAACACCAATTGCTCGGCGGCGCGGCCGCCCATCAGCACGGCGATGCGGTTATCGAGGTTGGTGCGGTTGAGCAAAAAGCGGTCCTCGGTGGGGCGCTGGATGGTGTAGCCGAGCGCGCCGACGCCGCGCGGGATGATGGAGACTTTCTGCACCGGATCGACGCCGGGCAAGGTCGCCGCCACCAGAGCGTGGCCCATTTCGTGATAGGCGACACGGCGGCGTTCCTCGGCGTTGAGCACGCGGCTTCTCTTCTCGATCCCGGCCACGATCCGTTCCATCGCTTCGGTGAAATCGTTCAGATTCACGGCCTCCGCATTGCGCCGTGTCGCCACGATGGCGGCTTCATTGACGAGGTTGGCGATGTCGGCGCCGGTGAAGCCGGTGGTCAGCGCGGCGATGGCGCCGAGATCGGTGCCCGGCGCGAGCTTGATTTTGCGCACATGGACATCGAGAATTTCGAGCCGGCCTTTGCGGTCGG
>JBEKRD010000090.1:0-20153 GCA_049519075.1 Xanthobacteraceae bacterium | reverse complement strand
GCTCTCATCGGGCAATAAATTTTGCTCCGAGACATAGGCGACATATTCGGTGTCATCGTTTTCAGCGAACAGATGATAGAATGGCTGATCCTTATGCGGCCGGATCTCGGCCGGGATCGCTTCGTACCATTCATCGGTGTTATCGAAAATCGGGTCGATGTCGAACACAACCCCGCGAAACGGATATAGGCGGTGCCGTACGACCTGGCCGATCTGATATTTGGCGTTGCGAATCTTGCTCATCTAAGGATGTAGGTTACAGACCGTGTGACCGCGGAATGCAACGCCGCGATTGTGACTTAGTCCAGACCGTGGACCAGGGGCGAATACTGAATGTCCGTTCATAATCCGTAGCGTTGCGCCATTTCGGGATCCTTTTCGGCCACCAGCCCGGCCAGATCGACCAAGACCTTGGCCTGCTTCCAGGTCGCATCGTCCTGCATCTTGCCGTCAATCATCACCGCGCCGCTGCCGTCCGGCATGGCGGCGATGATTTTTTTCGCGAAGGCGACTTCGCCTGGGTCGGGCGAAAACACGCGTTTGGCAATCGGTACCTGGCTCGGATGCAGTGTCCAGGCGCCGGCGCAACCCATCAGAAAGGCGTTACGAAATTGCGCCTCGCAGGCCGCGCCGTCGGCGAAATCGCCAAACGGGCCGTAGAAGGCCTTGATGCCGGCCGCGGCGCAGGCATCGACCATTTTGGCGATGGTATAGTGCCAAAGATCCTGCTGATAGGCTGGGCGCGGCGCATCGGGAGCGCCGGCGTCGGCGAGCACTTTATAGTCGGGATGGCCACCTCCGACCCGGGTCGTCTTCATCGCCCGGGATGCGGCGAGATCGGCCGGGCCAAGGCTAATGCCGTGCATGCGCGGTGACGCCACCGCGATCGAGGCGACATTGTCGACGCCCTCGGCAGTTTCCAAAATGGCGTGGATCAAGATCGGCTTCTTGACCCCATGTTTGGCTTCGAGCTGGGCGAGCAGCTGATCGAGATAATGGACATCCCAGGCGCCCTCGACCTTGGGCAGCATGATCACATCGAGCTTTTGGCCGATCGCAGCGACAATCTCGCAAACATCGTCGAGCACCCAGGGCGAATTGAGAGCGTTGATGCGGGTCCACAATCCGGTCTCGCCGAAGTCGCAACTCTTCGCCATTGCGATGAAGCCGCTCCTCGCGGCCTCTTTGGCGTCGGCCGGGATCGCGTCCTCGAGGTTGCCCAGCACCACATCGACCTGATGCACCAGCTCGGGCACCTTGGCGCGGACCTTCTCGATATGCGGCGGGACGAAGTGGATCATCCGCTCAAGCCGCAGCGGCAAGTCGCGCATCGGAGCAGGCGCACCGATCGCCAGAGGCTTAAAAAAGTTTCGCGGCAGTTTCATGCACTGACCCCACAACCCCCGATTACGAAGGGTAGAATGAACGGCCGGGCCTCGCCAAGCCGCTTTTCACGCCACCGTTGCCTAGGAAATGGCGTCGGCTGGCCGTGCCCGAAACGCTGACAGCGCCGAATGCGAGTGGCACCCCGATCTGCTTGGCTAAGGGATTAGCTGAAACTGATCGAGCAGTCGCGCAACCTCTGGCCGGGTAACGCCGCGCCCACGGCGGGTATTATCCGCGCTTGCCATTTTTTGCTTGAAGTCTACAATTTATACGTGAGGCGGTGCGCGTGCCATGTCAAAGGTATTTTTGGCCTACAAAAGGGACGATCTCGCGCGCGCCACCGCAGTGCGCGACAAGCTTGAAGCGCTCGAAGTCCCTCTTTTCATTGATCTGAAGCTGATAGCTGGCGATAACTACATTTCAGAGATCAATGACCAATTGGATTCGGCAGTCGCAGTTCTGGTGCTGTGGACCGAAGCAGCGATCCGAATGCACAGACCCGGCCAACCCAATTTTGTGATCAGCGAGGCGCAGCGGGGCTATGCGCGAGGCATTCTGGTCGCGGCGACGTTCGAAAAAATTGCGCTCGATCATCTGCCGGTCCCGTTCAATGTGTTTCAAACCGCCGACCTTTCCGATTGGATCGAAACCGGCAAATTGGCGGCCCATCGCGGCTGGCAGAAGGTCCTCGAAGGTCTTGGCAAAAAGTTGGAACGTCCGGGGCTTCCGGGCTTGGCCGTCGCCCTGGAAAGCGACAGCGACGAAACAAAAAGAACGTTTATCAAGGACAATCCTAACGATCCGTTCGCGTTGCACTTCGTCGCGCAGCTTGAGGCCGTCGAACGCACGGCATTTGAGCAGCGCCTGGCGACGGCGCGAAAGCGCGTCCAACAGCGAGCCAAGGAAGCCGAAAAGAGGCTAAAATCCTGTCGCGACCAATTCGAGACGCAAATTGGCGAACTGCGGCTCGGCCGGGATTTCATGCCGCCCGATCCGGTTACCGCGCTTGAAGACAATGTCGCGAAACTGACAAATCAGATTGCGATCTACGAAGGCGCAGTTGACGAAGAGCGAACGCGCGCCGAGCGAGCAGAACAGTCCGCCTCCAGATCCAACGACGAAATTGCCGGTCTCAAGGTCCAGATCAAAGACCTCTCGGATCGCACCGCGGCTCTGGATGCCAAAAATGCCGCCATCGAGGAATTAACCGCCGGTGTTGCCGCGCGCGACGATCAAATAGCCAAACAGGACTCTACGATTGCGTCGCAGACATCAACAATTGCTGGCCTAACAAGCGCCGTCGATGAGAAAACCCAAGCCTTGGAAGAGAGCGCCGACAAGATTCGCGATCTGTCGGATGCTGTTACGTCACTGAAACACAAGTTAGCAGGCGAAACCCAACGGCTGATGACAGCGGCGGGAGCGGTCGCGGTGGCCGCAGCCGTTGTGTTCGGAATCATTGGTCGGCTTACCGCTCCAGGCCCTAGCATTCAGCCAAGCGCAAATGTTGCGGCGCTCAGTTCTCATATCGCAACATTGACCACGCAAAACCAATCATTGCAGGCGCGGCTCGATAAGTCGCAGAGCCAGGCAAACGATGCCGCGGCGCAGGCGGTGAGCGCCGCAGCGGCGCTCAACTCTCAAATCGCAACTCTGACCAAACAAAACCAATCGTCGCAGACGCAGCTCGATAAATCGCAAAGTCAGGCCAACGATGCTGCGACACAGGCGGCAAGCGCTGCCGCAGTGCTCAAATCTCAAATCGCAACATTGGCCGCGCAAAACCAATCATTGCAGGCGCGACTCGATAAGTCGCAAAGTCAGGCAGCCGATGCCGCTACCCAGGCCACAAGCGCTGCCGCCACGATCAACTCGCAAATCACGACCTTGACCACGCAGAACCAAGCACTACGGACCCAAGTCAACCAATTACAAACAAGCGCCGCGGCTGCGCAAGGCGCAAGTGCCGCAATATCGCCGGCTGCCCAATGCGACGCTCTGGCCGGCTATCAGTACGATCCAGATCGGCCGTTAAACAACGGCTTTGCCTACTCGGTGAACTCCAGCCCGGACGCCCAGACGATTTGTAAGAACGCGCTTCAAACACCCGTCATCGATCAAACCACCCAACGGCGGTTGCTCGTGGAGCTCGGACGGATGTACCAGGGCACCGGGGACGACAAGACAATGCTGCAATATTGGACCGACGCCTCGTCGTTAGGCAGCGGTCAAGCCGATTACCTCTTAGGGACCTATGCCGGCGCGCATGGCAATCCGCAATCAGCGTGGGAGAAAATCCAGCAATCTGCAGCCAAGAACAACCCTGCGGCGCTGAATGCCGCGGCAATAAGTCAGATCCTTCCCGATTGGAACAATAACATAACGGTGCGATCGCTCAGCAGCGGATTCCACTATCTCCAGCAGGCGCTCAATGCGGACTACTATCGAGCTTATTACGTGGCTGGCGCCGCATACTGGGAGAATCCGGATCGGGACACGCAAGATCGGAAAACGGCCATGTACTATCTAAAGATGTCGTGGTGCGTAAAGCGTGACAACTCAAACTCGCAAAATGCGGATAACTACTATTTCCAGAAAACTCATCAACACATCAGCTGCCAGTAGCTGACTCACAGCATCTCGCCGCGCATCAGGCGGGGTTGCGAGGCAAGCGGCGTCACGCCTTCGCGCATCAAGACGCGGCGCAGCGGACCGATGCGGTCGACGAGATAAAGCGACAGCCCACGTGCGCCGTGGACCGGGAAGAAATCCGTAAGCAGGCTGCGGTTGAGAATATCGATGGCGATGGTGCGGCTGGTCACATCGGCGCGGCGCGCCGCGTCATAGCGCGCCAGCACATCCGGTGCACCGACGTCGAGATTGTCCTGGTGCGCGGCAGCGACAATCTCGGCGATCGCTGCGCCGTCGCGCAGGCCGAGATTAAGCCCCTGTGCGCCGATCGGCGGAACGACATGGGCCGCTTCGCCGACGAGCGCGATGCGGTCACGGGCGAACGCATCCGCCGTTTCAACCGCCAGCGGGAAGACGCCGCGACCGGGCTCAACACGCATCGGGCCGAGCAGCGAGTGCGCACGCCGCTCGATTTCGGCCGATAGCGTCTGATCGTCCATGAGCGAGAGTTCTGCCGCGCGCTCAGGAGCAAGAACGCAGACCAGGCTCGACCGCGAGCCGGGCAGCGGAACGAGTGTAAATGGTCCGGTTTCGGTGTGGAATTCCGTCGATATATCGCGATGCGGCCGGGCATGCCCGAGATTGAGCGTCAGCGCGGCCTGCGGATAAGCGCGCCGCCGCATGCCGATTCCGGCCGCCGCGCGGCATGGCGATTGCCGTCCGTCGGCCCCGATCGCAAGCCGCACCCGGGCTTCACCGCCGGCGTGTTTAACGGTGACTCCGGCGGGATCGCTGGTGACCGCGAGTGCTGTGGCATAGATGCGCGACAGATTGAGTTCGCCGGCACGCGCTTCCAGGGCCGCGATCAGGTGCCGGTTCTCGATATTGTAGCCGAAGGCGTCGAGATCGATCTCGGCCGCGGCGAAACAGACCTCCGGTGCGCGCAACAGCCGCCGCGTGTCGTCGACGATGCGCATTTTCCGCAGCGGCGCCGCATAAGGCTCGCAGGCTTGCCAGGTCCCAAGCGTTTCGAGCGCGGTGACCGAGCTCGAAATGAGCATGGTGGTACGGTTGTCCGCTACCGCTGCCGGGGCGATCAGACACGTTTGTACGCCCGCAGCCGCGAGCGCAATGGCACTGACGAGGCCGGCCGGTCCGCCGCCGACGACTGCCACTTCGGCGCTGAAATTCTCGCTACCGTCGTTCACGCTTGCCACATCCCTTGCGCTGCCGCCGGGGCCCCTGTGATTTATGGTCGAAACATCAGCAATGACAAAGAGCTTCCTCACAATCTCGATTTAACGTGTAAGCTTAGCTCATGGACCTAATCGACCAACCCGCCAAGTCCAAAAGAGACCGGAAGTCGCGGACGACGGCGGCCTTTGCGGTGCACGTCTTTACCGCGAGCGGGGCCGCCTGCGCATTGCTCGCTTTGATCGCGGCGGTGCGCAGCGATTGGCCGCAAATGTTCGTCTGGCTCGGCATCGCGCTGTTCGTTGATGGCGTCGATGGCACATTTGCACGGCGGCTGCATGTCGCCGAACTGCTGCCGCGCTGGTCGGGCGACGTCCTCGATCTCGTCGTCGATATACTCAATTACGTTTTTGTGCCGGCCTATGCCATTGCGGCGAGCGGGCTGTTGCCGTCTCCGGTCGCGATCCCGCTCGGCATCGTCATTGTCGTCACCGGTACGCTTTATTTTGCCGACCGGCTGATGAAGACGTCGGATTATTACTTTCGCGGCTTCCCGGCGCTGTGGAACGTGGCCGCATTCTATCTGTTCTTACTCAAGCCGGCACCGTGGCTTAGCGCCGTGGCAGTCGCACTCCTGGCGGCACTGACATTCGTGCCGTTTCACGTTGTGCATCCCGTCCGCATCGCGCATCTGCGCGCGCTCACCACGGTGGCGCTCGTGGTTTGGACGCTGCTCGCGGTGTTGGCCGTGGCGAAAAACCTCGATCCGGGCCTGTGGGTGGTCTTGGTCCTAAGCCTATTGGCGATCTATTTCGTCGGCGTAGGCTTTCTGCGCCGCCATCATCCTTGACAGAACCTGTCGGACCGCATCCTCAATCCGTCCGCAGAGCAGCCAGGAGCCGATTATGTCGCGACCCGTTCTTCTCATCGCCGGCGGCAGCCGCGGCATCGGTGCCGCGACGGCGCGGCTCGCCGCCGAGCGCGGTTACGACGTGGCGGTGAATTACGTGAACAATGCCAATGCGGCAAACGAGGTCGCCGGCGCCGTGCAGAAATCCGGCGGCAATGCCGTCACGCTGCAAGGCGACATGGCGCAGGAGGCCGACATCGAGCGGGTGTTTGAAGACACCACGCGCACGCTCGGGCCGATCACTCATTTCGTCCACAGTTCTGGTATCCCCGGCAAGAATTCGCGCCTCGACGTTGCCACCGCCGCCACCATCCGCGACGTGCTCGACGTCAATTTATTCGGCGCTTTGCTGTGTTCGCGCGCGGCGGTGCGGCGCATGTCGACGGCGCATGGCGGCAAGGGCGGCTCGATCGTGCTGTTGTCCTCGATCGCGTCCTTAACCGGCGGCGCCGGTGAATATGTGTTTTACGCCGCGGCCAAAGGCGGGGTCGACGCGCTCACCAACGGCTTGGCGCGCGAAGTCGTAAAAGAGGGTATTCGGGTCAATGCGGTGCGTCCGGGCCCGACCGATACCGAGATCCATGAACCCGGCCGGCTTGCGCGGATCACGCCGCTTTTGCCAATGGGTCGGCCGGGCCATCCCAACGAAATCGCCGAAGCCGTGCTGTTTTTGCTGTCACATGCGGCGTCCTATATCACTGGCGCCGTGCTCAATGTCTCGGGCGGGCGTTGACCGCGCCGCCTTGTGTTCGCCACTCGGCTCCCTATGATCCGGCCGAGTTTTTAACCCGCACCACAATTCAAAACTCTTCAAGGGAGACGAAAATGGTTGCTGCAGTACGCGTCCACAAGGTCGGCGGACCAGAGGTTCTGACCTACGAAGAAGTCGAGGTCGCCGCGCCCGGACCGGGCCAGATCAGAGTCAAGCAGCACGCCTGCGGCGTCAATTTCATCGACACCTATTTCCGCATGGGCATGTATCCGTCCCCAGTCGGCATGCCGTTTATCGCCGGTAATGAAGCGGCCGGCGAGGTCGTCGCGATCGGGCCAGGCGTCACCGATTTCAAGGTCGGCGACCGGGTCGCCTATGTCGTCGCCCTCGGCTGCTACGCGGCGGAACGCCTGGTGGCTGCCGATCGCGCCGTGAAACTTCCGGCCAATATCAGCTACGAGCAGGCCGCCGCCATGATGCTCAAGGGCATGACGGCCGAATATCTCGTACGCCGCACCTTCAAGGTCGAGAAGGGCATGAACGTGCTGATGCATGCGGCGGCCGGCGGCGTCGGCCTGATCCTGTGCCAATGGGCGAATTATCTCGGCGCCAATGTGATCGGCACGGTCGGATCGAAGGACAAGGCGGCGCTGGCCAAGGCCAACGGCTGTCACCACACGATTCTCTATCGCGACGAGGACTTTGTCGCCCGCGTCAAGGAAATCACCGGCGGTAAATTGTGCGACGTGGTCTATGACGGCATCGGCAAGACGACTTTCCCGGCGTCGCTCGATTGCATCCGCCCGCTGGGCATGTTCGTCAGCTTCGGCAGCGCGTCGGGTCAGATCGACGCCTTTAATATCAACATTCTGCAAGCCAAGGGCTCGTTGTTCGCAACGCGCCCGACACTCAACACCTATGCTGCCAAACGCGCGGATCTGGTTGCGATCGCCGACGGCCTGTTCGACGTGGTCGGCAAGGGTGCGGTCAAAATCGCGATCAGCCAGAAATACCCGTTGCGCGAAGCGGCGCAGGCGCACCGCGATCTGGAGGGCCGGGCCACGACCGGCTCTTCGATCCTGGTGCCGTAAAGGTTTGGTCATTCCGGGCCGCCGCGCAGAGCGGCGAGCCCGGGATTCATATTCACACTACGCGTCGTTTTGGCGTGGCTGTGCCAGTCTTAACCGAAGGCGTCTAAGAAATTCGGGTGGGTGGGTTTGCGCCCACATCCCTGAACGAGAGATCAATTTTGAGCTATCGTCGATGGAAATGACCGAATCGAGAGCATGGGGTTATTGGGCTACGCTGGGTTGGGCCGTTCTCGCCTTCCTGGCAGGCCAATTCTTGGGCTTTGGCCTACTGCTGTGGCTACGCGCAGGCGTCTGGAATTCGATCCTGGAAACGCCTTACGACGGCGTCCTGGTCACACTGTTTATCGTGATTTCCAATCCGGTCACGATCGCCGTGTTAGCGCTAGCCGTATGGCTCCGGCGCGCCAATCTGGCGGAGTATCTGGCGCTCACCTGGCCGCGCCGGCGCGATATTGTGGTTGGCGTCGCCGTACTGATCGCTCTCATCGCGCTTGCCGACGCGCTGCTCTACTTCAGCGGATACGCGCTGGTGACGCCATTCCAGCTGCAGTCCTACAGCACCGCGTCGACTGCGGGTTGGCTACCGGCGATGCTGATTGCCGCCATTGTGGTGGCGCCGGCCGGTGAGGAGATCATGTTCCGCGGCTTTCTGTTCCGCGGCTGGGCGCGCACGCGACGGTCGGCTTGGCCGGCTATCATCGTGATCTCGGTGCTGTGGGCGGCTCTGCACGTTCAATACGACTGGACCGGCATTTTGCAGATCGTCGTCATTGGCCTGTTTTTGGGCTGGATGCGCTGGCGCAGCGGATCGACGCTGCTGACGATGTTCTTACATGCGCTATTCAACCTGGAAGGCTCGATCGAGACGCTGGCGCAGGTGCATCTTTTTGCCAAATAAACGGCCCGAATAAGCGACCCAACGGGGCGACCATGGCGCCGCTTTGCTAAGAACCGAAGATGCGGTCGAGCGCCGCGGCAGAGTGGCCTGGTTTGCCGCTCTGGCTGTCACTCTGACGCGGCAGGCCAATTACCGGCGCGGCAAAACGTGCGATGCTCACGACCACATCGTCGAGCGGAACGGTGGAGCCCGGCGTTTCGCTGACGATCACCGCCAAAACTTTCAACTCGCGCTGGTACAAAGCATCAAGCGCGGTCAGCGTGTGACTGATGGTGCCGAGATAACTGCCGGCGACCAAGATCAGCGGCACACGCAGCGCCATCATCACGTCGAGAATGGTGTGCTCGGCGTCGAGCGGCACCATCACGCCGCCGACGCCTTCGATCAGGAGAATATCCCGACGCTGATCGATAGCGGTTCGGCAGAAACTGACAACGCTCTCGACGTCGATGCTGCGGCCCTCGCGTTCGGCGGCGATGTCGGGCGATAGCGGGGCGGCAAACCGCCACGGCGAAATCCGATCGATCTCCGGCAGCGTCACCGGCAAGCCGAGCGCGTGGAGGAGAATACCCGGATCGCTCAACGCGGCGTGCGCCGGATCGAACCCGCTCACCACCGGCTTGATGGCGTCGACCAGGTGTCCCATCCGGCGCAGGTGCCGGATCAATGAGGCGGCGACGTAAGTCTTGCCGACATCGGTCCCAGTGGCGGTGATGAAGATTGCGGTCACGGCCTAGCGTCTCAATACGCGCTGGCGCACGACGTCCGCCAGCCGCTCGACTTCGCCGTCCGGATGTTGCGCGGTGAAGGCAAAACGCAGCCGTGCCGTGCCCTCAGGCACCGTCGGCGGCCGGATCGCGACGACCAGAAATCCTTCGTCGCGCAACAGCTCCGATGCCGCCAGCGCCGTCTCGGCATCCCCGACGATAACCGGAACAATGGCACTTTGCGCCTCAGGCAAATTGAGCGCGCGCGTGAACAATCGGGCCTTGCGCAGGGGTTGAGCAACGTAAGCCGGCTGACTTTCGATGATATCGAGCGCGGCTACGGCGGCGGCGACCACAGGAGGCGGAAGGCCGGTCGAGTAGATGAAGGTGCGGGCACGCGTGTACATAAAATCGATGACGGCGCGCGAGGCACACAGGTAGCCGCCGTAGGCGCCGACCGCTTTCGACAGCGTGCCCATCTGGAGCGGTACGTCGCATTCGCCATTGGTGAAACTCGAACCGCGGCCGCCGCCAACCACGCCGATGCCGTGTGCATCATCGGACAATAGCCAAGCGTCGAAACGCTGCGCCAGCTCCGATAGGGCGGCGAGCGGCGCCAGGTCGCCGTCCATGGAGAACACGCCATCGGTTGCGATCAGCGCGCGCTTTTTGCCAGAGCGGTGTGCGGTCAACTGTGCTTCCGCGTCGGCAATGTCGACATGGCGATAAAGCTTTACGGTAGCGCCGCTCAGTTTAGCGCCGGCATGGATGCACGCGTGCGATAGCTCATCCACCACGATCAGATCGCGGGGGCCAACTAAGGCAGGGATGATCCCGGTATTGGCGAGATAGCCGGAACCGAAAATACACGCCGCTTCGGTGCCCTTGAGCCGCGCCAGACGACTCTCGAGCTCCGCATGAAGTGGATGGTTGCCGGTGACCAGCCGCGAGGCGCCAGCGCCAACGCCATAAAGCCGCGTCGCCGCGATCGCCGCCGCGACGACTTCGGGATGCTGACTGAGGTTGAGATAGTCGTTGCAAGAGAACGACAAGAGACGCTGACCGCCGCACTCAGCCCAAATGCCGGCACGCGCGGTAACCCAAGGCGTGCGGCGAAGTTTCGCCCGCTCCAGGACGCCCAGCTTTTCGCCGGCAAATTCATCGAGCGAACGCATCGCCTTACCCAAAAAACGTGACCGCGGCACAGCCGACAGGCACAATGGTGCCCCGTAACCTATATGAAAGCGCCGAATGTCCGGCAAAGCCAGCGAAAACAAGGGAATAGGCGAGGCGACGCCCGGCTGGTACGAGGCGGCGCTCGACCATGTCTGGCTGCCCTATGCGCAGATGAAGACGACGCTGCCACCGCTGGCGGTTGCGGCGACGCATGGCAGCCGCATCGTGCTCGCCGATGGGCGCGAATTGATCGATGGCATCGCCTCGTGGTGGACGGCCTGCCACGGCTACAACCACGCCCACATCCGCGCCGCTATCGAACGGCAGCTTGCCGTGATGCCGCATGTCATGTTCGGCGGTCTGGTGCACGAACCGGCGCTGACGCTGGCGCGTCGGCTCGTCGCGATGCTAGGGCCGGGTGATCTCGATCGGGTGTTTTTCAGCGATTCCGGTTCGGTCGCCGTCGAAGTCGCATTGAAAATGGCGGTGCAATACTGGGGCAATCGCGGTGTCCGCGGGCGCACTCGCTTCGTCGCCTTCAACGGCGGCTATCACGGCGACACCACCGGCGCGATGGCGGTGTCCGATCCGCGGGGGAGCTTCCACACTGCTTTCCGGGGCATATTGCCCGATCAGATCGCGCTCGATCTGCCGATCGACGCGGCCAGTACGGCGGCGCTCGAGTCCGTTCTGGCAGTGCGCACCGAGGAGATTGCTGCGATCATCGTCGAGCCGATGGTGCAGGGCGCCGGTGGCATGTATTTCCATGACGCGGGCGTGCTCAAGACTTTGCGCATGCTGGCAGATCGTTACGAGCTCCTGCTGATTTTTGACGAGATCTTCACCGGCTTCGGCCGTACCGGCGCGATGTTTGCGTTCCAGGAGGCCGGCGTGGTGCCGGATATTGTGACGCTGTCCAAGGCACTGACCGGCGGCACGCTGCCGCTCGCCGCTACCATCGCGCGCCGCAACGTTTTCGAGGCGTTCTGGTCGGACGATCCAACCAAGGCGCTGATGCATGGCCCGACCTTCATGGCGAACCCGCTCGCCTGCGCCGCGGCCAATGCGTCGCTCGATTTGTTCGATCGCGAGCCGCGGCTTGCACAGGTCGCGAAAATCGCCGACGCGCTCCGCCAAGGGCTGGAGCCGTGCCGGACGCTGCCGGGTGTCAAAGATGTACGGGTCAAAGGCGCCATCGGCGTGGTCGAATTTGACCGCATCGAAAACATCAACGTCTTGCGGCAACGCTTTATCGCTGAAGGTGTTTTCGTGCGTCCATTCGGCTCGATCGTCTACCTGGCGCCGGCTTTCACCATTGCCGAGGACGAACTCGCCAAATTGCTGGATACCGTCCGAACAGTCCTTGCCAGCGGCACTGCTCAGTAGCCCACAGCGGTGCCATGAAGGTCGTAGGCGTCGGCGCGCTCGATCTTGACGGTGGCGATCTCGCCGACGCGCAACGGCCGGTGGCTGGTGATGTGGACGGTGCCATCAATCTGCGGTGCGTCGCCTTTGCTGCGACCCTTGCCGCTGTGCGCGCCGGCATCGATCGCATCAATGATGACGCGCTCGCGGTTGCCGACTTTGCGTTTCAGACGCTTTTGCGAAATCTCCTGCTGGTGCGCCATGAAGCGGTGCCAACGTTCCTCCTTGACGCCGTCGGACACCGGCGCGGCGAGCTCATTGGCAGTTGCGCCGGCAACCGGCTCGTAGCGAAAGCACCCGACCCGATCGAGCTGCGCCGCGTCGAGCCACTGAAGGAGCAGGTCAAAATCCTCTTCGGTTTCGCCGGGAAAGCCGACGATGAAGGTCGAACGGATGGTCAGACTCGGACAGATCTCGCGCCACTTGTCGATCCGCCGCAGCGTCTCCTCTTGGGCCGCGGGCCGCTTCATGCGCTTGAGCACGGCGGGACTGGCGTGCTGGAACGGCACGTCGAGGTAGGGCAGCACCTTGCCGTCCGCCATCAATCCGATCACCTCGTCGACATGCGGGTAGGGGTAGACGTAATGCAGCCGCACCCAGACGCCGAATTCGCCGAGCTCGCGCGCGAGGTCGAGAAACTTCGCCCGCACCTCGCGGCCTTGCCAGGAGCTCGGTGCATATTTGACATCGACGCCGTAGGCTGAGGTGTCTTGCGAAATGACCAGGAGTTCCTTGACCCCGGCGGCGACCAGCCGTTCGGCCTCGCGCAATACGTCGGCCGCTGGGCGCGACACCAGATCGCCGCGCAGTTTCGGGATGATGCAGAAGGTACAACGATTATTGCAACCTTCTGATATCTTTAAATAAGCGTAGTGCCGCGGAGTCAGCTTGATGCCTTCGGGTGGGATCAAGTCGGCGTAGGGGTCATGCTGTGGCGGCGCCGCGCGATGCACGGCGTCGAGCACGTTCTCATATTGCTGTGGGCCGGTGATCGCGAGCACGCCAGGATGCACAGCGGTGATTTTTTCCGGCTCCGCGCCCATGCAGCCGGTGACGATGACCTTGCCGTTTTCGGCCATGGCGGCGCCGATCGCGGCAAGCGATTCCGCCTGGGCGCTGTCGAGGAAGCCGCAGGTATTGACGATGGCCAGATCGGCGCCCACATGCTCGCGCGCCAATTCATAACCCTCCGCGCGCAGCCGCGTGATGATGCGCTCTGAATCCACCAGCGCCTTGGGACAGCCGAGAGAAACAAAGGAAATACGCGGCGCGCGGGTCATTGTTTTCAACATTGGCAGGCGGTTCCTAGCATTCCGATGGCTTGCGCACGGCCTGGCGGTCGCTCCCTTGCGAGCGGAAGCGCCGGCATGAATTCACGATCGGTTCAAATTTCACGCGGGTTACCTTCATACCGTCGTTTGCGCGTTTCGGGGGCTATGATCGACGTCAAGAACCGGAGGGGGAATGCATGAGTTTTCTGACCGCGCTCGCCGCGCTTTGTTTTCTGATGTTTGTGGCCTATCGCGGCTTTAGCGTCATTCTTTTCGCGCCGATCGCAGCCCTTGGCGCGGTGCTCTTGACCGATCCCGGCGCCGTGCCGGCGGCCTTCACCAGCCTGTTCATGGACAAGATGGTGGGCTTCGCCAAGCTCTATTTTCCAGTGTTCCTGCTCGGCGCCGTGTTCGGCAAGGTGATCGAACTTTCCGGCTTCTCCAAGGCAATCGTTTCCGCGATCATCCGCATGGTCGGCAAACAGCGCGCGATCGTCGCCATCGTGCTGGTTTGCGCCGTGCTGACTTATGGCGGCGTTTCGCTGTTCGTGGTCGTGTTCGCCGCCTATCCCTTCGCCGCCGAACTGTTTCGCGCCGGCGACATCCCCAAGCGGCTCATTCCCGGCGCCATCGCGCTCGGGGCGTTCTCCTTCACCATGGATTCGCTGCCGTTCAGCCCGCAGATCCAGAACATCATTCCGACGGCCTATTTCAATACCACGACCGCTGCCGCGCCGGTGCTCGGCATCTCCGGAGCGATCTTCATCTTCGTCGTCGGCGTCGCCTATCTTGAATGGCGCCGGCGTGTCGCCCACGCCGCGGGCGAGGGCTATGGCGAAGGCCACATCAACGAGCCGCCGCCGGTCGATACGACGCATCTCGCTTCGCCCTGGATCGCCTTTTTGCCGCTGGCCGTCGTATTTTTTCTCAATATCGCGCTCGGCGGCTTCCCGGGCGTCTTCACCGGACTGATCGACCGCGCCTACGGCGTGAGCTACGACCTGACGCTGGCAATGGATCACGCCATCGCCACACCGGTGCCGCCGATCCGCGCGATCTGGGCTGTCGAAGGTGCGCTTCTGGCGGGTATCGTCACCGTGTTCGTGTTTGCCTACCGGCAACTGTCCAAGACCTTCGTCGAGGGCAGCAAGTTGGCGGTTGGCGGGGCGCTGTTGGCGGCCATGAACACGGCCTCCGAATACGGCTTCGGCGGGGTCATCGCCGCCCTGCCGGGCTTTCTCGTGATCCGCGACACGCTGCAGTCCATCCCCAATCCGCTGGTCAACGAAGCCGTCACCGTCACGGCGCTGGCCGGCATCACCGGCTCGGCGTCCGGCGGCATGTCGATCGCGCTTGCGGCAATGGCGAAGGACTTCCTCGCCATGGCCCAGGCCGCGCACATCCCGCCGGAAGTTCTGCACCGCATCGCTTCCATGGCGAGCGGCGGCATGGACACGCTGCCGCACAACGGCGCGGTCATCACGCTCCTGGCCGTCACTGGCCTGACCCACCGCCAGTCCTATCGCGACATTTTCGTCGTCACCTTGCTCAAGACCGCGGCTGTCTTCGTGGCAATTGGCGTCTATTATTTCACCGGGTTCTACTGAACGGGTGGGAGGATCGCTATGCGGCCGCATCCCGCATTGCCGTTCCTGCGCTCTCCAGAGAAGGGGAAGGTCGTCACCGCCGCCGACGCGGTGCGGCTGATACGCGATGGCGATACGCTTGCGACCGGCGGCTTTGTCGGTATCGGCTTCGCCGAGGAAATTGCCGTCGCACTTGAGGAACGCTTTCTTTCCGCCCCCGATGCCGGCCCGCACGCGCTCACTTTGGTCTACGCGGCAGGCCAAGGCGACGGCAACTCCAAGGGCCTCAATCACCTCGCCCACGACGGGCTGGTGCGGCGGGTGATCGGCGGTCACTGGGGTCTGGCGCCGAAACTGCAGAAGATGGCGATCGACAACACGATCGAGGCCTACAACCTGCCGCAGGGGGTCATCACCCATCTGTTTCGCGACATTGCGGCGCACCGGCCGGTCCATGTTACGCGTATCGGCATCGAGACTTTCGTCGACCCCAAGAACGGCGGCGGCAAACTCAATGCCAGAACCAAGCACGACCTGGTCGAGCGCATCACATTCGATGGCGAAGAATATCTCGCCTACAGGACCTTTTCCATCGATGTCGGAATCATCCGCGCGACGACCGGCGATGCCGAGGGCAATCTGACGATGGAAAAAGAGGCGCTGACGCTGGAGGCGCTTGCCATCGCCATGGCCGCACACAATTCCGGCGGCATCGTCATCGCTCAGGTCGAGCGTGTCGCCGAGAGCGGCAGCCTCAATCCGCGTCAGGTCAAAATTCCCGGAATTCTCGTCGATTGCGTTGTCATCGCCCGGCCCGAACACCATTGGCAGACTTTCGGCACGCAATATAACCCCGCCTTCAGCGGTGAGATCAAAGTGCGCGCGGGCCTCCTGCCGCCGATGCCGATGAGCGAGCGCAAGATCATCGCCCGGCGCGCGGCGTTCGAACTCAAGCCTAACAGCGTCGTCAATCTCGGTATCGGCATGCCCGAGGGCGTTGCGGCGATCGCCAACGAAGAAAAGATCATCGATCTCATCACGCTGACCGCCGAACCCGGCGTCATCGGCGGCATTCCGGCAAGCGGCATCGATTTCGGCGCCGCGAGCAACACGCAGGCGGTGATCGACCAGCCCTACCAGTTCGATCTCTACGATGGCGGCGGGCTTGACGCGGCTTTTCTCGGCCTTGCCCAGGTCGACCGTTTCGGCAACCTGAATGTGAGCAAGTTCGGGCCCAAACTCGCCGGCGCGGGCGGCTTCATCAACATCAGCCAGAGCGCCAAGGAGGTGATATTCGTCGGCACCTTCGGCGCCGGCCGGCAACGCGTTGCCGCGCGCGACGGTAAGCTCGTCATCGACGAAGAGGCGCAGAAATGCAAATTCGTCCACGCGGTCGAACATGTGACCTTCTCGGGCGCCTACGCCGGCAAGCGCGGCCAAAACGCGCTCTACGTCACGGAGCGCTGCGTGTTCGCGTTGCGAACCGACGGTCTCGAACTGATCGAGGTGGCGCCGGGGATCGACATCGAACGCGACATCCTCGCCCGCATGGAGTTCAAGCCGCTCATCCCGCGTGATCCGGCGCCAATGGATGCGCGCATTTTCAGGCCCGAGCCGTTGAATCTGCGCGCCGCCCTCGTCGGCATTCCGCTCGACCAGCGCTTTACCTACGATCCGCTTCAGAACCTGTTCTTCGTCAATCTCGAACGCTTTGCGCTGCACAGCCGCGACGACATTGCCGCGATCGAGAACACAGTGGAGGCGAAACTCGATCGGCTCGGCGCACGCGTCTACGCCATCGTCAACTACGACAATTTCACCATTTTGCCGGAACTGCTCGACGAATATTCGGCGATGGTGCGCACGCTTGTCGATCGCTTCTATTCCGGCGTGTCGCGCTACACCACCTCGGGCTTCCTGCGCATGAAGCTCGGTGAATCGCTGGAAAAACGCGGAGTCGCCCCGCACATCTTCGAAAGCGCCGCCGAAGCCCGCAAGGACTGGCGCGAGGGGTTGGGGTAGGGCGCTCGCCCCGAGGGCCCGCGCGCCCGGATCGACGCCAGGGACGGCAAATCGCCACGAAAATGCCGGCCCGGCACCCTGAATTCACCCGCTGCAGCCGGCACGCTGAACTCCGCATTCAGAAGAAATTAAGGATGTTGCCGGGAAATTAACGATTTCGGGCTCTGCTCGCCGTGTGGCGAGTCCCTTTGGGCAACGGGCCGAGACGGCGATGGCTGTTCGGCCAGTTTTGTGGTTTTTCGGAACAGCGGAAGCGGACCGTGCAAGTTGACGTACAAGTGAGGCGTATCGCAGTGTCGCTGCTCGCGGGCTGCCTCGCCGGTTGCGGCAGCTTCGCTATGCTCGATCCGGATGTCACCGCGGCGCCCGCCGCGCAGTCGGGCACTAAAGCGGGCAAGGCTGACACCGCCGCGATGAGTTCGCTGTTCGTGCGCGCCGGCGAAGACAGACGCGCCGGCGATCCGTCGACCCCGGCGCCCGGGGCAAAACCCGCTCAGCCTCCGATTGCTGTCGCTGACGCCGGTACCGCCGCGACACCGATCGAAGCGCCGCCAGCTGCCGTCGAGAAATTGCCTGCGGAGCCGCGCGGGCGCGCTTATCTGTTCCGCGGCGTGGCCGGCCTGATCTATTCGCGCGGCATGGATAAGCTCCAGGAGCGCATCAAGCATGCCGGCATGACCGCGAGCGTGGAAACCTACCTGATGTGGCGCCCGGTCGCCGACCAGGCGATCCGCGATTATCGCCGCGATCCGCAACCGATCACGCTGATCGGCCATTCGATGGGCGGCGATTCCGCCTTGGCCTTTGCCGAGACGCTCAACGCGGAAAATATCCCGGTGAGCCTGCTCGTCACCTACGATCCGAGCCGCATTGCCGACGACGTGCCGCCGAATGTCGAGCGCTATATCAACCTGTTTCAATCTTCCAACTTCATGGGCGGCGGCAACGTCGTACAGGGCGCGCGCTTCCACGGCCATTATGCGAGCTATAATCTCAAGGACCACACCGAGATCATCCATATCAACATCGAAAAGACCGACCGCATCCAGGACCAATTGGTGACGAAGGTCAAAGAACTCGACGCGACGCCGTCGAGCGCGGAAGGCGAGGCGGTGCCGATCCATCTCGAAGTGCCGGCCGAGGCCGGAATCGAATTGTGGGATTCGGGCCTGCCGGTCGCGGCGCATGCCGGCGACACGTTGAAAACGATTGCCGCGACCTATCACGTGCCGTTGTGGGCGCTCGAACAGACCAACTCGCTGTCGGACCATACCGCGCTCGGCGAAGGCCAGCGCATCGTCGTGCCGCGCCATCTGGTGCCGATGCCAGCACCAAACCCTCCGCCAAGCACGTTATCGAGCTTCGCGCCGGTTGGACGCTGAACTGACTTTTTAGCAGTGCGGCGCGAGGCAAAGCCCGCTCGGCTGGAAGCAGCGCCAAAACGGCACCGGCGTCGACTGACCGCCGACGCAAGTGTACATCGTGCACCAATTGAGCGTGTCGCAATCGGAGACGCAGCGGCCGGCCGACTGGGCGCAGGCACCCGACGGCTTGGGGTGTTTCGCCGCCAGCGCCGGAGACAAGGATGCCCAACCAAGCGCCCCTATAAGCGCGCCGGTCGATGCGATGGACATGATCGATTTGATACGCATGGAACAGTCTCCCGATGACCAAATAAATGTCCCATAATCGCCGGGCGCGGACAAGCCGCGCCGACGAGACCGCGATGCCGCTTCCCGATCCGCCGCTTCTGCTGCTGACCGACCGCCGGCAGGCCCGCCAGCCGCTCGCCGCCATCGTCGCCGCGGCGCTCAAGGCCGGTTGCCGCTGGGTGAGCTTGCGCGAAAAAGATCTGCCCGCCGACGAGCAGGTGCCGCTGTTGCGCAGCCTGTTGCCGATCGCGCGCCGGCATGGCGCGCGCCTGATGCTCCACGGCGAGGCGGCGCTGGCAAAACTGGCCGGCGCCGACGGCGTGCATCTGGCGTCCGGCAGTGATCTCGCTGCGGCGCGCGTGTTCTTGGGTCCCGAAAAACTCATCGGCGTATCCATCCACACCGTGACCGAAGCCGCGGCGATCGATCCGCACACGGCCGATTACGCGCTCGCGGGTCCGGCCTTCGAGACCCCGAGCAAGCCCGGTTACGGCCCCGAAATCGGCCGCAAGGGCTTGACCGAAATCGCCCGCGCGTCGCGCGTGCCGCTGTTCGCCATCGGCGGCATCAATACCGCGCGGGTCGGCGAAGTGATCGCGGCGGGCTGTGCGGGCATAGCCGTCATGGGCGGCGTGATGCGCGCCGCCGATCCGTCGCGCGAAGTCGGCGCGCTGATTGCGACGCTCACAGGCTACCCGCGCGCCCGATAAGTGCTCACCCCTTGGTCGGGCGCCCAGACGCCCGCCGGCAGCTTGCCGGCCTGCCAGAACACGTCGATCGGCATGCCGCCGCGGGGATGGAAATAGCCGCCGATGCGGAGCCACCTTGGCTTTAAAACCTCAACCAGTTTCTTGCCGATGCTGACCGTGCAAGCTTCATGAAAATCAGCATGATTGCGAAAGCTGTTGAGATAAAGCTTGAGCGACTTTGACTCGACTAAAAAGCGCCTTGGCACATAGTCGATGACCAGCGTTGCGAAATCCGGCTGGCCGGTGACCGGGCACATCAAGGTGAATTCGGGAAATGTAAAGCGCGCCACGTAATTCGTGTCCCGATGCGGACTGTGCACGCGGTCGAGGACCGCCTCGCCGGGAGAGGCGGGAATTGCCACAGGACGCCCGAGTTGGAGCTTTGTCTTTGCCATGACCTCTTGCTTTCCGGGCAGCGCATAGCACGGAAGAAAAGCGCGCAAAACAACTCGTTCTCGCGCCACGCTTTTCGCGTGCGAACTGAAAAACCCGTTACGTTCAGCGCGAAATCCGGGAGGGAAAAGTAAATCCGAGGGGTGGTGCCTCGTTTTCGCTGTTCGCTTCGCCTCGTTTCGCCAATATCAAACCAATAAAAAAAGGAAGCGGAACGCCGACAGACGTGCAATCCAACCTCCGCACCTGCGCGTGCGGCGCCCTCTTGCGAGAGGGCTCGCCTATCGGCGTTCCACCGCGGTTCTCGCCATAGGGAGCTTTCGTCCCCATGGCTCCAGCGTCAGGCCAGG
>JBEKRD010000089.1:0-22512 GCA_049519075.1 Xanthobacteraceae bacterium | reverse complement strand
CTGATCGCGGCGTTCCGCGCCACGCTGGAAGAGGTGATCGAGGCCGACATCATCCTGCATGTGCGCGACGTCTCGCACGAGGACGCCGAAGCGCAGTCGCAGGACGTGGAAAACGTCCTGCGTCAGCTCGGCATCGATCCGCATGACGGGTCGCAGGACAAGCGGGTGCTGATCGAAGTGTGGAACAAGCTCGACCGGCTCGATCCCGAGGAACGGGAGCGATTGAAAAACCTCGCCGAACGGCGTCCGGCGGACGAGCGGCCGGTGCTGGTGTCGGCTTTGACCGGGGAGGGGATCGCGGCGCTGTCCGCCGCCATCGAGGACCGGCTCGCCGCCGGCCGCGTGCTGCTCGAGCTTGTGCTCGATACCGCCGACGGCGCCGGCGTGAGTTGGTTGCATCGCCACACCGAAGTGATCCGCAAGGCGGTGGATGAGACCACCGGCCGGATCGCCATGACCGTGCGGGTCGAGCCGGAAAAGGCGAGGGCGGTGAGGGAGAGGTTTGCTAGTTCTTCACCTCTCCCCGCTGCGCGGGGAGAGGTCGAGTGAGCGAAGCGAGCGAGGGTGAGGGGGCCTCTCCGCGATTCTGAGCGGGGCGGATCAACCGATGGCGCTTGAGACATCATCTTAGATTCTCGGCCCAGCGGAGAGGCCCCCTCACCCCAACCCTCTCCCCGCGCGCGGGGAGAGGGAGTCGCGAGCGGAGCGATCGGCGAAAAAATCGCGGCCGAGGCCCCTGCCTCATTCCGCGGGGTGGACGGAGCCGCAGGCTTGCGCCGGAACGTGATGACGGGTACCCGAGGGCCCCATGCTCCATTCCGCAGTCCTCAATGTCATGATCAAGGCGGCGCATCGCGCCGGGCGCAGCCTCAAGCGCGACCTCGGCGAGGTCGAGAACCTGCAGGTTTCGCTCAAAGGCCCGCGCAATTTCGTCACCGCCGCGGATCGGCGCGCCGAGGAGATCGTCTACGAGGAACTCGCCAAAGCGCGGCCGGATTACGGCTTCCTCGGCGAGGAGGGCGGCGCGCGGGAAGGCGCCGACAAGTCGCACCGCTGGATCGTCGACCCGCTCGACGGCACCACCAATTTTCTCCACGGCATTCCGCATTTCGCGGTGTCGATCGGGCTGGAACGCGACGGCGCCATTGTCGCGGGCCTCGTCTACAATCCGGCCAACGACGACACCTTCATCGCCGAGCGCGGCAAGGGCGCTTATCTCAACGAGCGGCGCATCCGGGTCGCGGGGCGAAAGCGGCTGGCCGAAGCCGTGGTCGCCTGCGGCCTGCCGCATTACGGGCGCGGCGACCTCGTTTTGGCGCGCCACGAAATCGCCGCCGCGCTCGCCGCGGGTTCGCTGCTCGTGCGCGAAGCCGGCGGCTTTGTCACCGATCTCGACGGCGGCGACGGAATCTTCACCAAGGGCGAGGTCGTCGCCGGCAACGACACCATGCACCACGAATTGCTGCGGCTGTTGAAAGAGGCGCACAAGGACGCCGGCAAAGACGCGCTCAAAGAGACTGCGGCGCCGTGAGGGATGCGCTCGTTGCCAAATTCTGATATGATCTGGTCATGAACAAAGTGGTCGAGACACTCCTGGAACACGTCGCCGATTGGCCGGAAGAAGCCCAAGCCGAATTGGTGCAGTCGATCGTCGATATCGAGACCAAGCACTTCGGCGTCTATAAGGTCGGTCCTGAGGAGCGTATTGCAATTGAGCGAGCGCTCGAGGAAATGCGTCGGGGCAAGCTTGCAAGCGACGAAGAAGTCGCCGTGGTATTTAATCGCTACCGCTGACGAAGGTCCGCTACACCGACACCGCGCTCCGTGAGTTGGACGAGATTTTCGCCTATATTGCAAAGAATAACGCTGCTGCGGCCGCTTCTGTCGTGGGACGGGTCGAGAATTTAATAGGCAACTGGCCGAGTTTCCGCTGATGGCTCAGGAGACTGATGTTCATGGCGTGCGCAAATTTCCGCTCGGCCGATTCCCCTATGCCATTTATTACACCGTAAACGCAGACGAGGTCGTCGTTCTTCACATTCGGCACGGGGCGCGACGGCCGCCAACCCTGCCATGACAAGCACGACAACAAGCCGCCCCCTCGCCGGCGAACCCGCTGTCATATTGCGGGGCTACGATCCGCGCGACGAAGACGCATCGATCGCGCTGTGGCTGCGGACTTGGGCCGCGGCTTTTCCGGACATCGATTTTGCCGCGCGGCTCAACTGGTGGCGCAGGTGGTGGCGCGAAGAACTTGTCGCGACCACCACCATCGTCATCGCCGAGACCGACGGCGTCATGATCGGCTTTGTCACCGTCGATCCGGACACGTTTTATCTCGACCAGATCGTGGTCGCGCCGGAGCGCTGGGGAACGGGCGTCGCCGAAGCGCTAATCGCGGAGGCCAAACGCATCTCGCCGAAGGGCCTCGATCTCGACGTCAATACCGACAATGCGCGCGCCATTCGATTTTATGAAAAACACGGATTTGTCATCGGCGGCGCGGGCAAAAATCCGCTCAGCGGCAAACCCATTCACTCCATGAGCTGGCGGCCATGAATTGCCGCGTCACGTGCCCTGAAACTGCAATTTCGCCAGCCGCGCATAGAGACCGCCGGCGGCGACCAACGTCTGATGCGTGCCTTCCTCGACAATGCGGCCCTGGTCGAGCACCAAGATCCGGTCGCAGGACTGCACGGTGGCGAGCCGATGCGCGATGACGATCGTCGTCCGTTCGCGCATCAGATCGGCGAGCGCCGCCGCGACCTGGGTTTCGCTCTCGGCGTCGAGCGAGGAGGTCGCCTCGTCGAGCAGAAGGAGCGGCGCGTCGCGCAAAATGGCGCGCGCGATGGCGATGCGCTGGCGCTGGCCGCCCGACAGCGTCACGCCGCGCTCGCCGACCGGCGTGTCGTAACCGCGTGGCAGCGCCGCGATGAAGCCCGCGGCATGGGCGTGCTCGGCGGCACGCGCCATTTCGGCATCGGTCGCATCGGGGCGGCCGAAGCGGATATTGTCGCCGACCGTGGTGGCAAACATCACGCTTTCTTGCGGCACCAGCGCAATGCGGGCGCGCAAGTCCGCGGGGTCGAGGTCGGCAAGACAGACGCCGTCAAGCGTGACGCGGCCGGCGATCGGATCGTAGAAGCGCAGCAACAGGTGAAAGATCGTGCTCTTGCCGGCGCCGGACGGACCGACGATGGCGAGTTTTTCGCCTTGGCGCACGTGGAACGACACGTCGTTGAGAGCCGACACGTCGGGACGCGTCGGATAGGAGAAGACGACGTTGTCGAAACCGGCCTCGCCGCGCGGCGGCAATGGCAGCGCAAGCGGCTGCGCCGGCCGAAAGATCGCGGGCTTAATCGCGAGGATCTCGAACAGCCGCTCGGCCGCGCCCGAAGCCGCCGCGATCTCGCCGCCGACTTCCGACAGCGAACCCAGCGCGCCTGCGGCAAAGGCGGCATAAAGAATGAACTGCCCGAGCCGGCCGGGCGTGATCTCGGCCGCCATCACCTCCTGCGCGCCGACCCACAGCACGACGACCACGCTCGAAGTGACAAGAAAGATGGCAAAACCGGTCAGCAGCGCACGGGCGCGAATCGAATCTCGCGCCGCCTCAAAGGCGCGCTCCACCGCGTCGCGAAACCGCGCGATACCGAGCCGCTCATTGGTGAAAGCCTGCAAGACGCGCACCGCGCCGATCAGTTCGGCGGCATAGGCCGAGGCGTCGGCAAGCGTATCTTGGGCAAAACGCGAGCGGCGCCGCACCGCGCGGCCGAAGGCATAGAGCGGCAACACGATAATCGGGATCGCGGCGAGCACGAAAAACGACAGCCGCGGGCTCGTCACCACCATCATGGCGCTGGCGCCGAGAAACAGCACCAGATTGCGCAGCGCCACCGAAACGGAAGAACCGACGCTCGCCTTGATCTGCGTGGTGTCGGCGGTCAACCGCGAGATCATCTCGCCGGTCTTGGCCTCGTCGAAGAAGTCGGCCGAGAGCGAGGTGAGGTGGGCGAAGACGTCGCCGCGCAGATCGGCGACGATGCGCTCGCCGAGCGTGGTGACGAGGTAGTAGCGGGCGGCGCTGGCGAAGGCGAGGACTGCGGCCACGCCGATCATCACCAGAAAGTAGCTGTTGATCAGCTCCAGCCCGCGCGCGGTGAAGCCGAAATCGATCATGCGCCGCACCGCGATGGGCACGACCAGCGTGGTCAGAGCTGCCAGAACCAAGGCGCCGAGGGCTGCGATCGCGCGGCCGCGATAGCGGTCCACATAGGGCAGAAGCGAAGCGAGCGGGCGCAGATTGACCTTGCGCTTGGCGGGCGCGCCGGCCGGTTCGAGCGCTGCCGCAACCGCCGCGGTCTCAGCCGGCACCGCAAGCGGCGCGGCCGCTGCGGGGGTCGTCGCCGGTCCGTTCTGGGCGCGCAAATTCATCGCAATTTCCCGGCAAATGCTTGCACCGCGAGGCCCTTTTGCCGTCCGGCCACAGCGCGGCCGGACAATGCCGCTCCCGCGCTAGGCTGGTCAACCACCGACTTCCGCCGGCAAAGTGCGTGCCTTAGCCGCAGCCTCGGCTTGTCTCGCCGCAATCGCCGGGTTATAGAGCCGCCAAATCTCCTTAAGCCCCTAGCAAGGCCAGACCGGCGGCACAGCCATGAAATCCGATATCCACCCCGAATACCACCAGATCACGGTCAAAATGACCGATGGGACCGAATTCACCACGCGCACGACCTGGGGCAAGCCCGGCGATACGCTGCACCTCGACATCGATCCGAAGTCGCATCCGGCCTGGACCGGCGGCCAGCAGCATCTGGTCGACCGCGGCGGCCGCGTGTCGCGCTTCCAGAAGAAGTTCGAGGGCTTCCTCAAGAAATAGGCGCGATACGGGCGCCAAATTTGGCGGTTTGCCATGACGGTCTTTCAGGTCGGCAAGGCAACCGTCACCCGCATCGAGGAAACCTATCTCGCGATTTATCCGCCGGCGGACCTGTTTCCGGCCTGGACCGATGCTCACCTCAAGGAGCACGGCCACTGGCTCGTGCCGAACCACTACGATCCGGACAGCGGCAAGCTCAAGCTCAGCGTTCACAGCTGGCTCATTCAATTCGACGGCCGCAAGATCTTGATCGACGCCTGCTGCGGCAATCAGAAATCCCGGCCGCTGCGGCCGTGGTGGAACATGCTCGATACGCCGTGGCTCGATCGGCTGGCGACGGCGGGCGCGCGCCCGGACGAGATCGACATGGTGATGTGCACGCATCTGCACCACGACCATCTCGGCTGGAATACTCGGCTCAAAAACGGCCGCTGGGAGCCGACCTTCGCCAATGCGCGTTATGTGTTCTCAAAGCCGGATTTCGACTATTTCCAACAGCTCGATCGCGATCCGGCGACGGCGCCTGCGGAATTCGGTTCGTTTCGCGAATGCGTCTTGCCGGTGGTGGAAGCCGGCCGTGCCGACCTTGTCACCGGGCCGCATCGGCTCGACGAATTTATCGAGATCTTGCCGGCGCCGGGGCACTCACCGGGACATTTTGTCTTCAAGCTCGATATCGGCGGTTGTCGCGCCATGGTAACGGGCGACGTCTTTCATCATTTGCTGCAGGTTTTTTATCCGGACTGGAATTTCCCGAAAAATTCCAACGCCGACGATGCCAGGACGAGCCGTCACCGCGTGCTCGAGGATTGCGCCGCAAGCGACGCTTTAGTGTTTCCGGGACATGTCGGCGCCCCGTTCGCCGGCTATATCGAAAAGACGGGAACCTCCTACACGGCGCGCTTTTGACGTTTCCGGCCGCTTTAGGAATCGGACTCAAACGCCGCCTTCAGCAGTCCCAATTGACGCTCGACCGGGTTGTCGGTTGGCGCGCGCGGCGCCGGCGCCGCATGCATGGTGGCGTCGAGACGGCGGACTTCAGCCTGGAGCTTGGTCGACCGCGTGATCAGTTCTTGCAGCTTTGCCGGCAACAGCTCGAGCGATCGCGCGTCGCCCGGCTCGCAGGCGGCAAGCCTGACCTTGCTCTTTTCCTTGTTGGCCTGGGCCAGCGTCATCTCGCCTTCCTTGACCGCCCGGTGCAGCAACAGCCACGACGCCAGCTGCATCAGCCGGGTGGTCAGCCGCATGCTCTCGGTCGCATAGACGAGGCCGGCGCTGCGTTCGAGCTTCTTGGATTCTTGCCGACCGGAGCCGTCGAGATAGCTCGCGGTCTCCTCGACCAAGGCCATGCCGTCGCGAAACAAGGTCGCGAAGACCTGCGAATTGGCAAGCCGCTCGCTGAACGAGACCGGGCCGGCTTCGATCATACGCTTTTCGGACATGTACGCCTCACACCACCTGTAGCATCGCGCGCTCCGGCTGCGCTGTCCAGCGGTTCGGCCAAGGAAGCTTCAGACATAGTTGAGACCGAGCGCATGACGGCTGATAACCGGCGCCGTTTCTCGCAAAAAAGCTGCGCCGGACAAAAAAGTCGGAGCGTTATCGGAAAAATTAAGGGGCTTGGCGCCTTGAAACCGATTAACAAAAAAGAGCCGCCGTTGCCGGCGGCTCAAGGTGATAACAGGGAGGCGTCAAACAGAGTGGACAGGAGCCACTCAATGTCCAGAAGATGGACATGCTTTGTAATGAACGAGAAAGCTTAACCAAAGGTTAAGGAATCACGATAAGGCGGCGGAGCTGTCGCCCCATACGGCGCGAGCCAGGTTCTAAGACGTTGAAAAAACTCACTTCTTGAAAATGCTATCGGCGGCCGATTTGAGCACGAGCTTCTTGCCCCGATCGGCCTCAAGCCGCGCGATCTCGTCTTTGAGCAGCGTGATCCGGTCGGTCAGTTCGCCGGCTGACAACAGCGTCAGATCCTGCCCGATCTCGTGGGCGAGTTTTTTCTTCGGCTTATCCTCGTCGTCGACGGCGGCCATGCTTTGTTTGCGCTCCTGCATGGCAATTTTATCGGCGCAGACAGCCGTTGTCACACCGCCGCGGCGGCGCTCTAGCCGTGACCTGTTGCGGCCAGCAACCATGCTGGCGAAATTGTCCTGACCCTTTGAAACTAAACGGGAAATATCCTTGCCCCGCACCGCGTCAAAGGCTACTAAAGACGGCGATGGCGCAAGCGGGCCGGGGCTGGCGCGACGCGAGGGGACCGAGCGGTCGCGAATTCGGCGTAAAGCCCGTTAGGTAGTCACTTGGGGGACTTGATTGTGGCGCGAACGGCGCCGGCTGCCGGCCTCGGAGGTCGTCTCGTGGCATTTTTGCGCGCCGCCGGTTCGAGCGCGGGGACTTTTTGTGCGATTCTGGCGTTCGCATTCGCGGCGCTCGTCGGCGTCCGTGCGGCACAAGCAGTCGAAGCCATCAATGTCCGCACCGACGCCCAAGCCATCGACCTTACCGACGCGGTCGAGTTCCGGCATACCGACGGCGACCGCATTCAGGTCTCCACCGCGCCCGGTGCGGACGGCATCATCCGGCGCATCGAAGTGCGCGCGCGCGAAGCCAGCTCCAACTGGGCGGTTTTCGCGCTCGCCAATAATGGCGACGAGCAAATCGACCGCCTCATCGTCGCGCCGCATTACCGGATGGTCGGTTCCGGCCTGATCTGGCCCGATCTCGGGCTTTCGCGCATCGTCACCATAACGCCGTCATCGGGCGACCCGCCGGAGCGGCAGGAAAACGCTGCTGCCGATGTGTTTCGCATCACGCTCGACCCCGGCACCGTGATCACTTTCGTTGCGGAACTGCGCACCGACAACCTGCCGCAGCTCTATTTGTGGGAACCCGACGCCTATAAGGACAAGGTCAATTCGCTGACCCTCTATCAGGGTATCGTCATCGGCATCGCGGGATTGCTGGCGCTGTTCCTGACGATCCTGTTCGTCGTCAAGGGCAGCGTGATGTTCCCGGCAGCGGCCGCGCTTGGCTGGGCGGTGCTGATCTACATCGGCATCGACTTCGGCTTCTGGCCGAAGGTCTTCGACATGTCGTCAGGCGCCGAACGCATCTGGCGCGCCTCGGGCGAAGCCATCCTGGCGGCAACGCTCTTGGTATTCCTGTTCGCCTATCTCAATCTCAACCGCTGGCACGTGCGTTACGCCCACATCACCGTCGGCTGGCTCGCCTTCCTCGGCGCCCTGGTCGCGGTCGCGCTGTTCTCGCCGGCGATCGCCGCCGGTATCGCGCGCATCTCGTTATTTTTCGTCGCCGTGCTCGGCTTTGCGCTCGTTGTCTATCTGTCCACCCACGACTACGACCGCGCCGTGATGCTGATCCCGACCTGGCTTCTGCTCGTCGTCTGGGTGATCACCGCGGCGGCGACGGTATTGGGCTTTCTCACCAACGATATTGTCGGGCCCGCGCTGCTCGGCGGCCTCGTCCTCATCGTCATGCTGATCGGCTTTACGGTCATGCAGCACGCTTTTGCCGGCGGCGCGACCAGCGGCATCGTATCCGACGTCGAGCGCCGCGCGCTCGCGCTCACCGGCGCCGGCGACATGATCTGGGACTGGGATGTCGCGGCCGACAAGGTCTTCACCAGTCCCGAGACCGAGGCGTCGCTCGGATTGAAGGCCGGCTCGCTCGACGGCCCGGCGGCCAAATGGCTCGACGTTCTGCACCAGCTCGACCGCGACCGTTTCCGCGCCACGCTCGACAGCGTGATCGAGCAGCGGCGCGGCCGCGTGGCGCAGGATTTCCGCCTGCGCACCGCCGACGGACACTATCTTTGGTTCGCGCTGCGGGCGCGGCCGGTCGTCGGATCCGATGGCGAAGTGGTCCGCCTCGTCGGCACGCTCACCGACGTCACCGAGTTCAAAACCGCGGAAGAGCGGCTCCTGCACGATGCGGTGCACGACAATCTCACCGGGCTGCCCAACCGCGAATTGTTTCTGGACCGGCTGGAAGCCGTGCTCAGCTTCGCCAAGACCGACTCCGCGATGCGGCCAACCGTCATCGTCATCGATCTCGATCGCTTCAAACAAGTCAACGACTCCGTCGGCATGGCCGTCGGCGACTCAATCCTGCTCACTTTGGCGCGCCGCATGGGCCGGCTGATCAAGCCGCAGGACACGCTGGCCCGGCTATCAGGCGACCAGTTCGGTCTGATTCTGCTGTCCGAACGCGAGTCGGCGCGCATTACCGGCTTTGCTGAAACCATCCGCAAAACGCTACGCGCGCCGATCACGTTTAAGGACCGCGAGATATTTCTCACCGCTTCGATCGGCTTGACGCTCGGCGACACCGAACCGCAGCGCGGCGAGGAAGTGCTCAAGGATGCCGAGCTTGCGATGTATCACGCCAAGCGCGGCGGCGGCGATCGCATCGACATCTTCAAAGCCGCCATGCGTGCGCGCAAGAACGACCGGCTCTCCATCGAATCCGATCTACGCCGGGCGATCGAGCGCGACGAAATCGCCATTCTCTACCAGCCGATCGTTCGGCTCGAAGATCGCGCCATCGCTGGCTTCGAAGCGTTGGCGCGCTGGAATCATCCGAAACTTGGCCGGGTGTCGCCGGTCGATTTCATCAGCATCGCCGAGGAAACCGGGCTGATCGTCGAGCTCGGCTTGTTCGTTCTCGACCGCACCGCGCGCCAGCTCAGCACTTGGCAGCGCACGCTGCGCCAGCGCGAACCGTTGTTCGCCAGCGTCAATGTGTCGTCGCGCCAATTGTTGCGCCATGATCTGATCCAGGATCTGCGCACAGTGCTGGCGCGCTCACCGCTCACCCGCGGCTCGCTCAAGCTCGAAATCACCGAATCGGTGGTGATGGAAAACCCGGAGCACGCCGCTCAGATGCTGCACCGGATTAGGGAGCTCGGCGCCGGCCTGGCGCTCGACGATTTCGGCACCGGTTATTCGTCACTGTCCTATCTGCAGCGTTTTCCGTTCGACACGATCAAGATCGACCAGTCGTTCGTGCGCACCACCGCCAAGGGCACGCGGCCGGTCATTCTGCGCTCGATCATCACGCTCGCTCATGATCTCGGCATGGACGTCGTGGCAGAGGGCGCGGAGACTGATTCCGATGCGGTCGAGCTATTTCAGCTCGGCTGCGAATATGCGCAAGGTTTCGTGTTCGGCGAACCTATGACCGCCGAGCGAGCGCGCGCACTGCTCGATCCAGACCGCAACATGGCGGTGGCGCGCTGAAACGCGCGCGTGTTCCTTGCTAAGCGTGGCCGGCTTCGCTCGACAGCATGCCGAGATCGATGCCGATTTTCTTGAGCGCTTTTTCGTATTTGCCGCCGATGTCGGGACCGAAAATGAGCTCCGAATCGGCCGTGCAGTGCAGCCAGCCATTGCCTTGGATCTCGTTTTCAAGCTGACCCGGCGCCCAGCCGGCATAGCCGAGCGCCAGGATGGCGCTCGCCGGCCCGTCGCCGCGCGCGATCGCCTTGAGAATATCGATCGTGGCTGTGAGACAGATGCCGTCGTCAATCGGCAGCGTCGAATTCTCGATGAAGAAATCGGCGCTGTGCAGGACGAAGCCGCGCTCAGTCTCGACCGGCCCGCCGCGCATCACCTTGACGACGTCAGCCCGCACCGGCAGCTGGATCGCGTCGGCTTGCGGGATCACGTTGAGCTTCACCAGAAGATCGGGAAAATTGATGTTCGGCGCCGGATGATTGACGACGATGCCCATGGCGCCCTCCGACGAATGCGCACAGATGTAAATCAACGAACGCGAAAAGCGCTCGTCGAGCATCGCCGGCATGGCGATCAACATCTGGCCGTCGAGATAGCCTCGGCGCCGATTTTTCCCCGATGTGCCGCGCGGCAATTTCATACCGGAAAGGTTAGCCCATCAATGCGCAATTGCAAACGAACGACGGGGCAAAAAGTTCACGGTATGGACTCCGGGGCCAATCAGTCGCAGCGGCGCTGGCGGGGCGGTACCACTCTGCCGTACGGTCACAATCATGTCAGTGGCGCATGTCCGCGGCTCGTCTTAAACAGCGGGCATGCAACCTCGTCTCTTACCTCGGCTGTCGACGCTTGCGGCGGTGACGCTGATCGGTCTGCCCGCCGCAGCCTGGGCGCAGGATGCTTCCGAGTGGGATGCGCAAGCCCATGCCGCCACGCGCCTTCTCGCCGGTTCGATGACCAGGACGGCAGACGCCGCATTTGTGCGCGCCGGCATCGAGATCAAGCTCGATCCCGGCTGGAGGACCTATTGGCGCGATCCCGGCGATTCTGGCATGCCGCCGACTCTCGATTTCTCCGGCTCCGACAACGTGAAGGCGGTCACCGTGCTGTGGCCGGCGCCAGCGCGGTTCCCCGACGGCGCTGGCGGAAATTCGATCGGCTATGTCGATCACGTCATCCTACCGTTGCGCATCGCGCCTAACGACGCGGCGAAGCATTCCTCGCTGCAAATCAAGCTCGGCTACGACGTCTGCGGGACAATGTGCGTGCCGGCCGAGGCCAGCCTCAAGCTGCCGCTCAGGGGCGACGGCGCCGAGGAAAAGACGATCGAGAAGGCCGAGATTCGCGTGCCGCGGCGAGTTGAGCTCGGCGAAGCCGGTTTGAGCAAGATCGGTCAGAGCAATGGTCTTGCCATTCTCGCCGTGCATCGCGAGCCCGGCGGTGCGCATGAGCGCGTCGTGGTCGAGGTCGCCGCCCCGGGCGGTGGCCCCGTCGATCTGTTCGTCGAAGGTCCAACGCCCGACTGGTCGTTGCCGCAGCCGGAACCGGTTGCGCAACCAACCGGCGGCAATGGCGCCACGCGGCAATTCAGCTTCGAACTCGACGGCCTACCGCCCGACACGCATGCCGCAGGCGCCGCGCTCACATTCACCGCCGTTTCCGGCGACGACGCCATCGAAGTTGAGACCCATCTCGACTAATCCGTACGGAACGCTAGGTTATGCCGCCGCCGCGTCGGCGGACGAAGAATTACATTGCGAACACGAGAGGACACGATCATGGCGATTAAGGTTGGCGACCGCGTACCCACCGGCACCTTCATGGTGATGTCCGCCGATGGGCCAAAGCCGGTGACGACGGACGAATTGTTCAAGGGCAAGAAAGTGGTGCTGTTCGCGGTGCCGGGCGCTTTCACACCGACTTGCCACAAGAACCACCTGCCCGGTTTCGCGAAGAACGCAGCCGCGATCAAGGGCAAGGGTATCGACACCATCGCGGTAACCGGCGTTAACGACGTGTTCGTCATGGACGCCTGGAAGAAGGCCTCCGGCAGCGACGCGATCGAGTTTCTGGCCGACGGTAGCGCCAATTGGGCCAAGGCGCTCGGCCTGACGGCTGACCTTACCGAGCGCGGCCTCGGCGTGCGCTCGCAACGCTACGCCATGGTGATCGAGGACGGCGTGGTGAAGACCCTCAACCTCGAGGATACGCCAGGCAAGGCTGAAATTTCGGGCGCCGAAAATCTGCTGAAGTCGCTGTAATCGCGCGCTACGCCGGGACGTGGGCGCGAGCCCGCGAGCCCGGAATAGTTCTGACTTACCTCGCTCTGCCCGCCGCCCTGATCTCCACAATCGCCGCGCGCGCCAGTTCGTCGGCGCGCTCGTTCATGTCGTGGCCGGCGTGCCCCTTAACCCAGTGCCAGTGGATCTGGTGCGCGCCGAGCGCTAAGTCGAGCCGCTTCCATAGATCGACGTTCTTCACCGGCTTCTTGTCGGCGGTGCGCCAGCCGTTCCTCTTCCAGTTGGCGATCCAGGACATAATGCCATTGCGCAAGTATTGGCTGTCGGTGTGAAGGTCGACGCGACACGGCTTTTTGAGCGCTTCGAGCGCCGAGATCGCGGCCATCAATTCCATGCGGTTGTTGGTGGTGTTGGCCTCGCCGCCTTTGAGTTCTTTCTCGCGATCGCCGAATGTCAGGATCGCGCCCCAGCCGCCGGGCCCAGGGTTGCCCGAACAGGCGCCGTCAGTGTGAATGACGACACGGGGCAACCCTTCGAGCGATGCTTGTGGCAATTCGGTTTTCACGGCAGCTTGATCCCGTAATCTTGGGCTCCGTAATCGCGCCAGCTCTTGACCGTCTGATGGAAGCGAAGTTTTCGCGCATATTCACGCGGATCTTTCGGCCGCACCAGCGCGCCCGGCGGCACGTCGAGCCAGTCGACCAGGCGAGTGAGTAAAAAGCGCAGCGCGGCGCCGCGCGCGAGAAGCGGCAGCTTCTCGCGTTCCTCGTCCGACAGCTCCCGCGTCTTCATGTAGCTCGACAACAAGGCCTGTCCTTTGGTGACATTGTAGGAATGATCGGACTCAAAGCACCACGCGTTGAGGCAGATGGCGACGTCGTAAGCCAGCGTGTCGGTGCAAGCAAAATAGAAATCGATCAACCCGGAAAGTCTGTCGCCAAGAAAAAAAACATTGTCCGGAAAAAGATCGGCATGGATGACACCCTGCGGCAGTCCACGCGGCCAGTCGCGCTCCAGCACTTCGAGTTCGCCGCCGACGAGGGTTTCCAGATTGCGCTCGACCTTATGGGCGCGTTCGCGGCAGCCTTCGTAGAGCTGCCGCCAGCCGGTGACCGACAGCGCATTGTTGCGGCGCATGGCAAAATCGGCGCCGGCAAGATGCAGTCGCGCCAGCGCCTCGCCGAGCGCCGCGCAATGGGCCGCGCTCGGCCGGCGGATCCATAAGCCCTCGAGGAAAGTGACGATTGCCGCCGGCCGCCCAGCGAGTCGGCCCAGCACCACCCCTTCCCGGTTCTTGACCGGCTGCGGGCAGGTAAGACCGCGGCTCGCCAAGTGCTCCATCAGTGCCAGAAAGAACGGCAGGTCGCGCTCGGCGACGCGCCGCTCGTAGAGCGTGAGAATGTAATTGCCGCGGTCGGTGTGAACGAGGAAGTTCGAGTTCTCGACCCCCTCCGCAATACCTTTATACGACCGCAGTTCGCCGATGTCGTAGCCGGCAAGAAAACGGCCGAGATCCTCCGCCGTGACATCGGTATAGACGGCCATGAACGTCTCCAGTCCGGCGCGGCTTGCCCGGCCTGGATGTCCGCGTCAAGGTGTGCGGCGCGTCGGGGCAACTCCAGCTGTGGTCACAACGCCGAGGCTCAAGATCCGAGTATGAAAGCAATCGTCATCCACGAATACGGCCCGCCCGAGGTTTTGCGCTTTGAAGACGTTCCCGATCCGGTCCCGCGCACAGGCGAAATCCGCATCAAGGTGCACGCGGCGACCGTCAATCGTGTCCTCGACGTCAGCCTGCGCGCCGGCAAGGAACCGGCGCGGGGCGCGGTGCTGCCGCTGATACCGGGCGTCGACTGCGCCGGCGTCGTCGATGCGGTCGGGCCGGAGGTCAGCCGCTGGCGGCCCGGCGATCGCGTCGCCGCGGCGGGCTTCATGCCGCTCGAAATTTGCGCCGAGGACGGCAGCGGCTATGCCGGACCGCGCGGCATGATGGGAATCAGACGTCCCGGCGGCTTTGCCGAATATGTCGCCGTGCCGGCCGCCGCCGCGGTGGCGCTGCCCGAGGCGCTCGATTTCCATCGCGCCGCCGTGGTCATGCGTCACGTACCCACGGCCTGGAATCTCCTCATGCATGTCGCGAAGCTCACCTTCGACGAGACCGTGCTGATCATGGGCGCCGGCGGCAATCTCGGCACCATCGGCATCCAGATCGCCAAGAACGTGATTGGCGCCCGCGTGATCGCAGCCGCCGGTTCCGACGAGCGCGTCGCAATGGGACAAAAACTCGGCGCCGACCACGGCGTCAATTACGCAACGCACAGTATTTACGAAGAGGTCATGAATTTCACCGGCGGCAAGGGTGTCGACGTGCTTTACGACAACATCGCAAACCCGGCCGTGCTGCCGCTCGCATTCCTCGCCATCGGCATGAACGGCAGGCTGGTCACCGCCGGCGCCCATGCCGGGCCACATGTGCCGATCGACTTCGCCCACCTTTATCACAAGCGCATCACCATCAAAGGCATGCCCGGCTACACGCCGTCCGACCTGCCGCACTGCCTGCAAGCGGCGGCTCAAGGCAAAGTCATTCCTCAGATCGAGCGCGTGCTGCCGCTGGCGAAAGCTGCCGAAGCGCATCGTTTGGTCGAGCAGCACGAAGGGCGTGGCAAGATCGTGCTCGACCCGACGCTGGGGTGAAATCACGAATCGTCCACCGGTTCGGTCGCGCGCACCGACGGACGCGCCGCGAAGCCGGCGTGCCAATTGGCGAGATGCAGGTGGTTCTTGCGCCAATTCTCGTCGGCATAGCGGAAATCGAGATAGGATAGCGCGCAACCGATGGCGATGTGGCCGATGCCGAATGGCGTGATCGTGAGCGCCTCGGCCTCGCGCTCCAGATGCTCCAGGACGGCTACCTTGCGGGCCGCCGCGCTCGCCAGATGAACGTCCGATGGCTGGGGGCGAGCACGCTCATTGCGGTTGAGCACCAGCAGATCCAAAAACCCGTCGCCGAGCGCCTGTCGGCACAGCGCGACGATACGCGCCTTGGGCTGTCGCGGAAAAAGCTTTGGCGCACCGTCGAGCGCATCGAGATATTCGCAGATTACCGGAGAATCGTAGAGCACGTTGCCATCGTCGAGAACCAGCGTCGGTATTTTCGACAGGGGATTTTCCCGCATCAGCTCGGCGTGGGGAACCGCCGTTTCCACCACGGTGCGCACGCAAGTGAGACGGTCGACGACGCCGCACTCATGCGCCACGACCATGACTTTGCGCACAAATGGCGAGCGCGGCGACCAATGCAGCTTCATCGCTGATCCGAGGAATGATGCGGCGGATGCCAAGGGCGTTTTCTGGCCGAGACGCTAGCATTCCGCATCGTATCGGTCGAGCAATCGACGGCGCGCGCGGCCCAAAAGCCGATCACGCGATGTTCCACGCCTGCAATCATTTTCGCCTCAAGCCGCTGACGCTTGAATTCTTGCCGTAGCCGATATTGCATTACCGCACCACGCTGGCGGCGATGGCAACAACGTCCTCCAAGCCTTTCGCGATACGGCAGCCGCCGGCGGCGAGCGCTTCGAGCTTTGCCGCCGCGCCCTCGCGCGCGCTGCCGATCAGCGCGCCGGCATGGCCCATCTGTTTTTGCGCCGGCGCGTTGCGGCCGACCACCATGGCGATGACCGGCTTTCTAAAATCGCGCGCGGCCTCGGCGAAGGCATATTCCTTGTCGCCGCCGATTTCGCCGCAGAACAACACCGCCGTTGTCGCCGTGTCGGCAGCGAGCGCCTGCAGATATTCGTGCGGATTACGCCCGATCACGCTGTCGCCGCCGACATGAGCGACGATGCGCTGGCCGATGCCGGCGAACGTCAATTGCCGCGCCAGAGCGAGCGCCACCGTGCCGCTGCGCACGATCACGGCAAGCGAGCCCGCCTGGCAAAAGCTGGGCGCAATAGAGCCGAGGAGACCACGGCCCGGCACATAAATCCCAAGCGTATTCGGCCCGACGAGCCAGCTGTCTGCCGCCCGGGCAAGCGTTGCCGCGGCGAGCGTATCGTGGACCGGCACATATTCGGCCGCCGCCATGATGGTCGGCACGCCAGCCTTAGCGCATTCTGCGATAGCATCGCATACGCCTTCGGCCGGCGTATAAATCACCGCAATGTTCGGTTTCTGCGGAATATCGCCGACGCGGTCGTAGAGCGGCAGGCCGTCCATCTCCGTGCCACCGCGGCCGAGCGCGACACCGCCGACGAGCGGCGTGCCGGCTGCGAGCATGCCGGCGACTTGATTGCGCGCGTAGCGCCCGGTCGGCGAGATGACCGCGACCCGCCAGGGCTCGGGATCGAGGAACGGCAGGCGCAGTTGTCCCGACATGCGCTAAGCTCCAGGCAAACGCGCCGGATGGCGCCAGGTGAATGATCGTTGGACGAAAACTGCTAGAAGCGAGCCATTATGCGTCTTGCCGAGGTCGACGGGAAAGCCTTGCTGCGCCGCCACGGGCTTGCGGTGCCGCGCGGCGTCTTGCTGGGCAACGGTGAAACTCCGCCGCAACAGGCCAGCGGTTGGCCGGGCTTCCTGCTCAAGGCCCAGATCCTCGAAGGTGGCCGCGGCAAGCGCGGTCTGGTGCGCCGCTTCGACCAAGCGGCCGGGCTGCGCGACGCGCGGCGGCTGATCCTGGCCACGCTTGACGACGCCGACACGCCGCTTTTGCTCGAAGAAGCGGTGCCGATTACGCGCGAAATCTTCGTCGCGGTCCGCATCGACGGCACGCGGCAACGGCTCGAGCTTCTGGTTGCGCCGCACGGCGGCGAGGACGTCGAACAGTCGACGAAAGTGGCCCGCATTGCGATCGAGAACTTCGGCTCGACGACGCCTGAAGCTATCTTTCCCGCCCTGACGGCGTTCTTCCCGCGCGAACTCGCGGCGCGCCTCGCCCGGTATGCCGCGCGGCTGCCTGAAATCGCTCGCCAGGAGGATTTGCAGCTTCTGGAAATCAACCCGCTGGCCTTGACGCCGGATGGCGGGCTCATCGCCTGCGACGCCAAGATCATCCGCGACGACAGCGCCGATTTCCGCCACGACCCCGACGAATTCGCCATCAGCCGCAAACTTGCCGAGCGGGGGATGACCGTGCTCGAACAATCCGCCCGCGAACTCGGCTTCCAGCTCGTGGAAACCGGCGGCGATGTGGTGCTGGTCACCTCGGGCGCAGGGCTCGCCATGATGATGATGGACCTTTTGGCCGACCACGGGCTTGCCGCCGCGAGCTTCATGGACAATCTGCGCGGAGCGCCCGACGAGACCATGGTCGAGCGGCTGCAAATCGCCCGCGCGCTCGCGGCCCGGCCCACCATCAAGGCGATCGTGTTCCAGACTGTGATCGCTTCGCGCTCGCTCGCCGAGCGCATCGAGGCGCTCACCGCCTGGATCACCGCCGAGCCGTTGCCAAAGCCGCTGTTCGTTGGCCTTGCCGCCGGCCATGCCGCGACCCGCAAGATGGGCGTCGAGGCCGCGGTCGAGACGCTGCGCGGGCTCGGCGTCGCCGCCTTCACCGACCCGGTGGCGCTGGTCAAGGCTGTGGCACAGGCCGCTGATCGCTAACGGGCGCCCTGCCCGCGCGCCGTGTAAAAGGCCGCGTAAAACCTTTTGCAGGCCTCGACGAACCCATGGCCGATATCCTGGCGGCCGCCCACAAGGACAAAACTGTAGTCGCAGCCGTCGCCGCGGCAGGAATACGCCGTCATCCCGCGCAGCCGATCGGCCAATTCGGAATTTTCCTGCCCGCAATCCGGACAAATCAGCATGATCCGCGCGGCCGATCGAATGTGCCGGATGTTCGGGGTGTCCCCCATGGCGTTCGTCCCGTCGCGCCTGTCTGCGCAGCGCGAATCGTCGGTATTTTAGCAAATTGCCACGCTGGCGTCGCCGTAACTCCGCTCATCGTAGTGATTATCCGCATATTGCGGCGCGCGCGCTGGCGCGGCAGTATGATCGCAAGCCGAAGACCCCGCCAAGGGGCGCCTTCCAGGGGAAAAGCTGTCAGTCGGCTCTGCCGAGTGCATGTGGGGCACGCGCATGAAAACGATTCTTGTTCCGACCGAGCAGGGCTCAGCGATGGTGGCGGCGCTGGATACTGCGCTCCTCCTGGCGCGGAAATTCGGCAGCTGTATCGAGGGCTTTCCGCTGCGTCCGGCGGTCGCCGATCTCGTCGCCATGGATCCCGACAGCGGGCTCACCATGGTCGCGGTCAAGGAGAACGACGCGGAAATGGTGCGGCACGCCGAAATGCTGTTCCGCTCGTTCATGGAGAACCATCGGGTGCCGCTTTACGCCGGCGAAGGCGAAGCCTCGCTGTCATGCGCCTGGCTCGCCGACGCGCCGAGCGGCCACGATTTCGTCGGCAGCTACGGTCGGGTCTTCGACATGATCGTATTGGCGCGGCCGGGCGACGAATGGCAGAGCCCGTCGATGATTACACTCGAATCCGCCTTGTTCGAAAGCGGCCGCCCGGTGCTGATCGCGCCGCCTACCGCGCCACCTTCGCTCGGCACCAATATCCTGATCGCCTGGAATAACAGTACCGAACAGGCGCGCACCATGGCGGACGCGATGCCGCTTCTGCGCGGCGCGCAACGCATCACCATTTTGACGGTCGAAGGCGCGACGGTTGCCGGCCCGAGCGGCGAGCAAATGGCGCATTCGCTCAAAATGAACGGCGTGGCTGCCGAGACCGTAACAATGAAACCCGGCGGCAAGCGCAGCGCCGGCGACACCATCCTCGCCAAAGCCGAAGAGCTCGGCTGCGACCTGATCGTCAAGGGCGCCTATACGCAAAGCCGGCTGCGCCAGATGATCTTCGGCGGCACCACGCGGCACATCCTCGCCAATGCCAAATTGCCCGTGCTGATGGCGCATTGATCCCGCACTTGTCTCCTTTGTTGCAAACCCTCGCGCCGTTCGCCGATGCCCTCCTTCGCATCGCGGTCGGGCTTGCGCTTATCCCGCATGGGCTGCGCAATACTTTCGGATTGTTTCCCAACACCGGCGCGCAGGCGCTCAATCTGACCGTGCTGGCGGAATATCTCGACAAAAGCGGCTACCGGCCGGGAAAACTCTGGGCGCCGGCAATCTCGATCACCCAGCTCGTGGGCGGGCCGCTGTTGGCGCTGGGACTGTTCACGCGGCCGGTGGCGGCCGTGGTTCTGGTCTTTCTCGCCGTCACCAATATCGAGCGCTGGCGTATCGGCAAATATTTTTGGAACCGGCTCGGGCTCGAATACACGCTGATGTGGACGATCGCCGTATTCTGGGTTTTCGTTCATGGCGGCGGGCTCTATTCGCTCGACCGCGTCATCGGTTGGAATTTTTGAAGAGGCAGGTGCGGCATGCAGGTCAAAGCCAACGGCATCACCATCAATTATCAGATCGACGGCACACGGAGCGATGCGCCTTGGCTGGTGTTCTCGAATTCGCTCGCCACCTCGATCGCGATGTGGGACGAGCAGACGGCGGCGCTCAAAGACAGCTTTCGCGTGTTGCGCTATGACCAGCGCGGCCATGGCGGCAGCGATGCGCCAGCGGGCCGCTACCCGTTCGACACGCTCCTTGCCGATGCGCTCGGCTTGCTCGACGCCCTGGGGATCGACAAAGCGCATTTCGCCGGCCTGTCGATGGGCGGCGCGACCGCGCTCGGTTTGGCCGAACGCCATCCCGAACGCTTCGCCAGCATCATCGTCTGCGACTCGCCCTGCCAGTCGACGCCGCAATCGAGCCAGCAATGGGAGGAGCGCATCAAGGTGGCGCAGCAAAACGGCATCGAAGCCCTGGTCGAGCCGACCATCGCGCGTTGGTTCCCGGCCGAGACAGTGGCGAAAAATCCGCCGCATCTCGACAAAGTGCGGGCCATGATCAAGGCCACGCCGGTCAACGGCTTTATCGGCTGCGCCGCAGCGCTCGCCGCGCATGATTACGCCGCCGCCGTTGCCACGGTGAAGTGCCCCGTGCTGTTTCTGGTCGGCGAGAAAGATGGCCCAGCGCCCGCCATGCGCAAGCTCAACGAGAAGCTTGCGGGCTCGCGCTACATCGAGATCCCCGACGCCGGTCATATCTCGAATATGGATCGGCCGGCGGAATTCAACCGAGCGGTTCGTGATTTTCTGCTTGGTGGCTGACACGGTAGCCGTTCTCCTTCTCGCGGGGTTACCCACTCCCTCTCCCCGCACGCGGGGAGAGGTGAAAAAGCGCCCCCGTCCTCGCGCCACGCTTTTCGCGCGCGAACTGAAAAACCCCCCGTTACGTTCAGAGCAAAACCTAAGGAGCAAAGGGAAAGCGAGGGGTGGTGCGATTGCCGATCAAGCCGCGCGCCACGGTTTAGGATTATGGCAATACATAGACATCGTCCATAAACAGCACGTCTACGTCAGCCTTGCGGAAGGTGACGATAGCGTCTGCGGGCGTGCAAACAATTGGCTCGTTGTCATTGAAGGATGTATTGATGACGAGGGGCACCTCGGTACGCGCAAAAAAACAAGATATCAGCTCGTGAAAGCGTCGATTTGATTGGCGTCGCACAAGCTGCAGGCGGGCGGTGCCGTCCTGGTGCATAATTGAAGGAATGAGGCTGCGCCGCTCTGGTTTAACTGGACAAGCGAACAGCATGAACTCGTGACTGGCCGTTTGACTGCCAACCTCAAACCATTCCTCGGCACGCTCGGCCATCACACTCGGCGCAAACGGCCGAAAGTCTTCGCGGTGCTTGATCCTTTGATTAAGGATGTTACGCATCTCCGGTCGGCGCGGGTCGGCAAGCAGCGAACGATTGCCAAGAGCTCGCGGCCCGAATTCCATGCGACCCTGAAACCAGGCGACGATCTTGCCGTCGGCGATCATATCCGCCGCATCGCGCGCGGGAGTCTTGCTGGGTCGAGGCGTGAGACCGGCCGACTTGACCGCGGCAATAATTTCTCGCCGGCTGAACGAAGGCCCGAGAAATGGCGTGGAGTTGCCGCGCTCGGGATGGCTTTTCTGCGCCGGCGATGCACAGATTGTCAAGCGGCACCTTGCGCTTGAGGCGCCGCACCAGCGCCATGACCGCCGCATTGGTGGCTGCTTGCAGAGCAGCCGCGATATCAGCATGTGACTGCTGAATTTTTGCATCGGGGAACCGGGGCGGGCCAAGCAAAGTCTGCAGTCCGCCCGACTTGCTCCCTTGAAAGCCGGCCGCCTCTGGGTCTACCGCGTAATGGTCTTCGCCGACGCGGATAATCGACCGAAGCTGGGGACGAAAGATTTCGGGATTGCCGTACGCTGCCAAGCCCATGACCTTCGACGCGTCGTAGTGCGTGAAGCCAAGATGAGTGCTGATTATCTCCCATACGAATCCCAGCGAATGCGGATAGTTGAACGTCTCGAGTATGCGAATCCGGCTGCCGGTGGCCACGGCCAGCGTCGAGCACGCCGCCTCGCCGAGACCGTCGATGGTGAGGATGGCTGCGTGCTCGAATTTCGAGGGAAAATACGCTGAGGCGGCGTGCGCCAGATGATGGGGCACGAAGTGAAATCTGCCGCGCAGCGACCGTCCAAGAATCTGCTCGGCCACTCCGTGCACCTCGCCCAACCGAAGCAGAAAGATTTCCTCCAATCGCGGATCGAGCCACCACTCGGCGCGAAATTGCGCTCGGCGCAGCCGGGGGTTGAAAGAATATGCGACGTGGTCGATGTCGCGCGCACGCAGGCCGGCATAATTCAAGCAGAAACGGATTGCTTGCTCGGGGAACTGGTGCGGGTTATCGACATTCGACTGCTTGCCATGTTTGATGCGGTTGAACCGCTCTTCCTCGGCGGCGGCCACAAGTGCCCCGTCAATAAGCACCGCCGCGGCGGATTCGTGATAGACGGAGTTGATTCCGAGAATGTTCATTGCCCATCCCTCTTATGTCACTGCGGGCCGGAAGGGTCGAAACGTTCCAATTCGCAGCAAATTTGTCTCTCCGACGTCCGTTTAGGGTCTTGGCCGTGTCAAAACGCTCTTAAGTCTGGAACGTAGTGGCCTGGGGGCCGGCTGTAATCCACGATTATTTTTCGGGTTCGACTAGGCCCTCATTGCCGCCAGGAGCGGTTGGACCCC
>JBEKRD010000088.1:0-20360 GCA_049519075.1 Xanthobacteraceae bacterium | reverse complement strand
GCAAAGCCCACAACGCAGCCCTCATCGCCTGCGCTAGGAAGCTCCTGATCTACGCAAACACTGTTGTAGAGCGCGGAACGCCCTGGACCGAACGCCCTGCCGCTATCTAATGGTTGCTACAGCGCGGGAGAATCGCGCCGGAATCCGTAAACGAGATATGAATCCTCCGAAAAACTAATTTTGGGACTCTTGGCCCGAGTCTCGTCCATGCTTTACAGGCGATTCTTTGAGGCGGTTTCGGAGCCTGTGATGAACAAGTGGCTGGTGGGTGCCCTTGTGACCGCCTGCGCGGTCAATATGGCCTGCCTGCTCGGCCATCTCAGCGCCGTGGCCGGCTAGGCGCCCCTTCCCTCATCACCCCGACGCCGGCGCGTTATCGCCCGTCATCGTAGCGATCGCCGCCGCCGAACAAACCGCCGAACAGCGGTGGTGGCGGTTGCGGCGGCGTTGCGGGCACGGCGGACTGCGGCTCATCGCGTCGATCCGCGCTGTCCTGGAGCTGACGGGGCACGCGCGTTGCCGTCACGACGCCATGATGCGCTTCGCCGTTATATTTCGCGCCAGGGCCGGTGCGACGGCGGTATGGATCAGGCGTCGTCGGATGCCCGCTTTGCGGCGCGGCGTCCGCGCCATCGCGATAGCGATCACCATCGCCATAATAATCATAGACCGGCTGGGTCCTCGCGGCCGCGGCCGCGTCGAGATTGTTGCTCCGACGGGCGTGCCCTGACCGCCGCTTCGCCTGAGTGGCTTTGACATCCGATTGAGGCGATTGCGGCGCGGCATCGGCGCGCGGCGTGGCCTCGGTCGCGGCAGCGCGCGTCGCATCGTTGGCCTGAACGTTTGGCGTCGGCACGATTGGGGCTGCGGTCGGCGCTGGCGAGCCCGGCGTCTCCGCCACTGCTACCGGCGGATGCGACCGCGTCAGTGCATCCGGCCAAGGCGTGAGCGGACTTTGCACCTCTGAAATTGCCGGGCCCTGCGATATCGTCGCCGGCGGTGCCGCGGACGCCGTTGCCGGAACCGAGTTCGCCTGCTGGGTCGCCGAGGGAACCGCTCGAACCGGTTCGGTCGCAGCCCCGCCGCGGCGGCTTGTGTCGGCCATGTCCTGACGCGGCGGCTCGATCAAAGCGCTGGTGACCGCAAGCCCGGCGTAGCCGCCAATGGCGCCGCCGAGCCCAAGGCCGACCGCGACAATCGGAAATACGCGAATGGCGCTATCAAACCATGTCGAATTTGCCGGCATCGTGACGTTCCTCGGTCGGCCCCGCCCCGGCAGTACCGCAGTACCCAGGCAACGCCGGCAGCCGCCGCCGTGTTCCGCCGTGATGGCAACGTGCGGCGCGGGCGCAAGCCTGTGAGTTCCGAGGGACTTGCGGCCGCCGCAAAATCATCGGGCGGTGCCGTATTTCGAATTATTTCGAAGCCGAAGATAATTTGGCGGGGTCGATCAGGCCGGCGGCGATCAGACCCTTCGTGGTGGTGGGCAACAGTCCCGCGATCGCCAGCGCGGTCAGCTTGTCACGAACGTCCTCCGGCTTTGAGCCGGACTGTTGCATGATATTCTGAACCAGCGCGCGTTCGGCCGACAACTCTCCGAATGCCCTTGCCTCTCTCTCGCTTTGCCCCTGCCCCAAAGATTGGATCACCGCGACTGCGCCGGCTGTGACCGTCGTGAGAGCTGTGAGCAACGCCATCAACGTGGTCGGGCTCGCCAAGCTGCGCCACGGTTTTGTTTTTTCCGCGATCTCGGCTTCCTTGAGTTCTGCATCCAATTTCGCGTTGACAAGTGCGAAGCGTTTTTCTTCCTCGTCATGCGCGGCGTTGCTCATGCGGGCCCCCCGGGTCAATCCAGGCGGCAATCCTAGCCGGTGTCGAGCGCAGCGCAATCATTTTGATTGCACCGACCGCACTTGCAACCCGACCGTGATTTGCAATACCGTGACCGTCGGCTGAGGCCCGGGGTTTTCGATTTCCTTACACCTGAGGGGGGACTGCAAGATGACCATCGACCCAAGAGTAGGAATGTGGATCAGCATCGTCGCGGCGCTGTTGTCCTTCGCCGCGGGAGCCGGTGCAGAGTTCACCACGATGTTCGATGCCCACACCGCCAACCTGATCGTCGCCTGGGCGACGTTCCTCGGTGGCACCATCAGCGCGGTCAACGCCGTGCTTCACGCTATCCCGGCGCAGGCTCTGCCCGATGCCACAACGGCGAACAAATTCGCCCTCGGGCCTAGCGCGCATTAGGACGCAACAGCGCGGCTGATGCGGCAGCGCGGCGTTCGCCGCGTTTCGTCGCACTCGGCGACCGCCGCGTGACGGGTTTCGCCGCGCCCGGCGAGGAGCGTTTCTTGCGCTCTTGCTCCTTCAATTGCAGGAGCAGGACGAAGAGTTCGTGCGATAATTTTTGCGGAGCTTGGTAGTGGCTGCGCAAGCCCTCGCCGATCATGCTCTGCATGACGCGGTGCAACGTCACTGGGTCGTTGCTGTTGTCGGCGGCCAGTATCGCCATGAATTCGCCCAGCAAAGGAGTAGAATGTAGACTAATCGGGCACGCGGAAATTCGTTCCGGCGGGTCAGCGAGCGCAGCCCGAATTGAATGAGACGAAACTTAAAGGTCAGCCCAAACTTAAAGGTCAGCCCAAACTTAAAAGTCAGCCAATGGCTTTGGACGACTTCCCAATCGCGCCGCCCATCCTGGTCAAGGACACGCCAAAGCCTCGCCGGCTCACGACGCTCTTGCAGGCGCACACTTATCTCGAGGAGGCGATGCGCCTGGGCCGGCCCGAGCCATGGCGCGAACTGTGGCACCGCCTCAAAACAGTGACCACCGAAGAGGATGCCATCGAGGCGATCGGCGACATGCGCGAATTGCTGGGCGAGGAGGATTTGTTGGTTACGCCCCGCGGGCCGTTGTGAACCCTTGGTGCGGCGTGGCGGAGCGCCTTGCGCCCAAGCGGGGTTGCGGCCGCAGTCATTACGGGCAGAGTCACGGCGCGCACAAACCGGCTTGCCTCGCCGTTGCGGACGTGGCTTAACGGCGGCCCATTCTTTACGAGGAGACCCGACGATGCGAATTGTTCCGCGTGCCGCTTCCTTGATCCGCTTTGCCGTCGTCTCCACTCTCGCCGGCGTGGCTCTCAGCTTCGCGGCGGCGAGCGTCCAGCCGGCCGCGGCGCAAACTCCCGGCGGCATCACCACCACGGAATCCGGATTGAAGATCATCGACACCAAGATCGGCACCGGGCCCTCGCCCAAGGTCGGCCAGACCTGCGTCATGCATTACACCGGTTGGCTTTACCAGAACGGCGCCAAGGGCGCGAAATTCGACTCGTCGGTCGATCGCGGGCAGCCGTTCGAATTCCCGATCGGCACCGGCCGGGTCATCCCCGGTTGGGACGAAGGCATCGCCACCATGAAGGTCGGCGGCAAACGCACGCTGATCATCCCGCCCGCGCTTGCCTATGGCGCCCGCGGCGCCGGCGGCGTCATTCCGCCGAACGCCACGCTGATCTTCGACGTCGAATTGCTCGGCGTCAAATAATCGCGTCCGGCTCGCGGATGACCGTCGCGAACGTCATCGTCGCCACACCGTGCGTGGCGGAGGTAATCGCCGCTCGGTAAGGCGAAATAAACGGGCCTGGTGTAGACAGGGCTGGAACAGCTTGATCACAGCGAAACCGCGCCTGCGGCGAGTCTGATGACGCGGATTTCTTTGTTAATCTAGATCAAGTCGACGCCAATCTGGATGCTCCAGCCGAGAACACGAATGACGCCAGCCGCACAAAGTTTGCTCACCGAACTCGATACCACGCTGGCCCAAGCCCCGAGCGCATGGCGCAGCGCGGCGTTGCGCCAGATCGTCGATCTGTTTCTGGCCGGCGCAGACTCCTACAGCACAGACCATGTCGATGTCTTCGATGAGGTGCTGTGCATGCTGATCAAAAAAAGCATCGATCGTTTGCAGCTCGCCGAGCTGAGCACGAAGCTGGCGCCCATCGACAATGCGCCGATCAGGGTGGTCGGCACGCTGGCCCGCCACACCGACATGGCGGTCCACGGCCCGATCCTCGAGCAGGCCAAGGCGCTCTCCGACGAGGACATTGTCGAGATCATCGACCGCGACCGCATCGACCCGAAGCTGTTGACCAAAATCGCCTCTCGCGCCGAACTCAGCGAACCGGTCACCGATATCTTGCTCAAGCGCGGCGATCCCAAGATCCAACGCGCGATCATCGCCAATACCAAGGCGCTGATATCGGAAGTGGGTTTTGCCAGACTCGTCACCAGCGTCAACGGCGACAAACAGCTCGCCGCCGCCATCGCGGCGCGGCCCGACCTGCCGGCGGAACTCCGGATCTGGCTCGACAAGACGCTGGCCGCATAGCCGCGAAGGGAGTCGCTTTAGCGGCCGCGGCGGCTATCATGGGGCCTGAGGAGACCCGCCGTGAGTCGCAGCAATACGCTTTATCTCATCATTGGCGCACTGGTGATCGTCGTCGCCGTGCTCGGTTACCAGCTTTATCAGGACCGCCATCCGCCGGCGCCGGCCGAAGGCCTGCACATCGATCTCGGTCCAAAAGGCTTGTCGATCCAAGGCAAGTAAGACCGCTCGTCAGCCGAGGCGGGCTTCCGCCGACGCAGCGTCCCCTGCCAAAGGCGGCCATCAAGGCCCTTTAATTCAAACATTTTCTGCGCGCCGGAACGCCGAGCCGAGTGGCGGGTTTTATACCTGTATTGCCTCGCCCGAGGAGTTTCGAAAATGAACCGACGCGATCAGGAACTTTTAGACAAACAGTTGCGCTCCTTTAATATTGCACCGCGAAGCGACGGTGTGTTGATGTTGGCTATACTGGCGGTGTTTTTCGCCGGCATGACGCTGGGCGGCTTCCTATACGCCTATACAGGCGAGCCGGTGATGCGGATCGCCACCAGCGACGCGACGCCCGCGATTGCATTTCTCCAAGGTGCCCACCACACGACACAGGAATAGCCGGCTCATTCCGTCGCCGTTATTCCTCGGGTTCCGTCGTGAAAAACAACGGATAGCCCTTGGCCTTGCCGAGCTCGGTGGCTTCTTTTGCCTTGGTCTCGGCAACGTCGCGGGTATAGACCGCGATGACACAAGCGCCGCGCTGATGCGCGGTCAGCATAACCCGGTAGGCCTGATCCTCGGTCATGCGAAACACCGCTTTGAGCACGTGAACGACGAATTCACGCGGCGTGAAGTCGTCGTTGAGCAGGATCACCTTGTAGAGCGGCGGCCGCTGTGTCTTGGTGCGCGTCGTGGTGCGCGGCTTGACGACGGTTTTGCTCATCGCAGGTCCGACGGATTTGATCGCTCGGCGCAAACTCCGCCCCGGAGCCGATCGCCGGATGGTCATCCGGGCGTATTCAACACAGTATATTCATCGGCGGCGTCTGTCGTGGCGCCGGGAACCGGCCATTACATATAGCGTTGACCGCCGGTCCTATGCAAAAATCATCGTAGCAAAATCACTGCGGGGGTCGCTATGCACATTCTTGAGGTCATCATCATCGGCTTTGTCGCCGGAATCATTGCGCGCTTCCTGGCGCCGGGTTCGAACAATCCGGCGGGGTTTATCCTCACCACCTTGCTCGGCATCGCCGGCGCTTTTGTCGCCACCTTTATTGGCCAGGCGGTCGGCTGGTACGGACCGGATCAGGGCGCGGGCTTGATCGGCGCCGTGGTCGGAGCGCTGGTCGTACTCTTCATCTGGCACCGGCTGGTGTCGTCGCGCGTTATATCCGACTCCGGAAGCCGGCGGTGGCTGTAGAGCGCGTCGTCATCACGCGGCGCGGCGCCCGGCGCTCGACCACGACTGTGCGCGGCGCCCCGGCACGGCCGGTGATGGTGAACTGGCTGGTATCTTTGCGCTGGCCCATACGCAGCACGGCGCCCCGCGCCTGTTCGGCGGTGACTGGCATCAGCGACATCACGATCTCGACCTGGCCGTCGACGTCGTCGGCAAGTCCTTGCGCCGCCAGCACCGCATCCTCGATCGTGGGCGGATCGCGCCGCACCCGGCGCCGACCATCCTTAGTATCCCAAACCTCGCTCATGTCTGACCTTCCAGTGCTTGGCCGCCCCCGAGGCCTTTTTCGCGTTTGAGTCCAGATTATCAGAGATTTACCGCATTGCAGCAAGTATTTTGTGCGGTGCACTCACAATAAATTTAACGCGTCGAAACGACAGCGTGCATGCCGGCCAAATACTAAACTGTGGTGCTGCGTCTGCGCCGCGCCATTAACCCTGCCGCACCGGTGATTGAAGGATTGTGCCGAGCCGGGCTAGCGCTTTGGCATTTCGCTGAACAGGATGCCGCCTTTGGCCTTCGACGTCTTCGCCGTCTCGACCAGCGATACCGTGACCTGTTCGGCCGTCGTTCCGGCGTTCTTGACTACGGCGTCGGTGATGTCTTTGACGAGGCCGCGCTTCTGCTCGATCGTGCGGCCTTCCAAAATGTAGACGACGACTTCAGGCATTGACGTTCTCCCTTGGCCGACATCCGGGCCGCGCTCAACAAAGCGGCCGCCTATCAGCAATGTCCTTGAATCGCGATCCGATTCAATCGATTTGAATCAGGGCTACAGGCCTCGTGTGGATGTCCCGGCGCTGAACAAATTCCGCAGCACCGAGCCAATACCGGGTTTCGTTTTGCTCTTGGCGTTCGCGTAGGTCGGGTTCGACCCACCGGCTGAATGCTTCGTCTTCTTTTGCGGCGCCACACTCTCCGGCGCGACGATCGGCGCATCGGCTGGGCCGGCGGAGACGTGCTCGCTCGCCGGCGGAGCCTCGGACAACGCCGCAATTCCTGACGCCGGGGGTGGCGCCGGCAACGGCTTACCCGCCGTCATGCCGAGATCTTCCGTCGACGCAGTAACCGCCACCGGAGGCATTGCCGCAATCGGTGCCGGCTCCGCTGCGACGGCCGGTGATTGTGTCACTCCCGCCGCTGGCGCGAGTATCGGCGCTTGCGAGGCGATCTGCACCGGCGTCGGCGCCAAGATTTGCGGTTGGGCAATCGCCGTTACGTCGGCCTTCGCCCGCACATTGACACTTGCCGGTGCATTGACACTTGCCGGTGCATTGACACTTGCCGGTGCATTGGCACTTGCCGGTGCATTCGCAGTCACGCTCAATGGAGCGATTGCCGCCACCGGCGCCGCGCTGGTCACCGGCATGGTTTTGTCTGTGGCGGCTTGCGCACTGGTCACAATCGCGTGCGCCGTAGCCGCGATCCTATCGCCCTGGGGCGCCGGACGGTCGACCAGCGACAGCACAACGGCGGCGCCGGCCGTGGCGCCAACGGCGGTGGCCACGAGCACAACGCGCACGGTCCGCATCAAGCTCGGAGCGGGAGCGAGGTAGCCCCATTCCGGACTAAAATTACCCGTCGAGCGCATCCCGACCTCCACGGCAAAACGGGCGACGAACCAGGCCCTAAATGCCTAAAATTAAAGCCAAACTTGCGAATGCAACAAGCGACCCAACCTGTGGCCCTGACTTAGCAGAACCCCTGGCCAGGGTGCCGGTTCCCCACCTGTTACCCCACTTCCTTCCCACCTGCAGCCCCAATGGCTTACCCATGGTGATTGCACCCGGCAAGCCGCGACCGGTGTGAAAATCGGGGGCTGTTGCCAAAAGGCACCAGATGGAAAGCCGAACGGCGGCACCGCAGTACCGGACGAAACGGCGGCGGCATGACCACAGCGGCTACGATTTATCACTGCGCCCTTGCCGTCGTCGGTGCCGGCGGACTTCACGAATTGGAGCTATACTGGCGCCCGCTGGGCGCTGAGCCGCCGATGCGCTCGCCGACCGAGGCAAACATATCGCCGATCATGAACACGACGTGGCGGGTGGCGGCGACCACGTGATCCTTGAGATCGAGCGTCTTGGCGAAGAGCGAGTCCGGGTCACGCGCGGACCGGCCGGCGGCCGCGGCGTCTTCCGCCGCGGCATTCTGTTGTACCTGCGCGATTACGAGTGGCGCATGCGGAGCGACGGCAGGAGCAGCGACCGACTTGACGCGCGGTGCAGGCGTTTTCGCCGCCGCGGTCGCAGCCAGACGCCGCGCCGACGCCTCCAGCGCCAATCTCGCGTCCGCCCTGGCATCAATCGATTTGACGTCTGACAGTTGTGAATCCGTCGCATCGCGCCCGTCGGCATCCGCGGCGACCTGGCGGCTTTTCTCGGCCGCCATCTGGCTCTTGAGATAGTCGATGATCATGGCATGCTCGTCGCGGACCAGCGCCATCATCTCCGCCGACGCGGGCGTGACCTGCACAGCGGCCGGACGTGGCGTCCAGAAACCGATTTGGTAATGGGTAAGCAGGTAGCCGCCGACCAGGCTGGCCAGCGCCGCGGGCATGACGTCGAGCACGAATTTGCCGAGAAAGCGCAGCAGGATCGGCATCGCCGGCCGCGTGATCCAATACCGGGGCACAATCCCTACCTGTTCGATGATCCCGCTCGACTGCATGATCCGCTCTCCGGTTTTCAAACGCCCGATTGAATTTCAAACATGTGTTCTAGGCGGCCGCTAGCCGGGAACAAGGAATTTTTGGGGCAATCCCCGAATTTTCTCGAGCCAGAGACCGCCCGATTGGGCGGTCACAGCGGCCGGCCGAGACCGCCGATGACCCAGCCGCCGATCAGTTCGGCGAGCCAGTCGACCGCGTCCTCGTCGAGTTCCAGCCCGATCGGCGGTTGCGCCAATTGCTCCCGATTGCGCAGGAATACGTTGCATTGGCCGATCAGCCAGATGGCCGCGACCATCAGCGTGCGATGGTCCGCCCCGGGCAAAAAACGGTGCACCAGATCGGCCGCGAGTCCCATGAACGGCGCCGCCTCCTCGCTCAAGAGGCTGCGAAACACCGGCGTCGGACGCACCGTTTCCCAGTTGAAAATCCGCATATGGCGGCTGTATTCGTCGCGCGCCGTCAATGGATGCAGCTGACGGCGGATAAACTCGGTCACCGCCTGTTCGCGCGACATCGCGCCCGTTTCCTGCGCATGCGTCAGCTGGTTCTCGGTAAGCGCCCGGAACGCCGCCCGCAATACTTCCCGGTAGAGCCCGTCCTTGCCGTCGAAGTGGTAGTTGATGGCAGCCTGATTCACCCGCGCCTTGGCGACGATGGCGCGGACGCTGGTGCCATCATAGCCGCGCTCGGCGAACAGCCGTTCCGCCGCCTTCATGATCCGCTCGCGGGTAACCTCGGAAGGGCGCGTCATGACCTGCCTGCTGGCGTTCCACTTGTTCGATCTAAAATTTTCAAACCGTCGTTTGAATCTCAAATAGGCGTGCGGCGCGCGGATTGCAAATGACGGTTTGCCGCAGAACACCGCTGTTACTTTTAATCCGGGTGCCGCTCCGGCCGCCTGTACGCAGCTACCCGGCCATATTATGCTGATTTAGTTGCGCTCTATGCCGCGCGCAGATCATGGAATGGGGGGGATCGTGATGAACCAGCAACGGCTGCCGACCGACGTCATCGGACTGTCCAAAGTCATGCCGCCGCTGTCTCGGCGCGGCTTCATGTCGAGCTCGGCGGCGGCGGCCGCGGGCTATACCCTGGCGGCCGGTCCGGTGCGAGCCGATGTCATCCACACCGACACCACAGGCCTCGATGCCGGCGATACCAAAATCAAAGTGCCGGGCGGTGAGATGCCGATCTATTACGCGCGTCCGGCCGGCGTGGCGCATCCGCCGATCATTCTCGTCGCGATGGAGATTTTCGGGCTGCACGAATACATCAAGGACGTGACGCGCCGGCTCGGCCATCTCGGCGCCTTCGCAGTGGCGCCGGATTACTATTTCCGCGACGGCGTCGATCTCACCAAGATCGACGACATCCAGAAGCTGTTCCCGATCGTCAATACCAAAACCGATACGGAGCTCTTTTCCGATCTCGACGCCACCGCGGCATGGGCGAAGGCGCAGGGCGGCGACGGCAATCGGCTCGGCATCATGGGATATTGCCGCGGCGGCCGCACGGTCTGGCACTATTCATCGCACAATCCGGATTTGAAGGCCGGCGTCGCCTTCTACGGTACATTGATCGACAAAAGCGACGCCGCGCCGAAAAGCTCGATCGATCTTGCCCCCGAGATCAAGGAGCCCGTGCTCGGCCTCTACGGCGCGGAGGATTCCGGTATCAAGGTCGAACAGGTCGAGGCGATGGAAGCCGCGCTGAAGGCCGCCGGCAAGACCGCGGAATTCCACATCTATCCCGGCGCGCCGCACGGCTTTCACGCCGATTACCGCCCGAGCTACCGCAAGGAAGCCGCCGAGGACGCCTGGAACCGCATGATCGGCTGGTTCAAGAAATACAATGTCTTGAGCTGACCACAACGCCGGTCGGCCAGACGCCGCGATTTTCCGCAACGGGCTCGACCGCCGGGCACCGACGACAAACTCTGACAACGGGGGCCGCATGGCGCGCATCGACGAAGTCAAACGTGAAGATCTAGATGTGCGCCAGCAAGCACTCTACGACGCCATCATGCGCACGCGTCCTCGCGCCAATCTCAGCGGACCGTTCTCGGTGTGGATTCACACTCCAGAGATCTGCGAGCCCGCCGATGCCCTGGCCAATTGCTTTCGCTTCAGCCACACGCTCGACCAGCGGCTCATCGAATTGATCATTTTGATGATGTGTCGCGACGCCACGGTAAAATATGCGTGGTCGGTGCACGCGCCGCTCGCTCTCAAGGCTGGCGTCGCCGCCAAAACCATCGATGCGCTGCGCGCGCGCGAACGCCCGGACTTCGAACGCGACGATGAGCGCTTGATCTACGATCTGGTCGGCGAACTGCTCGCGACCAAGAGCTTGAGCGCTGCAATTTTCGAGCGCGCCCAGGCCGCGTTCGGACGCGAAGGCGTCATCGAGGCGGTGAGCTGCGCCGGCTTCTACGGCATGGTCGGACTTCTGATCAACGCGTTCGAAATTCCGCCGCAGACGGCCGACGTGTTGTCTTGAGCGCGCGCGCTGCATTGAGGACGGCGCGGCCGCGCGGCGTCAAAGTGACGGCGCGACCGGTATCGTTCTCGATCCGCACCAGGCCGTCGATCACGGCGTCCTCCCAGACCGAGAGCCGCGGGCAGGTGCTGCGCCACGCCTCCATGGTCTGCGCGTAGCTGCGCGGCCGATCCGCCACCCAGGCGAGGAATTGAACCATGATCAGGCTTGGCGATTCGGACATCGCGGCCCCCATGGCTTGCACTATACAGCGCAATGCCACGAAGCGCAGCCTCGTCGGAACGGCCGATCCGGCAAGGAACTCAAAGCACGGAAACCGCGTTATCCGCGGCGATCCCGCGGCCCTTGCCGCAAAAACGATTGTGCGGGCCAAGGAAAAGTGAGATCAATTCAATCGGAAACGTGCGTTCAATGATTTCAACGCGAGGATTTTCATGTCTATCCTCATCAGCATCCTGATCACCTTTCTTGTCATCATCCTCGTCCTCTATCTCATCAACATGCTGCCGATCGACGGCCGCGCCAAACAGATCGTGCGCGTCATCGTGATCATAATCGGCATCTTGTCGTTGCTGCGTTACCTCGCGGTCTTTTAACCCCGGCATCGCCGCCTTGCACCGCATCGAGGGCTACGTCATCGTTTCCGCCGACGGCATGATCGCCGACCGCCGCGGCGAAATGCCGGATGCGATCCGCAATGACGCCGATCAGCGTTTCTTCCAGGACAGCCTCGACCGCGCCGCCGTCGTGGTGCACGGCCGTCATTCCTACGAAGGCGGCCCGCGCGCCGCGGCCCGCAAGCGACTCGTGGTGACGCGGCAGATTGCGACGCTGGCGCCGGATCCGGCCTATCCCCATGCGCTGTCGTGGAACCCGCTCGGCGCGCCGCTCGAGCAAGCCCTCGAAGCCGTCGGCGCCGGCGATGGCATTATCGCCATCATCGGCGGGCCGGACGTATTCAGCCTGTTTTTGCCGCTCTACGATGCCTTCCATCTGTCTCGCGCCGCCCGAGCGAGGATCCCCGGTGGATTGCCGGTCTTCACCGAAGTCGGGCCGAACGCGACCCCGGAGGACGTGCTGGCACGTCACGGATTGCAACCCGGGCCGCGCCGCGAACTCGACGCGGCTGCGGGTGTCTCGGTGGTGACGTGGCTGCGGGCTTAGCTCTTGCCCGTTCCGCGGGGCGCGAGCGCCCAGACCTCACTTCAACGCCTAATCCTTATTTCGGAATTTGCACCAACTCTTTGACTTGGTCCGGCGTCAACGGCGCGGCGAGGAATTTCTGGGCCACCGCGTCCGCCATCACCCCATCCAGATCCTTGACCTGATCGGTTTGCACAGCATCCTTCGGGATCAGCTTTAGCACCCGCTGCACGATATTCGCCGGCACGCCGGAATATTCGCTGTAGATTTTCAGCGCGTCGGGACTGGAATACATCCAGTCGACCGTTTCCCGATAAGCCTGCATGAAGCGAACGAGCGCGTCGTGCTTGTTTTGCAAGGTCTGCGCGCCGGTGAGGTTGACGCGAACCGCGCGGGTGCGCAACGAATCGACGTCGTTGCCGCTGGCGATGATGCGGGTCTTGCCGCTCTCGACCAGATCGAGGCCGAACGGCGCCGCGCCGAACCCGACGTCGACCTGACCAGTCATGGTCTGCGTGATGGTTGCCGCGATATTGCCGGTCGGTTGCGGCTTGGCGGTGAGGTGATATTGCGCGATCAGCGCCAGAACGGAGGCGTGGCTGGAGGAGCCGACGGCCGAAAACGCGATGGTCTTGCCGTTGAAGTCCTGAATGCTGTGGATCGGCGAATCCGCCGGCACGTACCAATAAAGGTCCGGCGCTCCGGTCATCTCGCTGGAGAGAATGCGGATCGGCGCGCCCTTGGCGAAAGTGCCGATCGCCGCCGATACGCCCGACGCGGCGGCGATGTCGATGCTGCCGCCGATCAGGGCCTGGATCGATTCCGGGCCCGCGGCGGTATAGAGAATATCGAGATCGAGCCCGTGCTTCTTGAAAATGCCGCCGCGTTGGCCGAGTTCAGCGATGCCGGCATCCCAGGCGCCGCGTTGCGGCAACGCCACCTTGAGCGTGTCGTCGGCTGCGGCAATGCGACTCCCGCCCGCAAGTGTCAAAAAAGTGACGGCGAGAATAACGAAACGACGCATAAGTTCCTCCCGATGTTGAAGGTCCGACGATGACCTTGGACTTGCCGCTTTAGACCCGCGACTTATTATTCCAGGATGACTTTACGCTCGGGCTCCGGCAGTTCAAGTCGCGTGGTTGCGCTCGATTACGAAGTGGCGCAGGAGCAGGCTTCCGCCCTCGGCCGCTCGGGACGCGCGCTGGAGGCAGCCCTCAAAGCATTGTCCGAATATGACCGCAACCCCGCTGCGGATCGTTCGGCGCGAGCCCGGCTGGTGCAAGACGCGAGCGATGCACTATGGTGCTACATGGTGCAGCGGGAATGCTGCGGCCTGCGCGACCCGCGACCGGTGATCCGCGATTATCGCGTCCCTGCCGAGGTGCAAAACCGCATGGGCGTGTTCGACGGCCGCCGACCGGGCGCGCCGTTAGCCTCTTCTTAACGATTCGCCGACCGGGTGTGGCGCCGCCAGCAAGGCTTTCTTCACCGTTCCGCGTGCATTGTCGTTGACGATTCAACGGGGCGGCGGCGTCCGGAGTTTCGATGCGTACCCTACCCCTGCTTGACGAACTCGAAGCTGCGCTTGCCTCCGGCAATGTCGGACGCCGGATCGACATCCTGACCCGCATCACCGACTTATTCGTCAGTGGCGCCGAGCGCTATTCCGAAGACCAAATCAGCGTATTCGACGACGTCATCGCCCGCCTCGTCAATACCATCGAGGCCAGGGCGCGCGCCAAGCTGGCGAACCGCTTGGCGCCGATCCCGAATGCGCCTTCGAACGTCATCCACATGCTCGCTTTCGACGACGATATCGACGTCGCCCGTCCGGTGCTGACGCAGTCGGTCCGGCTCGATGACCGCGGCCTTGTGGTCAACGCCGGCACCAAGAGCCAAAAGCACCTGTTCGCTATTTCGCAGCGCACGGCACTAAGCGAGGCGGTGACGGACGTGTTGGTGGAGCGCGGCGATCGCGACGTGGTCCATTCGGTGGTGACCAATATCGGTGCGCGCTTTTCCGAGGCCGGTTTCCGTATGCTGGTCGATCGCTCAAGCAACGACGACGTGCTTGCCACTGCGGTGGGGCAGCGGTCCGACATTCCGCGGCCGCATTTCCTGCTGCTTCTGGAGAGGGCCTCGGACGAGGTGCGGGCGCGGCTCAACGCGGAGAATCCACGGGCCGGAACCGCCATCGCTGGCGTCGTCGACGAGGTCGTCGACGACATCCGCACCGAAGTATTCAAGGCCTCGCCGGATTTTGCCGCGGCGCAAGCCGCCGTCGAGCGGCAGAATCGCCTCCGCCGCATCGGCGAAACCGAAATCTACCAATATGCCCGCGAGCGAAAGTTCGAGGAGACTGCGATCGCGCTGTCGTTGATGTGCGACACGCCGATCGACGTGGTCGAGCGTGCCCTGCTCGACCCAGGCGCCGAGATCGTGTTGATTCTTGCCAAAGTTGCTGGACTGTCCTCGACAACGACCAAGGCCGTCCTGCTGCTACGCTCCGCCGACCGCGGCATGTCGGCGAAGGACCTCGATCAGGCGCTGTCGAGCTTCAACCGCCTGCACACCGACACCGCCAGGCGCGTGCTGGGCTTCTTCCGCACCCGCGTCAAAAAGCCGGCGGAACCGATGGCCACGCCGGCCGTCGCCGTCAACGGCTGACGCACTAACGCGCCGACGTTCAAGCTATCGTGAAACAGCAGAATTATAAGACACGTAAAGTTGAGGCGATTCTGCCATTGCCCATCCGGCCGCTGCGCCAAGCGATTTTTCAACGAACGCATTGACGTAAGCCGAAGCCCGCAAGGTCACGACACGACGCGCTACGCAGTCCGCTCCCCATTGACAAGTCTCGATCGGCCGGGCCCAGTCTCGGCCGTATATTCATGCCTGTTTGATTGCCTGCCCGAGGGGATATTATGACGGAGAAGCGTTGGATTCCGGAAACGATATTCGATGACCTCGGCTTCCGCATGACGTTCCAGGCCGACAAGGTGCTCTACGAACTGCAGACCGAGCACCATCATCTTGTGCTGTTCGAACAACCGTTCTTCGGCAAAATGCTGATGCTCGACGGCGCAACCCAAATCTCCACCCGCGACGAATTCGTCTATCACGAGATGATGACCCACGTGCCGCTGTTCGCCCACGGCAATGCGCGCGAGGTGCTCATCATCGGCGGCGGCGATTGCGGCAGCGCCGAAGAGGTGCTCAAGCACAAAACAGTCAAACGTCTTACCCAAGTGGAGATCGACGTTTCGGTCGTGGAATTCTCCAAGGAGCATTTTAGCGAATTCACCCGTCCGGTCCTCGCCGACAAGCGCTTCGATCTGATCATCGATGACGGCATGCATTTTGTCGCCAAAACCGATCGGCGCTTCGATGTGATCATTGTCGATTCGACGGGTCCCCAAGGGCCCGGCAAAGTCCTGTTCACCGACAAATTCTACGCCGGATGCCGCCGCAGCCTGGCTCCGGGAGGCGTGCTCACGACGCAAAACGGTGTGCCCCTGCTTCAGCCGAAAGAGCTCACATCGATGCTCAACAAGCTCGGTCGGCTGTTTGCGATCAGCACCTGCTTTGTTGCCCCCATTCCAACCCACCTCGGCGGCCATCTCGCGATGGGCTTTACCACCGACAACAGCAAGCTGCCGCACACGCCCGCAAAAATCATTGCCGAGCGCTATCGCAAGGCCGGCAGCTTCAAGACGATGTATTGGACGCCGGAAGTCCACGTCGCCGCCTTCGCGCAGCCGCGCTTCATTGCCGACTTGGTGGCGAAGGCCGAAAAGCCGCAACGCCGCCGACGCCGCTGACAGGTCTCGGCCGCGCCCGCGACGTCGGTTACATCCGTGTAACCGTGGGCCCATGTCGGCACGCGCGCGGTGGGCAGAATGCCACCATTCGCGTTGGCGCTAAAAACGATTAGAATAGGTTTCCAGTGAATGACGTTTGGGAGGACATCATCATGAAGCTTTATATGCACCCGGTTTCGATGACAAGCCGGCCGGTGCGGCTGTTCATCGCCGAGAATAAGATTCCCGTCGACGAGGTCACGGTCGATCTGTTCACCGGCGAGCAATATCAACCGCCCTATATGGAATTGAATCCGAATAGTCTGGTGCCGATGATCGAGGACGGCGACTTCCGCCTGACCGAAAGCTCGGCGATCCTCAAATATCTCGCCGACAAGATCGACTCGCCCGCCTACCCCAAGGATTTGAAAGAGCGCGCCAAGGTCAACGAGGTCATGGACTGGCTCAACACCAACTTTTACCGCGAATGGGCCTACAATCTTGCCTATCCGCAGCTGTTCCCGCATCTGAAACGGCGCAGCGACGAGGCGCAGGCGGCCACCCTCGAATTCGGGCAGCAAAACGCCAAGCGTTGGCTGCAAGTCCTCAACGACCACTGGATCGGCCCGAACAAACAATATCTGTGCGGCGACAAGATCACGATCGCCGACTATTTCGGCGCAGCGCTGGTTACGCTCGGCGAAGTGATCCGCTGCAACTTCAAGGCCTATCCCAATGTCGAGCGCTGGCTCAACAATGTGAAAAAGCTGCCGAGCTGGCCCAAGGTCAACGAAGTGTTCTATGGCCTGGTCGATTCCGTGAAGGACCAGCAGTTCCACGCCGTCTAACGTCAAAGAAATCCGTCATTTCGGGCCGCGCCAGGCGGCCCCTAAATGACGGCAAGCCAGAACGAAGGAGTGCGCCATGAGCTTCTTCCCCGGTAAAGACCCGACGCTGGGCGACGCCCGTTCGAGCGACGCGGTCGCCCATGTCATCGTGCCACGCACGGTCGATCTCGGCGGCTTCCAGGTGCATCGCGCCTTGCCGTCGGGACAGTCGCGCATGGTCGGACCGTTCATCTTCTTCGACCATTTCGGGCCGGCGGTGTTCCGCGCCGGCGACGGCGTCGATGTGCGGCCGCATCCGCATATCGGGCTCGCCACCGTCACCTATCTGTTCGACGGCGAGATCGTGCATCGCGACAGCCTCGGCACCGCGCTGCCGATCCGGCCCGGCGCCGTCAATTGGATGACCGCCGGACGCGGCATCGTGCATTCCGAACGCACCGCCCCCGATCACCGCGACGGCGGCGAGCCGCTGCACGGCTTGCAATTATGGGTCGCACTGCCGGTCAAGGACGAGGAGACCGCGCCCGGTTTTGCGCACACCACCGCGGCCGACATTCCCGAACTCCGCGCCGACGGACTTAAGCTGCGCGTCGTCGCCGGCACGTTGCACGGCCTGCGTTCGCCGGTGGTGACCTCCTGGGAAACGCTGTTCGCCGAGGCGCATCTCAAACCCGGCACCATTTTGCCGCTCGATGCCGAGCACGAGGAACGTGCGGTCTATGTCATATCGGGCGAGATCGAGATCGGCGGCGACCGTTATGGGCCGGAAAAGCTGTTGATCCTCAAGCCCGGCGACCGCGTCACGGTGAAGGCGGTGAGCGACGCCCATGTCATCGCAGTTGGCGGCGCCGCCATGGACGGGCCGCGCCATATCTGGTGGAATTTCGTCTCCTCACGCAAGGAGCGCATCGAAGCCGCCAAGGCCGATTGGAAAGCCGGCCGCTTCGACACCGTGCCGGGCGATACCGCGGAGTTCATCCCGCTGCCGGAGTCTTGACGCTCTAAACCCCGATCGCCGCTTTGATGCGCTCGGCGGAAATCGGCAGATCGCGGAAACGATGGCCGGTCGCATCCGCAATGGCATTCGCGACCGCCGCCGCAGCGGGCCCCTGCCCGGCCTCGCCGCTGCCCAAGAACGGCATGCCCGGCCGGTTGATGATGTGGACCTCCATTTCGTCGGGCACCGCGCTAAACCGCAGCACCGGATAGCTCGCCCAGTCGACGCTGGTGATCCGCCGATCGTCGAAGCTCACATTCTCGTAGAGCGTCCAGCTCATCGATTGCAAAATGGCGCCCTCAATCTGATTGGCGATGCCATCGGCATTGACCACTTGGCCGGAGTCCACCGCAGCAACGGCGCGCAGCATGCGCGCCCGGCCACTGTCGCGCTCGACTTCGACCTCGCAAGCGATGGCGCAATAGGCGGCGAGATTCTTGTAGCGCGCAAACGCAAAGCCATAGCCGTGGCCCGGCGCGCCGGCACGCGGCCGGTTCGACCAGCCGAAGCGCTCGGCGGCGGTGGTGATCACTTCGCGCGCCCGCGGATCGACAAGATGCTTGAGCCGGAATGCGACCGGATCGGCGCCGGCACCGGCAGCAAGTTCATCCATGAAACTTTCGATCGCGAAGACATTCACGTGCGCCCCAAGCGCGCGCAGCGCCGAGACCCGCACCGGCATCGCGGGGAGGAAATGAGAGATCACCCGCGCGCTGGGGAATTTATAGAGCGGGATAGAATTGCGATCACCGCCGCCTTCCGGCATCGGAATAGGTTTTGGCGGCGGCTCGGGAAACGGCTCGGCGAGATAACGCGCCGCAAGGAGCGACCCCGCGCTGCCCGGCCGCATCGAATGGGTATTGCTCCAGACGCCATAATCCCAATCGACAATGCTGCCGCCGTCGTCCAAAGCGGCGCTGACCTTGACCACCATGGCCGGACCATAAGGCTCCCAGGCGTGTTCCTGCTCGCGCGTCCATTGCACGCGCACCGGCCGGCCCGGCATGGCGCGCGCCAGTAACGCAGCATCCGCTGCGGCATCGTCGGCGCCGTTGTGGCCGTAACAGCCTGAGCCCTCGCTATGGATGCAGCGCACCTTCTCTTTCGGCATGCGCAGCATTTCGGCGATGGCGTCGCGGTCGGGGAAAACGCCCTGGGTGTGGGTCCAGACCGTGAGCGCGTCGTTCTCAAGCTGCGCCACGGCGCAGGATGGTCCGATCGAACCGTGCGACAGATAAGGCCGGCTGTAGGTGGCCGACAGCGATTTCGTGCCGCCGACGCCGGGCTGGCGCTGATCGAGCACGGTGATGTCCTGCGACGGCAACCCAATCAGAAAGGCGGGGAGACCCGCCGCGTCCGGCAATTTTGCCGTCTCCTGCCAGCGCGCCGCCGCCGCGAGCGAACGCATCGCCTCGATCGCCTGAAATTCGCGGTCGGCAATGACGGCAAGAAAACTGCCGTCGCGGACGATCTTCACCACTCCCGGCATTGTCGCGACGGCCGATGGGTCGAGGCTGACGAGTTGCGCGCCGGAGCTCGGCGGACGAACGATGCGGGCGTGCAGCATGCCCTCGGGGCGCATATCCTGCACATAGGCGGCGCCGCCGGTCATTTTGGCGGGTATGTCAACGCGCGCAATACGCCGGTCCATGATTTTGTATTGGCTCGGATTCTTCCAGGGCGATTGCGCGCCGGCCTCGACGTGCAAAAGCTGCCCGGAGACCAATTCGCCATAGCCGAAGCGGCGGCCGTCGGGCGCGACAACGGCCGCATTCTCGGTATGCATTTGTTCGGCCGGCACGCCGGCGCGCTGGGCGGCTTCCGCAACCAGAATTTGCCGCACCTGCGCCGCGGCGTTGAGGATCGCCGTGCCAGAGTCCTGCATGGAATGGCTGCCGGAGGTGTAACCCTCGTTCGGCGTCAGCGCGGTGTCCGCGGTGATGAGCTTGATCCCCCCGAGGTCGGCGTCCAATTGCTCGGCGGCAATTTGCAACAGCGCGGTCTTGATGCCCTGGCCGAGTTCGGCCTTGCCGGTCAGCACGCTGATCGTGCCATCGGCGTCGATGCGGATCCAGGAGTCAAGAAACGGCGACTGCTTGAGGCTGCCCGGGAGCGGCGGCGGGGGTTGTGGCGCCGCGCTTGGCGCTGCGCCGCTGTCTTGTGCCGCGAGCGGTCCCGCCGACGCAAAGCTGAAAATCAGCGCGCCGGTTCCGAACAGCGCCGCGCGGCGCGAGATGACGATCGGATCGCTCATCATCCGGCGTCTCCCGCTTGCGCCGTCCGCATGATCGCCTGCGCACGGTGAATGGCGCGCAGGATCCGCATATGGGTGCCGCAGCGGCACAGATTGGGTTCGAGCCAGGCGCGAATATCTGAGTCGCTTGCCCGCGGATTTTTCTGCAACAGCGCATGCGCCCGCACCATCATGCCGGCAATGCAATAGCCGCACTGCGCCGCTTGCGTCTCGATGAAAGCGCGCTGGATCGGCGCCGGTTGTTCCAGCGTGCCGATCCCTTCGAGCGTCGTGATTTCTTTGTCAGCAAAAAGCGCGATTGGAGTCAC
>JBEKRD010000087.1:0-20537 GCA_049519075.1 Xanthobacteraceae bacterium | reverse complement strand
TCTCAGCACCAATGGCCTCATTCAGACCCATTTCATCGCCTTCTGCGGCGACTACGGCATGCCGGCGGTCGCGGCGGCTTCGACGCTGGCGATGATGGGCGTGTTCGACTTCATCGGCACCATCGGTTCGGGATGGCTCTCCGACCGGTTCGACAATCGAGGGTTATTGTCGATGTATTACGGCCTGCGCGGCCTGTCGCTCCTCTATCTGCCGAGCACGACGTTCACGGTCTACGGCCTGTCGCTGTTCGCGGTGTTCTACGGCCTCGACTGGATCGCGACCGTGCCGCCGACCGTGAAACTGACCGCCGACCACTTCGGTCCGGAGAAGGCCGGCATGGTGTTCGGTTGGATTTTCTGCGGCCATCAGATCGGCGCCGCCTTCGCGGCGTTCGGCGCCGGCTTGGTGCGCACCGAATATTCGACCTATCTGCCGGCGTTCTTCACTGCGGGCGCGCTGTGTCTGTTCGCGGCGGTGCTGGTGCTAACGGTGAAGAAGTCTTCGGGATCGGGCTTCCGCGTAGCTGCGGCAGCGGCGCGCGGCTGAACTTACTTCCGCTTCGCCGCGATCTTGTCCCAGATCAGCGCTGCGATGTCGGCGCCGCCGAAATTCTTCACCGCGCGGATGCCGGTGGGAGACGTGACGTTGATCTCGGTGAGGAAGCCGCCGATGACGTCGATGCCGACGAACAACAGGCCGCGCTCGCGCAACGGGACTGCAAGCCGGGCGCAGATTTCGCGCTCGCGTGCGGTGAGATCGGTCGCCTTCGGTATGCCGCCGCGCACCATGTTGGAACGCAGATCGTCGGGCGCCGGCACGCGGTTGATGGCGCCGGCGAATTCGCCGTCGACCAAAATGATGCGCTTGTCGCCTTCGCGCACCGCCGGCAAAAATTTCTGCACCACCCAAGGCTCACGGAAGGTGGCGGCGAACAGGTCGTAGAGCGAGCCGAAGTTGAGGTCGTCGGGCTGTAGCCGGAACACCGCCTCGCCGCCTTTGCCGTACAGCGGCTTCATGACGATGTCGCTATGTTCGGCGCGAAACGCCCTGATGGCATCGAGATCGCGGGTGACCAGCGTCGGCGGCATCAGATCGGGAAATTCGGTGACGAAGACTTTTTCGGGCGCATTGCGCACATGGGCCGGATCGTTGACCACGAGGGTCTTCGGCTGGATACGCTCGAGCATATGAGTCGAGGTGATGTAATTGAGATCGAACGGCGGATCCTGGCGCAGCAGGACGACGTCGAACGCGGCAAGCGCCGTGAGCCTGGGCTCGCCGAGCGTGTAATGGTCGCCGGCCTGATCGCGCACGGAGAGCGGCTGCACCATGGCCGAAACCTTGCCGTCGCGCAGCGCCAGCCGATCGGGCGTGTAATAGGACAATGAATAGCCGCGAGCCTGCGCTTCCAGCAGCAAGGCGAAGGTGGAATCGCCGCGGATATTGATCCGCTCGATCGGATCCATTTGGACGGCGACGTTCAGGGTCATCAGTCAAACCGTGTTGCGATCGGGACAGGCAGGTGCGTGTTTGGCGGCAATGCTCTACGCAATTTTCGCCCTCGCCGCCACCGCGGCTGCGGCCCCGGCGCGTTAACGGGTCGCATCGAAGGCATTGGCGATGTGATGCGGTATTTTGCCGGGTACGACGGTGATCACGTCGAAGCGGATCTCGGCATTGACGTCCTCCGGGTGCTGGGCAAGCCAGAATTCGGCCGCACCGATGATGCGGCGCTTGACGCGGTCGGTCACCGCTTCCATCGCGGCATCGACACTGTCGCGCGCTTTGACCTCGACAAAGACCAGGCTGCGACGGCGGCGGGCGACGATATCGACCTCGCCGAACGGCGTTTTCCAGCGCCGCGCCACGATCCGATAGGCCTTGGCGACAAGCCACATGGCGGCGCGGCTTTCGGCCGACAGCCCAAGCCGGAACGCCTTGACGCGCTCTGGACGCGGCGCAGCTTTGGGAGGCTTCGACGACTGCGCGCGGCGCGCCATGCCGAGTTTCCTCAATCGCCTTTGGTGAGCGCGAGCGCGCGCTGATAGACGTCGCGTCGCGGCAAACCGGTCGCATCCGCCACTTCCGCCACGGCATCTTTCAGCGAAACACGGCCGAGCGCCTCGCGCAGCAAAGCTTCGGTATCGGCCACGCTCATTTGTGCCGGCGCCGCCGGTGGCGCGATGACAAGAACGATCTCGCCGCGCGGCTCGCTTCCCGCGTAAGCCTCCGCCAGCATTCCGAGGCCGCCGCGCCGGGTCTCCTCGTGCAGCTTGGTCAGTTCGCGGCACACTGCCGCCTCGCGTTGCTCGCCCAGCCCTGTGGCGAGATCGGCGAGCGTCGCGGCGACGCGCGGCCCGGTCTCGTAGAGAACGAGCGTTGCCGGGATGCGGCTCAGTTCGGCGATGCGGGTGCGGCGCGCGGCCTGCTTGGGCGGCAGAAAACCCGCGAACAAGAACTGATCGGTGGGCAGACCCGCGACCGTCAATGCCGTCAGCAAAGCCGAAGCACCGGGCAACGCTGCGACGACATGCCCGGCCTCCGTCGCGGCGCGCACCAGCTTGAAACCCGGATCGGAGATCAGAGGCGTGCCGGCGTCGGATATCAGCGCGATGGCGGCGCCGTCGGCGAGCCGTCGCAACAGCACGGGCCGCGCCGTTGCCGCATTGTGCTCGTGATAGGGCGTGAGCGGGGTCTTGATGCCGTAACGCTCGAGCAATTTACGGCTGACGCGGGTATCCTCGCAGGCGATCAGGTCGGCGCCGGCGAGCGCCTCAAGCGCGCGCAGGGAAATGTCGCCAAGATTGCCGATCGGCGTTGCGACGATATGCAGGCCCGGCGCAAGCTTCGCGGCCGCAACGGCTTGACCGGCCAGCGTGTATTGCCGTTGCGCGCCGCCGTCGGCGCGCGGTGGGTCCCGAGACGGATTACGCATCGCCGTCCACTCTAGCGCGCGCCCCTGTGATCGTCATGGGCATGCCAAATTCCCTATTTTTTTCATTTAGTTAACCATTCGCCGCCATTATGTCTGATTGGCGATGCCTTAAAAGGCACGGCACTCGGGGGCCGTGGGGAGAACCGCCTTGTCCGCGCAGCAGCAGGTTCAGGCGTCGGCGGCTATTGTGACACAAGATCTGCCGACACGGCGCCGCTCGATTGCGGGCTTGCTCGCCACTGCGGGCACGCTGCTGGCCGGCTGCTCCGGCAATTCGCAATATCTGACCTCGGCGCCGCCGCCGCAAAACCCGCAGGCGCCGCAAGCCGCCACTATCGGTGCCGGTGGCGTAAAAGCGGCGCTCATTTTGCCGATGTCGGCGCCCGGCAATGCCGGCGTTGCCGGTCTGGCGATGCGCAATGCCGCCGAAATGGCGCTCGCCGAATTCAGCGCGCCAAATATCCAGCTGTTGGTCAAGGACGACGGCGGCGCCGCCGAAGCCGCTCGACTCGCCGCGCAACAGTCGCTCGACGACGGCGCAGAGATCATTTTGGGGCCGCTATTTGCGCAATCGGTCAGCTTCGTCGCCCAAGTCGCGCATGCCCGCAACGTGCCGGTCATCGCCTTTTCGACCGACGCCAATGTCGCATCGAACGGCGTCTATCTTTTGAGCTTCCTGCCGGAATCCGACGTCGATCGCATCGTGCAATATGCCACCTCGACCGGGAAACACTCGTTTGCCGCTTTGATTCCCGACAATCCCTACGGCACGGTAGTCGAGGCGGCCTTCAAGCAGGCGGTGACGCGGCGCAACGGCCAGATTGTCGCCCTTGAGCGCTATCCGCACGACAAGGCTGCCATGGCGGTTCCGGTCCGCAATGTCGCCCAAGGCTCCGCGCGCGCCGACGCGCTGTTCATCCCGGATGGCGGTGACGCGGTGCCGGAGGTGATGCAGGCCTTGGTCGGGACCGGCGTCAATCTCAAGCGTCTGCAACTGCTCGGCACCGGGCTTTGGGACGACCCGCGGATCTACGCCACCCCGGCACTCGACGGCGGCTGGTTCGCGGCACCGGACGGCGTCGGCTATAAGAGCTTCGTCGCGCGCTATCGCGAGCGCTATAAGCAGGATCCAGTGCGGACCGCGACCTTGGCCTATGACGCGGTCGCGCTCATCGCCGCTCTGGTCAAAACACAGGGTGCGCAGCGATTTTCACCGCAAATCCTGACCAATCCGTCGGGCTTCTCAGGTATCGACGGTCTATTCCGCTTCCGCGCCGACGGCACCAATGAGCGCGGGCTCGCCGTTCTACGTGTTGCCACCGCAGGCGCACAGGTGATCTCGCCGGCGCCAAAGAGCTTCAGTGGGTCGACCTAGGAATAGATAAGCTAGCTTATCTAATTCTCGGAAAATCAAGCAAAAGCCATCAATACTCGGAAAAGTGGCCGTTTCCCAAATCCAACATACGCAATAATCATAAGCTACCTTACTAATATCCTAGCGTCCAGATCAATCATTGCGCTTCAGATCTGCCCAACTCCTACGGACCTGACGAGCCGTATCCTCAGCAAAACACGGAAAGTCGCTATGCAGAAGATAAGCTCGCTTATTATTCTTGATCTCTACGGCTATGCCGCAAGGTCGGCAACCACCGCATCGAGCACTGGAAAACCAGGCAAAGTCACGCGCAAGCGCCCTGCGGGCGTAGTTTCGATAAAACCCAGCTGATGCAGGGTGGCGATCCGCACCGGATCGAGCGGACGACCGGCAATTGCCTCATAGCGCGCGATTTCGATGCCTTCGCCCAGTCGAAGCCCCATCAACAAGAATTCGTCGGCCCGCTCCTCACGCGTGAGGACCTCGTCGGCGACCACGCCGTGGCCGGCGGCTTCGACGCTTGCGAGCCAAGCCTCCGGCCGTTTTTCCATTGCGACAGCGTGGCGTCCGTCTCCGATATCCAGCCGGCCATGCGCGCCCGGTCCGATGCCGGCGTATTCGAGCGCCCGCCAATAGACGAGATTATGCCGGCACTCGCCGCCCGGCCGGGCATGATTGGAAATCTCGTAAGCGGGAAGCCCCGCCGTGGCGCAAATCTCCTGGGTGGTATCATAAAGCGCGCGAGCGGTGTCCTCGTCGGGCAGCCGCAATTTGCCGGCGGCATGGAGCGCCGCAAACGGCGTCTCCGGCTCGACGGTGAGCTGGTAGAGCGAAAGGTGCTCCCCGGCCTCATTGAGCGCCAGGCGCAATTCGCGCGCCCAATCCAGAGGATCTTGACCTGGCCGAGTATAGATCAAGTCGAACGAATAGCGTCCGAACACCGTGCGAGCGATCGCCACGGCGTCGAGCGCTTCGCGCGCCGTATGTAGCCGGCCGAGTTCGGTCAGCACTCGGTCGTCGAGCGCCTGAACGCCCAGCGACACCCGGTTGACGCCCGCCGTGCGATAGCCGCGAAACCGTGTCGCCTCGACGCTGGTCGGATTGGCCTCGAGCGTGATTTCGGCGTCAGGCGCAATCCGCCAATGCCGCGCTATAGCGTCGAGCACGGCCGCGATCGTTGCCGGCTGCATCAGCGAAGGAGTACCGCCGCCGAAAAAGACCGTCGACACGGTTCGGCCCGGTACCCGCTCAGCCGTCGCTGCGATTTCGGCGGCAAAAGCGCGGGTGAAGCGCGGCTCGTCGATCGCTGCGTGACGGACATGACTGTTGAAGTCGCAATAGGGGCATTTCGACAGACAGAACGGCCAATGCACGTAGACGCCGAAGGCCTGCTCGCTCTCGGTCGGGCTATTGTCGAGCAAGGCAGGCCTCCGCCAATTTGAGGAAGGCGCGGGCGCGGTGCGACAGCCCTTTGCCGCGCGGCGGCAAGCCGTGTTTTTCCTCGCTCGACATTTCGCCGAAGCTGCGGTCATGGCCGTCCGGCAGGAACATCGGATCGTAGCCGAAACCCTGCTCGCCGCGCAGCGGCCAGATCAGCGCCCCGTCGACCCGGGCCTCGAAATCCTCGGTATGGCCGTCCGGCCAAGCGACACACAGCGCAGACACGAAATGGGCTTTGCGGCGCTCCGGTGTGATGGCGCCAAGCGCTTGCAGCCGGTCTTCGATCCTCGCCATGGTGTCGCGAAAATCCTTGTCCGGCCCGGCCCAGCGCGCGGAATGAATTCCCGGCGCGCCGTCGAGCGCGTCGACCGCCAGGCCGGAATCGTCGGCGAAGGCAGGCAATCCCGTCGCCTTTGCCGCCGCTTGCGCCTTGATGCGCGCATTCTCGGAAAACGTCATTCCGGTTTCGTCCGGTTCTTCCAAACCAAGCTCACCCGCTGAAATGGCGCCGATGCCGTAAGGCGCAAGGAGTTCGCGCATCTCGGCGAGCTTGCCGGGATTATGCGTCGCGATGACCAGGCGACCGGTAATGCGGCGATGCGCGACATCGCTCAATTGCGCCTCACATCACCGCCATCTTTTGCAGATCGACAAGCTTGGTGACGCCCTTGCGCGCCAACCCGAGCAATGCGCCGAACTGTTCCTCCGAGAACGGCACCTTTTCGGCGGTCGCCTGCACTTCGACGATATTGCCGTTGCCGGTCAGGACAAAATTGGCGTCAGTATCGGCCTGCGAATCTTCGGCATAATCGAGGTCGAGCACCGCCACGCCCGAACAGACGCCGCAGGAGATCGCGGCAATATGGTCGCGTAACACCTCCATCTCGACCATCTGGCGCGCCTTCATCCAGGCCAGGCAGTCGTAAAGCGCGATCCAGGCGCCGGTGATCGAGGCAGTGCGGGTGCCGCCGTCGGCCTGGATCACGTCGCAGTCGATGGTGATCTGCCGCTCGCCGAGCGCTTTGAGATCCACCACCGAACGCAGGCTGCGGCCGATCAGGCGCTGAATTTCCACGGTGCGGCCGTTCTGCTTGCCGGCCGACGCCTCGCGCCGCGTGCGTTCGAGCGTGGCGCGCGGCAGCATGCCGTATTCGGCCGTGATCCAGCCTCGGGCCTGGCCTTTGAGCCAGGGCGGCAGGCGGTCCTCCAACGTTGCGGTCACAAGCACATGGGTCTCGCCGAATTTCACGAAACAGGAGCCTTCCGCATATTTCACCACGCCGCGCTCAAGCGAGACGGGGCGCAATTCGTCGGGTTGTCGGCGGCTCGGCCGCATGCGGAACTCCTGGTTGGCGAACGCAAAGCGTCCACTGCGACACGCTTTTAGGCGCTCCACTATGGTGGCCACAAGACCATAGGGCGAATTGCGCGAGAGCCGATTGCCAGTGACGCCGGCTAACCGCTACGCTCCGCCCGCTGCAAGCCGTGAGGGAGAGAATGATGGCGAAGGAAGCAACCCAAGAAGCCACACAAATACTGGCCGCGTTCGCCGCCTCGCTGAGCTATGACAACTTGCCGACCCGCGTCCGCGAGCATTGCAAGAACCTCATACTCGACGCACTCGCCTGCGCGGTCGCCGGCCATCAGGGCGAGGAGACCGGCCAGGTCGCGGCGTTGGCCTCGGCCCTGGCGCAAGGCTCGGAATCGCGTGTGATCGGGGCCGGGCATTTGTCGCTTGCAGGCGCGACATTGCTCAACGGTTATCTCATCACCGCGGTCACGATGTGCGATGTGCATCGCGCGACCATGACCCATGTCACGCCGGAAATCGTGCCGCCGGCGCTCGCGATCGCCGAACGCGACGACCTGTCCGGCCGCGATCTTCTGGTCGCCATCGCCGCGGGCTGCGAGGTGACGACGCGGATCGGCATCGGGCTCGATTACCCGGTATTCCGCGAGCGCGGCTGGCACGGGCCGGGCATCCTTGGTCCGTTCGGTGCGGCGGCAGCCGTCGGCTCGCTCCTTGATTTCGACGCCGAGACCATGGCGCGGGCTTTTGGCCTTGCCGGCAGCCAGGCCGCTGGGACTTTTGCCGCTTGGGGGACGCCGACGGTGAAATTCCATCAGTGCCGCGGCGCGCTGTCGGGGCTGATGGCGGCTCTTCTGGCGCAGCAGAGCTTCGTCGCAACGCATGAATTCCTCACCGCCAAGGACGGCGGGCTCTACAACAGCTATGCCAGTGGCGGCAAACCGGATGTCGCGATCGCCGATCTCGGGCGGCGCTTCGAGTTGGAGCAGATCGCGCTGCGGCTGTGGCCGTCGGCGACGGTGATTCAAGGCCTCAACACGGCTTTGTTCGATCTCGTGGAGAAGCATGAGATCGATGCCGCGCATGTGCGCAAGGTCCGCGTTGCGCTCAGCAAGATCGCATACGACATGCATGGCGGCTTTAGCACCTACAAAGCCAAGTTCGAGGCGCTGTTGTCGGCGCATTATACCGCCGCCGTGATCCTGCACGATCGGGCGCTGACCTTGGCGCAGTTCGAACCCAAACGTTACGACGATCCGAAACTGCGCGCTTTCGCCGCCGAAAAAGTCGAGGTGCGCGCCGATGCGGCGGTCGCCGGCTCGCAAGCCGTGGTCGAGATCGCGATGGATGACGGCACGACATTCGCGGCGCGTTGCGAGCATCCGCGCGGCGGAGCCGAGAATCCGCTGTCGCGCGCGCAGATCGAAACCAAATTCCGCAGTTATGCCGACGGCGTGTTGCCCGGCGCGCATGTCGACGACGTCATCGGCGCGATCGACCGGCTGGAGGAGTTCGGCTCGGTGCGCAAGCTGATGGCGCTCCTTGGTGCGGCCAATACCGCGCCGCGTGCGATGGCGGCGGCGGAGTGATAAATATCGAGTGAACGCTTGGGCGGGCGGCGCAGGGCGTTGGGAGTAATTTTTTGTCCAGCCATGATTTTTCTCTTGGCATGAACCAACTGGGCCTGGCCCAGCTCAACGAACGTTCGCGCGAGATTTTTCGGCTGATCGTCGAGAGTTATCTCGCCACCGGCGAGCCGGTCGGCTCGCGGAACCTGTCGCGCATCCTGCCGATGACACTGTCGCCCGCATCGGTGCGCAACGTGATGTCCGATCTCGAACAGCTCGGCTTGGTCTATGCGCCGCATACTTCGGCCGGGCGGCTCCCGACCGAAATGGGGCTGCGGTTTTTTGTCGATGCGCTGATGCAGATCGGCGACCTCACGGAACGCGACCGCATGGCGATCGAGGCCCAGGTCGCGGCTTCCGGCCAGGGTAAATCGGTCGAAGCAGTGCTGACCGAAGCCTCCGGTCTGCTCTCGGGCTTAAGCCGCGCCGCCGGCGTGGTGCTCACGGCCAAATCCAATCCGCGGCTCAAGCACATCGAATTCGTCCGTCTCGAGCCCGAACGCGCGCTCGGCATTCTGGTCAGCGAGGACGGCCAGGTTGAAAACCGGGTGCTCAATGTCCCGGTCGGCTTGCCCACCTCGGCGCTGACCGAAGCCGCGAATTTTCTCAATGCGCGCATCCGCGGCCACACCCTCGACGAGGTCAAAATCGAGATCGAACGAACCCTGAAAGAAAGCCAGGCCGAGCTCGACCAGCTCACGCAAAAAATCATCGCTTTGGGGTTGGCGAGCTGGTCAGGGGGGGAGAGTGACGAGCGCAAGCTGATCGTTCGCGGCCAGGCGCATCTGCTCGACGACCTCAAGGCGATCGACGATCTCGAACGCGTACGACTTCTGTTCGACGATCTGGAGACCCGGCGCGAGGTGATCGACCTGCTCGGCCGGGCCGAGCGGGCCGAGGGGGTGCGCGTCTTCATCGGCTCGGAGAACAAGCTGTTTTCGCTATCCGGTTCTTCGACCATCGTGGCACCCTATCACGATGCCTCCGGCCAGATCGTCGGCGTGCTCGGCGTGATCGGTCCGACGCGGCTGAATTATGCGCGCATCGTCCCCATGGTGGACTATACCGCCAAAGTTGTGAGCAAGCTGCTGGGCGGCTAATCCGGCCCAGCCGCGCTCGCCCAGCCCGTATCCCGGCGCTTGATTTTTGCCCGTGGAACCCTGATATGCGGGGCAGTCAATTAGTGGGATGAGATATGACGGAACAGACCGCTCGCGCTGAGGACGAAGCGGCCCAGCCGCAACAGACCGCAGCCGCGCCGGCGGCCGGTGCGCCGGATACGCCACAACCCGATCCGGTGGCGGTCGCGGTGGAGCTGCGCGACCGGCTGTTACGGTCGCTCGCCGAGATGGAGAATCTGCGAAAGCGCACCGACCGCGAAGTGGCCGATTCTCGGCTCTATGCCGTCTCATCCTTTGCCCGCGACGTTCTCGTCGCGGCCGATAATATGCGCCGCGCGCTGGACGCGGTGGCGCCGGAATTGCGCGCCGACGCCCAAGCCGGCGTGAAAGCGCTGATCGACGGTGTCGAGCTGACCGAGCGCGAACTTCTCAAAGCGCTGGAAAAGAACGGCGTGCGCCAGTTCACGCCGCAAGGCGAGAAATTCGATCCCAATCTGCATCAAGCGATGTACGAGGTGCCCGACGCCACGGTGCCCGCCGGCAGCGTCGTGCAGGTGGTGCAACCCGGTTACATGATCGGCGAGCGCGTGTTGCGGCCGGCCTTGGTCGGCGTCTCGAAGGGTGGACCGAAAACCGCGCCGGCGTCAGCCATCAATGACAACGCCAGGGCGGCGGCGAAAGAATCCTGAGAAATTATTTCGGATCGACGCTATCGCGCACCGCGCGCAAGCGGGTGAATGCGTCATGCCACAACTCCGCGGGCACGATGCCGATCATTTGCATGAATCCGCCGGTGCCGAAGCGTAGCCATTGCACCACCATGATATCGGCGTCGGTTCGCCCTTCCTTGGCCTTCGCCAAGGTCTCATAACCAGCCTGGTTGTTGAGGCGGAGCGGCTCCGCATCCTGGATGTGGATATCCTTGATGCCGCCGATCTGGCCGAACGTCACCCGGGCAAAATTGGCGCGATCAGCCGCCTCGTTCGGACCGCCCGACATGGCGGCAATGAGAAAATGCGTTTTATGGGCGGGGCCGGATGGGTCCGTGCCCTGGTCTGCGGGCCCATCGACCAGCATCAGCGCGCTGCCTGGCACGATGTCGTCGATGCGGAAGCCGGCCAGGTCGCCGACCGTGAACGGCAACAGGCTAAGCCGTTCGGCGTCCGGCACGCTCGCGCGCACCGCCAGTGTCGCGAGCGCAGTGCGCACCACGCTGTCCGAGTAGGTTGTGTCGTTGTCCTTGTCCTGCTCCGCGGCTTTGATCTGCACGGTAACGAGCGCGGTGATATCGCCCACCGGCGCGACCAATAGCCATTTGCGATAGCCTGCGTTGTCGCTGGTTTGCTTGCCGCTGAGAAGAAAACCCTTGCCGGAGCCGAGCTCGATCGGTTCGCGCTTGTCGATCTCGATACCTTGTTTCTGCAGCGCCTCCGGGACCATGGATTTGTCTAGCTCGCCGTAAGCCGCGGCCGGCATGGCGGCGAACAGAATGACGGCGTTTTTGTCCGGATCTTCAAAACCCTCAAACGTCCGGCTTCGCACCATGCCGGGTGGCGGCACGAGGCCGAGCCGCGAGCCAGTGGGGAAGACCGGCTCGGCGGCTAACGCAGGCATTGCCGACAGTAACAGCGCGATAATGGCGGCGAAGCCGGCGCGTGTGCAGTTCGATGGGATTTTGGTCGCGCGAATCATCATACAGTTTCCGGCAACACTTCTGGCGCCATTTCGGGGCGAGTCACCCGCCGCAAGGTCAGATTGATCCGTCCGCCCTCTGTGAGCAAGGTCGAGCTGCCCGCATAGATGCGGTCAACGCCGTGAAAGGCAAGCCGGGCGTCGCCAGCAAGAACCAGCACGTCGCCGGAATTGAGGCGGAAGGAGCGGGTAGGGTCACCGCGCTTTGGGCCGCCGACACGGAACAGACAGGTGTCGCCGAGCGAAAGCGAAACGACGGGCGCGGTGAAATCCGCCTCGTCGCGGTCTTGGTGCAGCCCCATTTTGGCCGATGCCGCATAGAAATTGATCAGACAGGCCTCCGGTCGGTGGGGGTAGTCGGCCACATCGTTCCAAAGCTTCAACAGCGCATCGGGCAGCGGCGGCCACGGCCGCCCGGTCTCGGGATGGGCCGGCTCATAACGATAGCCGCGCTCATCCGACAACCAGCCAAGCGGCCCGCAATTGGACATGCGCACAGACATCGGCCGACCGGATTTAGGCAGCCGTGGCGTGTAGAGCGGTGCCGTCGCCAACACGTCGCGAATGGCGGCAAGCAGCGCCGCCTGATTCGCGCGGTCGAAATGGCCCGGGTAGAGCCGTAACCCCGATGCATTGCTCGACAGGCTCATAACGCGCCTTTATCGGATTTTTACCAGTTCCAGGTCAGGCTTTTACGAATGTCCCTGCTCATCTCAAATGGCGGTTTCGCGGCGCCCATGACCGCTCCCGGCCGAACGTCGGTTGACGAACTTTATGCCAAGCTGACCGTTGCCGCCGGCGTGTTCCTCATCGTGCACGAGATCGGAATTCTCGTGTTTGCCGGCTGGCCACCCCACGACGGGCCGTGGGTCGACCATCAACATTACCTATTCGGCCGCGACTTCCTCAATACCTGGCTGGGCGGCCGCTCGTTGTTCCACGGCGGCCCCGCGCCGTGGTTTGATTTCCATGTCTATAACGAAGCGATCCGCCAGATCCTGGGTATCCCGTATCCGGTGGCTTATTGGTCATACCCGCCGCACATCGTCCTGTTCATCTGGCCGTTCGGCCTCATGCCCTATATGCCGGCCTATATCACCTGGTGCGTGGTCGGCATCGCGATCTATCTTTTTTGCTGCAGTGGCGCCGTCGCGCGCCAACGTCTGCCGTTTCTCGCGGTTGCACCCGGCATCGCGGTCTGCATTTTTTTCGGCCAAAACGGTTTCTATACCGCAGCACTTCTGGTCGCCGGCATGCTCAACCGCGAGCGCCGGCCGGTGCTGGCCGGCATTCTGTTTGGCATCCTCACCGTCAAGCCGCAGATCGGGCTGTTGCTGCCGGTCGTTCTATTGCTCGAACGCCGATGGCTGACGATCGCCGCGGCCACCGTGACGACGGCGGCGCTGGTCGCGGTGACTGCAATGCTGTTCGGCTGGGACATCTGGATTGAATATTGGCGTCAGGTCGTGCCGCAGCAGGCATGGCTTACGGAAACGAGCGACGGCCTGTTCTATTCCATGGTGGCGTCGGTATTCTACGGCGCCCGCCTCATAAGCCTGCCGCTGGGCGTAGCTTGGGCGATCCAGTATGCGGCGACCGCTTTGGCGTTCGCCGCGGTGGTCTGGACCTTTTGGCGGCGGCGCGATCCGGCGCTTTCGCTTGGGCTTTTTGTCGCCGCGACCTTCCTCTTCACGCCATACATTCTCACCTACGACATGGTGGTGTTTGGCTTCGTGGTCGCGCTATTGCTCGATCGCACCGATAATACGATGCGCGACCATTGGCTCCTGATCGCGGTCTGGACTCTGCCGGTGACGATGATGCTCGCGGCCGTCGGCCGGATTCCGCTGGCGCCGATCGTGCTGATCGCCTTTGCCGGCCGATTGCTCTGGCGGCTGGCGCAGAACGATGGACGCGAAATCGCGGCGCCACCGGGACAGGCCACGCTCGCCTCCGCCTAAGGCTTCATCACGCCAGCAACAAATTTCCGAACACCGCGTCATCGAAATCGGCGAAGGTCTGCCAATCTTCGATCGGCCTCGGCGACTTTATCAGCGCCCAAGCGCCGATGCGGCGCGCCGCTTCGCCGTCGCGATCCGCGCGGTCTCCGATCAGCACCGTTTGACGCGGGCTTGTGCCGGCGGCTTCGATGACGGCGCAAAGACCACGGGGATTCGGCTTGAGGAGACCGACGGCTTTGTCGCTCGCGCAAACGACATGGTCGGCCTCCAGACCCAGCGCGGCGAGTTTTGCGCCGGCTGGATAGTCGGAAACAATGCCGATGGTCTTGCCCCTGCGCCGCAAGCCGGCGAAGAGCTCTGCCACGCCCGGATAGCGGCAAGCCCTCAGATAGGCCAGCGGCCGGCGCTCGATCCACTCTGCCACGATGGATCGGACCCGCTCCAAGGCGTAGCCGGTGGCGTCTGCGGTTTCGGCGATCAGTATAGTCTCGAAACCCGAAACCTCCTGTTCGGCCAGCCGCTCGCGCAATCGCCGATAGGTCCGCAGCACCGCGATCGCCTCTGGCGTCCGTCGCGACGCGGCGTCCAGCAAGACGTCCCGCATCATGCGGACGCGAAGCCGGGTTTGACTGTAGAGCGTGCCGTCGACATCGAACGCCGCGAGATCGATCGCGTCCCAGTCGGGGGGTCCGAGCAGGCGCCCCGGCGTCATGGAATGCGGATGTATTGCTGAACCGCGAGCGCGTCGAGCAGCGGAACGTCGATAAAGGTCATGAGCAGGAATGTCGCTGTCAGCAGCAGGACCAAAAAGACGAGGCCCGGTTCGCGAAACAAGCGTTCCGGCTTCTGCGCGGCGGATCCCGGGCTGATGGCGATGACCAGATAATAAGCGAACAGCGCTATGATCACAGGTACCGTGACCAAATATTCGATCCGGTATTTTATCAAGAAGACGGCGAGGAAGAAGATCGCGAACAGCGCGTAGACAAAACAAGATATCGTCAGCGATATTTCCGAATAGCGGGCGAAGCTTGCCCGATATTGCGCCAGCAATTCCTTGCCGTGTGATTCGACGATCTCGCGGTATTCCGAAAGCCGCTTGGCCGCCATGAGAAATGCGCCGCCCGTCCAATACATCAAAATCAACGATCCCGGCGGCAGTGTCGTCGGGTCGATCATGGCCCAACCAATCATCAGCCGCAGCGGGCTGTTGATCGATTCCGATATAACGTCGAGGTACGGTCTATTTTTCGTCCGGAACGGCGCGACATTGTAGATGATACCCTGCCAGGTAAACACGATGGCGACGACGAACATCGTCTTGCTGTTCAGAAAAGCGCAAATCAAAGCCACCGCGAGGAGGGCAGACCATTCCAGCAATACGCTCTCGCCGCGCAATTCGCGCTGCACGGCCGAGCGGTGCGATTTCCTCGGGTGAAACTTATCGAAATCGCGGTCGAGCCATTCGTTGATGACGTAGTTCGCGGATGCGACGCAGAGAGCGGTGATCAGGCCAAGAGCAATGGAAGTCGTCGGTGAAGCAGTATGCGGACCGCGAAGCAAATAAGCGAGAATAATGCCCGGGATAATGAAGATCTGTTTGGTGCTGTGGTCGAAACGAGCGATGGCCAAATAGTCAAGGACAGTGCCTCGCATTCGAACAGGCCGGCAGATCTCGATGGTCTTCATTTGTCGCCGCCGTCCTGGTGACTAGCCGCCGGCGATAAAGCTCGAAAAAGCAGGAAGCCGCGCTCAGCATCCAGAACGGTTCCCAAAAGTCCCTTTTCGATCAGCGCGGGCGTGGTCGTGTCGGTGAATCCGCCGGGCCTATACAGCTCGTAAAACTCGGGGTTGCCGGCGAGAAAAACGTTTTGCTCGCTGACCCGATATTCGGGGTGGAGAGTAGCGAGACGTATGATCATATTCTCGTTTGTAGGATCGGGACTGCGGCTGCCCGCCGGTCTCTTGAGGTAGACGAGATTTGACCGCGTGCTGGCGTCGGCGGCCTCCATGAGGTCGATGTAGAGATATCCGTCGCCGACGACGATGGGCAAAGACGGCCGCGCTTTTTGCAGGACTTCCAGCGCATCCGCGGTGGCGTTTGGCGCATGCGCCCGCAGGATCAGGATGCCACAAATGAACGTCGCCATGGCCGGCGCCACGAGCCATCGCGACGGCAGCTTGTCCAACATGTATGGGGCGGCGATGGCGGGAAGCAGCGCGCCGGCGACCATGTAGCGGGTGCTGAACGAACCGGTCACAAAGGCCGAAAACGCGAATGTGATCACCGGGAGAAAACACAGGGCGACAATAACGATCTCGATCTCAGTGAGCCCGGCAGTCTGGCGTCTTGGGACAGCTTCAAATGCCGCCGGCAATCGCCGCTCGGCCGGTTCCAGAAGATGTGCGATCCCCACGGCCAGAAAAACGAAAAGCAGCAACAGCGTCCCGAACCCGCCGCCGCCGACAACATCGAACAGCGCGCTGACGAATCCGCCCAAGCCGGGCTTGGCGTAATATGAGGCTGCAAGGTTGTCGCCGGCGTTGAATGCAGCAAGGTGGGCCGCGAGCGGATAAAGCGCAGCCTCCACCGGCACCGTCAATAGAAGCGCCGTCCAAACAGCGATCCGAAAGCGCCTGCGGCTAATCCAGTAAACCAGCTCCGCGGTGCCGATCGCGGCAACCTCGACAACCCCATAGAAATGCAGACACAGGCAGGCGCTGAGCGCCAGCCATAGGCAGCCGATTCGGACCTTCCCGACGGGCGTGTTCTCAATCCCCGACCAGAGCAGTAACGCGATCGCGAGACCGAGAGTCAGCAGGGCATATTGGCGAACTTGGATGGCATAGTCGAACAAGCCAAAAGCCAGGACAATGCCGAATCCGAAAACGGCCGAGAGCCGGCTCAAGCGAAACTTGACGAGGAGCCAGTAAGTGCAAAGAGCGGCGCCATAGACCGCGACGATCGCCGGCAGGCGCCAAACCAAATGACCGTCCGCGGCTCCGGCGACTTGAACGAAGCCGTGGAGCAAGAAGTGATATGTCGGTGGCGAGAAATCGGTTCCGGCCCAGATCGCATCCCAGACCCGCGACAGCGACGGTGCCCGGGCGGCCGAGACCGCAAGAACCTCGTCCATCTGAAAATAGTCCGCGATCGACCGCGATATTGCCGCGTAGAAATATGCAAATGAGATCAGGGCAAACGATCCAATGACCGTTGCCCGCTCTAAATGCCCGGCTACTTTGTGATCCGGCGCTTGTAGACAGGTGCCGTGCATCGCGGTCTCACGCGTTATCGACCTAGGCGGCGTGCTCCGCGGCCGCCTTTTCGGGAACCAGCCGCACGCTGTCGAGCGCCTGCTGCACGCCGGAGGTGCCCGCCTCGTGATATTCGGCGTCCTCGTTGACGTTCCACACGTCGTAGAGCCGGGAGCCGGCGAGAATGTTGCGCGCCGTGAGCATCGCCGTCATCATCGCGTGGTCCTGGTTGTTGTAGCGGTGCATGCCGTTGCGGCCGACGACGTGCAGTGTCGGATAACTGCCCTCGAGGTCGAGCCGGATGGCCGCGATATTGGCGCGATAGTCTTCGTCATAGACCGGGTAGGCCTTGGCCTGGCGTACCACGCAGGCGTCGACCACGTCGGCTGCGGCGACGAGCCCGATCCGCGCCACTTCCTTCGTTGCGAGCGCGATGAGATCGCGGTCGGGGGCGGTCCACAGGCCGTCACCCTCAAAGCAGAAATATTCGAGGCCAAGGCAGCTCATGCCGGCCGGCACCATCTCCGGCGACCAGGAGCGGAAATTCTGTACCCGGCCCACTTTGACGCTCGGGTCGTGGATGTAGATCCAATTGTCCGGGAACAGCTCGTCTTTGCGCACCATCAGCGCCACGGTGAGGAAGTCGCGGTAACGCAGCGCGCGCGCATGCAGGAGCGAGATCGGCGCGGGCTTGAGCCGGGCCACCAGTTCGCGCAGCGGCGCCGAGCTGACCACGTGGCGTGCCGTATAGCTTTCCCGGCCGCCGCGCCCGGTCGCGACCTCGATGCGCCAGAGATTATGGGCGTCGTCGAATTCGAGTCCGACAAGCTCGCGGCCCATCATGATGCGGCCGCCCCACGCCGTTATCTGACGCGCCGCCGCCTCCCACATCATGCCCGGGCCCTTGCGCGGGTATTGGAAGCTCTCGATCAGCGTCTTGACGGTGTCGTCGCCGGCTTTGGTTCTGCCGCCGAACCGCAGCGATCGCTTCAGCCCATTGATGACCGCAGTAATCAGGTCGAGACCCTTGATGCGCTGCGCCGCCCAATCGGCGGAGATCTCGTCGCACGACATGCCCCACACTTTTTCGGTGTAGGTCTTGAAGAAAATCTGGAACAGCCGTTCGCCGAACTGGTTGCGCACCCAGTCGTGGAAGGTGCGCGCTTGCGCGACCGGGAAGACTTTCGCGTAGGCGTAGGACAATAAGCACGCCGCGCTGGTGAAGATGCCGAGCTTGAACAGCGCTTCGAATGCCTTGAGCGGGTAGGCGAAGAATTTGCCGTTGTAATAGATGCGCGACAGTCGCGGCCGCGCGATGAAATCGTCGGGCAGGATTTCCTGCCACAACGCCACGACTTCCTTCGACTTGGAGAAGAAGCGGTGGCCGCCGATGTCGAAAAGGTAACCCTTGTAATCGACGGTCCGGCTGATGCCGCCGACATAGACCGGATCACGCTCGATGACGATGACGGACCGCGCCTCCTTGGTCAGACAATAGGCCGCGGTGAGGCCGGCGGGACCGGCGCCGATCACGAAGACCTCGGCATCGATTGTCATGTCGCGGACGGGCATGTCGGGGCCTATGCGGGGCGCTGGGGATCGGCGGCCGCACGATGCGGCCGGAATGCGAACAGGGACTGGCCGCCATAGGAAACCAACGCGGCGGTGGCGGCGCCGATCAGCACGGCGAGCTGCGGCAGCGGGGCGAGGACGGTGAGGACCAGGGCCGCGAATATCGCGTAGCTGATGGCCTGAGCGGAGCAGGCGACCACGGCGTAACGCAAGGCTTCATGGGCCGGGTGGCGGCCGCTGCGATCGAAGGTCAGCGCGCGGTTGAGCCGCCAGGTCACGAACGTCGCCGCGGCGAGCGAGACCAGTCGCGCCAACAGCGGGTGCGGATGCGGGTGCGGGTGATGGGCGAGGACGAGCGTGAAAATCGCAAGATCGGTGATCAGCCCGAGCCCGCCAACGCCGAGAAAACGAAGCGGTCGCGGCAATAACTCGGCAAACCTACGAACGGGATCGGGCTCTGCGGCGGTGCGCGGGGGCGTTGCGCCGAACTCGACATGACTGACGTGCATGACGTCTCCCCGGCCGCGGGCGAATTACGGAGCCAATAGCGGCCGGCCGTTGCGGCTTGACGCTTCGCCCGTCTCATCCGTGGCAGGCTTTCCTTAATGCCGGGCTAGCGCGCAGGAGTGAATTCGACGCTCTGCCCGACACCGTTAAAAGAAGCTCAATGTTGTTCTGCGAGATAGCCCTCGCCGCGGCCGGCGCCGGGCCTGTCCGCACCATGCCGGGTCGGGCAATGAGGCGGCCGCGAGACGGCAATCCCGCCTTGCAGGGCGTAGTCGCCCTCCTATATGAGCCAAGGGAAAATCGTCTTAAGCAGTCAGCGGGTGGCTAGCATCTGTGCGGTGGGCCGCAGCTGGCGGTGGGACGGTTAAGAGTTGATAAAGGGGGTCGGACTTAAGGGCGCCATCCGGGCCTGCCCGACCTGCCGCAAGAGAGAGGAAGTAAAGACCATGGGCAAGGTCATCGGTATCGATCTCGGGACCACGAATTCCTGCGTCGCCGTCATGGAAGGCAAGACGCCGAAGGTCATCGAGAACGCAGAAGGGATGCGCACCACGCCGTCGATCGTCGCGTTCACCGACGAGGGTGAGCGGCTGGTCGGCCAGCCGGCAAAACGCCAGGCGGTAACCAATCCGGAGCGCACGATTTTCGCGGTCAAGCGTCTTGTCGGCCGTCGTTACGACGATCCGATGGTGGAAAAGGACAAGAAACTCGTCCCTTACAAGATTTCGCGCGCCTCGAATGGCGACGCCTGGGTCGAGATCGAGGGCAAGACCTATTCGCCGTCGCAGATTTCCGCATTCATCCTGCAAAAGATGAAGGAGACCGCGGAGGCCTATCTCGGCGCCAAGGTCGATCAGGCGGTCATCACCGTTCCGGCTTATTTCAATGACGCCCAGCGCCAGGCCACCAAGGACGCCGGCAAGATCGCCGGCCTCGAAGTGCTGCGCATCATCAACGAGCCCACGGCCGCCGCGCTCGCCTACGGGCTCGACAAGACCAAGACCGGCACCATCGCGGTCTACGATCTCGGCGGCGGCACTTTCGATATTTCCGTTCTCGAAATCGGCGACGGCGTGTTCGAGGTGAAGTCGACCAACGGCGACACCTTCCTCGGCGGCGAGGATTTCGACATGCGGCTGGTCAATTATCTGGCCGACGAATTCCAGAAGGAGCAGGGCATCGATCTGCGCCGCGACAAGCTCGCTTTGCAGCGGCTCAAGGAATCCGCCGAGAAGGCCAAGATCGAGCTGTCCTCGACGACCCAGACCGAGATCAATCTGCCGTTCATCACCGCGGATGCGTCCGGGCCGAAGCATCTGACCATGAAGCTCACCCGCGCCAAGTTCGAAGCGCTGGTCGACGATCTCATTCAGAAGACGATTGATCCGTGCCGGCAGGCGTTGAAGGACGCCGGCCTGTCCGCGGCCGAGATCAATGAGGTGGTTCTTGTCGGCGGCATGACCCGCATGCCGAAGGTCCAGGAAGTCGTGAAGCAGCTGTTCGGCAAGGAGCCGCACAAAGGCGTCAATCCGGACGAGGTCGTGGCCATCGGTGCCGCGATTCAGGCGGGCGTGCTGCAAGGCGACGTCAAGGACGTGCTGTTGCTCGACGTGACGCCGCTGTCGCTCGGCATCGAGACGCTGGGCGGCGTGTTCACCCGGCTGATCGACCGCAACACCACGATCCCGACCAAGAAGAGCCAGGTGTTCTCCACCGCCGAGGACGGCCAGACCGCGGT
>JBEKRD010000086.1:0-20742 GCA_049519075.1 Xanthobacteraceae bacterium | reverse complement strand
GTCACCCGCAGCTCGCGCTCATCATCGACCACATGGGGCTGACCGCCGCCATGGCCAAGGATGGCACATTACCGGCGGCGATCGATCAGGCGGTCGCGCTCGCCAAATATCCCAATGTCAGCGTCAAGCTGTCGGGTTCGCCCGGCGTGTCGCTCGAGCCCTATCCGTTCCGCGACGTGACGGTGCATCTCAAACGCGTGTTCGACGCCTATGGGCCGCAGCGTTGCCATTGGGGTACCGACATGACGAACTCGTTTTCTAAGGCAACCTACCGCCAGCGCGTCACCCATTTCACCGAAGAGCTGGGCTTCCTGTCGGAGAGCGATAAGGATTGGGTGATGGGACGCGCGATCCTTCAGCGGTTGCAATGGGCTTGATGAGCGATCGATCACTTAAGGAGGGAGCCGGCACCATGAGCGACACAGAGTTAAACCCCCCGCCGGCGCCGCACATTCCGCAAGGCGCGCCATCGCACCGATGGCGGCATTTGAATTTTTGGATCTGGGAACTGCCGTTTGGCGCAGTGCTGATCCTGACCATGATCGGCGTCGCCTATACCAGTTTTTCGAAACAGCCGATCACCGGTTATTGGGAGCTCTTGGCGCCGTTGATCGCGCTGGTGTGCGTCGGCGCCGGATGGCATCGCGCCAGCGACTCGTCGGCCCGATTGCGATTGATCGCGACCCAGGCGCTGCACTGGATCGCGTTTCTAGTGGTGATGAATATGTTGCTATTGTCGAGCGTGCAGCGGGATTTCAACGCCGCCGGCACCGGGCTCGCCATTTTCACTTTGCTGACGCTCGGCACCTTCACCGCCGGCGTGCACGTGCTGTCCTGGCAGGTCTGCCTGCTCGGCGTGATCATGGCGCTGGGCATTCCGGCGATCGCCTGGGTCGAAAACTCGGCATTGATCCTGGTGCTGGTGGCGGGCGTGATCCTTGGAATTGTCGCGGTGGTGTGGTGGCATTTCCACGAGAGGCGAGCTCGCGAGGTTTAGTGCGGATGCTGGCCGGCCCGTTGCGGCAGGACGAGAATGCAAACGACGATGAAAGCGCCGATGATCGCTGTCGCAATCGGACGACTCAACGCAAGTCCGCCGTCACCGGTCGGCTTGTCGAGAAAATCGCCGACGGTCGCGCCGAGCGGCCGCGTCAGGATAAAGGCCGCCCAGAACAAAAGCACTCGCGACACCTTGGTCCAAAAATAGGCCGCCGCGAGCAGCGCGAGCGCAGCGGCGAACAACAACGCGCCGCCATCGTAACCAAGTCCGGTGTCGTCGGCTGTCCAGTCGCCGAGCGCGGTGCCGAGCGTCTGCGAGAAGGTGATGGCGAGCCAGTAGAATGCTTCCACTTTCGGGGTGTTGACGGTTGCGACCGATATCGAACCGAGCGACCAATACCAGACGCCGAGTGTGGCCATGAGGCAGGCGAACAAAACCGACGTGCCGCCGGCGTAGCCGATGCCCAAGGAACGGTCGGCAAAGTCGGCCATGGTCGTGCCGGCCGTGGTCGAGGCGACGATCGTGGCCCAATAGAGGAGTGGATGAAATGTTCTTGCCGCGATCTGGAGAAATACCAAAACGACCAATAGCGACAGAAACAGCGCGGTGCCGAGAAGGTAGCCCCAGTCGAGCGTCATCGTCACGGTGTCGCCGCCGGTCTCGCCGAGCGTGGTCGCCGCGATCTTGATGATCCAGAACACCAGCGTGACTTCGGGAACCTTGCTAGCGGCTCGTGTTACGGCGACCATCATCCAACCTTCAGCGGCCATTATGGCTTTCGATAGCCGCGATCACTGGCCAAATTATGATAGTCGCGCGAGGCGGGGCGGGCCGCGGGACTTATTCCCGTCCGCTTGTTCAAACTTTTCTCATGAGGATGTTATCGGAAATAGCGCGCCGGCCGTCTCGGCCGGGAATAAATGCGGCGTTTTGCAGTCTCCTCCGTATGGCCGTTATGGCCGTCGTTTAACCTGGAGAGATGACCATGTTCAGCAAGACAAAAATCGCGCTGGCCGCCGCGATCGTCCTTGGCACGGCCGTCATGGCGTCGGCTGCGAGCAATCCGCCAGTTAGCCGAGCCAATGGCGGGCCGGTTTATAACCTGATCCCCGGCTACGATAAGGACGGCCGCACGGTCGGCATCCCTGACCCCAATAAGTTCGCCACCCAGGCGAGGCATTCCTGATCGCATCGTCGCGGAGCGAGCGGGCTTTCGATTGCTCGCCTGAGCGGTAAGGCCGTCCTGACCGGCGGTCTTATCCGTTATTTTTTTTGAAATTCGGCGGGCCTGACCCACAATAGCAGTCGCCGCCGCGCGGGGCATGTATTACCATCCGCTCTTCGCTGGAGAGGCTGAGCCGAAATCGTTATGGCCGGACGTGTCGAGGGGAAGGTGGCGCTCGTTGCCGGTGCCGGCTGCATCGGGCCGGGCTGGGGCAACGGCCGCGCCGCCGCAGTGCTTTTCGCGCGCGAAGGCGCCAAGGTTTTTGCCGTCGACAAGAGCGCCGACGCGATGACCGAAACGGTCGCGCGCGTCGGCAATGACGGCCAGATCGCGACGCATGTCTGCGACATGCTCGACGACGCGCAGGTCGGCGCCATGACGCAAGCCTGCCGCGAAAAATTCGGCCGCATCGACATTCTCCTCAATAATGTCGGCGGCTCGGCCTCGGGGGGCGCCGCCGAAATCTCCGAACAAAGTTTCGACGCTCAGATCGACTACAATCTCAAAAGCGTCTTTCTCACCTGCCGCCACGTGATCCCGGTCATGATCGGGCAGGGCGGCGGCGCCATCGTCAATACGGCGTCGAGTTCCGGCATTCGCTTCACCGGCTCGCCGCAGATCGGCTATGCCTCGGCCAAGGCCGCGGTGATCCAGTTCTCGCGGGTGACCGCCGTGCAATATGCCGACAAGGGCATCCGCGTGAACACCGTGGTGCCGGGTCAGATGCATACGCCGATGGTCGAAGCCCGCCTCGCTAAGCAGCGCTCCGGCGGCGATATCGAGGCCTTGCTCAAATCCCGCGTTGCGCGTATCCCGCTCGGCTTCACGGGCGACGGTCGCGACACGGCGAATGCCGTGCTGTTCCTCGCCTCCGACGAAGCGCGTTTCATCACCGGCACCGAGATCGTCGTCGACGGCGGCATGACCGCGCGCTGCGATTGATCATGCGAAAGTAGCGTAGAGCCAATGTCCATCCGTCCCGAAGATCTCACTCCGACCATCCCGCCGCCGGATCCGAATCCGAAAAAGCCGCAGTTCAAGCTGCCGCCGCTGGCTTGCGATTCGCATTTTCATGTGTTCGGCCCGCACCGGAAATTTCCCTTCGCGCCGAACCGGCCGTTCACGCCGACCGACGCGCCGAAGGAAGATTTGTTCCGTCTGCATGCCTTCCTCGGCTTTGAGCGCGGCGTGTTCGTGCAATCGACCTGCCACGGCAGCGATCACTCGGCGCTGGTCGATCTTCTCGCCGCCGGGCAGGGCCGCTATCGCGGCGTCGCCTTGCTCGAGCCGTCGATGCGGCAAGAGGAAGTCGACCGCCTCGATGATGCCGGCGTGCGCGGCGTGCGCCTGCACTTCTTCCCTCGCCTCGGCCCACCGATGCCGCTTGCCGACATGCGCAAAGTGATCGAGCTGGTTGAGCCGTATGGCTGGCACATCGCCATCCATACCGGCGGCAACGGCATCGTGGAATTGTACGATTTTATCCGCTCGATCGATGCGACGATCGTGATCGACCATATCGGCCGCGTCGACGTCGGCGAGGGGCTCAAGGGCAAGGCCTTTTCGGTGCTGCGCCGTTTGCTCGACGCCGGCAATATCTGGGTCAAGCTGTCCGGCACCGATCGCATCACCAAAGAGCGCTACCCTTACGCCGACGCGGTGCCGTTCGCCCGCGACCTTGCCGCGCACGCACCCGAGCGCGTGGTCTGGGGCACCGACTGGCCGCATCCTAATCACACCGCCGTGCCCAATGACGGCGAACTTGTCGATCTCATTCCGGAGATTGCGCCGGACGCGAAAACGCGCCAGCTTTTGCTGGTCGACAATCCGACCAAGCTATTCGGTTTCTGAGTCGCGGCCGTGACCAAGACGACGCTTGGCAAGCTTGCAGCGGGTGCCTTCGGCGCACTGGAGCTGCCGGCGTTGTCGCCCGCGCTGCGCGACGGCTTCCGGGCGCTGCCTGATCTCACCGGCATGGCCTCGGATGCGATGGATGAGCTTGGAATTGGGGGCGTCGTGCCGGCGGCGCTACTCACCCCGCGCGACCCGACCGCGCGGCTCGTCGGCCGCGCGCTGACGGTGCGCAACATCGCCGCGACCGAGCCGGTGGCCGATGCCGTCAAAGCCGCCGTCTCGGGGCTTGGCGAGATCGAGGCGCATAATCTCGCCGAGCCCGGCGACGTAATCGTGCTGCAAGGCGTCGATCTTGTTTCCAACCTCGGCGGCATATCGGCGACCATCGGCCAGCGGCAGGGCGAGCTTGGCGCGATCGTCGACGGCGGGGTGCGCGATGTCGATCATTCCCGCAGGATCGGCTACGCGATCTGGTCGCGCAGCGTCAGCCCGATCACGGGAAAATGGCGTGTCAAAACCATCGCCATCAACCGGCCGGTGACGATCTGCGGTGTGACGGTGAATCCGGGAGACGTCGTGCTCGCCGACGAGACCGGTGTCTGCTTCATTCCCCGCGAGCGCGCGGGCGAGGTATTGCAAAGGGCGGAGCGTGGCGCAGCGGCTGAAAAACTGCGCGAGGCAAAAATTGCCTCCGGCGCGCCGGTTGCCGAGCTGTTCGGCAAAGCGCGCTAGCGTCTGGATTTCCGCGGCCATCGCCGAGTATTGATCTAGATCAATTAGACGCCTGCCGTGCGGTCTATGCTACCTGTGCTGGGAGGTGAGGAGCGGTCATGACTGCGCCGACCGGACATGAATGCCATTCAATCCATATTTGCGAAATGCTGGAGCGCCTCGGTCTTGAACTGGGCTGCGGTCAGCTTTTGGGCCTGAGCTACGCCACCGCGCTGCACCGCTGCGAAGATTGCCCCGCCGAACAGGCGTGCCGCGATTGGCTGGCCACGAAGCCGACGTCGACGGTATTAGCCCCACGTTTCTGCCCGAACGCCGATATCTTCCTTGAATTTCAGGCCGATCAATTCGGGCCGCGTCGCCAAAATTGACCCACTGGCGGATGCCCGTCAGCTCCGCGACACTTTGCTCGCCGGAGCGCCCGGCGGCTCCTCGTCGGTGATCACCTTGAAGCCTGCGAGTGTGCACGGGCCGAACGAGGTCACGATCGCGACGTCGGTGGCGTCGCGTCCGCGCGCCATCAGGATGCGGCCGATCCGCGGCGTGTTGTGGCGGGCGTCAAGCGTGTACCAGCGGCCGCCGAGATAGACTTCGAACCAGGCGCTGAAGTCCATCGGGCTAGGGTCCGGCGGCACGCCGATGTCGCCGAGATAGCCGGTGCAATACCGCGCGGGTATGTTCATGCACCGGCACAATGTGACGGCAAGGTGGGCGAAGTCGCGGCACACGCCGCGCTTTTCCACATAGGCGTCATATGCCGTCCTGGTCGGGCTGGCGTGCGCATAGTTGAAGGTGATGTGGTGATGAACGTAATCGCAGATCGCCATCACCAACGGCCAGCCCTTGCGAACGTGCCCGAACAGCGTCCACGCGATATTGGTCAGGCGATCGGTCTCGCAGTAGCGGCTGCCAAGCAGATAGATAAGGACATCGACCGGCAGGTCTTCGAGCGCATGCTGTTCCGCGTAAGGGCCGACGTCGTCGGGTTCGCCCTTGTCCTGCACCAGAAAGTTCGTCGACATCGTCAGCCGGCCCGCCGGAGCGCGGATGACATGGCAGAAATTGCCGAAGCCGTCGTGATAGGTATTGGCAAGGATCGGCGGATCAGTCTGCATCCGATCGAGCGTCAAGAGATCGGAAAAGCGCGACGGATGAACGCTCAGCGCCAGGATCATCGGCGTCGGCTGCGGGCAGTCATAGGAGATTTCATAACCCGCGCGAATCTTCATCGGGTACTCTTCACGCCGCACAACCCGGGTATTGCGGCTATTGTACTAAGACTAAGACGGCTAAAAGGTGCCTTTCCTCACAGGATCAGCGCTCGCGGAGCTACGGTACGAGTTGCCGGCCGGGCTCATCGTGCCATGGCGGCGCTAAGATCCGCTCCGCCGTGACCTTGACCGCGACTTTCATGGCGAGATGATCCGACGCGCTTCCGATCCAGGTGCCTTGCAGCGGAATCGCCACCCGCGGCTCGCAGCCGACTGCGACGCGTACAAGATTTTCGTTTCCCACCTTGCCGCTCGATGGATCGAAGTCGACCCAGCCCGGGCCGGGAATGTAGACCTGGACCCAGGCGTGGGTATTGCCGCCGCTCAAATCGTCATCGTCATCATCGCCGAGATGCAGATATCCGGATACGAAACGCGCAGCCAATCCAAGCGAGCGTAGCGCCGCGATCATCAGCACGGCGAGATCTCGGCAACTTCCGCTCATGAGATGCAGGGTCCGGGCCGGGTCCTGTACACCTTTCTCGTGCCGCGCGCCGTGCTTGAAAGTGCGATGGATGGTCCGCGTCATGTCGACGAGAAGGTCGTGGGTGCCTGCTGACCCGTCCATGTGCAGGAAGCTCAAGGCCCAGGCGTCGACCGCCGGGCAGCGCTGCGGCGGCGCGACGTAACGCGCCAGCCTCGAGCTTGCTTTCGCGCCATAGTCGAACGGATAATTACGGGCAAAAGGCCGGACATCGGCTTCGCGGAAACTCGCCGGCGCGTGGTCGATGCGAATGGTGCTTTTGAAGCGCAACTGCGAGGCCCGGCGCGCGAAACGCGCGGTGGCGACATGATTGCCGAACACATCCCGCGTCCAAGACAGTCGGCTCGGCTTGGGCGTAATTTCGAGGCCGGATTCGATTATCCTCTGGTCCTCGTCATCGCGCGGACGCAGCATCATGCGGTGCTCGCCGAAGGCGACCGGCCGCTTATAATGATATGTCGTCAGATGCCTGATGGTCAGAATCGGCATTGCAGCCCCGCGTCATGGCCGAGTCTCTACCATGCATTTTCCGCGCCAATGTGGGTTTTGCCCCTATCCCGGTAGTTTCCCACAGCGTGAACGCCGATGAATGCGATGCCGGATAGCCTCTTAGCGGCCGATGAGCCGGCGCCTGTCACCGTCTTCAATGAAGCCGGTGCATCGCCTTTGCTGGTCGTCGCCGACCACGCTGGGAATTTAATGCCGCGTGCCCTTGGCCGGCTCGGCTTGCCGGCGGCCGAATGCGAACGCCACATTGCGTGGGACATCGGCGTCGCCGCCGTGTGTCGGCAACTGGCGGCTGCACTCGACGCCACCTTGGTGCAGCAGAATTACTCGCGCCTCGTTATCGACTGCAACCGCACGCCGGGCACCGCAACCTCGATCCCGGAAATCAGCGAACTCACCCCGATACCGGGAAACATTGGCTTGAGCGAAGGCGACAAGGCCGCGCGCGCGCGTGAAATTTTTCGGCCCTACCACGATCGTATCGAAGCGGAGCTTGAACGGCGCCGTCACGCCGGCCGGCCTGTGGCGCTCGTCGCGATGCACAGTTTCACGCCGGTCTTCAAGGGGCAGGCGCGGCCCTGGCAAGCCGGTGTGCTCTACAATCGCGATCCGCGTTTTGCGCGTCTGCTGATGGCGCGGTTGCAACGCGAAGCGGGGCTCGTGGTCGGCGACAACGAGCCCTACAGCGTGACCGACGAATCGGATTACACCATTCCGGTGCACGGCGAGCGCCGCGGCTTGCATCACGTCGCGATCGAAATCCGGCAGGACTTGATCGCGCAAGACCCGGGCCAGCAGAAGTGGGGCGCGCTGCTCGCACGCTTGCTGCCGCAGGTCTATCGGGACCTGCTGGCGGCTGAATCGCCTGAGCCTGCGTGATGTCACCCCTGCAAGTCTAGCCGGCAAGTCTAGGCGGCCGGCGTTTTTTCCAGCGTGTGGTCGTGGCCAAGCCCGAGCACGAGGACCATGGCCACGATGGCAAGCCCCGCAATCAGCAGCAGGCCGCCGGCAAAGCTGCCGGTCGCGTCCTTGACCCAGCCCATGGCATAGGGTCCGAAGAAGCCCGACAGATTGCCGACCGAGTTGATCACGGCGATACCGGCTGCCGCTGCGCTGCCGGACAGCACCGCGGTCGGCAGCGTCCAGAACAACGGCAATGCCGCGAACACCCCGCAAGCGCCGACGGTAAAGGCAACCATGGTCAGCATCGGATCGGCAGTCAGCGTCGACGCGGCGATGCCGATGGCGGCGATCACCAGCGCGACCGCGAGATGGCCTTTGCGCTCGGTCTTGGCATCTGAATGGTGGCCGTACCACACCATGAACGCGGCGCCGATGGCATAGGGGATGGCGGTGACCCAGCCGGTCATGGCGTTCGACAGCCCGAACGCCTTGATGATCTGCGGCAGCCAGAAGCCGACCCCGTAAAGGCAGGCGACGTCGCCGAAATAGACCAGCGCCAGCGCCCAGACGCGCGGATTGAGAATGGCCTGCCACACCGAAAGCTTATGCGCCGCTTCGCGCTGCCGGCGCTCGGCATCGAGCCGTTCGCCGAGCCAAATGCGCTCTTCGGCCGTCAGCCAGGCCGCGTCGGCCGGCTTGTCGGTGAGATAGAAGTAGGTGACGAAGCCGAGCAGCACAGCCGGCGCCGCCTCAATGATGAACAGCCACTGCCAACCGCTCAAGCCGGCGACGCCGTCCATGCCGAGGATCATGCCGGAAATCGGCGCGCCGATCACCGATGACAGCGGAATCGCCGCCATGAAGGAGCCGATGATGCGGCCGCGATAAACCGATGGGAACCACAGTGTTAGATAGAAGATGATGCCGGGAAAGAATCCGGCTTCCGCGAACCCGAGGAGCGCGCGCACGGTGTAGAACGTGGTGTCGGCGCCAAAACCGGTCGCTTGCGCGATGGCCGGGATGAACGCCATCAATGCCGACAGAATCCCCCAGCTGATCATGATGCGCGCGATCCACTTGCGCGCACCGAAACGGTCGAGGAACAGATTCGAAGGCACTTCGAAGATGAAATAGGCGAGGAAGAAGATGCCCGACCCGAAGCCGAACATGGTGGCGGTCAGACCGAGCGTCTTGTTCATGGTGAGGGCTGCGAAGCCGACATTCACGCGATCGAGATAGGCGATGAAATAGCAGACCATCAGGTACGGAATGAGCCGTGCCGAAACCTTCCCGATGGTGCGGGCTTCGATATTCTGCATGGATCCTCCCCCGAATCCCCGTCTTTGCCGACGGGCGAAAGCTATCCAATCCCATAGCATCGTGGTGCGTCTAGACCTAGCCCGAGACTTAAGCCCTCAGGGGTCTGACGCAGCGCAGCGAACACCCGCTTATTCGATGACCTCGTCGGCGCGCGCGAGGAGCGCTGTGGGAATCTCAAGGCCCAGCGCCTTCGCGGTTTTCATATTGACGATCAACTCGAACGTGACCGGCTGCGCGATGGGCAGGTCGGAGGGCTTGGCCCCATGAAGGATTTTATCGACATAAAGGGCGCCCTCGCGAAACAGGTCGGGGAAGCTCACGCCATAGGACATCAGCCCGCCGTCGAGGACGTTTTCCCGAACCTGGAACAGTCCGGCGATCCGGTGTTGCAGCAGAAAGTCGATGACCGCCGCCATGTGCGCCTGATGCAACGGATCGTTGGTCGCGAGCAGGGCGTCGGGGCGGTCGGACACGAGCTGTGCAAAGACCCGATCGAAATCCTCCGCCGTCCGCGCCGGCAGGGAGATCAGCGTCATGTGAAATAACGGCGCGGATTTCTGCATCTCGGCGAAAATCGCGGCGCTCGATGCGTTGTCGGGATTCCACAGGAAGGCCACGCGTGCGACGGCGGGAACCGCATCTTTGAGGAGTTGCAGTCGCTTGGTGACAATCTCCGCGCCGAGAATGGTGTTGCCGGTAATGTTGCCGTCAGGATGCGCCAAGCTCGTCACCAGCCCGGCCGCGACGGGATCGCCGATCGACATCGCGACGATGGGAATGGTCTTTGTCGCGCGCTGCGCCGCCCGCGCGGCGGGCGTGCCGAACACCGCGATGACATCGACCGGCACTTGCGCGAGCGCCATGGCCGCGGCGTCCAGACGATCCGCAACGCCATCGGCGCGCTGATACGCGAAAATGACGTTTCGGCCCTCGATATAATGCAGCTCGTGCAATTGCTGGCGGAACGGTTCCCAGTTCGGCGAATCGTCGATGATCCCGACATGGGCGATGTTTCCGGCCGCGCGCTGCGCGCGCGCGGGAAGAGGTCGCAACAGCGTTAGCCCCGCCGCGCCGCCGAGCCACCCGATGATCTTGCGCCGCCCGATAAGAGAGGTCATCCACCCTCGCATTCCGCAGGTTACCACGGAAACGCGAGAACGCATCGTTCCGATCTAGGACCACGAACGATCCGAAAAGCCGGAACGCGTCGCCGGCCCTCTATTGCCATAGGGCGAAGGTATCGGACGGGCGGCTACTTTAAGCCGCCGATCTTTTTGAATCTCGCTCGGACTTGCCGCGCAGGCCGGCGGCGATCCGGCGATTGATTGCGATGATGTTGGCGAGGTGCTCAGGCTTGGGCGCGGTCATCAGCGAGAAAGTCTCAGACAGAACGAAGACACCCAAATTCATAATGTTTTGGCGAACCGCGGCCGGCAGCCTGTTTTCCTCTTGCATTACGGAGTCGATGAACACGATCCAAAGCCTTCGATTGTACAGCACGGCTTCGTCGAGACCGGTTGGCTTGTCCGACCAGGAATCGAGGACAGATTGCAGTTGTGCGGCGGCTCGCAGCAAGAGACTGGCTTCGAGCTCGCGCGGAGCCGCCGTCTCTACGCTGGTCTTCGCATAGACTTTGCTGGCGTGACGAAAAGCAGTTGAGCTCATTTGCAAAGCTCCAGTGTTTTTACGAGAACGTCTTCGCGAATTATAAAATATTCCGTTAAAATTTGGTTATCGCCGACTGCTTATTCAGATGACTTGCGTCACTGCGTATTGACCCTGAGTTGTCTCGGCTGAGCGAATGCCGCAACCCGAGTCGATCGGCGGCCGAGAGATGATTCGGCGCGTCGGGCGGGGAGGGATACGCCATTCAATTTACATCCATAACAGTATCTGCTGCGAACGGCGGTTGCGCCGCGAACCAAGCCGAGGTCTGGGCGACGCTGTGCCGGGCGCTCCGTTCGCGATGGCGTGCCACGCTTAGGGCCGCCGCGATGGCGACGATCGGAACGATCGTCGCGCTCGGAGTTACTGCTCTACCGGCGCACGCGCAGTTCACCAGCGTTACCGACTTCGGCGACAGCTACGCGGATACCGGTTCGGCGCCGGGAGGGGCTTTCCAGTTGCTGGGCGTCCCCTGTCCTGCCCAGTTGCCCACATGCCGGTTTACCGGCAGCACGAACTTCGTCGACTCGCTGCAGGCCATCTATGGCCTGCCGACGGCCACCAATTACGCGATTGGCGGCGCGCGCACCGACAACAGCAACACGCTCTCGTCGAACTACGGGCTGAACGACGGCTTCACGTACGAACTGCAACAATTGGCCGCGATCGGCACGCATTTTACCAATAGCGACCTCATTTTGCTGTCCATCGGCGGCAACGACCTGTCGCTCGTCGATAGCACGAAGAGTCCTTCGGTGATCGAAGGTGACGCGATCGCATCGGCGCAGCGCGAAGTCGCCGGCGTGCAGCAGATGGTCGCGGTGGGCGCTCACAACATCGTCTTATTCGGCACCGGCAGCACAAGATATTTTCCCGAACCGCCCACGGACGTGAACGGCGTGGCGTTCAGCGTCCCGCAGCGCGACGACTGGGCGAATACCTACTATCTGACCACCGAGCAATTGCTCGCGCCCTTGGCGCATTCGGGCGTCCGCATCTTCCTGTTCGATTACGCAGTCTTGCAGGCGCGCCTCGCTGTCGATCCCGGCCAGTATGGTTTCGCCAGCGCCACCAATTGCGAGGCCGGGCCAGGCTCGGGAACCACTCCCATTACCGTGCAGACAAATTTTCCGGGCTGCTTCTATGACAACTCGGTCCACCCCACTGGCGCTGGAATGGCGCTGGTCGCCAACTACATGGCGAACCAGATCGACGCGCCGACGACCGTGGTTCCGCAGGGCGGCATCGTCACGAGCATCGTAGCCGGTTTCGCCGGCTCCGTGTTCGGCCGCCTCGACGCCGACCGGACCTTTCAGGAGCTCGGGAGCGGCGGCCCGGCGGCGCTGCCCTATGCCATGGAGACCAAGGCGCCGGCACCGCCTTGGCCAATACGACCGGCGGCGCCGGAAGGTCGATGGTCGGTCTACGGCAATGTCATTTACGCCAGCGGCGGCGGTGTCGAACACCAATTTCTCGCCCCCGACTATGATTATGGCGCGGTTGGCGGCCTCTTCGGGATCGAATATCGGGTCGATCCGCGGCTCTTGCTCGGCGGCGTATTCGGCTATTCGAACTCCACCGTCCACCTCGCCGTTGACAGCGCGCGTGACGACGTCAATTCCTACCAGTTCGCCGGCTATAGCTCGTTCACCGACCGACACTGGTTCGCCGATTCTCTGATCGCCTATGGCCTCAATAATTTTGCTCTCAGCCGCGCGGGCGTGATCGACACCATTTACGGCAGCACCGCCGCCAACACCTTCACGGCGGCCGGTCAGACCGGCTACCTCGTCGACGCCGGCCCGATTCGCGTCGGGCCGATCGGTGGCCTGACCTACACTCTTGGCGCGATTGAGCCCTACACCGAAAGCGGCGATTACCTCATCACCATGGTGGTCGACCGGCAGGCCCTCGAGGCCTTGACCGCTGACGCCGGTCTGCAGTTGCGATTGCCGTTCGTGTGGCACGGAAATGTTTATAGCCCGTTCGTCAACGTTACTGCCGAGCAAGATTTCCTCGGTGCCGGCCGAGTGGTGACGACCACTCAGGTCACGACGCCGCTTCTCCCCGTGCTCACCCCGGTTCCCGACGACAACAACCGCACGTACGGCAAGGTTGCCACCGGCGTCGCCGCGAAAATTACCGGAAATGTCAGCGCCACCGTGACCGCTGCGACGACCTTCGCGCGCCAAGGCGGCAACGAATTTATGGCCAGCAGCGGGATCACGGTGGGGTTCTAGAACGATTTGATCAGCCGATGTCGATTCCGTCCGGCGATTGCAGACTCGATTGCGCGCGCAGCTACTCCCCGGTGATGCCGAGTTTTTTGATCGTCTCCGTCCACTCGGGGAATTCGCGGTCGAGCCGGACCGCGAATGCGTCATGGCCGAGTGTGCCGTGCATGCCGTTGTCGGCGAGGCGTTGCCTGATCGATGGCATGGCGATGACGGCGGACAGCGCCTGCTCGAGTCTGTCGCGGACTTGCGGCGGCGAGCCAGCGGGCAAAAAGATGCCGTACCAGTTTTCCATGACCACGCTCGGCAGGCCGAGTTCTTTGGTCGTCGGCAAATCCGGCAGGAGCGGCGAGCGCTCGGCGGCGAACAGCGCCACTGGAACGACAGAGCCGCCCTGCACCAAGGGTAGCAGGACCGGCAAATCCGCATTGACCATGTCGACATGGCCACCGAGCAGATCGTTGAGCGCTGGCGCCGCGCCGCGATAGGGTACATGCGTGATCTGCACGGCCGCCGCGGCATTGAGCATTTCAAGCGCAATGTTCATCGTCGTGCCGGGGCCGGCCGAGCCATAAGTCAGCTTCTGCGTCTTCGCCTTGGCGAGAAGCGCCTTCATGGTGGCGACGCTGAGCTGCCGGCTCACCACCAGCAAAGACGGCACGGCGCCGACCAGCATGACCGGTTCGAAAGATTTGACCGGGTCGTAGGCGGTCGGGGGTTTGAGGATCGGGCTTAAGACCTGCGAGCCGAGGCTCGCCAACAGCATCGTCCTGCCATCGGGCGTCGCGCGGGCGACGAATTCGGAGCCGATCGCGCCGCCGGCACCGCCGCGATCATCAACGATCACGTCGGCCGCAAGCTGCGGGTCCAATTCGGAGGAAAGAATGCGGGCCAGCTGATCGACCGGGCCGCCCGCGGCGAATGGCACGACAATCTTGATGGTTTCGGCCAGCGACGGCGTCGTTAGCAGCAAATATGCGGCGCAGCTCAAGGCGGCGCGCCAGCCTTGCCGGCGTTTCATGTGTCCCCCCAACTAACGGCCTGACGGCGCCGTTATTGCGTGACGACGCCCTCGGGCACGGCCACGGTTTCGAGCTTGAAGGCTGCCGCAAACAGCGCGCGGGTATAGTCGGTCTTGGGATTGCGAAACAGTTCGGCGGCATCGCCCGCCTCGACGACGAGGCCATGGCGCATGACAACCAGGCGGCTTGCCAGTGCCGCGACCACTCGCAGATCGTGCGAAATGAACAAATAAGTCAGGTTGTGCCGCTTCTGCAATCCGCGCAGCAAGTCGACCATCTGCGCCTGGATCAGCATATCGAGCGCGCTGGTCGGCTCGTCGAGCACGATGAAACTCGGCTCCAGCACCACCGCGCGCGCCACCGCGATGCGCTGGCGCTGGCCGCCGGAAAATTCGTGCGGAAAGCGAAAACGCAGTCCGGGGTCGAGCCCGACATCCTGGAGCGCCTTGATCACGCGCTCGTCGCGTTGCCGGTCCGTCAGCCCGGGCTGGTGGACTTTTAGTCCTTCCTTGATGATGTCGGCCACCGACATGCGCGGTGACAGCGAGCCGTAGGGATCCTGGAAAACGATCTGCATGTCGCGGCGATACGGGCGCATTTCCTTGAAATTCAGGTCTTCCAGCTGATTGCCCATGAATGCAATCGGCCCGTCGGAGGAAATCAACCGCAGGATCGCACGCCCCAGCGTCGACTTGCCGGAACCGGATTCGCCGACCACGCCCAGCGTTTCGCCTTTGCGCAATGTGATGGTCAAGCCGTCGCAAGCTTTGACGTGGCCGACCACCTTGCGCATCAGGCCGCGGGTGATCGGAAACCAGACTTTGAGATGGTCTGTTTCCAGAAGAATCGGCGCGTCGGGTTGCGGCGGCGCCGGATCGGGCCGCGGTTCGGCGGCGAGCAACGCGCGTGTATAGGGGTGCTCAGGCGCGGTGAAGACCTGTTCGACGGCGCCGCTTTCGACGATCTTGCCGTCCTTCATCACGCAGACCCGCTGCGCGATCTTGCGCACGATGCCGAGGTCGTGGGTGATGAACAGAAGCGACATGCCGAGCCGCTTTTGGATGTCCTTCAACAGAGCGATGATCTGCGCCTGCACGGTGACGTCGAGCGCGGTGGTCGGCTCGTCGGCGATCAAGAGATCCGGCTCGTTGGCGAGCGCCATGGCGATCATCACGCGCTGGCGCTGGCCGCCGGAAAGCTGATGCGGGTAGCTTTTGAGCCTGGATTGCGGATCAGGAATGCCAACCTGGTCGAGCACTTCAAGCGTGCGGGCGCGGGCGGCCGCGCCGGTCAGTCCGCGGTGCAGGAGCAAAATCTCGCCGATCTGCTTCTCGATGGTGTGCAGCGGATTGAGCGATGTCATCGGCTCCTGGAAGACGATGGTGATGTCGTTGCCGCGCACTTTGCGGATTTCGCGCTCGGGAAGCGCCAACAGGTCGCGGCCGTGAAACAGGATGCTGCCCGACGGATGTCGCGCCGCCGGATAAGGCAAGAGCTTGAGAATCGAGAGCGCGGTCGCCGATTTTCCGGAGCCGGATTCGCCGACCAGCGCGAGGCATTCGCCTTTCGGAATGTCGAACGACACGCGGTCGACCGCCAGCGTCTCGCGGCCGCCGGAACGGAAGGCGATGGAGAGATCGCGGACGCTGAGACAGAGTTCTTCACTCATGCATAGGTCTTTCGCGGGTCGAACGCGTCGCGCACCGCTTCACCGACGAAGATCAGAAGCGACAGCATCAACGCGACAGTGAAGAAGCCGGTCAGACCGAGCCACGGCGCCTGCACATTGGCCTTGCCTTCCGAGAGCAATTCGCCGAGCGACGGCGATCCCGGCGGCAGGCCGAAGCCGAGGAAGTCAAGCGCGGTGAGCGTCATCACCGACGACGACATGATGAACGGCAGGAAGGTCATCGTCGCCACCATGGCGTTGGGCAACAGATGCCGGAACATGATGACCTTGTTGGACACCCCGAGCGCGCGGGCCGCCTGGATATATTCGAAATTGCGCCCGCGCAGGAATTCGGCGCGCACCAGACCGACGAGCCGCACCCAGGAGAACAAGAGCAGAATGCCGAGCAGTACGAAGAAGCCGGGCACCAGCACCGAGGAGATGATCAGGAGCAGATAAAGCTCAGGCACCGAAGTCCATATTTCGATGAAACGCTGAAACAAGAGATCGGTCCAGCCACCGAAATAGCCCTGCACGGCGCCGGCGGCAATGCCGATTACCGACGACACGGCGGTCAGCACCAGTCCGAACAGCACCGAAATACGGAAGCCGTAAATCAGCCGCGCCAGCACGTCGCGGCCCTGGTCGTCGGTGCCAAGCCAGTTCATTTCCAGCGCGCCGCATTTCGAATAGCCGTTCTTGGCGGCGAAGTCGCAGTCGGCTTCGTTGAGCATCCAGGTCGGCTTGGAGGGAAATGCCGACGGCGGCCGATCATTGATGGTGTTGTAGGAGAAGCGGATCGGCGCCCAGATCTCGATGGCGTTATGCTCGTCGAGAAACTTCTGCAGATAGGGATCGCGATAATCGGCGGCGGTGCCGAGCACGTCGCCGAAGTCGGTGTCCGGATATGTTACGAACACCGGGAAGAAGTTCTTGCTGTCATAATGGATGAACAGCGGCTTGTCGTTGGCGATGAATTCGGCGAGCAAGGAGACGATAAACAGGAACATAAAGAGCCACAGCGACCAGTAGCCGCGCCGGTTGGCCTTGAAATTCTGCCAGCGCCGCACGTTGATCGGCGAAAATTCAAAGCCGATTGGCAATATGGCAAGCCCGAGCGGACCGGCGGGCTCGAGATCCGGCTTGGGCGCCGGTCCAGTGATGGTGCGACTGCCGTCGGCGCTGATACTTGGGGTGTGGGTTTTGTCGTCCACCTCACACCTCCCGCGTCTCGAAATCGATGCGCGGATCGATCCAGGTATAAGTGAGGTCGGAGATCAGATTCACGACAAGGCCGACGAGCGCGAAAATGTACAAGTTGGCGAACACCACCGGATAGTCGCGGTTAAGCACGCTCTCGAAGCTCAACAGGCCGAGCCCGTCGAGCGAGAAGATGGTCTCGATCAAAAGCGAGCCGGCGAAGAAGGCGGACACGAAGGCCGCCGGAAAGCCGGCAATCACCAGGAGCATGGCGTTGCGGAAAATATGGCCATAGAGCACCTGCCGCTCGGTGCAGCCCTTGGCGCGCGCAGTAAGCACGTATTGCTTGCGCAATTCCTCCAGGAACGAGTTCTTGGTGAGCAATGTCATGGTGGCGAAGGCCGCCAGCCCCATCGAGACGATCGGCAGCGTCAGATGCCAGAAGTAATCGAGAATCTTGTGCCACCAGGCGAATTGCGCCCAGCCGTCCGACGTCAAGCCGCGCAACGGAAAGATCTGGAAGAACGAGCCGCCGGCAAACAGGATGATGAGCAGGATCGCGAACAGGAAGCCGGGGATGGCGTAGCCGACGATGATGACCGCGGAGGTCCAGGTGTCGAATTGCGAGCCGTCGCGCACTGCTTTGCGGATGCCGAGCGGAATCGAGATCAGATAGCTCAAAAGCGTCATCCAGACGCCGAGCGAAATCGAGACCGGCAGCTTCTCCTTGATGAGCTGCAGCACGCTGACGTCGCGGAAATAGCTCTTGCCGAAATCGAAGCGCAGATAATGCCACATCATGATGGCAAAGCGCTCATAGGCTGGCTTGTCGAAGCCGAACTGCTTTTCCAGGCTTTTGATGAATTCCGGATCGAGTCCCTGGGCGCCGCGATATTTTGACGTGACGTCGGATTGGCCGCCGCTCGGCATCGCGCCGCGGGCGCCGAAGTCGCCGCTGGCGGAGCCGGAGATGCGCGAGGTCGCCCCGGTATCGGTGCCGGAGAGCTGCGCGATGACGCGCTCCACCGGCCCGCCCGGCGCGAATTGAACGACCACGAACGATACAAGCATGATCCCGAAGACGGTCGGGATCATGAACAATATGCGACGGAGGATGTAGGCTGCCATTGCGTTCGGTTTTACCCCGATTTCGGCGGTTCACCCAGCGGGACGTAGTTTGCTCGCACCGTAGGATGACGGCAACACGACGCCATAGGGCTGCAGAGTCCTATAACACTTAGCATACTAGCCTGCCCGCGGGAGTTTTGCTGCCTTGTCCGGGTCATACCACCAGGTATCGGGAATGCCGCGGAAATAGCGCGGTTGGGCGGCCGGCCGGCCAAAAACGTCCCAATAGGCGATCCAGTGCGAGGCCTTATACCAGTTCGGGATCCAGTAACGACCGGCGCGGATCACCCGGTCAAGCGCCCGGCAGGCGGTCACCAGCGCCGGGCGTGAGTCGGCCGCGATGATGGCGTCGATCAGCGCGTCGATCGCCGGATCGGACATGCCGGCGAGGTTGTTCGAGCCCTTGAGCGTCGCGGCCTGGGCCGAGAAGAACGAGCGCAGCGAGTCGCCCGGCGTCGACGAGAAGTTGAACCGGTCGATGGTAATGTCGAAATCGAAGCCGTCGCGCCGGGAGCGGTACTGCACCGGGTCGACGATGCGGAGCGTGGCGTCGATGCCGAGGATGGCCAGGTTTCTGATGAACGGCATGTGGTGGGGCTCGAAGGACGGCTCGTCGCTCAAGAATTCGATCGTGAGCGGCGCGCCGTCCGGCAACAGGCGTTTGCCGTTCTTGATGACGCAGCCGGCGTCCGCCAGGAGCTGCGCCGCCTTGCGCAAGAGCGCGCGATCCTGGCCGGAGCCGTCCGACACCGGCGGCGAATAAGGCGCGCCGAAAACCTCGTCGGGCACGCGGCCGCGGAACGGCTCAAGCAGCGCCACCTCCTCGGCGCTGGGCAAGCCTTGCGCCATCAGTTCGGAATTCTGGAACACCGAGACGGTGCGCAGATAGGCGCCGTACATGATGGTCTTGTTGGTCCACTCGAAATCGAACGCATTGCCGAGCGCTTCGCGCAGTCGGGGGTCGGAAAATTTCTGCCGCCGCGTATTGATGAACCAGCCTTGCGCGCCGGACGGCGTCGCGTCGGGAATTTCGTCGCGCTTGACGCGGCCGTCCTTCATGGCGGGAAAATCGTAGCGCGTCGCCCAGAACCGCGAGGTGAATTCCTCGCGGAACAAATAACTGCCCGCCGAAAAGCCCTCGAAGCCGACGTCGCGGTCGCGGTAATATTCAAAACGCAGACTATCGAAATTGTTCACCCCGCGCCCGACCGGCAATGCGGCGCCCCACCAATCCTTGACGCGGGCATATTCGATATAGCGCCCCGGCTCAAAGCGGCCGACCTGGTAGGGGCCCGAGCCAAGCGGCACGTCGAGGCTGGATTGGTCGAACGCGCGTGTCGCGTAATAGGCGCGCGAAAAGATCGGCAGGCCGGCAACGAACAGCGGCACGTCGCGCGCACGTTTCGGCGCGAAGCGCACACTCACTGTCGCGTTATCGTCCGCCGTGGCGCCGGTGAAGTCGCGCAGCGACTGGCTGATGATCGGATGGCCTTTTTCCTTCAGCGTATTGAGCGAGAAGGCGACGTCGTGCGCGGTGAGCGCTGAGCCATCATGGAATTTGGCCTCGGGCCGGATCAGAAATTGATAAACCAGGCCGTCGGCCGAACGGCGCACTTTGGCCGCGGCGAGCCCATACATGGCGTCCGGCTCGTCGCCGGCCCGCACCATCAGAGTGGCGAAGGTCAGCTCCATGCCCTGCGCCGCGTCGCCCTTGAGGATGAAGGTGTTGAGCGAATTGAAGGTGAGGAAATTCTGGTTATAGACCTGATCCGGCCCGATCTGAGAAAAGGCCCCGCCCTTCGGCGCCGCCGGATTGACGTAGCGGAAATGAGCAAAATCGGGCGGATAGGACAGATCGCCGAAGGCCGAGAGACCGTGCGCTTCGACCGCTGGGTCGGCGCGGGCAGGGCGGATGCGCAGCGCAGCCGCCGCGACGGCAGGCAACGACAGCACGCTTCGGCGCGAAAACTGAGCCATTAACCCGGGCGGTTATCCCGTCTTTGCGGCTTTTTCGGCGTCCCACCACCACACGGTCGGGAACGCCGCCCGGCCGTATTTGGGCATCGGCTCGGGATGGCCGAAACGGTCCCATCGCGCGGTGCGCACATAGGGGTAGCTCCACTGCGGCACGACGTAAAAGTTCCACAGCAGGATGCGGTCAAGCGCGCGCGTCGCTGCTTCCAACTCGGCGCGGTTTTTGGCAAAGACAATATGCTCGATCATGGCGTCGACGGCCGGATTCTTGATGCCGATGACATTGTCGGATCCGGGTTCGTCGGCGGCTTGCGAGCCCCAATAGCCGCGCTGCTCGTTGCCGGGTGACAGCGTTTCGCCCCACCCATAAGTAATAATGTCGAAATCCCAAGACCGCAGCCGATTGACGAATTGTGTTTCGTCGACGGTGCGCACGCTCGTCGTGATGCCGAGACGGTCGAGCGAGGGCTTGTAGAAGAGGAAGACGCGCTCGAAGTTTGGGTCTTCGGCCAAAAACTCGACGGTGAATGGCTGGCCGCTTTTGGCTTCGACCAGTT
>JBEKRD010000085.1:0-21446 GCA_049519075.1 Xanthobacteraceae bacterium | reverse complement strand
TGACGCAGCAGAACTCGGCGCTGGTCGAGGAGAACGCAGCGACCGCGAAAACGCTCGAGCATCAGGCCAGGGCCATGGACGAACGGGTGGCGTATTTCCGCCTCGCCGACGGCGCCGGCACCAGAGCCGTGCCATCGGCAGCTCCGGTGCGCGGCACCGCGCCGCAATTCAAGCACGCCACGCCGCCCAAGCGAGCGGCCCGTGGCGGACCGGTCGTCCAGATGCGCAGCGCGATCGCGACGGCAACCCGTACCGATCAAGAGTTTTAATAGGCTATCGAACGCTGTCGGCTCTGCACGACGTCCGCTTACTACGGCTTAGCCCGGCCCGCGGCGGGCCTTTTCGCCCGCAAAACCTTATTCACGGTGCTTGCTTGCCATTCCGCCGCGCATTGACAATGATGATCGCTGCCATTTTGCGCAATAATACTGGGGAGGAAGCGTGACCGGAGAGACAGTACGACCGCTGCTGCAGTCGGCGGAAAATCCGGGATCGGATTACGATCGTGAACCGACTTATGCCGATATCGCGCGCGAGATGGACGTCATGGTGCCGATGCGCGACGGCGTCAAAATCTGCGTCGACATCTACCGTCCGCAAGCCGCCGGGAAATTTCCCGCTCTGCTCGCCTTCGCCATTTACAACAAGGACTTTCAAGGCCCCGACATGGCCGCTGCGCTGCCGCCGCAGCCGGCCTGGTCGGCGCTGTGGACTGGTCCGATGGAGGCCGGCGACACCAAATTCTTCGTTTCGCGCGGCTATGTGCATGTGATCGGTTCGCCGCGCGGGGTCGGCAAATCGGAAGGTGGCGGTTCGCGCGAATGGGATTGCTACGATCTCATCGAATGGATCGCCGCGCGGGACTGGTGCGACGGTAAGGTCGGCATGGTCGGCATTTCCGGTTTTGGCGCCGAACAGCTCGCCGTCGCCAAGAAACAGCCGCCGCATCTCAAGGCGATCTTCCCGTTCGATTCGCGCGGCGCCTATGGCGAGCTTGGCGGCTTTCGCGATGAATATCCCGGTGGAGTCATCCATCTGTTCCGTTACCTGGTCGGGCATTTTTCGGCGATGCACCAGCACAAGGGAGCGCCCGGTCCGTTATCGCCCGAGCGCGAGAAGCTCTGGCGCGACGCCATGAACAATCCCGACTACAAGATGTATCCGCACGTCTATAATCTGATCGCACAAAAGGGCCAGCATATGCCGCCCTATTATCATGTGCTGGTCGATCCATTCGACGACGGCGCGGCGGTGCAAAAGAGCGAGGCGGAGTTCGAGAAAATCGAAGTTCCGACCTACACCGGCTCCGGTTGGTATGGCTACACCTACAAAACCCATCTCAACGGCTGTCAGCACTGGTATAGCAACATCAAGGCGACCAAAAAACTGCTGTTGGCGGGGCCGGCGCATCTCGAACGGCCGTATCACACGTTCCACAGCGAAGTGCTGCGCTGGCACGATCAATGGCTCAAGGATATCGACACCGGCATCCTCGACGAGCCGCCGGTGCGGTTTTGGCTGATGGGTGCCAACGAATGGCGCACCGCGAGCGACTGGCCGTTACCGCAAACGCAATGGACCAAGCTTTACCTCAAGAGCTTTGAGCGGCTGACGCCAGACACCATCGCGCCGTCGAGTGCGACCGAGACGCAGCCGCCGGACGCCTTCGTGCAAATGCCGCCGTCGCAGACCAATGCCATCCAGCGCCTGCGCTATATGACCGATCCGCTGCCGCACGACGTGGTCGTTGCCGGTCCAATCGTTGTCACGCTGTACGCCGCAATCGATCAGGACGACACCAATTGGATCGTGATCCTCAAGGATGTCGGGCCCGACGTGTCCGTGTTGAGCGTGCGGGAGGGCGAGCGCGAGGTGCCGAAAACTCTGCACGAACGCGAGATCAGCCGCGGCTGGCTCAAGGCCTCGCACCGGGCGGTCGACGCCAAACGCTCAAAGCCCTATTGGCCGTGGCACCCGCTCACCCGCCAGGCGTGGCACCCGGTTACACCGGGCGCCATCGAGGAATATCAGATCGAGGTGATGGCGACCGCGAATCTGTTTCGCAAGGACCATCGCATTTGCCTCGACATCACCAGCCTCGATCTGCCGACCGGCGTCGCCGGCGCCACCAATGCCGAATATGTGCCGTACCACATCTGTTCGAGTAAGACGGTGCTGCATAAAATTTATCACGATCGCGAGCATCCCTCGCATCTGCTGCTTCCAGTGATCCCCGAGTGAAGGTCTTTCTGCTACAATCGCGGACATGAGAATCGCGCAAGAAAATTGCACGCCAGACGCGCCGGTGTTGAGTGAAATTCCGGTCGTCGATGTCCGTGACGGCGGTCCGCCGCGCCATGCGCGGCAAAGTCCGGGGGAGGCGCGGGCGCTACGCGACGCCTGTCTCGGCTTTTTTCCCCGTGCCGCTCTGCCGCTCGTACCGTTACTCGATCGAGCGTCGCAGCGCTGGCTGAAACGCTCGTGCTCGCCTTATCTGGCGGAAATCGAGCAGATCGCGGCCGAGCTTGATTTTTCCGGCGTTTGGCTGCTCAACGCATCTTATCAATGGGGCTGCACGTCGCTTGCGGGGGAGCATGACGGCGCGCCGTGGCTCTTGCGCACGCTGGATTGGCCGTTCCGCGGTCTCGGCCGCTACGCCGCGGTGGCGCAGCTGCGCGGCGAATGCGGCGATTTTTTCAGCGTCACTTGGCCCGGTTATGTCGGCGCCTTGACGGCAATGGCGCCAAAGCGGTTCGCGGCTTGCGTCAACCAGGCGCCGATGCGCCGGCGCACCGCGCACCGCTGGCTGCGGCCATATGATTTCGGCGTCAATGCGCTTGCGGTCGGGCGATCGGCTGAACTGATGCCGCCGGATCAGCTGCTGCGGCGGATTTTCGAAAGCTGCGAGGATTTCGCCGCCGCGCGGCAAATGCTGGAAGCAGTGCCGGTGGCGCGGCCGGTGATCTATACGCTGATTGGCTGCACGGCGAACGAGCGTTGCGTGATCGAGCGCACCGAAACCGGCTTTGTCACGCGTGAGGAAGAGACCAGCGCGGCCAACGATTGGGTGCCGTGTCGGCCGGGTTGGGAAGGTCGCATCGGCACACGCCGTTTCCTGACCAGCTCATTTGCTGATGCCGGGAGCTATAGCCGGGCGCGCCGCGAGTCGCTGAAAACCTGGGCCGGCGCATTATCGGCGCCGAGCTTCGACTGGGTGCGCGAGCCGGTTCTCAATCCCTACACACGGCTCGCGGTTGCGATGTGCCCGGCCTCTGGCATCTTGCGTGCAGTCGGCTACGACCGCAGCGACGCGCTCCTGCCCGAGCCGGTGACTCGGATCCGCGAGATCGCGACGGCCCTGCAGCCCAGGGCGGCGTAAGCCGTCCCGGAATCAATAAGTCGCGGTTTCCGAGCACCGCAACAACCTTTCTGCCCGTGATAAAACCACTGTAATTACAATGGTTTATGGAAAAAGCGTCAGACTGTGTTGGCGATCACATCCCGCACCGCAAACCTCGCCTAATTTGGCCATAACGAAATTCGCCGGGTACGGAGCCAGCCATGACAATGACCTTCACAAGCTACGGGTTTCATCGAGGTTCGCGTTGGAGCCAATTGAAAAACCAGTTTGCCGAATGGCGCCGCCGGTCCGTTTCACGCTACGAATTGGAAGGGCTGAGCGACCAGACATTGCGCGACATCGGGCTGACGCGCTGCGAGGTGTACCGCGAAAGCGCAAAGCCGTTCTGGATGGCTTGATTGCGATAACAGTTCCCGGCGCGCGATTTTTCAGGCGAGCGGAGTGGAGAGCCGTCCGGTGTGGGCGGCTCTCCCTAATTTTTTGGGCAGGTTTCGCGGCGATTTGGGTCCGTTTGCCGCCCCCCGCGCAATTTAGGTAGCATGCAGCGGCAGCAGAGCGGCGCGCGGCGCCGTCTTCGTAAAAACAAGGCACGCATCATGCCCAAGATCAAAACTCCGGACGGCGTGAGTCTGTATTACGAAGAGGCCGGCGCGGGAACGCCGGTCGTTTTCGTGCATGAATTTGCCGGCGACTACCGCACCTGGGAGCCGCAGATGCGCCGATTTTCGCGCTCGCATCGCTGCGTGACCTATAGCCAGCGCGGCTATCCGCCGTCCGATGTGCCGGACGATCCCGCGCGCTACGGACAGGACATTCTCCGCGGCGACGTCATTGCGGTGATGGATGGGCTCGGCATCAAAAAGGCGCATGTCGTCGGCCATTCGATGGGGGCCTATACGGCGCTGCATGTCGGCCTGCGCCAGCCGGAGCGCTGCCTTTCGGTGACGGCGGCCGGCTGCGGCTGGGGCTCGCTGCCCGATCCGGCCGCGCGCGACGCGATGCGCGCTCAGGCGGCAGAGACAGCCAAGATGTTTGCCGAAAAGGGTATGGCCGCAGCGGCCGTGACCTACACCGACGCGCCGTCTCGTCTGTCGCAGAAATATAAGGATCCGCGCGGCTTTGAGGAATTCGTGCAAATGCTCGCCGAGCATTCGGCGCTCGGCCACGCATTGACGATGACGCAGCTGCAAAGCAAACGGCCGAATTTATGGGACATGGCGTCGGACTTGAAAAAATTTACCGTGCCGCTTCTCGTCATCTGCGGCGACGAAGACGAGACCTGTCTCGACGGCAGCGTCTTTCTCAAGCGCACGGCGCCGACCGCGGCTCTCCTTGTGATCCCGCGCTCCGGTCACACCATCACCAGCGAAGAGCCCGACGCCTTCAACTTGGCGCTGGCGGAGCTCTTTGCCGCCGCCGAAGCCGGCCGCTGGCTCGCGCACAAGCCGCCGGCGTGAGGCGATGAGCGGGCCGGTAGACTCGTCACGCCACATATTTCACGGCGGCGGAATAATAGTCCCGCACACGTTTCGCTACTTCTTCGGATCCGGCCGTGCCGCCGACAACAGGGTTCTGGCGATCGCGTCCCACGCCAGGTTCTTCATCGCCACCAAAGGCGGATTGTCGAGCACGGCGACCGCGGCGGCGCGGCGATTGCAGCCCTCGACCAGAACGGAAATCTTGATGTCGCCGTCGGTGTAATAGATGTCGCCTTCGCCATTGTGGCCATCGAGGGTTGGACCGATGCCGGTGACCTCGTAAATGGTCTCGACGACTTTCGCGGTCTTTAGGTCGGCAGTGAGCAGGTCGCGATCGGCATCGATGTCGGGGGCAATATGATGGGTGACGCGACCGTCATCGTGGCTCAATCCGACGCCGCGATCGAACGTTGCGGCGCCGAGCCAGACCGCGCGGCCTTCCTGGCCGCGCTCGAGCACGCGCCAAAACCGGACATGGTGCCTGCGGTCGGCGCTGGTCCCGACGGGCTTTTCGAAGGCAAGGTCCTGGCGCTTGCCGTTGTAGTACAGATGGCTGACCGGTGCGTCGCGATAAGGCCGGTCGAGCAGTACACTGCCGACGATCTCGATACTCGAGCGCAAGGTGATCGGATCGGCCGGATCCCAGGCGGCGGCGTTCATGGCGCACAGCACATCCTCGCGCGATCCAACCAGGCCGACATTGATCGGATCGCCGGGAATGCCGTTCGCCGTGCGCGTGATCATGGTAACGTCGGCAAGCGCTCTTTGGTGCTCGTAATGCCGCCAAGTCAGCGGCACTACGATGTAGGCCAGGAGAAAATAAAGGCCGACGAGCGTGCCCGCCGCCGTGATCGCGAGCGCTCCCCATTTGATGTGATGCGCTCGAATCTGCATTAACGCGCCGGCGCGGCGACCCGCCTCTTTTGCCGTTGTGCCGTGCGGCGAGGCCGACGGCGCAAAGAGCTTTCCAGGTCGTGCAGTTGACGCTTCGCAGCCGCCGTCGTCCGGGTCTCGATCGCGCGATATTTTGTGATTAGATCGCGTCCGAACCGGGTGAGGACTGCGCCGCCGCCGCGTGCGCCGCCGGGCTGCGTCGTCACGACCGGTTCTCGGAAGCAACTGTTGAGATCGTCGACCAGGAGCCAGGCGCGCCGATAGGACATGCCGAGCGATCGGCCGGCCTGCGAGATCGAGCCGGTCTTTAGTATCGCCTCGAGCAGCCCAATCTTACCGGGGCCGAGCGCCCGATCCGAGCCGAAATCGACGCGCAGCGTCAGCCGTGTCCCCGTCACCGAAACCTCGTGCCGAAAAGCCGGCAGGTTAGCACCCCGGAGGCCGGAGTGTTATTTCAAACGTCCATTCTTAGGAGCCGTTGCCCCGCAAGATCTCGCGCAGCCGCTGTGGCGTGACCGGGAGTTGGGTTATGGCGCCTGGCCGGCCGAGCGCGTCGTCGATTGCCGTTGCAATTGCGGCGCCGACGGCATTGGCGCCGCCTTCACCGGCGCCTTTGACGCCGAGCGGATTAAGCGGGCTCGGTGCGTCCTCGCTGATCAGGACTTCGACCGGCGGTATTTCGCGTGCGGTCGGCATCGCATAGTCGGCAAAATTGACGCAAAGCGGCTCGCCGTGCGTATCGTAGAGGAATTCCTCGAACAGCGCGCCGCCGAGCCCCTGCGCCACGCCGCCCGTGATCTGGCCGTCAACCAGCATCGGGTTGACCGCTTTGCCGATGTCGTAAGCCACCACGTAACGCTCCACGGTGACGCCACCGGTGTCGCGATCGACCCGGACCACGGCAAAATGAATGCCATAGGGATAATTCATATGCCGCGATTCGAACCGACCTTCGGCGGCAAGTCCCGGCGATGCCTCGCCGTGAAGCGTCGCGCCGGACTCTAGCGCGCGCGCCACTTCGCCGAGCGTCATTGAAGGACCTGCCGCAGCGTTCTTGCGCACCACTTTGCCGTCGACCACGTCGAGCGCGTCGGGCGTCGTTTGCAGTAGACCGGCCGCCGTCGCAATCGCCTTGGCGCGAAGTTTGGCCGCGGCAATGCGTGTCGCTTCGCCCGTCATCACCGTGACCCGGGATGCGAAGGTGCCCATGCCGAAGCCGATGCGGTCGGTCTGTCCGTGTACCACCCGCACCCGCCGGTAGTCGACGCCGAGCGCATCGGCGCAAATTTGCGCAAGAACGGTTTCCATCCCCTGGCCCACCGAGGTTGCACCGGTCACGATTTCGACCGTGCCGCTGGTATCGATCCGCGCCTGCACGCCGTCATAGGGCCCGAGCCCGCTTTTTTCCACGAACATAGCGAGGCCTGCGCCCACCGTTTCGCCGGCGGCGCGCCTGTGTTTGAGGTCGTCGCGCAGCTTGCTCCAGCCGATCGCGGTGAGCGCCTTATCGAGGAGCCCGGCATAGTCGCCGGAATCGTAGATCATTTCGGTGCCGAGCGTGTCGAGATCGCGGGCGAACGGCATCTCGGTTGCGGCAATGAGATTGCGCCGGCGAATTTCAATCGGGTCGATCCGCAGCCGCGCCGCGATGGCATCCATGAGCCGCTCGCGCACGAACGTGCTCTCGAATCGTCCCGGCGCGCGGTAGGTGCCGCATGGCGTCTTGTTGGTCAGGCGAATGCGGCCGGTCATGCGATAGGTCGCGACATGATAGGGACCAAGCAGCATGGTCGCAGCCAGATCGGGTACGGTCGCGGCATGAGTGCGCACATAGGCGCCTTGATCGTGAAAGAATTCGCCGTCGATCGCGAGCAGCCGTCCGACCTCATCGACGGCGGCGCGCACTCGGTAATGCTGCTGGCGTGAGTGGTTGGCGGCGATCAGGTGTTCGCGGCGATCCTCGATCCATTTTACCGGACGCATAAGCCGTAGCGCGCCGAGGCAGACGAGGACGTCCTCGGGATAAAGTTCGCCGCGCACGCCGAAGCCGCCGCCAGTGTGGCCTTCATGTAGATGCACGGCGGATGCGGACCGACCGAGCATGCGCGCCAGGGTGTCCCTGTTCCAGTGCGGCACTTTGGCGGCGCCGAAAAGCTCGAGCACGTCGCGTGCGGCATCGAAGCAAGCGATCGCGCCGCGCGTTTCGAGCGGCACGGCGCTGTGCCGGCCGATCTTCAATTCGAGTGTCACGATCGCATGCGCCGTCGCGAAGGCCGCGGTCACGTCGCCATAGCCCTTGCGCACTATCGCGGCTTCAGTGGAATGGCCGGCGGCAAATTCGCCGGGCGGAGCGTCGGCCGCGATCAGTTCCCGCAAACCCGCGACCTCGACCGTCACCAAGTCGGCGGCGTCCTCGGCGACGTAAGGATCGGCAGCGAACACGACGGCGACCGGCTCGCCGACATAGCGCACGCGATCGGCGGCGAGGATCGGCTGGCGGTAAGGCTCAAGGCCTTCAATGCGGGTGAGTCGGAAATCGATCGGCGGGATGTCGGCCACATTCGCGCCCGTCCACACCGCAACCACGCCGTCGGCTGCGCGCGCGGCTCTCGTGTCGATCGAGACGATGCGTCCGTGGGCATGCGCGGAGCGCACCACGCGCATGTGCAATTGACGGGCAAACGAGACATCCGCCGCGAAGCGGCCTTGGCCGGTCACAAGCGGTGGGTCTTCGAGGCGTATAACCGAGCGGCCGACGAAGGCCATGGTCTCAAGCCTCTAAGTGACAGGTTTCGTTGATGCGCCGGACGAGGATATTTCCAGCCTCGACATCGATCTCGTTGAGACAGCACGGGCTCTGCGCAAGGCACCAATAGGCCGATAGCGGCTGATCGAGCAACTGCAGCAACAGCGCGCGATTGACGCTATCGTGGCCGACGAGGACCACGATGTCGTAGCGATGGCGTGCGAGCACCATGCGCAAGGCATCGGCGGTTCGCGCCATGAGGTCCTGCAGCGATTCCCCGTCGGGAAAACGAACGAGATGTGGGGTCGCGAACCAGGCGGCGAACAGAGCGGGATTTTGCGTTTTGGCCTCGTTGAAGGTTTTGAATTGCCAGGCGCCGTAATCGATGTCGTTGAGATCGTCATCGGTCTTGATGAAACTCGCGGCGCTCATGCCGCACGCCTTGCCGATGGCGGTCGCGGTTTCAACACAGCGGCCCATCGGGCTTGTATAGATCTGGCCTGGTCGCCAAGCGCCGGCGATGCGTCGCGCAACGGCGTCGGCCTCGGCACGGCCGCGCGCGGTGAGCGCCAGCGGCGCGCGACCGCGAAATCGCTCAGGCTCGATGCCGTCGACATGACCATGACGGGTCAGGACGATTTTGGTCATGCCAAAGGGCTAGGCCCACCCGAGCCGCTCGAGGATGGCGCGGCCCATGACCCATTCCTTGTCTTCGGCCGACAAAAAATCGAGCGTCTCGGTGAAGTGGGTGATGCGCTGTTTGTAGGTCGCTTTATCATAAGAATTCGTCAAATCGGTTCCCCAATAGCAGCGGCGCGGGCCGAAAGCGTCAAACAAGCGGCGGATATGCACCGTCATGTCACGAAATGGGTAGGGCTCGGCGGAGTAGAACGGCGTCGTCGACAGCTTCACCGAAACGTTCGGATATTTGGCGAGCTTCGCCGTTTCCGCAATCGCCTCCGGCAGCTTGCCGGATTTGGCGACTTCGCCGGTGACGCCGAGATGGTCGGCGATCATTGTCAGCCCCGGGTGGCGTTCGGCGACGCGCGCGAAATGCGACATCGCGGCGCCGTAGAACATCACCGGCAGATCATATTTCTCCGCCAGCGGCCAGAACCACTCCACCGTGCCATCGGTCAGCCATTGCCATTGCGGCGGATGAAATGTCAGCCTGATGCCAAGCATGCCCGGCTGCTTTTTCCAGTCAGGAAGAAGCTTCGCCGAATTCGGGTCATTGACCGGGATGCGGCCCATCACCGCGAAGCGAGTCGGATATCGGCGCACGGCTTCGAGCGCATAGTCGTTGCGGTCGCCTTCCCAGGACGGCGGAACGATAACGGCGCGGTCGACGCCGCCCTCATCCATCAGTGCCACGAGCTTTTCGATCAGGAACGGTTGCGGCAGCTGCGCCACACGGTCGGGCAACCACGGCCGGTCCGGCGTATCCGCCAGCCACAGATGCGCTTGTGCGTCGACGATCATGGCGTCCCTCCCGGATTGTCATCTGAGTTTGCCGCCCGCGGCGGCGCGTCGCAATGCTGTTGATCGAGCATGGCCTACAGCCGGCGCAGCGGCAGCGACCAAGCGAGCCATGCGCCGATCCCGGTGAAGACGGCAATGCTCAGAAAGGCGACGTGGAAGGCTTCGCCGATCTGGCCATGAACGATTGCCTGCCGTGCCGGCGACAGCGCCGCAATCGCTTCCGGACCGCGCTCGATTATGGTTCCGAACAAGGTCGCCGTCTCTCGGTCCGTCGCGGTGAGGATCGAGAACAACACCGCGGCGATGGTCGCGGTGCCGAACGCGGCGCCTACCGAACGGGAGAATTGTACCGTGGCGGCGCCGGTGCCCAACAGCTGAGGCCCGGACTCCGCCTGCACGGTGACTTGGACGACGCCCATGACCGTCCCCATGAATAGCGCGATGATGCAGAAAGCCCAGGCCAGCTGTGCGGTGGTCAGATACGGCAGCCAGAAGGCGAGCAGCACCAAGCTTATGGTGGCTCCCGTTAAACCGTAGGTCGGAAACACCGCCGTGCGTCCGGTTCTGCTCACCAACTGGCCGGTCATCATCGAGCCGATGCCGATTCCGGCCGTCAGCGGCAACAGGAGCAATCCGGTTTCGGACGGCGAGGTGCCGCGAACCGCACGCAGATAGATCGGCAGGAAGGTGATCAGGGAAACGAGCGCCGCGCCGTGGCAGGCCGCCATGGCGTCGCTGCGCCAGATCGAGGCCTGCTTGAAGAGAGCCGGCGGAATGAGCGGCGAGGTCGTCAGCCTTTCCTGCCACGCGAATAAACCCAGCGAGACCAGTCCGAACGCAAGGAGGCTGAGCGCCAGCGGCACCGTGCTCACTTGCATCCGCTGCACCTGTTCGAGCGCCAGGATGACCGGGCCGACGAAAAAAATGAACAGGACGAGGCCCGGCGCATCGAAAGTCGTGCGACGGCGATCGCCCTGGCGCCCTGGCATGCGGAACACGAACAAGACGGCGAGCAATCCGAGCGGAATATTGATGAGGAAGATCGATTGCCAGCCGAAGGCCTGCGTAAGATAGCCGCCGGCGACCGGGCCAAAGGAATTGGAACTGACCGCAATGCCGGCGAGGTAGCCTTGATAGCGGCCGCGTTCGCGCGGCGGGATCGTTTCGCCGATCAGCGCCTGTGACAGCGTCATCAGGCCGCCGCCGCCGAAACCCTGCACCACCCGGAACACCGTGAGCAATATGATATTGGGTGCAAGCGCGCATAACACCGAGCCGAGTATGAAAATTCCGAGCGCGACGAACATCATCGTGCGCCGGCCGAAAGTATCGCCGAGACGGCCATAGACCGGGGCGGCAATGGTGTTGGCGATCAGATAGGAGACCACCACCCAAGAGGCACGCTCGATTTCGCCGAGACTCGACGCAATCGCCGGCAATGCGGTTGCGACGATGGTCTGATCGGCAACCGCCAGGAACATTGGCAGCATGATGGGAGGAAAGACGGTGAGAAACTGCGAGCTGGTCGACGGCAGTTTGACTTTTGGTTCGCCGTCATCCGACGGCACGGCTGCGTCCACGGCGGAGCTGTCCGCATTCGCCGGCTGGTTCGGGGCTTCATTCATTGCGCGTCGGCTTATTGTTTGCGCATGAATGCGGCATGGCGACCGCCGACGCAACCCCGACGCACCGGGCCTAAAGCCAATTTTCCGATTTTCCGGGCGTCAAGCCCCGGCCAAAACCGGCCGCCTGGAGAGGCGGCCGGCCTCTTTTATGCGCGCCTAAATCTCAACCGACGAAGCTGACGCGTTCCTGTTCGCGCGCCTCATCCTCGGTCGTCGGCTGGGCCGGCAGTTGCAGCACGGTCGCCGCCTGGCCTTCGCATAACAACGTCAGCAGCACTGTGCGCCCATCCGGAAACTCGAGCGCGTCGTGATGAGCGGCCATCTTGTCTTTGTTCACTTGCCGAAAGATGGCCGTTTGGTGGTTGATGGTCTTCGTCTTCCAGCCGAGCAGGCCGGCCGGGAGGCAGGCGACGTCGCTGGTAAAGGCCAGCTCCGTGCCGGGCAGAATACAGACTGCCATTCCAGGGTCATCGGAGGCGGAGAACCCACGAGTTCCCGTCCCGAAGTCACGAGTTACGAGCTTATCACCGACTTTCGCCGGCCTAGACCGCACGCTTTGAAGGCTAAAGTCACACATTGGCGACTCCTTTCTTCCCAGATATTGCGCTAGTCAGCCCCACAACCCCCTCGATAACAACTTCAAGCAAGATTGGTGCCGTAGTTTGACAGCAGCGAGGCATTTCCGCGCTTCACACAGTCGTGCGCGACCCGGTCCGCCGAAATTGCGCGCTGGACGGGCGTGTCTCGCCGCCCGTTCTTTCGCGGCTCTCCTCCATCGCCGGGCCGATAACTGGCCCGAACAGGCACGGCGGTCAGAGCGGATTGGACACATTTTTCAGCAGCTTGCCTGCGATCAGGGCGGCCGACCACGGCACCGTTGCCTGACCGGGCCGACCGCTATTCGACTGTGATGCCCCCTGTCATGCCGTTCCAATCATGGTCCGAGCAGCGCAGATCGTAGGTGCCGGGTTTTCCCGGGGTGAGGAAGACGTCCTTCGTTTCGCCAGGCTGCATGACGATCTCGGTGTGCTCGCGATTAAGAGCATCGGGATTGTCGATCTTGGCGGTGGCAAAAAATGTCGGCGCCGTGACCTCGTGGGTTTCCTTGCCGTGATTTTCCAAGTGCAAACGGTAATGCACGCCATGACGGAAGGTGAGGTGATCCGGCACGAACTTGTAGTCGATCATGACAACGCTGAGGGTTTCGGGGGCCGGTCCGGCAGCGCCAAACGCAATACCCAGCATCGTCAGCAAACCGAATTTTTTGGCGTTTCCAATCATCGCATCCATCCTTGGACCGATACTAACACCGATGCCAGCACCGTCCTTCCACTCCCGTCGCGCGCCGGACGGCAATCGCCCACCGCGGAGCCATAGCCCCTTCCATCAATGTCCCACCGCCGCCTGGCCACGCTGAATCTGCACCCGCCGCACCAGCAGCAGGACCAACGGAATCATCAATCCGGCGGTAATCGCGCAGAGATGAAAGACGTCGATATAAGCCAGAATCGTCGCCTGGGTCCGGATGATCTGGCCGAACAGCCCCATCGCCTGGCCATGCGCGTCGCCCGCCGGAGAGCCGTGCTGCATGAAATACCTGGTGACCTGCTGCAGCATGGACTTAAACACCGGCGAGGATGGCGTGGTGTTTTCGGCCAGGCGCGATTGATGGAACTGGGTGCGTCGGGTCAACACCACATTGGCAAGGGAAATGCCGATGCTGCCGCCGAGATTTCGCGCGACATTCATCAGCGCGGAGGCTTGATTGGTCTGGTTGGCCGGCAGGCCGTTATAGGCCACCGTATTGATCGGAATGAACAGGAACGGCAGTCCGACGGTCTGAAAGACGCGCACCCAGCCGAAATAGCTGAAGCTTGCGTCCGGCGTCAGCGTGGTCGAGTACCACATCGACAGCGCCAATCCGAGCAGCCCCAGCGTCATTAGGTATTTGGGCTGAAATCGACCGGTCACCTGGCCCGCAATGGGCATGATCAGCAGCATGGCAAGGCCGCCCGGCATCATGGCCAGCCCCGACAACATCGCGGTGTAGGGAAATACCGTCTGCAATAGCTGGGGCATGATCTGGTTCGAACTGAAAAGAATCGCACCGATCATCAGCATCACAAAGAATGACATCCCGAATTGGCGGTGGAACAAGAGTCGAATTTCGACGATCGGTTCGTCTTGCTCGAGCTCCCACGGGATGAAGATCAGGAACGAGACCGCCGCGAGCGTTGTGAACAGGACGATGGTGCTCGAACTGAACCAATCGTCGATCTGGCCGCGATCGAGCACGACTTCAAGGGAGCCAAGCGAGATGGCGATCAACGCGAAACCCACCCAATCGACTTTCAGTCCCCCGGCAAGGCGCTCACGGCGTTCGCGTTCGAGCGTCTCGGGTTCATCGACCAGCCAATGCACCAGGCCGAGCGAGACAAGTCCGATCGGCACGTTGATGAAAAATATCCAGTGCCACGAGAAATTGTCGGTAATCCAGCCGCCCAGCGTCGGGCCGACGGTGGGCGCGACGATGACGGCGATGCCGTAAAGCGCGAAAGCCTGGCCGCGCCGTTGCGGCGGAAAGGTATCGGCGAGGATTGCCTGTTCGCTGGTCGGCATGCCACCGCCGCCTAGCCCTTGGAGTATGCGGAAGAAGATCAGCGCGCTGAGATTTGGCGCCAGCCCGCACAGCAACGAACTCACCGTGAACACTGCCACGCAGATCATATAGAACCGCTTGCGGCCGAGGACGTTCGACAGCCAACCGCTGGCGGGCAAAATGACGGCATTGGCGATGAGATAAGTCGACACCACCCAGGTGCTTTCGTCGACGCTGGCGGCGAGACTGCCGGCGATGTAACGCAGCGAGACGTTGGCGATGGCGGTGTCGAGCACGACCATGAAGGTGGCGATCGAGACCACGATGGCGACCAGCCAGGGGTTGCGGTCGCCGGCGGCCGAACGGCTAGCATCCCAGCCCCCAGGCCGCGTCTGCTCGCTCATCGCACCTTCACCGTCGGAACGACCGACATGCCTGGTCCGAGCTGCACGTCAGGCGGTTTGTCGAACACGATCTTGACCGGCACGCGCTGCACGATCTTGACGTAATTTCCGGTCGCGTTCTCCGCCGGCAGTAGACTGAAGGCGGTGCCGCTGCCGGATTGAATGCTGTCGATGTGGCCCGCGAACGTCCGGTCCGGAAAAGAGTCGATTTCGATATCGACCGGCTGTCCCGGCCGTATCTTCGCCAGCTGCGTCTCCTTGAAATTCGCGGTAACCCAGACGTCGCGCGGCACGAACATCATCAACGTCTGGCCGACCGCGGCGTAGTTGCCCTTGGCGGCGGTGAGCTGCGTGACGCGACCGGCGACCGGCGCGGTGATGATGGTGCGTGACAGATTGGTTTCGGCTTGTTGGACGGCCGGGTTTCTCTGCATCAAATCGGCTTCGGACAGCTCTTCTTGCGCGCCGAGCACCGGCTTCTGCTTCGCGGCGGCGACGGCGTTCGCCTGCGCCGCGGCGAGTGACGCCTGGCTCTGCAGCAGATTCGACGAGTATTGCTGCGCCTGCTCTTGGGTGGTGGCGCCCTGCTTGGCAAGCAGCACATAGCGGTCGGCTTGCTGCTGCGCGAAGGTCAGCGTGGCCTCGGCTTGCGCGACCTGTTTGTTGGCCTCCTCGATTCGCGCGTCCTGCGCGACCAGTTGCGCTTTGAGATTGGCGATGCCGGCTTCGGCCTGGGCGACCTGGGCTCTGGCCTGAGCGAGCTGGGTCGTGAAGTCACGATCGTCGAGCCGGACCAGCACGGTCCCTGCCTCGACCAATTGGTTGTCGGTGACGGGAACGTCGACAATGGCGGCGCTGACTTGGGCGCTGATCTGGACCGTGCGGGTGTCGATAAATGCGTCGTCGGTGGATTCGTATTGCCGGGCGTGCAGCCACCAGACGATCACGAGGACGGCTAGAACGATGGCGCCAATGACGAGCGCGATCGCCAGGCCGCGGCGCTTGCCAAGGCCGTCGAGCCGCGCAGGCTTTTTCGCCGCTCCGCCGCCTGAGGATTTCGCCTCGCGGTTGGGGGCCGATTCGCCACGACGCTCGTTATCGACGCGCTGATCCATGACCGACGCTTAAACGTTTGACGCGCCAATAGGTTGCTGGCTGCAGACCGTGAAACCCGGCCGCCAATCCGCCCCCGCGATCTTGGCGCGCTTTGCTTTAGCCGGTAACGGCGGCGGAGGCCAGTCACGACGGCCCGGAAGGGTGCAATGCCGCCGAGATTTTCTGGACGAACTCGCCGAGTTCGAGCGGATCGAGGTCGCTGACGGCCCAATAGTCCAGTCCGCCGTCCGACCAATGGCGCACATTGTACCCTTGGACCGTCCGGTCCGTCACAGTGCGATGCGCGGCGCCGAGCCGCCGCGCGACAAACAAATTGATCACATGCTTGCGGCGTTTGTAGACCACCGAGGCCACCGACTCGCCATCGATATAATCGAGACGGCCGCCGAGGAGCGTAAAGCCTTGCGCGGTGAGGTCGATCACCGGGGGCGCAACGTCGACCTTGCCGTCAAACCACGGTTTGACGGTGTGCTGGTCGCTGGTTTCGACGTCCATCAGGTGTCCGGGTTGCAGCGAGCGAATATGCGCCGAGACGACGTCATTGGCGATCGCCTGTTGTTCGTCGTTGCGAAAGACGGTGAGTACAATGCTGGCGGCGAGCGCCGTGGAGAGCGCAGTGCCAACGGCAAAGCCGCCGAAGAACGAGCGGCGCGACGGCTGCATGAATTGACGCGGCGTGATGACGCGCGCTGTGGGCTGCGGCAGCGACGCCTCGATACGGCTACGCAGGCTTGCCGGGGCTGTCTCTTTCAGGGCGGCGCCTGCCATCGCGTCGCGCAGCGCGCGGAAGGCGGCGAGCTTCTCGGCGCAGGCGGAACAATCACTGGCGTGAGCTTCGACCTCGCGGGCGTGGCCGGCATCGAGCTCGCCGTCGATCAGCGCATGCAGCAGGATTTCGCATTCCGCGCAGTTCATGCTGACGCTCCGGGCGCCGTTTTTGGCGCCGATTGCGCCGCGCCGTTCCAGGCCGCGCGCAGCATGGCCCGGGCACGTGCGAGCCGCGACATCACCGTGCCGACCGGGACGCCGGCGACTTTGGCGATTTCGTCATAGGACAGATCGTTGACCTCGCGCAGCACGATGGCCTCGCGGAACGGCTGCGGCAGGTCGGCAACGAGCTTGCGGATCGCTGTGTCGTCCTGAAGGCGCAGCAGCACGGTTTCCGGCGAGGCTTGCGGCTCCTGCCACATCGGCAGCTCTTCGGCGAGCGGCGTGTCCGCGCCGTAATCGGCCGGGATCTCGCCTTTACCGCGCCGCGCGAATTCGGCATTGCAGACGTTGCGCAAGATCGTCAATAGCCACGGTTTCATCGCCGGACCGCGATAGCTGGCGAAATGGCGCAGTGCGCGCAGATAGCATTCCTGCACCGCGTCCTCGGCGTCGGCCGAGTTGCGCATGAGGTAACGCGCCAGCGTAAAGGCGTCGTCGAGATAAGGCAGCGCGGCGTCGCGAAAACGCCGCGCCCGTTCTTGTTCGGCATCCGCATCGTCCATCATCGTGCCGTGCCCGGCCGTCAAAACCGCGAGACTGCTACCCGTTCGTGGATTCTACCACGATCGTGCCCGTCATGTGCGGGTGCAGGTAGCAGAAATACTGGTAGGTGCCGGGCGCGGTGAAGGTGAATGAATAGCTGTCGTCGGTGTCGAGCGCTTTCGATTTGGCAAAGGCATTGTTGGACGAGCCGATGCCGTGCGGAATGTCGTCCTTGTTGGTCCAGGTGACGGTGGTGCCGGCTTTCACCGTCAGGCTTTGCGGCCCAAAGGTGAAATTGTCGATCGACACCGCGGTGGCTGGAGCGGCGTTCTGTGCCCAGCCGGGCAGGACCACCGCGGCCAGCATGACGGCGGTGGCGGCGCCGAGGGAGGCTGCGACCAAAGCGCTGCGCAGCGTATTTGAGATCGACATGGTCTTTGCGACGGACGTTGTCTTTGAAGCGGGCATCGGGGGTGTCCTCAATGGCGGCTTTGTTCAGCCCTGCAACGGGCTGTCGATGATGGCGAGGCGCTGCTCGTTCTGTTTGAAGGTGACGTCGGCGATGCCGAGCATCTTGCGCAGCTCTCCGTCGGGGACCTTCATCGGCCCGGGGGAGGGGGCTGAGCCCGGCGCCGGTTGCGGGAAGGCGGTCGAGCGCGCGGTGTGAAAGGTGACGTTGCCTTCCACCTTCTGCATCACTTGATGGATGTGGCCGTTGAGCACGGTCACCGAACCGAAACGCTTGAGGTAGGACAGCGCTTGCGCACTGTCGTCGGTGCCCCAGCCCCACTCCGGATAGATGGTCCACAGCGGGATGTGGGCGAACACGACGATCGGTGTCGAGGCGGAACGGCCTTTGAGATCGTCCTCAAGCCATGCGAGCTGGTCGTCGCCGAGAAAGCCAAGCCCGCCGGCTTTGAGATTGAGCACGTTGACCAGACCGATGAAGTGCACGCCGTTGGCGTCGAATGAGTACCAGCCGGCGCCCTTGGTGCCGCGCCCGTAGCGGTCGCGATAGAATTTCTGATCCGGGTCGAGAAAATCGTGCTCGCCGGGAACGTAATGCACGTCAAGCCGCGACTGGCCGATGATGCGGTCGGCGTCGTCGAACTGCGATTCCAGCGACAGGTGGCTGATGTCGCCGGTGTGAATCATAAAGGACGGCTTTTTCGGCAATGCGATGACCTTGGCGATGCCCTCTTCCAGCGTGCCGAGCGCATTGGGATTGGCCGGCTTGTCGAAGCCGACATGGCTGTCCGAGATCTGCAGAAAAGTGAGCCCGCGCGCCTCCTGCGCCTGCGCTTCGCCCATGAGCCCGAGCGAATGCGGCACGCCGCCTGAAACTGTCCACAGCACGCCGGTGCCGACCCAGGTCATGCATTCCAGCACCTTGCGCCGGTTGACGCCGTCGTCGCGATCCGAAGAGCTCATTGTCCGTCTCCTGTTTTCAGCCAATTGGCGGCTTGCACGGACGAGACTGGGCAGCGGCCGGATTTATTCCCGGAGATGGAAAGATTTTTTGCGGGCAGAGCGAACACCTCCCCCTGCAGGGGGGAGGTCGCCCGCCGCCGGCGGGCGGATGGGAAAGTGCGTGAGCGGCACGGCGGTTTTCGTCACTTGCCCTTGGTGCACACTGTCCCACCCTGCGCCCGTCGGGCGCGGCCCTCCCCCTACAGGGGAGGGTAAAGCGATCTCGTTCTCGCGGCGCATGCGCGCGAGTTTCGCAAGCTCGATGTCAAACAGCGCGCCATGGCGAGGAGCGTTAGGGGTCAAGCAATCTAACGGCAGTGCAGAACCCTTGGCCGATTTAGGTTTTCCGTACCGCTCGACTGGGTTGCTTCGCTTCGCTCACAACGACGAAAATAAAAAAGGAAGCGGAACGCCGACAGACGTGCAGTCCACCTCCGCACCTGCGGGTGCGGCGCCCTCTTGCGAGAGGGCTCGCCTATCGGCGTTCCACCGCGGTTCTTGCCAAGGAGAGTTTCTCATCCCCATGGCTCCAGCGTCAGGCCAGGCTTCCTGGGACGTGGTCTGCACGGGTGTTGCCCGGCTTCGCCTGTCCCAGTCCAGTGTTGCACCACACACTCCGGTCATAGTGCCGGAGGACATGATGCCCGAGCCGCCCGGGTACGGGGTGTATCGTCCCGCCGCGGGCACCGCACTCGCTCCACCTCGGTGAGTACCCTCGGCCGAAGGCTCCTCGATGAGCGAGGTTGTGGGCATATAATGGCGATGTACCCGTACTAGACAGAAGGGGGGGGTAATCGTCTATCCCCGACCCCGACAGGCCGATGCTATTTCGCGGGAACAGCGATAATCGCGATGGCTCTAGTCTGCCTTATTATAGATAGGGCAGACGCCAGTCCGGAACCCGGTTTGGCCGGGCGAGAAATTGGGGTCAATCGGATCGAGGAATCGACAAAATTCGGACCAGTGCTTTTCGTTCACGGTTTCATAGACCAAGCATCCAGCTACCATCGTATAATGACCCCGACTGAGCGCAATCATGGTTTGATCCGCCGTGAGCGTCAAAAGTACGTGGCGAGTATCGCCGGGGAATACGGCGAAGCTTTTCCGATTGAGAGGAATTTCGTCGCAGGTTTTTCCTCCGAGAATTTCGCTAACAGCAGAGGTGAGTCCTGGTTCGGACCAAGCATTTTCGATGAACCGAAAATCAATAATTTGATTTACCGAAACTGCGGGTTCTTTCCCGCTATTTGTAAGGTCGAAATCGATTACGGCAGGAGTAAATGGCCCATATTTGAGAATGAAAAATTGAGCCGCTGGTGGTGGGGTCAACTTGCCGGGAGCGAGCCACGCTCGCTGCTGAATTTTCAGAGTTTGATCTGTCTTATTCAAGGCCAGCAATTGGAGCCACGCAACGATGACCAGGAGCCCGGTGAACCAGCCAACGTCAGTCATATAGGCGAATGGGGCAATAATAAAGCAAAGAAAATTTCTAATTTTCTTCCAAAGAATATAACACAGCTTAGATTCCCAATCGGGGTCGCCATTGGGACCGCGGGGTTCGCTTACACTCTGGCGAGTCTCAGACAGGGATGGTTCTTTCGATCTGCGCTTGGAATAATTGTTTTCTTCTTCGGACTTTCATTGGCATCCACCGATAGCCGTTCCGAAGATGTCAGGGTTCATTCGATTGTTATATCGGAACTGAAATTCCGCGACGTACAGCGGCATATATTTGGCGCTAACCTTGTGAAAGCTGCCAACAATGCCACGCTTGAAGATGCTCCAAAAGCCTTCAATCGTGTTGGTGTGGACAGCGCCAATGACGTAGCGGTGGGCGGAGTGCCAAACCTGTTCATGCGGAAAATCGGTCAGACCTCCATAGACGCGGCTTTCATCGGTCGCCAACAGGCTTACCTTGTGGGATACGACCTCGCGCACGAAGCTTTCAGCGTTCTCTTTGGTCACGCGATCCAGCACACGGGCGACGACGTTGCCCTTGCGGCTGACGGCCCCAATGATTGGCGTTTTGGTGGACGGCGCGTGCTTGCCGCCATGCCCGCGCTGCCAATCGTGTTTGTTTTTGTCTTTGCCCCCAATGAAGCTTTCGTCAACCTCGACAATGCCGCCAAGTTTATCCATGTCGCGTTCGATCAGCGCCGTGCGAATCTTGTGGCCCATGAGCCAAGCGGTTTTGACCGAGCCGAAACCCATGTAGCGCCCGATCTGGCGCGAACTCATGCCCTTTTTGCTGGTGAGCATCAGATGGGCGACCTTGAACCAGTCGCGCAGCGGCTTGTTTGTGTTTTCAAAGATGGTTCCGGCAATGACCGAAAACCGATAGCCATCCTTTGCGCATTTCTCGCACTGCCAATGCCACTTGCGCGACGGCAGGTCATAGACCGCAGGATTGCCGCAACGCGGACAGGCGACGCCTTGGGGCCACCTACGGGCCTTCAGATAGGCTTTGCAGGCATCCTCATCATCAACGGGGAACATCCGGTCAAACTGGGCGGAAGTCAGTTGGTGGACGGGCTTTGGCACGGGTCTATTCCCTCTCGATGGAAGGATATTGCCCTATGTTAGACCGTCTGTCAAGTACGGGTACATCGCCCATATAATCCTATAGTAGGCGACCGTCAAGGGTTAAGTCCCAATAAAAGTGATGATTCCGGTCGTCATTGCTGTGGGGAGCCAACGGGTCCGCGCGAGGCGCGCGGCTCGATGACAGGCGCCGCGACGGGATGGTATATGTTCATATTGACGAGTATCATTCAATCCGCCATATATAGTGATACCAG
>JBEKRD010000084.1:0-21475 GCA_049519075.1 Xanthobacteraceae bacterium | reverse complement strand
GCCAAGAACGACAAACCGCAGGTCCGCCCGTTCGACTCGGTGATGGAATCCTCGCGACCGCTGCGCCCGGACGAACTCGGTGTCGGCAGGGCCACGACGACGGTCTCGACGCCGGGAACTCCCGAACAGAGCTCGCCGTCTGAGCTTGGGGAACAGAAGAAGAGCTTTTTCAGCTTCGACTGGATGAAGAAGGAACAATACGGCACGTTCACCGGCGAGCCGCGGCGGGCAAGTCTCACCGATCCGCCGCCCGGGTATCAGACGCCGTCGCCGGATCAGCCTTACGGGATCACTCCGGAGAATAAGGGCTACAAGCCGAAGACGCTGGGTGAGCGCATGGAGCCGGTGCGCTAAGGCATGATCCGGAAAAGCGGTTGCAGGAAAATCCCAGAAGCCGTGTCTGATATGATCGGGATCGGCGAGACCCCGCGCTGAAAGATCGAGCGCGGTCGGTTTTCCGGCACGACACATGGGCCACATCGACCTGCCGGCGCGGTGTGGGGTCCGATCTAAGGCGCCACGTTGCAGGCTTTCTGGGGCGCGCTCTGGCTCGCGGAGGTGATGACTTGTCGCAAACCTATTTGTCGATGCGCTTGTCGAGAATGTTGATGCTCGTTCTCGCTCTGGCCGGCGCCGCCGCGGGCACAGCGCATGCGAGCACTGGCCCCGACGTCACGCATTTCACCTTGTCGAACGGGCTTGAGGTTGTGGTGGTGCCCGATCATCGCGCCCCGGTCGTCACCCATATGGTCTGGTACAAGGTCGGTGCCGCGGACGAGACACCGGGCAAATCCGGCCTGGCCCATTTCCTCGAACATCTGATGTTCAAAGGCACCGAAAAAAATCCGGGCCAGACGTTCTCCAAACAGGTCGCGGAAGGCGGCGGGCAGGAAAACGCCTTCACCGCAAGCGACTATACCGGCTTCTTCCAGCGCGTCCCGCGCGAGCATCTCAAGGAAGTGATGGCGTTCGAAGCCGACCGCATGACCGGTCTGGTGCTCACCGATGAGGTGGTGCGACCGGAGCTCAATGTCGTGCTCGAAGAACAAAATATGCGTATCGCCAACAATCCGGGTGCCCGGCTTGGCGAGCAGATGGACGCCGCGCTCTATCTCAATCACCCCTATGGCCGACCGGTCATCGGTTGGCGGCACGAAATCGAAAAGCTCGATCGCGACGACGCGCTGGCATTCTATCGGCGCTTTTACACCCCGAACAACGCCATCGTCGTCATTGCCGGCGATGTCACGGCCGACGAGGTCAAGGCCGACGCCGAGGCGACCTATGGCAAGGTCGCCGAGCGCGCGGCGAGCAACCCGCGGCAGCGGCCGATGGAGCCGGTGCAACAAGCCCCGCGCACCGTCACGCTCGCGGATGCCCGGGTCGAGGAGCCTAGCGTTTCCCGCGACTACCTGGTGCCGTCGGAAACCACCGCCAAGCTCGGCGAGAGCGAGGCGCTCGATGTGCTCGCGCATGTGCTCGGCAGCGGCGAGGATAGCCGGCTGTATCGCACTTTGGTCGTCGACAAAGGCATCGCGCTTTCGGCCGGCGCCTTTTATACCGGCACCGCGCTCGACTACGCCAAGTTCGGCGTCTATGGCGCGCCAAAGCCGGGAACGACTTTGCGCCAGGTCGAAACCGGCATCGATGGCATCCTCGACGACGTCATCGCGCACGGCGTCACCGCCGACGAACTCGATCGCGCCAAAAACCGCATGATTGCCGACGCCGTCTACGCGGAGGACAATCAGGCGACCCTGGCGCGCTGGTACGGCGCGGCGCTGGCGACCGGACAGACCGTCGACATGGTCCGCGCCTGGCCCGACCGCATCCGCGCCGTGACCGCCGAAGCGGTACAACAAGCCGCGCGCAGCTGGCTCGACCGCCGCAAGTCGGTGACGGGCTATCTGGTGAAAAGCCTGCAGCCCGAGGAGAGCCATTCGTGAATATCTTGACCCATGCTCCGTTCCATAGCGCTGTTCGACACGCTTTGCTCGCGCTCGTAGTGCCGTGCGCGGTGTTCGCAGCGTCGGCGCAGTCGGCGCGGGCGACCACGATCGAACGTGTGGTCAGTCCGGGCGGCGTCGAGGCCTGGCTGGTGCACGAGCCCGCGGTGCCGCTGATCGCCGTCGACTTCGCCTTCGCGGGCGGCGCGGTCCAGGACCTGCCCGGCAAGGCGGGGACCGCCAGTCTTGCCGCGTCGCTGCTCGACGACGGCGCCGGAGATCTGGATTCAAAGGCGTTCCAGGACCGGCTCGAGCGCAAAGCCATCGAAATGAATTTTAGCGCCGAACGCGACCATTTCCGCGGCTCGCTACGCACACTGACCGAAAATCGCGATGAGGCGTTCGACCTGTTGCGGCTGGCGCTGACCGAGCCGCGCTTCGACACGGCGGAGGTCGAGATCAATCGCGCGCAGACCATCTCGATGCTGCACCGCCAGACCACCAGCCCCGGCGATATCGCGAGCCGCCGCTGGTGGGAAACCGCTTTCGAGGGGCATCCTTATGGTCGGCCCGTTAACGGCAGCTTCGAATCGGTCCCTAATATCACCGCCGACGATCTTCGAGCCTATACCCGTCGGGTGCTGGCGCGGGCCAATCTCAAGATCGCCGTGGTCGGCGACATCGACGCCGCGACCTTAAAGCCGCTGCTCGATCGCGTGTTCGGCGCGCTGCCGGCGAAGCCCGAACTGACGCCGATCGCCAACGTCACCCCGCAAGGCCTCGGCCGCCGCATTGTCGTCAGCCTCGACGTGCCGCAGGCGGTGGTCGATTTCGGCGGCCCGGGCATTGCCCGTAAGGATCCCGATTTCATGGCCGCCTATATCGTCAATCACATCCTCGGCGGCGGCGTGTTTTCGTCGCGGCTTTACCAGGAGGTGCGCGAGAAACGCGGGCTCGCCTATTCGGTTTCCGACAACCTGGTGTGGCTCGATCACGCGGCTCTGTTCGTTGGCGGCACGGCGACCCGCGCCGATCGCACCGGCGAAACGCTCGACGTGATCCAGAAGGAAATCCATCGGCTCGCCGAGACCGGACCAACCGCGGCGGAACTCGCCGAGGCCAAGAACTATCTCAACAGTTCGTTCGTGCTCAATCTCGACACCTCCAGCAAGATCGCAAGCATGCTGGTGCAATTGCAGCTCGACGATCTTGGTGTCGACTACTTTACGCAGCGATCGAAGATGATTGCCGCGGTGACGCTCGATGACGCCAAACGCGTGGCCAAGCGGCTGCTCGATAACGGCCTCCTGGTCACCGTGGTCGGCAAGCCGGAAGGTGTCGCCTCCACGACCGCGAATTAGCGAGCCCCGGTTTCGCTGACGCTCGACCCGGGCTAGTGTTGGCCATGATCCGCGTCACCCCCGAGATCGATATCGACGAGCGCGAGATCGAAGAGCATTTCGTACGCGCCTCGGGGCCGGGCGGGCAGAACGTCAACAAGCTGTCGACCGCTGTGCAATTGCGTTTCGACGTGCGTCGCTCGCCGTCGCTCGCGGGCGAAGTGCGCAACCGGCTGGAACGGCTCGCGGGCTCGCGGCTGACCAACGACGGCGTTCTGGTGCTGACCGCGCAGCGCCATCGCACCCAATTGCGCAACCGGCAGGATGCGCTCGATCGGCTCATCGATCTCATTCGCCAGGCCGCGGTCCGGCCGGTGAAGCGGCGGCCGACCAAGCCGACCAAGGCCTCGCGTGAGCGCCGCATTGAGGGCAAGAAACGCCGCTCAGGCGTCAAGCGGCTGCGGCATTCGAAGCCAGCCTTCGACTGAGACGGCAAACGCGCGCCCCGGATTTCGCCGATGTGCGATCCAGGCTACCGTCGCCGCCCAGCGAGTCGCCAGTCAGGCTTTCTTATGCCCGTCCGCCAGCTTTCCGAAGCTACCGTCAATCGCATCGCCGCGGGCGAGGTGGTCGAGCGTCCGGCGAGCGTGGTCAAGGAACTGGTGGAGAACGCGCTCGATGCCGGCGCGCGGCGCATCGATGTTTTGACCGATGGCGGCGGCCGCCGTCTCATCCGGGTCAGCGACGACGGCGAGGGCATGACGCGCGCCGACCTTGAACTGGCGGTCGAGCGCCACGCCACGTCGAAGCTCGCCGACGACGATCTCGTCGCGATCCGCACGCTGGGTTTCCGCGGCGAAGCCTTGCCCTCGATCGGCGCGGTGGCACGCCTTTCGATCGCGACGCGGCACGCAAGCGAGCCGCATGCCTGGGCGATCGAGGTCGATGCCGGGGTAAAATCCGAATTAAAACCCGCGGCGCTCGGCGAGGGCACCCGCGTCGAAGTGCGCGATCTGTTTTACGCCACGCCGGCGCGGCTGAAATTCCTCAAGCTCGACCGCACCGAGGCGGAAGCCGTGCGCGAAGTGGTGCGCCGGCTCGCCATGAGCCGTCCGGATATCGCCTTCACGCTCGCCGGCGAGGAGCGCGCGCCGGTAAGCTTTGCCGCGACGCTGCCGGGCACGACCGGGCGGCTCGCCCGGCTCGGCGACGTGCTCGGCTCGGATTTCCGCGGCAATGCGGTGGAGATTGCCGCCGAACGCGAAGGCGTCGTCATCGAAGGCTTTGCCGCGCTGCCGACGCTGACTCGCGCCAATGCACTCGGCCAATATCTTTTCGTCAACGACCGGCCGGTGCGCGACAAGCTCTTGATCGGCGCGGTGCGGGCGGCTTACGCCGATTATCTGCCGCGCGACCGTCATCCGCTGTTGGCCTTGTTCGTGTCGCTGCCTTCGCCCGAGGTCGATATCAACGTGCATCCGGCCAAGGCCGAGGTGCGTTTTCGCAACGCGGGCCTGGTTCGCGCGCTGATCGTGCACGCGCTGAAAACGGCGCTGGCGCGCGAGGGAACGCGCGCGGCGACGACCGGCGGCGCGGCGACCATTGGATCCTTTCAGCGCGGCTGGGACTGGCGACGCTCGCCGGCGCGGCCGAACGGCGGCGGCTTTGCCGAACCGACGCAAGCGGCCTTCGATACCGGCGGGCCTGCGGCCGATCTACGCGCCGATCTGCCGGACGGTTTTGCCGCGGACGTCGAACTCGCACCGCCGGCCGCCGAGCTTGTCGATCATCCGCTCGGCGCGGCGCGGGCGCAGGTGCATGACACTTATGTGGTGGCGCAGACCCGCGACGGCCTGATCATTATCGATCAGCACGCCGCCCATGAGCGCATCGTCTATGAGCGGCTTAAGGCTGCGATCGATAAAGCCGGCGTGGCGCGTCAGATTCTGCTCATTCCGGAAATTGTCGAACTCGACGAGGCCGATGTCGAGCGCCTCCTGGCCCGCGCGGACGAGTTGGCGCGGTTCGGCTTGGTGCTCGAAAGTTTCGGCCCCGGTGCGGTGGCGCTGCGCGAGACGCCGTCGCTCCTTGGCGAGATCGACGGCGGCGGGCTTGTGCGCGACCTCGCCGAGCATATCAGCGAATGGGACGAGACCCTGCCGCTGGAGCGCCGCTTGATGGCGGTCGCCTCGTCAATGGCGTGCCACGGCTCGGTGCGCGCCGGACGGCGGCTTAAGCCCGAGGAGATGAACGCGCTGCTCCGCGAAATGGAAACGACGCCCAATTCCGGCCAGTGCAATCACGGCCGCCCGACTTATGTCGAACTAAAGCTCAACGATATCGAGCGGTTGTTCGGGCGACGCTAGTCGAATCGCAATATGACGAATTCCGTATCGTCGTAACGGCGCCGCTCGAGCTCGGTGAAACCCACCGGCGCGGCGAAGGCGGCCTTGGCCGCCTCTTCCACGACGATCAGCGCGTCGGGCGCGAGCCAGCCGCCGGCGCGTGCCGCAGCGATGGCCTGGACGGCGAGGTTTTGGCCATAGGGCGGATCAAGGAAAACGAGCGCAAACGGCTCGATCGGATGCGCCGGGCCGAGCTTGGTGGCGTCGCGGCGAAAGATGCGGGTGGTGCCGCCAAGCCCGAGCGTGGTCGCGTTCTCGCGCAACAGCGCGCGCGCCTCGGCGCCGTCATCGACGAACAACACGAAGGCTGCCCCGCGGGAGGCCGCTTCGATGCCGAGCGCACCGGTGCCGGCAAAAAGATCGAGCACCCGCGCGCCAGCGACCGGATCGCCGTAAGCGTGCTGTAGAATATTGAACAGCGACTCGCGCAGCCGGTCGGCGGTGGGGCGGATCGCCTTGGATTTCGGCGCGGCGAGCGCCCGCCCGCGTAGCCGCCCGCCGACGACGCGCATCAGCGCCCCTTGGGCTGACGTGGGCGTGCGCCGAACGCGCGATCCGAGGCGCGGCGGCGGCCGTGACGGCCGCGTTTGGGCGCCTCCTGCGGCGGCGGTTCCTTCGCCGGCGGCCGGCCGTAACGTTCGATGACCATGCGGCGGCCTTTGCGGTCGGTGAGGAGGCCAGCGCGCTTATCACCGCTCGGCGGCTCACGTTTCGCGGTCTTGCCTCGCGCGTCCTCAAGTTTGCCGCGGAATTTGCGGCGCAACAGTTTCGTCGGCCGTTCGACTTCGCGGGCGCGCCAAGCATGATCGGAGGATTTCCGGCCCTTAGATTTTTCGTTGGCAGGCTTTGGCCGCGGCGCGGGTACTGCACGCTCTCGCCGCAATGGCGTGGTGGGCGTCGTAGCTGCCATTGCTGCGGCCGTCGCAGTGACCTCGGGCGTCGCGATCGGCGCGGAGAAGTCGGCTTCGGACAGCGCGACAAGCTTGTCGCCCAGCTGCTCGCGCAGCACACGCGTGGGCACCTCCTCGACCGCGCCGAGATCGAGCTCGGCGAGCTGGAAAGGCCCGAAGGACACCCGGATCAGGCGCGTCACCGTGAGCCCGAGATGGCCCATCACATTGCGCACTTCGCGGTTCTTGCCTTCGCGGATCGCAAAAGTGAGCCACAGGTTCGAGCCTTGCACGCGCTCGATCGCAGCCTCGATGGCGCCGTAATGAATGCCGCCGATGGTGACGCCCTTGCGCAAGGCGTCGAGCCTATCTTGCGGCACCGAGCCGTGCGCGCGCACGCGGTAACGCCGCAGCCAGCCGGTCGCGGGCAATTCGAGCACGCGGGCGAGCGAGCCGTCATTGGAGAGCAGCAGCAAGCCTTCGGTGTTGAAATCGAGCCGGCCGATACTGATGAGCCGCGGCAGGTTTGGCGGCAGGTTTTGAAAAATAGTCGGCCGGCCGCGCGGGTCGGCGCGCGTCGTCAGGAGCCCGCGCGGCTTGTGATAGAGAAAAAGCCGGGTGCGCTCGCGCGCCGGCAATGGCGCGCCGTCGATGGTGATGCTGTCGCTGGTGGTCACATCGAGCGCGGGCGAGCTGATAGCCTTACCGTTGACGGCGACCCGGCCGGCTTCGATCCACGCCTCCGCCTCGCGCCGCGAGGCAAGGCCTGCGCGGGCAATCACTTTGGCAATGCGTTCGCCGGATTTGTGTTGTTCGCCTTCGCCGGTCATAGTTCCGCTCGCTGCTAGCGGCTGATAGCAGAGTGGCTCGCCAGGAACCATTGGAACTTTCATGCCGACCTTCATGGACATGGCCTTGGGCGAAGCCCGAGCGGCCGGCGAAGGCGGCGAGGTTCCGGTCGGCTGCGTTATTGTGCGTGGCGGTGAGGTCCTTGCGCGCGCCGGCAACCGGACGCTTGCCGACCGCGATCCGACGGCGCACGCCGAAATCGTCGCCATCCGTCAGGCGGCTAGAGCGCTTGGTTCGGAGCGGCTTGAGGCCTGCGACCTCTACGTCACGCTCGAGCCCTGCACTATGTGCGCCGGCGCTTTGGCCTTCGCCCGAATCCGCAGGCTCTATTATGGCGCCGCCGATTCCAAGGGCGGCGCGGTCGACAGTGGCGTGAGGTTTTTTGCGTCGCCGGCCTGCCATCATCGCCCGGAGGTCTATTCCGGAATGGCGGAAGCGGAAGCCGCAAGCCTGCTTCGCGAATTTTTCAAGGAGCGGCGTTGAGCAAAGTGGCGAGCCGCTCCTTGAACTCGGCTTTAGCGGCCTCGGCGGAACGAATGATCGCGCTCGCCTGATAGAATTCCATGGTGCGGAAAACCGTCACGTTCGGCCGGATCAAGAGATCGGGCGCCGCATGGCTGAGCTTGGCGGCAACGATCGCTCCGCCCATGACCAAAATGGTCGTGTAGACGCTTTCCCAGACGCCCGGCATGTCGACGCGTTCGCCGGAGGGCACGCCAAACACGTCAACGGCGACGACGATGTCGGCACGTCCGGCGAGTTTGTCATAGGGCAGCGGATTGGTCGTGCCGCCGTCGATCAGGATGCGACCGTCAATGATGACCGGCCGGAAGATGCCGGGAATGGCAATCGAAGCCGCGAGCGCCGGCTGCAGCGGTCCCGACGTAAATGGTACCTCCTGCCGCCGATGGAGGTCGGTCGCCATCACAGTGAGCGGAATTTCAAGTGTCGAAAAATCCGTTGGAGAATCTTCCGGCATGAACTGCGCGCAGATCTTCTCGGCGTCCATCTGCGTCGCCCGGCTGAAGGCGCCGGACAAGAAGTCGGCGATTGTGCCGGCGCGCGCCTTCATCAAGCGCCGTCTCATATCGCCGGGACTGTGTGCGAGCCGCAGCACATGGTGGCGGATATCCTTGCCGCTCATCCCCGCCGCGTAGGCGGCGCCGAGCAGCGCCCCGATCGATGTGCCGGCGATCGCCACGGGTTTGACGCCCATCTCGTCGAGCGCCTCGAGAACCGCGATGTGCGCCAGTCCGCGCGCGCCGCCGCTGCCGAGTGCGAGCGCAACGCTTTTCATGGCTTTGCCTGAGTGGCGAATTCCCAGCCTTTAGCGGCGAGCGGGCGCACCAGCTCGGCTTTAGCCGCGGCGTAGGTGCTCGCCGCGGTGCCGTCGCGCACACGCCCGGCGATGCCCTGCATGATCGCGGCGAGGCGGAAGAAATTATAGGCGAAATAAGCCGGCAAATGCGGCCGCGGGTCGAGCCCGGTGCGCGCCACAAAGGCCTCGACGTAGCTCTCGATCGATGGAATGCCGAGTGCCGCAAGATCGAGCCCGACCAGCGATCCAGTGCCGGCCACAGAGTGCGGCATGTGCCACTGCATCAGGTGATAGGAAAAATCCGCCAGCGGATCGCCGAGCGTGGAGAGCTCCCAATCGAGCACGGCTAAGACGCGCGGCGCATCGGCGGCGATAATCATGTTGTCGAGCCGGTAATCCCCGTGCACGAGGCGCGGGGCCTGTGGCGGCGGCAAATGCGCCGGCAGCCACGTGATCAGACGCTCCATTTCGTCGATCGGCGCGGTCTCCGACGCGCGGTATTGCTTCGACCAGCGCTCGACTTGCCGCGCCACGTAATTCTCGCCGCGACCGTAATCGGCAAGCCCGATCGCCGCCGGCTCGAATGTGTGCAGTCGCGCCAGCGTCGCATTCATGACGTCATAGACCTTGGCGCGCTCGGCGGGATCGGATGCCGGCATATGTGGTTCCCAGAACACGCGACCTTCGACATAGGCCATCAGGAAAAACGCCGTGCCGGCGATCGTCTCGTCGGCGCAAAACAACACCGGCTCGGCGACCGGAAAACCTTGCGCGGAAAGCGCGCTGATCACCCGGTATTCGCGGTCGACGGCATGCGCTGAGGGCAACAGTCTGCCCGGCGGTTTTCGCCGCAGCACATAGCGTCGCAGCGGCGTTTCGACCAGATAGGTCGGATTGGATTGACCGCCCTTGAACTGGCTGGCGACGATCGGACCGGCGAAGCTCGGCACATGTGCGCGCAAATAATCTTCCAGCCGCCCGGCATCGAACCGGAGCCGCTCGGGCACTTCTTTAGTGCCGGAGAAGGCGCTCTGACGGTCGGCGTCGGTCATAGGCCAGGCTAGTCCTTCCTATGTCAGGCATTAGTCTAACGCAGCGTGATCTGTTTTTCCCGCTCGACCGCGCGCCAACCGATGTCGTGTCGGTAGAAACCTTCGGGCCAGTGAATCCGGGAAATTGCCTCATAAGCACGTTGCTGCGCTTGGCCGACTGTCTTGCCGATCGCCGAGACGTTGAGCACGCGGCCGCCGTTGGCGAGGATTTTTCCGCCTTCGGCCTTGGTGCTGGCATGAAAGATCTCCACGCCCTCAATAGCGCCGGCTTCGTCAAGACATTCGATCACGGTGCCGCGGGCGTAAGAGCCGGGATAGCCTTTGGCCGCCATCACCACGGTGAGCGCGGGGTCGGGATACCAGCGCAGGTCGAAAGATTTGAGCATGCCGTCGCGGCTCGCGAGCAACGCCGGGACCAGATCCGACATCAGACGCAGCATCAACACCTGGGTTTCCGGATCGCCAAAGCGCGCATTGTATTCGATGAGCTTCGGCCCTTCGCGCGTGATCATGAGGCCCGCATAAAGCACGCCCTTATAGGGCGCACCCATCGCTTTCATCGCTCGCATCGTCGGCGCGATGATCTCATTCATGACGCGTGCGCTCATGGGAGCATCGATATTCGGTGCCGGAGAATAGGCACCCATGCCGCCGGTGTTCGGGCCTTTGTCACCGTCATAGGCACGCTTGTGGTCCTGCGCGGTAGTGAGCGGCAGAGCGGTGTCGCCGTCGCACAGCGCGAAAAACGACGCTTCCTCGCCCTCGAGAAATTCCTCGACCACGACCTCGATGCCGGCTTCTCCCATGCTGCTGTCGACTATGCCGCCGCCGAACATCGTTTCGATCGCCGCTTCGGCCTCGGCCAAATCCTGGGCCACGACGACGCCTTTACCGGCGGCGAGCCCATCGGCCTTGACGACAATCGGGGCGCCGCGGTTGCGGATATAGGCTATGGCCGGCGCGGGGCTACGGAAGCGCTCATAGGCGGCGGTGGGGATGCCGTTCGCCCGGCACAAATCCTTGGTGAAACCCTTGGAGCCTTCGAGCCGCGCTGCCGCGCGGCTGGGCCCGAAGGTTTTGATGCCGGCTGCCTCGAGATCGTCGACGATGCCGGCGCACAGCGGCGCCTCGGGTCCGACGACGACGAATTCGATGCCGTTCCCACGGCAAAACGCAATTACGGCCGCATGATCGGCGAGGTCGAGCGCGACGCAAACTGCCTCGCGCGCGATGCCGGCATTGCCCGGCGCGCAATAAAGTGTGTCGGTGAGCGGGCTTGCTGCCATCTTCCAGGCCAGCGCATGCTCGCGGCCGCCGGAGCCCAACAATAGAATGTTCATGGATCAGAATGCCTCGGCGGATGGGCAGGAAGGGCTTGACCGGCGCTTGCGATGAACCGCAGTAATCGCCACGGAGCGAACCTATTCGTCAACCTTGCCCGATTTTGACCCTGTGCAGAACCCGATGGAAGAACTACGCCCTAATCTGCCGGAACTGACAGTCTCCGAACTGTCGGCGTCGCTCAAGCGCACGGTCGAGGATACTTACGGCTATGTGCGCGTGCGTGGTGAAGTGTCGGGCTACAAGGGCCCGCACGCCTCAGGCCACGTCTATCTCGCGCTCAAGGACGAAACCGCCAAAATCGACGCCGTGATCTGGAAGGGCGTGTTCGGCCGAATGCGGATCAAGCCCGAGGAAGGCCTTGAGGTCGTCGTCACCGGCAAGCTCACGACTTATCCCAGCCGCTCAAGCTACCAGATCATCGTCGAGACGCTGGAACCCGCCGGCCTCGGCGCACTGATGGCGCTGCTGGAAGAGCGCAAGCAAAAACTCGCCACCGAGGGTCTGTTCGACGAAGCGCGCAAGCAACTGTTACCGTTTTTGCCCGTGGTGATTGGCGTTGTCACCTCGCCGAGCGGCGCCGTCATTCGCGACATTTTGCATCGGCTCGCCGACCGCTTCCCGCGACGCGTTCTGGTCTGGCCGGTGAAAGTACAGGGCGAGGGCTCCGCCGCGGAAGTGGCGGCCGCGATCTCAGGCTTCAACGCCTTGCCGGAACGTGGCGCTTCGCCTTTGCCGCCGCGGCCCGATCTCATCATCGTCGCGCGCGGCGGCGGCTCGCTTGAGGATTTGTGGTCCTTCAATGAGGAAATCGTGGTACGCGCCGCGGCGGCAAGCCTCATCCCGCTTATTTCGGCGGTCGGCCACGAGACCGATGTGACGCTGATCGATTTTGCCGCCGACCGCCGTGCGCCGACGCCGACCGCGGCCGCCGAAATGGCGGTGCCGGTGCGTTCCGAACTGCTGGTCGACGTCGATTCGCTTGCCCGGCGCGGATTCGCATCGTGGCGGCGTAATCAGGAGGCGCGGCGGAGCGAGCTGCGCTCGGCCGCCCGCGCGCTGCCCGGTGCCGACGAGATTTTGGCCGTGCCACGACAGCGACTCGATCACGCGGCCTTGGCGCTGCGGCGTGCGCTGCATGCCAATGCGCAAATCCATCGCATCGGTTTTTCGCGCATCGGCGCGAGGTTGAGTCCGCATTTGCTGCGCCGCACCGTCGAGAGCCGTCGCGAACGCTATGGCAGTCTTGCGCTGCGGTTGCGCGCGGGCGTTACCGCGAACATCCAAGTCCATCGCACACGGATCGCGCGTGAGGGCGAGCGTGTGACCGTGTTTGCCGAGCGGGCTCGCCGCGCGGTGCGCCATCTCATCGCCGTTCGCCAGGCGCGCGCCGAGCGCGGCGCTCAATTGTTGGCGGCGTTTTCTTATCGCGGCGTGCTGGCGCGGGGTTTTGCTTTGGTGCGCGACACGGCGGGAAGTCCGCTGCGCGCTGCCGCCGCGATCAGTGCGGGCATGTCAATCGAGATCGAATTCTCCGACGGTCTCGTCGGCGCCCGCGCCCAAGGTTTATTGGAGCCGGGCGAATCAGCTGCCGACAAGCCGGTTGGCGAACCGGCCAAGCCGCGTGGGCGCAGCGCTCGCGGCTCCGGACAGGGCGATCTGTTCTGACGACTCGCTCGCAAATGATCGCTTCTAAAACTCGACGCTGTTTGCTCACAGCTTGATTTCTAACTGTCCGTTCATTTTGCGTGACGTGTTACGTCGCGGAACTGCCATGATGTCGGCGTGTTATGTGCTGGCATTGGTTCGCGCCGAAGGAGAACGACAATGATAAGGACTGTATTTGCGATAGCGGTCGCCGCTTTGGTTTTCGCTGCCGTTTCGGGGACGTCACAAGCTACGCCGATCGCGCCGCTCACGGGCGTCGGCGCCGCCGACGGCGGTCAGGTGACGAGAGTGTATTGGCATCACCGGCATTGCTGGTGGCACCACGGCTATCGGCGCTGCTGGTGATGATGGCGTCCCGCTAAGGCGGGGTCCGACAAAAACATGCTGAGTGATCGCCGTGCCGATTACAGTCGGCGCGGCGTTTGCTTTTGCAGAGGCTCAATTCTACCGCGCCAGCCATTGTGGCACACGCTTGAGCGCATCGCTCCTGGCGGCCGGATTGGTGCCGCCATGGGCCTTGCCGGACGGATCGGCGGTATTGACGAGGCCGGTACGCAATCTGATCGGGGCGTTGGCCCAATCAAATTCATGGTGAGCGCCCGGATAGACGATAATCTGGACGCGCGCGCTGCGGTCATGCGCGCCGGCGACCATCTGCTGACAAGTCGCCGCGGGCGTCCAATCGTCGGCGGAGCCGATCAGGATGAGCGTCGGCACGCGTGCGCTCCACGCCGTATCGTGCAGGCGCCGGCAACTCGGATAGAGCGCGACAGCCGAGCGGAAGTCGCCCGTGTTATCGTGCGGCGCCGCGGTCGGCCGTATCGCCCATAAGGCGGCTGCGCCGCCGTTCGACCAGCCCAGCAGCGAGATGTGGTCTCCGCGCACATAGCTCTGCGCCTGCAGCCAATGACGCGCGGTATTGGCATCGGCGACGCGTTCCCGCGATGCATGCACCTTGCGGTTCTGCTCGCGGCATTGCGAGCCGATGCCGCGCGAGCCGAACGAGTCCGGAAACAGCACGACAAAACCATCGGCGACGAGGAGCCGCGCCCATTCCGTGTAGAGCTGCGCCTCGGTGAGCGGACGATGGGTCAGGCCGCCGCAATCGTGTAGCGCGACAACCGCGGGGAACGGTCCGGGTCCGTCGGGACGATAAAGCGTGGCATGTAGCGTCAGGTCGCCGGTCGGGATGTCGACATGTTCCGGCGCGGCAGCCGCGGCGCTGGCCCAAACCGCGGCGGCAAGAGCGAGAAAGAGCGTTCGGAAAGCCATATTTATGAAGCTTTTAGCCAATATCCACCGTTGCCCCGGCCGCGACACTATCACAGTGCGGGCCGTGGCTGCAGCGCCGGGCGTGATCACAAGCTGGTGGCTTTCGTGCCGGTGGCGGAATGATTATGTTTGCGTCGCGGCTGTCGGCCGGGCGGCCAGTCCCGCCGGTTCGCGACCGCGCTATCGTGCCGGAGGCGAAGTTGCTCAATCGTACCGATCGTTCCACCCCGATGCCCGGCGAGGCCGATATCAAATATTTGGACGGCGATTTTCGCATCATGCGGCCGGGATCCTTCGTGCGCTGTGCGGTGACCGGAGTATCGATACCGCTTGAGGAATTGCGTTACTGGAGCGTCGATCTGCAGGAAGCCTATGCCACGCCCGAGGCGGTGCTGCAGCGGCAAGGGGGCGGCTACCAGCAGGAGACTTAAAGGCTCGGCGGCTCAAGCTTTCTTCACCGCTTTGAGCACCATCTGCCGAAACTGATCGGCTTCCTCGATTACAAGCCGCACCGGTAGGGCGCTCGAGCGCGCGGCGAGATCGGCGAGAGCCCTATCGCCGGAAAGACGCGCTAGGTCTTTTTCGGTCGTGACCAGCAAGAGGTTTGCGGCCTGCGCGCGCGCAATCAAGTCTTGCGCTTCGGCAGCCGTATAACGGTGGTGATCGGGAAAGCCGACGCGGTTGGCCACCGCGATGCCGGCCTCGGTCAGTGTCGTAAACAGCTTATCCGGATCGCCGATGCCGGCATAGGCCAGCACTTTGCGCTGGCCGATGGCCGCGACGACGCCGCGGTCGGGTTCGAGGCGGGCGTGGAAGATCGGGATATCGCGTCGCCTGGCGCGATCGATGACGGCTGCCGCGCCGTCCGGCGGACCGACGACGACAAGCGCATGGACCTGCTCGAGCTGAATGCCGAGCGGCGCCCGCAGCGGACCCGCTGGAACGATGTGACCGTTGCCGATGCTGCGGCGGCCGTCGACCAGAACGATCGCGAGATCCTTGGCCAAGCCGGGATTCTGAAAGCCATCGTCCATCACGATGACACTGGCGCCGGCGAATTGCGCGAGCTTGGCGCCCGCCATGCGGTCGCGCGCTACGATCGTCGGCGCCAGTTTGGTCAAGAGTAACGGTTCGTCGCCGACGTCGGATGCATGATGGATGGCGGCATTGACGCGCAGCGGCCCGCGCAGTGTTCCGCCATAGCCGCGGCTCAAGAAGAACGGGCGCTCGTGGGCGGCGTGAAGCAGCTGCGCGACCGCGAGCGCCGCCGGCGTCTTGCCGGCGCCGCCGACGGTGAGATTGCCGAGGCAAATGACCGGCAGCGCCGCACGGCGGCCGGCCGACTGCATGCGCAACGCCGCCACCGCGCCATAGATCGCCGCAAAGGGAGTAAGGAAGCCTCCTGTGCCTGGTCGCCACCAGAAGGCCGGCGCGTGTATCATGTCCCTTGCTCGAGCCGAAGCTGCATCAGATATGGATCGAGCGCCGCAAGCGTGCGCTTGAGCGCGCCGCCGAGCTGCTCAAGCGTTTTGGCCGCGGCATCGGTCACGATCTGGTGCGCCGCGGGATCGGCAAGCCATTCGCCAAGACGTGCAATCAAGGCGCTTTCATCGGTGACGCATGCGGCGCCGTGCGCCGCGTCGAGCGTGGCGTAGATTTCGCCGAAGTTCCATACATTCGGTCCGTGCAACACGGCGGCGCCGAGCCGGATCGCCTCGATCGGATTCTGGCCGCCGTGGGTCGCGAGCGAGCCGCCCATGAACACGATGGGCGCAAGCCGATAGATCAGGCCGAGTTCGCCCAGCGTGTCGGCGATGTAGACGCCGATATCCGGCATTGGCTGGGCGCGGCGCGAGCGCAGCGCGACCGTGAAGCCGGCAAGCTTGGCCATCTCCGCGATGCTTTCGCCGCGTGCGGGATGGCGCGGCGCGATCACCGTCAATAGCGTCGGAAATTTCGCGCGCAGTTGCCCGTGCGCAGCGACGATGGCGGCCTCTTCGCCGGGGTGCGTCGAAGCCGCGACGACAACGGGGCGGGCGCCGATGATGTCTTTCAGGCGCTGCAGCGTCGCGGCGTCGAACGGCGGCGCCGGCACGTCGAGCTTGAGATTGCCGGTCGAGGTGACGCGCGGTGCGCCAAGCTGCGCGTAGCGTTCGGCGTCGGCGGTCGATTGCGTCAGGCAAAGATCGAACCGCGACAACAGCGCGGCGATCGAGCCGCGAACCAGCCGCCAGCGGCCGAATGAGCGCTCCGACAGGCGGCCGTTGATGACGATCATCGGAATTTTACGCTCCGCGCAGCACAAAATGAGGTTCGGCCACAAATCGGATTCGATGAACAACGCCAGACCCGGCTGCCAATGATCGAGAAAGCGCCGCACGAAGCCCGGTGCATCGAGCGGGACGAATTGATGGATGGCGCCGTCCGGCAGGCGCTGTTCGGCGAGCGCTGCCGAAGTCACGGTGCCCGAGGTGACCAGCACGGCAAAGTCCTGCGCGCGCAGGTGCTCGATCAGCGGCACCGCGGCCAGCATCTCGCCGACGCTGGCGCCGTGCACCCAGACCATAGGACCCTGCGGACGGGGCAGTGTCGCTTCGCCGCGCCGCTCGGACAGCCGCTCGGGATGTTCCTTGCCGCGCTTGAGACGCCGCGCCAGAATCCGCGGCGCGACCGGCGAGCCGGCGGCCGAGCCCCATTGGTAAAGGCGCAGCGCCAGCGTTAAATGACTTGGCGGCACACGACTTGGCAGCAAACTTTTTGCCACGCTCATGCTCCGCCGCGTGGTTGATCGACGAGCTCGTAGGCGCGTCGTGTCGCCGCGTTGAGCCGCTCCTCGAGCAGGCGCCGCGCCGCCTCAAGCGCGGCATCGTCGGCGTCGGCGGCAACGCTTAACGGTTCGGCGGCGACGCCGGCGCCGCGGCCGAAGGGCAGATTGATCGTGGTGCGATCCCAGTTATCGAGCACGACGCGGTGGCTGGTCGCGATGGCGCTCGGATAAATCGGCCGGCCAGAGACCTGGGCGAGCTTGATGATGCCTAGCCCGGCGACGCGCGCCACTTTCGGCACGTCAGCCGATAGCGCGATCGATTCGCCCTCGGTGAGCGAATCGAGCATGGACTGGAAAGCGGCGACGCCGGCCTTGTGCACGAAACCTCCGCCGTGATTACCCGAGCCGCGAATGGTGCCGACGCCGAGTCGCTCCGCGGCAATCGCGTTGATGTCGCCGTCGCGATGCCGCGACACCAGCATATTGACCCGATGTTCGATCCGCCGCGCCACCGGCGCGAGCAGGTGCTGCCCGTGCCAGAACGCCAGGATGATCGGCATATCGGCTTCGCCGCGGGCGTAGACATCTTCCGGCTCGAGTCGGAACCGGGTCGTCATGCCGACGAAACGCAGATATTCGGCGGCGATCACCCCGATCGTCACCTTAGCCCATTGCAGCTCTCCAACGTGCCGCCATAGTTGCATGCGTTGGCTCAGCTTTGCTGCGCCGGGCCTTCCGGATCGAGCAGGCGGTGCAGGTGAACGATGAAATAGCGCATCTCGGCGTTGTCGACGGTGCTCTGGGCCTTGGCCTTCCACGCGACGTAAGCGCTGGCATAGTTCGGATAGACGCCGACAAAATCGAGCTTGTCGAGGTCCTTGAATTCGGTTTTCGAAACGCCTTCGAGTTCGCCGCCTAACACGAGATGCAGCAGCTGTCTTGGTTTGGGGGTGTCCGCCATGATGTGGGTCCGCGCGCTAGATCCGCAAGTTTCATGAAAACGCGAGGCGTCCATCCCCAAGAAGTGTTGTCAGTGCCGCGTGCCGCCCCCGGCCTGCCGCGACGAGCATCCCGTGCCGCGGCACCGGACGATTATAGGTAACATTTCCACCGGTTACAGGTGTCAACATACCGCCCGCTTCGTGCACCAAAAGATCAGCCGCTGCAAGGTCCCAGTCGTGGCTGCTGCCGCCGGCAATGGCTGCGTCGCAACTGCCTTGCGCGACGCGGCTAAGCCGCAGCGCGAGCGAGCGTACGCGCGGCATCGCCGTGAACGGCGGCGCTACGGCGGCGAATCGCTCGAGCAACATTCGCGGCCCGGCAATGCGCGCGCCCTTGAGTTCCGTTCCCGCGGTGGCCGCGATTGGCACTCCATTGAGTGTCGCGCCGTCATGGGCGCGCGCCATGAAAAACTCGGCGCAGGCCGGCGCGAACAGGCAGGCCGCGATCGGCCGGCCGGCTTCGATCAAGGCCACCGAAACCGTCCAGTCCGGCAGACCCGCGATATAGGCGCGGGTGCCGTCGATCGGATCGACGATCCAGACATAGCGCGCGGTGAGCCGCGCCGGATCGTCGGCGCTTTCTTCCGACAGCCAGGCGACAGAGCTGTCGGCGAAGCTCTCGCCGGCTGAGGCGAGCCGTTGCCGCAACAGATCGTTGACGGCGATGTCGGCCTCGCAGACCGGCGATTCCGACGGGCCCTTGGTCCAGGCCTTCAACGGCTTTTGGAACATCGACAGCGCCAGCGCGCCGGCTTCGCGAACGGCCGTGCCCAGCCGCTGCGCCAATTGCGCGAGGTCGGGGACCGGTTGTTGGAGCTCAGTGGCCGGCAACAGTGAGCCCCTCCACGCGCAGCGTCGGTGCGTTCGTACCGTAGCGGAAGGTGAGGTCGTTGGCCGGCGTCAGGCTTGCGAAGATTTCGGCGAGATGGCCGGCAATGGTGACCTCGCTTACCGGGAATGTGCGCACGCCGTTTTCGATCCAGAATCCCGACGCGCCGCGGCTGTAATCGCCGGTCACCATGTTGACGCCCATCCCGATCAGATCGGTGACGTAGAAGCCGTCCTCGATCTCGCCGATCAACTCGTCCGGGCTCTTGGCACCGGGCTTCAGATAAAGATTGCTCGGCCCCGGCGAGGGCACCGAGGAGACGCCGCGTTGCGCGTGCCCTGTGGTTTTCAGATCAAGCTCGCGCGCGGTGGCGCAATCGAGGAGCCAGGTTGTGAGCACGCCGTCGTCGACCAGTTTGAGCTGCCGGGTGGTGACGCCCTCGGCGTCGAACGGCCGCGAACGTTGTCCGCGTTTGCGCAACGGATCGTCGATGATGTCGATGCCGGGAGCGAAAACCCGCTCGCCAAGCTTTTCGCGCAGAAAGCTCGTCTTGCGCGCGATGGCGGCCCCATTGGCGCCGCTGGCGAGATGGCCGACTAGCGAGCCGGAAATGCGGGTATCGAATACCACCGGCACCCGCCGCGTCGCCACTTTGCGCGGATTGAGACGCTTGACCGCGCGTTCGCCGGCGTTGCGGCCGATATGTGTGGCGGAATCGAGGTCGGAGGCGTGCAGCGTCGAGGAGAAATCGTAATCCTGCTCCATCCCGGTGCCTGAGCCGGCGATCGCCGCCATCGAGATCGAGTGCCGCGAGCCGATGGTCGAACCGTGAAAACCGGTGCTCGTCACCAGCACCATGCCGCCAATGCCGGCGGAGGCCGAGGCGCCGCCGGATTTGGTGACGCCCGTGACGGCAAGCGCTGAGGCTTCCGCTTCCTTGGCGCGCTGTTCCAGCACCGCGACCGTCGGCATATCGGGATCGAGCAGATCGAGGTCGGCAAAGGCCTGCGCCAGCAAAGCCGGATCGGCGAGGCCGGCGAATTTGTCTTCGGGCGCGGCGCGCGCCATCGCGATGGCGCGCTCGGCCAGCGCGTCGATGCCGTCAGCCCTAACGTCGTTGGTGGAGATCGACGCCTGCTTGTGGCCGACCAGCACCCGCAAGCCGACATCGTCGCCTTCGGAGCGCTGCGATTCCTCGACCGCGCCATCGCGCACATCGACCGACAACGAGACCGAACGCACGGCCACGGCATCGGCCTCCTCGGCGCCGGCGCGCCGCGCGGCGGCGACGAGGCGATGGGCGAGATCGGACAGCGCGGATTGATCGAGCAGCGAGGACATTTGCGGTTTCTTCTGTTGCTGGCAGTTCTTGTTGGCGGCTTGGTAAAGGGTTTATGGGGCGGCACGCGCCGACACAAGGCGAAAGCGATACGGCCAAGATGTGCGCGTAACGCGCGGGTTTCAACCGGCAAGAGTTAGCGCAAGACGCGGAATTTGCCCGAGCCCGGCAACCACTCGTCAAGCATGCACGACGGAAGCCCCTGTAATACCGGGCCTTAACCAGTCTCTTTAAGCCGATTGCGACGGCGCTCTGGCATTCTCACGGCAACAACCGGGCGGCAACAGCCTGGTGGGAGCCGAAGTTTTCGGGGCGTCAAAATGGAGTTCGGCAGCACCACTGCCGGGTCGAGCCGCGCGCTGCGGCTCGACCCCTTCTCTCTGCCAGTGCGTTTCGAGGCCGAAGACAGTGCGGCCGACGAACGCCGGCGCGTCGTCGATCTGCACCGCGAGCGCGTCGTGCTGCGGCGCTCGGTCCGCGGCATGCGGATGGCATTGAACATGCCGGTCGCGGCCTTCCGCGGCATCGCGATCCGCCTCTACGGCACGCCCGACCAAACACCCATGGCGATATCGGTGGTGCTCGAACACGCCGATCCGGCGTTGTCGCTGCCGCTGTTCTCGTCTCCCGACACCGACGATATCGTCGCCGAATGGCAGACCTGGGGCCGGGTGCTCGGGCTGCCGCTGCTGGTTGCCGAAGGCGACGGAACGCTGCGCGAGCCATTCGCGCGGCTCGGACAAGTCCGCGTCGAAGCGCCGACCTGGCGCCGCCGCCGCAGGAGCGCCATCGCGCGACGTCGGCCGTCGCGGCTCCTTCGCCGCCAAGCCGGCGCGCTTGCAGCCTCGCCCAGCGTGCATCGCGGCGAGCGCGAAATCATCGCCAGGAATTAAACCCAGTCGTGCCCCGCACAGCCTTGAATCGTCAACCGAACGGGCAACGCCGATGAGTATCATGATTCCTCTCATCCTCGCTGTGATGCCGATGAGCATCGGTCCCGACTCGGTCCTGTTGGTCGTCGCATTGTTGTCGACCCTGTCCTGCGCGGCGCTCTATGCCTCTCGGCTCCCGGTCGAGGACCGGGCCGCCGCGGCGGACGCCGTCGCCGGGCTGTTTGCGCAGGACAAGACCAGTCGGGCGCGCCTCGCGGCGCGCGACGATGCCGCCGTCCATGACGCCCGCATCGAGGCGGTGGCTGAACTCTACGCCGCGGCGAGTGCTGCCCGCATCCGAGCCGGTCAAGCGCGCCCCGGCTTCGCGCGCGAGAACTGGTTTGGTTCCGCGCAAGCCGGCAACGCCTAGACTCCCGGCGGCAGCGGGGCAGGGTAAGCCCCTCCGTTCTCGCGACGCACCCGCGCCCGAGTTTTCTAACCCGCGATATCAAACAGCGCGTCATTGCGAGGAGCGTGTGGGAAGAAGCAATCCCGGCGGCGGTGCAGAACCCTTGGCCGATTAAGT
>JBEKRD010000083.1:0-22302 GCA_049519075.1 Xanthobacteraceae bacterium | reverse complement strand
TTCTTCTCGTTGATGCGGAAATAGGTCGACAATTCCATCGGGCAGCGCACGCCCGGCGGCACATAGACGAACGAGCCGTCGGAAAATACCGCCGAGTTGAGCGTGGCGAAGAAATTGTCGCTGACCGGCACCACCGAACCTAGATATTTCTTCACCAGATCGGGATGCTCGTGCACGGCTTCCGAGATCGGCATGAACAACACGCCGGCCTTGGCGAGCTCAGCCTTGAAAGTGGTCGCGACCGAAACCGAATCGAACACCGCGTCGACCGCGACGCGGCGCGAACTGCCCTCGCCGTCCGCGGCGTCACCTTCGGCGCCAGCCGGCTTCTGGATGCCCAAAAGCGCCTCGCGCTCGCGCAGCGGAATACCGAGCTTTTCGTAGGTGCGCAGGATTTCCGGATCGATGTCGTCGAGCGACTTCGGTCCGTCTTTCTGCTTCGGTGCGGAGTAATAATAGAGGTCCTGATAGTCGATCGGGCCGTATTCGATCTTGGCCCATTTCGGCTCGCGCATGGTCAGCCAGCGCTTATAGGCGTCGAGCCGCCATGCGAGCATCCAGTCCGGCTCGTTCTTCTTCGCCGAAATGAATCGCACGGTGTCTTCGGACAGGCCCTTGGGAGCCTTGTCCGATTCGATCAGCGTCTCGAATCCGTACTTGTATTGGTCAACGTCGATGCGCCGGACCTGATCGACGGTCTCTTGGATTGCCGGCATTCGTCCCTCCGCTCACGGTTTCAAGGACCGCGGGTTGGATCAAGTCGGTTATGGTGATGTGCTCTTTCGGAACCTGCGTTTCGAATTATGCCTGTTCGGATCACCCCATTTGTAGCGCCCTGCCCGTCAAAGGCGGACAAAACGCTGGCGAATTCGGTTATCGGATAGCCGTTTAAGCGGCTATACCGCGATTGTCCCTAGATAATGCAGTCGCGAGCTTTCTCCAAGCGCCGAGAAACATTTCGACATCGGCCATAGTCGTCGCCCAACCCAGACTGACGCGCACCGCGCCGCGCGTGAGAGAGGGTGAAACTCCCATGGCTGCAAGGACATGGGAGGGTTGCACCCGGCCCGACGAGCAGGCGGCGCCCGACGAAACCGCGACCCCTGCGAGATCGAAGGCGATGACTGCGGTCTCGGCTTTCATGCCCTCGACCGCAAAAAGGGTCGTATTGGGCAGCCGCTCGGTGCCGGCGCCGAAAATCACCACTCCAGGCGAGATCGCCGCCAGGCCGGTTTCGAGCGTATTGCGCAACGCCAGCATGTGAGCTGCTTCCGCCTCGCGCTCCCGGCGAGCGACCGCGGCAGCGGCTCCGAAGGCAGCGATGCCTGCGACATTCTCGGTGCCCGCGCGCATGCCGCGCTCCTGGCCGCCACCGCGAATGAGCGGATCGGGGATATGAATAGCTTCGCTGCCTCGCACCAGGGCGCCAACGCCCTTCGGGCCGCCAATCTTATGCGCCGACAGGGTCAGGAGGTCAGCGCCAAGCTCGGTGATGTCGCAAGGCACGCGGCCCGCCGCCTGCACCGCATCGACATGGAGCACGCCGCCGACGGCGTGCACAATGGCGGCGACGGCCGCCACCGGCTGCAGGACACCGGTTTCGTTATTGGTCTGCATCAGCGAAACCAGCGGCCGGGGCGATTTGGCCATGGCCTCCTCAAGCGCGCCGAGATCGAGCCGGCCGTCCGCGCCGACCGGGATTTCCTCGATCGACTCGCGCGGAAATCTGCCGCCTGAACGCACCGAGGCATGCTCGATAGCCGAAAACAACAGCCGAGACCGCGGCCGCTTGTCGGCCGGGGTTTCGATCGTGGGCGTCAGCGCCAACATATTGGCTTCGGTACCGCTCGAGGTGAAGAACACGTCGCCCGGCCGCGCCCCGACCAGGGCTGCAACCTGTTCGCGTGCATTCTCGATCAGCCGTCTCGCCGCGCGGCCTTCCGCATGCACCGAGGACGGATTGCCGGACAGCGACAGTGCCTCCTCAAAGACCACGCGCGCCTCGGCCCGCAACGGCGCGGTGGCGTTCCAGTCGAAATAGCTACGGTGCGGCCTCTGATCTGGCATCGGTCTGATGTGCGCTCTGGATTGGACAATGGCCAATCAATGTACCGGCATTGGCATATTCGAGCCGGTCCCCGGGTGCGATCGTGGACCAATCGCGACGTGATGCTTGCTTTTTGGCCCCTGGCCTGTGCTAGAAGTCGCGACCCAATGCCCGCGCCGCCCTCATGCCCGTCGGTGGTTCCAAAAACTAAAGTGCTATTAGGTACTTACGTGCGCGGGCGGGCATCGTCAAGCCGCCGCCCTGAACGAGGTTTAGCCCTATGCCTGAAGTTATTTTCACGGGCCCCGCCGGCCGCATCGAAGGCCGCTACCACCCGGCCCGGCAAAAGAACGCGCCGATCGGCATCGTGCTGCACCCGCATCCACAGTTCGGCGGCACGATGAACCACCAGATCGTGTACCAGCTCTATTACGCCTTCGTGCACCGCAACTTCTCGGCGCTGCGCTTCAATTTCCGCGGCGTCGGCCGCAGCCAAGGCGGCTTTGACCACGGCATCGGCGAACTGTCGGATGCCGCAGCAGCACTCGACTGGGCGCAAACCGTCAATACCGAAGCGCGCAGCTGTTGGATCGCTGGTTTTTCGTTCGGCGCCTGGATCGGCATGCAGCTTCTGATGCGAAGGCCCGAGATCGAAGGTTTCATCTCGATCGCCCCGCCGGCCAACCTTTACGACTTTTCCTTCCTCGCGCCCTGCCCGTCGTCGGGCCTCATCATCCACGGCGACAAGGACGCCGTGGTGCCGCCGCGCGACGTCACGACGCTGGTCGAGAAGCTGAAGACGCAAAAAGGGATTATCATCGAGCAAAAAGTCATTCCCGGCGCCAACCACTTCTTCGACGGCAAGGTCGAGCCGCTGATGACCTCGATCAGTCAGTATCTCGACAAGCGGTTGGGCAAAAGCGGGCGCGCCACCACCGCGGCGTGAGTCGAGCATTTCGCCGCCCTTGCAATCCGCCCGCCGCGGACGTTCAATGGATCAAAATAACAATCCAACAATGAACGACCGAGGGGGAACGCTATGCGCTCGACGCGAATTGTTGCCATTTGTCTGCCGATCGGCATCGCAGGGCTGAGCTTGGGCTCAGGCCACGCGCTCGCCCAAAACGCAACCGGCCCAAACACCACAGCCCAGGACACGATCAAAATCGGCATCGTCATTCCGATGACCGGGACATCGGGCGCGGTCGGGCGCGAGATTTCCGACGCCACCAAGCTCTACGTGGCGCAGCACGGCGACACCGTTGACGGCAGGAAGATCGAGCTTCTGATCAGGGACGATCAAAGCGTGCCCGACAACGCCAAGCGGTTGGCGCAGGAATTGATCGTCAACGACAAAGTCAGCTTCCTTGGCGCAGGCCTGACGCCTAGCGCGATGTCGATGGCACCGATGGCGACGGAAGCCAAGGTGCCGACGGTGGTGATGGTGTCTGGCACCTCGGTTGTAGTCGACCGCTCGCCCTATTACGTGCGCACCAGTTTCACGCTCGGCCAGCAGTCCGGCATCATCGCCGACTGGGCGATCAAGAACGGCAGCAAAAAAGCGGTCGCGATCCTGTCCGACTGGGCGCCCGGCGCCGAGGCCGGAAAAGTGTTCGAGCGGAATTTCACCAAGGGCGGCGGCCAGGTCCTCGAGACATTAAAAGTGCCTCTCGCCAATCCGGACTTTTCGCCGTTCCTGCAACGCGCGCGCGATCTCGCCCCCGACACGCTGTTTGTGTTCGTGCCGGCCGGGCAGGCGGGAACCTTCGCGCGGCAGTTCTCCGAGCGCGGGCTCGACAAATCGGGCATCAAACTCGTCGGTCCCGGCGACATCGTTGACGACGACGATCTGCCGACGACGGGTGACGCTCTGGTGGGTGTCGTCACCGCCGGCATCTATTCGGCGGCACATCCATCGCAAATGAACAAGGATTATGCCGCGGCCTATAAGAAGGCGACCGGCCACCGTGCCAATTTCATTTCGGTCGGCGGTTATGACGGCATGAACCTCATCTACCAGGCGCTGAAAATAACCGGCGGCAACACCGATGCCGACACGGTTATGGGCACCATGAAGGGGATGAAGTGGGAAAGCCCGCGCGGGCCGATTTCGATCGATCCGCGTACCCGCGACATCGTGCAGAACGTCTACATTCGCAAGGTCGAGAAAGTCGGCGGCGAACCCTGGGCAATCGAGTTCGAGACTTTCCCGGCGGTCAAGGATCCGCTGAAGGAAGCGGCGGCGAATTAGCCGCTTCGCGGAGCGCGGCCGTGGCGGATTGAGCCATCGAGAAATTAGAGGACATCATGATCCGCTTCGCGAGCCCGGTTCGCAACATTATCTTGGTCGGCGCATTGCTTGCGTCAGGCTTGGTCATGTCTAGCTTGGCGCATGCCGAGGATTGGCCGAACAGGCCCGTCACTCTCATCGTGCCCTTCGCGCCCGGCGGCACCACCGATATCGTCGGTCGTATCATCGCCCAGCAATTGTCGATCCGACTCGGTCAGAACGTCATTGTCGAGAATATCGGCGGCGCCGGCGGCACGCTCGGCGCCACCAATGCATCGCGCGCGACCCCCGACGGTTACACAGTCTTCATGGCCACCGTCGCCCACACTATGGCGCCCGGCATCTACAAGAAACTCGCTTACAATTTCGAACAGGATTTCGACCCGATCACCGTCGTCGCCACGGTGCCGAATATTCTGATCGTCAATCCGTCGGTGCCGGCAAAAACCGTCGCCGAGTTCATCGCCTATCTGAAGGCCAATCCCGGTAAGGTGAGCTATGGCTCCGCCGGCGTCGGCTCAACCGAGCACATGTCGGCCGAGTTGTTCCGGTCGCTGTCGGGCACCGACATCGTCCACATCCCTTATCGCGGCGGCGCGCCGATGCTGGCCGACTTGGTTGCAGGCAACATTCAGATGTCGATCGAAACCAGCGGGGCTGCGACCCCTTTGGTCCAGGCCGGCAGCGTTCGCGCGCTCGCGGTCAGCCCCGCCAAGCGCTCGGCGCTGTTTCCCGATCTGCCGACACTCGCCGAGTCGGGGCTGAAGGGTTACGACGTTTCCACTTGGTACGGATTTCTGGTGCCGAAAGGCACGCCGGAACCCATTCGCAACAGGCTCTACAGCGAGACCGCCGCGATCCTGAAGTCTCCCGACATCATCAAGAAGCTTGGCGATTTCGGCGCCGAACCGGGCGGCGAACCGCCCGCCGCGTTCGCCGTCTTCATTCATTCCGAAACCGAGAAATGGGTCGATCTGGCGAAGAAGGCAGGAATTTCCGCCGAATAAGTTGCTCACGAATCCACTGTCGTCGAACGGTTTACGGCTTCGCCAAAACCCCCCCGGTCAGCGGGCCCGGCGCGCCGGTGGTGCCGGGAAACGTGATCGGCAGACCGCGCAGGCTGCGCACCGCGAGATATGCGAAGGCCTGCGCCTCCAGTGAATCGATCGACCAGCCGACCTCATGCCCCGATTCGATGCGCGCCGGCGTGACACGCTCCGCCAACATGCGCATCAGCGTCGGGTTGCGCGCGCCGCCGCCGGCGACGATCCATGTTTTTGGCGCGCGGGGCAGATGCGGCACGATGCGCGCCACCGCGGCCGCCGTGAGCGCGGTCAGCGTCGCCGCGCCGTCTTCTGTAGAAACTCCGTCGAACACATCGCCGACGAAACCGCGGAAATCATTGCGGTCGAGCGATTTCGGCGGCGGCAGAGCGAAAAACGGATGCGCCAGCAGCTGCGCGATCACGGCTGCGTTGACCGCTCCCGCCGCGGCCATGCGACCGTCGGTGTCGAGCGGTTGCCCGGTGCGCAATCGCAAAAAATCGTCGAGCAGCGCGTTGCCGGGTCCGGTGTCACACGCGATCAGCGTGTCGCCGTCGATATACGTCGCATTGGCGACGCCGCCGACATTGAGCACCGCGATCGGCCGCTCGCCGGGCAACTGCTGCACCAAGGCGCGATGGAAGACCGGTGCCAGCGGCGCGCCCTGCCCGCCCGCGGCGACGTCGGCCGAGCGAAAATCATAGACGACGGGAATGCCGAGTCGGGCCGCCAGGCGTTGGCCATCGCCAATCTGCAGCGTCAAACCGCGCTCCGGGCGATGCAGCAACGTCTGGCCGTGGAAACCGATCGCCGCCACGCTCTCCGGCGACAGCGAATTTGCGGCGAGGAACGCCTGCACCGCCTCGACATGCGCATCGTTCACCAATCGCTCGGCCTCGGCCACGATGCCCGGCCGCGCGGTGCGTTCAGTCATATTCTCCGCGACCGCGGTGGCGCGGCGCAACAGCGTGCGCTCCTCCTTGGTATAAGGCCGGCAAGCGGTGGCGCCGAATTGCGCGATCGCCTCGCCGTCGGTGTCGATCAAAGCGACATCGACGCCGTCCTGCGAGGTTCCGCTCATCAAACCGACCGCCAGGACCGACGACGCCGTCGAGACAGCGGCCGGCGCTGGCGGGGACGTCGTGCCGGGCGAGATTACGGCGGATGAAATGGACTTGGACATTGCTTGGCTCGTTACCTCCCCAGTCAAACCAGGGCAGTCTAAACAACAGTTTAAACAGACTTGCGGACCTGTTACACCACCCGCGCCGCGGCGGCGAGCCGGGGCGGTCATGATCAAGCCGGATGCCGATGAGCACCTACAAATCCGATTTCCTCAACGTGCTGGCCGGCCGTGGCTTCATCCATCAGGTTTCGGAGCCCGAGTCGCTCGATGCGCTGGCGCATTCTTCGACGCTCACGGCCTATATCGGTTTCGACTGCACCGCACCGTCGCTGCATGTCGGCTCGCTGTTGCCGATCATGCTGTTGTACTGGCTGCAGCAGACCGGCCATCGCCCGATTGCGCTGATGGGCGGCGGAACCACGCGCGTCGGCGATCCGTCGGGCAAAGACGAGAGCCGCCGTCTCCTCACCGATGACGCGATCAACGAAAATCTCAAAGGCATCCGCGCCGTCTTCGCCAAATTCCTGAAGTTCGAAGATGGCGGCGGCAGCGCCATCATGGCGAACAATGCCGATTGGCTCAACGCGCTCAATTACATCGACTTCCTGCGCGACGTCGGCCGCCATTTTTCCATCAATCGGATGCTCGCATTCGATTCGGTAAAAATGCGGCTCGAGCGCCAGCAGGAGCTGTCGTTTCTCGAATTCAATTACATGATCCTGCAGGCCTACGATTTCGTCGAGTTGTACCGGCGTCATGGCTGCGTGCTGCAAATGGGCGGCTCCGACCAATGGGGCAACATCGTCAATGGCATCGATCTCGGCCGGCGGCTACACAACGCGCAGTTCTTCGCTCTCACTTCGCCGCTCCTCACCACCTCGTCCGGCGCCAAGATGGGCAAGACCGCGGCGGGAGCCGTATGGCTCAACGCCGATCAAGTGAGCCCGTATGAGTATTGGCAATATTGGCGCAATACCGAGGACGCCGACGTCGCGCGCTTTCTAAAATTGTTCACGGTGTTGCCGCTCGATGAAATCGCGCGCCTTGCGGCGCTGCAGGGCGCCGAGATCAACGAGGCGAAAAAGATTCTGGCGACTGAAGCGACGGCGCTCGTCCACGGCCGCGCTGCGGCCGACGAGGCGGCCGGAACCGCGCGCACGACGTTCGAGGAAGGCGCGCACAGCGCCGGCCTGCCGACCGTCGAAGTACCTCGCGCCGAATTGCAGGTCGGTATCGGTGTGCTTTCCGCCTTCGTCAAAGCCGGCCTTGCGGCCTCGAACGGCGAGGTGCGCCGCGCCATCGCCAACAACGCCATTTTGGTCAATGACGTGCGCGTCACCGGCGACAAGGCCGTGATCGGAGCCGCCGACGTCACCCTTGACGGCGTCGTGAAGCTTTCGCTCGGCCGCAAACGTCACGTTTTGCTCAAGCCGGTCTGATCAAACCGCGTTAGCGAATATTCGGCGACGCGGCGTTGTCGTCGGTCGACGTGCTGTCGTCCAGTGGCGGCGGGATAAACGGAGTATTGACGGGGAATTCAAAGATTTTGCGGAACAGACCGGGCGCCAGCGCCGAAAGCGGATTGACGTGCAGGACCGGCTGACCGGGCTTCCCGACCACCTCGTAGGTAACGCCGACGAGACCTTCCTTATCCCCGCCCATGAACAGTCCCACGACCGGGATTTGACCGAGCAGATTATTGGCGCCGTACAGCGGAATGAGCGTGCCGCGCAGGTGCATGTCGTCGCGCGCATAATCAAGCACGCCGTCGATGGTGCCGCCCAGCACCGGTCCACGCACCACGCCGTCGTGCAGCGCCATTCGTCCCGGGGTGCGAGTGAAATCGATCTTCAACCCGGAGAAATCCATGGTGTTGGCATTGCGCGGCATCTGGCCGCCGGTGGCGACCGCGCGTTCGAGCTGCGACTCGTCGTGAACCGAGAAGTTGCGTACGCTCAAGCTGCCGATCTGCGTCGGATTGTTGACCGACGGCGGGTCCATGACGGAAATCAACTGGCCGCCGGTCATGCGCGAATAGACGTCGGTGAATCGGAACAGCGCGCCGGCGTCGCTGCTTTCCAGATCGACCACCTGGCGACCGTCGCCGCGGCTGCGCAGATCGCCGGTCAACGATCCCGCGCGCCCGATCTTGGCGGTGAGCCCGAGGCTGCGAATCTCGCCGGCCCGGCGCGACATTTTCAGCTCTAGACCGCGCAACGCTTCGCCGTTGTAGCCGAGCACGGCGCCCAGCTTCATATCGAGATCGAGATCGGGCGGCTGGTGCTTGCCCGGTTCCGCCTGCGGTCCGCCGGTCATGGTCTTGACGAAGCCGCGGCCGTCGTAAGCGTCGCCACGCATGACGACGCGCAGCGCGCCCTCCGCGGTGCGTTCAACTTTCAGGCTGGTGCGATCGCCGTCGGAAAATCCGAACGATGGGAAATTGGCGGATTGCAATTCGCCGGAACCGTCGAACTCGATCGTGCCCTTGACGCCGCCGCCGGCGCCCTCGATCAGAAGATCGTCGATGCGGATCGACTGCGGCTTGGTGGTCAGCGTGAACGTGGCGCGCGCCGGCTTGCCCGACTGCTTGACCCAGCCCGGCAGGAAGCCGTCGATCTGGGCCGGCGTCAGATCGGCCTGGACCGTGAAACGGCCGTCGCGATCGGATGTCGAGGCGACCCGGCCGCTGAGATCGACCGGGATCGAGCCGCCGATCGTATTTCCCGGATCGAGGCTGAGATTCGCGCGAATCAAGTCGTCGAGCATGCCCTGAATATGGACATCGGCGTCGGTTTCGCCGCGCATTTTGCGGTATTCAAGATTGGCCGGCGCGCCACCGATCTTGACGTCGCCTTTGATCTGGTAGCCGTCGTTATTGGCATTGACCTTCAGCGCCGCGGCTTCGACCTTCTGCCCCATGATCATGTGTTCGGCGGAAAAATTCGTGGCATCGACCAGGATCGAGTAAGCGGTCGAGCCGGGCGGCAGATCGGGCTTCAGCGGCATGGCGAGAGCGACCTGCGCGCTCATCGTGCCGTGCGTCGTCGCCGGATCGAATGGCACGCCGGAGGCGTCGCGCAGCCGGTCCAGGGCCACCAGTTCTGCGGCCGCCGGAACCGGACCATCGACCTTGAAGTGAACGCGCGCCGGCGGCTCATGCGGGGCGGTGTCGGGCACTTCGAACAGACCTGACGACAGGACGAGCTTGCGCCCCGACGGCAGATCGGCCGTTGCCTTGCTGAGGCCCATCTGCGCGTCGCGGCCGACAATATGGACGGTGAGATCGGCGTCATGGAGCGCTGGCAGACCCGCCACCGGCCGGATCACGCAATTGGTGGCGAGTGCATCAAGCGTCAGCCCGTCATCGGGGACCGGGGGACCGGAGGCTTTGAGCGTATTGAACGGCGCATTCACCGCGATCACCACGCGTTCCACATTGCCGCTCATCAGATGGTCGATGAACCAATCGCGCACTTTGGGGACGACGAAGATGGGCCACAGTCGCTTCAAGGCATCGACCGACATGCGGGTGGCGGCCAGCCCCGCGGCGAGATGCAAGTCGCCGCTCGAGTAGTCCGCGGTACCGGACATCGCAACGCCCACTTCGGAGTTGCCGAGATCGCCGTGACCGAGAACGAAACGCCGTTTGACCGGGTCGAACTGGCCGCTCAAGGCGATGCGGTTCAGGATCAACGGGTCGCTCGTTGCGCCGGGGGAATTCAAAACGACAGTGCCGCCGCCGATCGAATAGGCCCATAGACCCGGCGTCTCCGCCGGCGCTTCGACCTGACCCAACAGCGTCAGCCGATTGCCGCCGGACAGAATTTGAAACGGCACCGCGAGCACGCGGCTGGCGGCGTCCCAATTGACCTTGAACTCGGCGCGGTCGATATCGACACGACTGTCGGCGTCATTGGCGTCGCTGACAAAACCGGCTTCAGCAACGATCCGGCCTACCAGCGATTGCGGGATACCGTTGGGGCCGATCTCGCCGCGCAAGCTTGCCGACAGCGGCAGATTGATTTGCAGACTGCCGTCGCCCAGCCTTGATGCCAGCAGCAGATTGTTTGCCGAGACTTGGCGGGCTTCCAGCTCGATGCTGCGGTAACCGTTCCGGAGCGGCTTGATCGATGCGGTCAGTCCCCATGGGCCTTCGGGATTATCCGAGCCGACCGTTACGACGACGCCGCCGCCACGCGGCCGTTCGAGGCTGAGGCTGATGTCCTGGAAGCTCCAGCGTTTGCCGGTCCGCGCATCGTCGACCGTCAGGCTGCCGTTCTTCAAGCCGAGCTCGCGCAAGTCGTGACCGTCGAGTCCGGTCTCGCCGATGCCGTCGATCCACGTCAACAACGCCGCGATGCTGTCGCTCGGCGGCCGCGGCAATGCGAGTCGCGATTGCGCGGCCGACCCGGCCGGCGAGACCGCGGCCGCTGCTGCCGGCTTGTCGTGTTTGGCGTCTTGACGGGCCGCCGGGGCGGTTGCGGCGGCCGCAATTGTGGCGGTCGCGATCGGACGCTTGTCGGTGGCGGACGCAAAGATGGTGACCTTGCCGTCCTGCTCGATGCGCACCGCCATCGCGGCGCCGACCAGATTAAGGCTTTCGGCGCGCATATGACCCGAGAACAGGCTCATGCCGGAGACGCGGATTTCCGCCTTCGGCGCGCTCGCGACCACAGTGCCGTCGGGGTCGCGCACCACGATGTCGCGAACGCGCACCGCGGCGCCGTTTTCTGTGCGCTCGATTTGCGTGCCGCCGACTTCGACACGTTCGCTACTGCCGAAATTCTCCTCGATGGCGGACACCAGCCAGGGGCTGAACGCATCGAGTTGGATCGGCCCGCTGGAAAGCCGCCACCACAGTCCGAGACAACCGAACACCAATAGCCCGACGAAAGTGCCGGAGACGATGCCAACGACCCTGATCAGTCGCCGGTGGCGACCCAGTAGCCGCCGATAGGCTGCCAGATAGCGGCCGTCGCCCCAGCGCTCACCGCGATGAGCCGCCGTGAGGCTGCCCCGGCGTCGCGGGTGCCCGGCCTTTTCCCATCGCGGGAAGGGCGCGCTCTTCCTGTCCTGCTGCGTCATGCCCGCTCGGGCGTCCCCTCGTCCGTGGCGCCGTCATAACATGTTGCGGCCAAGAGGATACCCGCCCCGAAGCGATCGACCACCCCTGCCCCGGCGCGTATCCTGTCGCGGCACAATGTCCCTCGGAAAGCGTCGAAAGGAAGGCACATGGCGTCCGGCAAGGTTCCGATTAAGCCCGCGAATAAGGCCACAACTCGCAAGCCCAAGGCCGAAAAGCCGGTTCCAGCTGCCGAAGTGGGCGACAAAGCCCCATCGTTCAGCCTGCCGCGCGACGGTGGCGGGACCGTCGCGCTGCAGGACTTCGCCGGCCGTAAGCTGGTGCTCTATTTCTACCCGCGGGCGAACACCTCCGGTTGCACCAAAGAGGCGATCGACTTCTCGCGTCTGAAGCAGGCGTTCAACCGCGCCGACACCGACATCCTCGGCGTCTCCGCCGACCCGGTGCGGGCGCAAGATGCATTCAAGTCAAAGCACAAGCTCACCATCGTGCTTGGCTCGGACGAGACCCACAAAATGCTCTTAGCCTATGGCGTGTGGCGGGAAAAATCGCTCTACGGCCGGAAATTCCTCGGCGTGGTGCGCACCACATTTCTGATCGGTCCCGACCAGCGCATTGCGCGGGTCTGGCCGAAGGTGACGGTCGTGGGCCATGCCGAGGACGTGCTCGCCGCCGCCAAAGCGCTCTAAATCGACGACGCTTCGGCCATGGAACTTGTCGCAATCGACCGAAGTAGCAATGGTACTGCGAAACCTTGCTCCGGCACTGATCTGGATATTGCCCAAACGTTTACCCAAGGACACAAAATGCCTGCAAATTCGGCCCGGCAATTTGCGCATTGTTAACCATAACCCGGTCAAATCCCCCACCAGCTTTGGTGGGGAGCGTCAGCGTCAATGTCGCAGTGGGCAGCGTCTCGGTCGCAGCAAGCCGCGAGACCGCAACATCCGGCGCAACACTCGGCGCAATCCGCCCGTGATACCGGCCGTCGACCGGAGCCGCGCCAGCGCGGCGCGAAGGACGAGCCCCGTCGCTCGGCTTACACCATCGCGCATGCCGGGCGGCAGGTCAGGTTCGGCCCGGTGGCGTTCTGGATCGCCGTCGGCACCGTTGTCATCATGGCCGGTTGGTCGATCACAGCGGCTACTTATCTCGCCTTCCGCGACGACGTATTGCGGACGCTGATCGCCCATCAGGCCGACCAGCAATTCGCCTATGAAGACCGTATTGCCGAACTGCGCGCGCAGATCGACCGCACCACCAGCCGTCAACTGCTCGACCAGGAGCAATTCGAGCAAAAGCTCGACGATTTGATGCGTCGCCAGGCCATGCTCGAGCAGCACGCCACGGCACTGGGCATCGTCGCCGACCCGACGACGACTGGCTCGATCAAGCCGCCTGCACCGGCGTCACGGGGCGGCCGCGGCCAGCAGTCCAATATCGGGGCGACGCTGGGCCGGCTCGAAGCTTCGCTCGATCGCGTCGAGCGCCGCCAATCCATAGCGCTCGCCCAACTCGACGATCGCTATGAAAACAAGGCCCGGCAAATCCGCGGCGTCCTCACCGGGCTCGGCGTCAAGCTCGACGCCGCGCCGTCCGCGACCGGCGGCCCCTTCGTCCCGATCAAGCTGCCATCCGAGAACGAGGGATTTTCGCGCGCGCTGATGCGCACCAACCTCGCCCGCGCCGACGCCGACCGGCTCAGCCATACGCTCAACACCGTACCGGTGCGCAAGCCGGTGATCGGCGAGATCGACGAGACCTCGCCGTTCGGCGTCCGCATGGATCCATTCGTGCATGAAGCGGCGATGCATACCGGCATCGATTTTCGTGGCGAGATGGGCGAGCCGATCCATGCCACCGCCGCCGGCACTGTCAGCATCGCCGGCCTAAGCGGCGGCTACGGCAAGATGGTCGAGATCGAGCACGGCAATGGTCTGGCGACCCGTTACGGGCACCTCTCCGAAATCGACGTCAGCGTCGGCGATGCGGTTCGCATCGGGCAGGTCATCGGCAAACTCGGCTCGACCGGCCGGTCGACCGGCCCCCATGTGCATTACGAGACCCGTGTCGACGGCGAACCGGTCAATCCGCAAAAATTCCTCGACGCCGGCGACAAATTGTTCGGCGGGTAGAATTTATTCCACATCCTCAACCACCACCGGACCGGTACCGAACGCCTTTTGCGCCAACGCGGCGGCGGTGAACTGATCAATGTCGCCGTCGAGCACGCCGCCGGTGTCCGAGGTCGAGACGCCGGTGCGCAGATCCTTCACCATCTGATAGGGCTGCAGCACGTAGGAGCGGATCTGGTGGCCCCAGCCGATATCGGTCTTGGCGGCCTGGTCGGCCACGGCCTGCGCCTCGCGCTTTCTTAATTCCAATTCATAGAGCTTGGCCCGCAACATCTGCCAGGCCGTCGCCCTGTTGCGGTGCTGCGAGCGGTCGCCTTGCGAGACCACCGCAATGCCGGTCGGGATGTGGGTGAGCCGCACCGCGGATTCGGTCTTGTTGACGTGCTGGCCGCCGGCGCCGCCGGACCGCATGGTATCGACGCGAACTTCGGATTCGTTGATGTCGATTTTGATGGTGTCGTCGACCACCGGATAGACATTGACGCTGGCAAACGACGTATGCCGGCGCGCATTGGAGTCGAACGGCGAGATGCGCACCAGCCGATGCACGCCGTTCTCGGTTTTCAGCCAGCCATAGGCATTGCGGCCCTTGATCTCGACGGTCGCCGACTTGATGCCGGCCTCCTCGCCTTGAGTCTCTTCGATATAGTCGACCTTAAAGCCGCGCTGGCCGGCCCAGCGCGTATACATGCGCAAGAGCATCGCCGCCCAGTCCTGGCTCTCGGTGCCGCCGGCGCCGGCATGGACTTCGAGATAGCAATCGTTGTTATCGGCCTCGCCCGAGAGCAGCGCCTCCAGTTCGCGGCGCGCCACCTCGGCTTTGAGCTGGTGCAAGGCCGCTTCGGCCTCGGCGATAACCTCTTGGTCCTTCTCGGCCTCGCCCATGCCGATCAGCATGACCTGATCGTCGAGTTCCTGCGCGATGCGGGTCAGCGCACTGAGCTGGTCATCGAGAGCGGTGCGCTCCTGCATCAGCCGGCTGGCGCGCTGCGGGTCGTTCCACAGGCTTGGATCTTCGGCCTGCCGGTTCAGCTCGGCCAGTCGCGCGCGCGCTTTGTCGACGTCAAAGATGCCTCCTCAGCAGCCCAGCGGACTGCTTGATATCTTCGACGAGTTTGGTGATTTCCGCGCGCATGATGCTGCTCCGGCCCGCGATGTAATGGTTTAAGGCACGCGTCGCAAGCCGGCGCGCACCCGACAACGCGATCAGTACAGTCCGCCGGTCCCGGTCCGCACCACATTGCCGGCGTCGGGCGCGGCCTGCTGCGAGGTCGGCATCCCAGTGGCATTGTCGGTGCCGATCACCGAATAACTGTCGGGCGGCGCGGTGCCGGGCTTGAAGGCTTCGAGGATGGTTTTCGGATCGCCCGGGCCGGCGCGCATGCCGGTGTGAGAATTGACCCGGATCAGCTTTATTCCCGGCGGCACAGCGAATGGGATCGGCGGCTTGTCTTCGAGCGCCGTTTTGAGAAAATCCTTCACCACTGGCGCCGCGAGATGGCCGCCGGTCGCCAGCCGCGAAATGTGGCGCGGTTTGTCGAAACCCATATAAACGCCGCACACGATGTCGGGCGAATAGCCGATGAACCAGACGTCTTTCTCGTCATTGGTGGTTCCGGTCTTGCCGGCGATCGGCTTGCCGACTTCGCGGACCACGGTCGCGGTGCCGCGCTGTACGACACCTTCCATCAGCGACGTGATCTGATACGCGGTCATCGGATCGATCACCTGCTCGCGCTTGTCGACCAATGTCGGTTCTGACTGATTGTCCCATTTGGCGGCGTCGCAGCCGATGCATTGGCGCAGATCGTGCTTGTAGATGGTGTGGCCGTAGCGGTCCTGGATGCGGTCGATCAAGGTCGGGATCACGCGCCGGCCGCCATTGTCGAACATCGAATAGGCGGTGACCATGCGCAGCACGGTGGTCTCGCCGGCGCCGAGCGCGTAGGACAGATAAGGCGGCAGTTCGTCATAGACGCCAAAGCGCTTGGCATATTCCGCGATCAGCGGCATGCCGATGTCTTGCGCCAGCCGCACCGTCATCACATTGCGCGACTGTTCGAGCCCGAAGCGCAGGGTCGACGGGCCGAAGAATTTGCCGCCGTAGTTTTCCGGCTTCCAGATGCCACCCCCGCCAGCGCCGGTGTCGATTTCAATCGGCGCATCCATCACGATGGTCGAAGGCGTGTAGCCGTTGTCGAGAGCTGCGGCATAGACGATCGGCTTGAACGAGGAACCCGGCTGCCGCAGCGCCTGGGTGGCGCGGTTGAACTGGCTCTGGTCGAACGAGAAGCCGCCGACCATCGCCTGAACGCGGCCGGTATGCGGATCCATCACCACCATGGCGCCGGAGATTTCCGGCATCTGGCGCAGCCGATATTGGCCCTGAGCCTCGAGCGGCTCGACATAGATCACATCGCCGACCGAAAGCACTTGACCCACCTTCTGGATCGGCTTCGACGGTCCTGAGGCTGGCTTTGCCCATTTGACGCCTTCCAGCGGAACGATGCCGATCTCGCGATCCTTGACGATGGCGCCCGACGGATCGCGCGGCGGCTGCAAGCCGATGCGCGCGGATTGGTCGTCGACCTGGAGCACCACCGCCATCCGCCACGGATCGATATCCGACAGCGATTTGACGTCGGCGAGCTTGAGGCCCCAATCGCCGTTGATGTCGAGCGTGGTGACGGCACCGCGATAGCCTTGGCTCTCGTCGAAATTAACGAGCCCGTTGACCATGGTCTGTCGCGCCAGCATCTGCAGCTTGGGATCGAGCGTGGTGCGCACCGACAGGCCACCCTCGTAGAGCTTCTTCTCTCCGTAATTATCGTAGAGATAGCGGCGGACTTCCTCGGTGAAATATTCGGCGGCAAAAATATGCGCGCCGGTCGGCCGCACGGCGACCTCGAGCGGCGCCTTCTTCGCCTTGTCGGCTTCCGCCGTGGTTATGTAGCCGTCCTCGGCCATGCGGTCGATGACGTAATTGCGCCGCGTCACCGCCTCCTCGTGGCGGCGGAATGGGTTGTAGTTGTTCGGCCCCTTCGGCAAGGCGGCGAGATAGGCGGCCTCGGGGATCGTCAACTCGTGCACCGACTTGTCGAAATACAGAAGCGATGCGGCGGCGACGCCATAGGCACCGAAGCCCAGATAGATTTCGTTGAGATACAGTTCGAGGATTTTCTGCTTCGAATAAGTGCGTTCGATGCGCAGCGCTAGCAAGGCTTCCTTGATTTTGCGTTCGAACGACACCTGGTTGGTGAGCAGGAAGTTCTTGGCGACCTGCTGGGTGATGGTGGAGGCGCCCTGCGGATGGCCGCCGCGGCCGTAATTCTGCACATAGATCAAGCCGGCGCGCATGATGCCTTGGATGTCGATGCCGGGATGCTGGTAGAAGTTCTTGTCTTCGGCGGAAACGAAGGCATTGGTGACCAGCCGCGGGATCGCCTGGATCGGCAAATAGAGCCGGCGCTCCTTGGCATATTCCGCCAAAAGCGACCCGTCCGCGGCATGCACCCGCGTCATCACCGGCGGCTCATAATCCTGGAGCTGAGAGTAGTCCGGCAAGTCCTTGGAAAAATGCCACAATAGGCCAGCCGTCCCGGCGATCCCGACAATGAACAGGATCGTCCCCGCAGCGAACAGAAAGCCCAGGAACCGCAACAGCAATTTCATCGAGACTGTCCTGAAGCCGGTCCTGCCACGCCTCGGCCGGAGGATCGGGGCGGTGGATTCTTGCTACGTTCAAAGTGGCGACTCATGCCGCGCCGCCATAATAGCCGCCTTGGCGCGCCAGTGTGGCAGCAATGGCCGCAACCCGCCAGTAACCCCTCTCGTCATCGTGTGTCGTCGCGCGGTTTTTTGTTCAAACTGAGGCCATTTAGGCACACCGGCCGGAGCCGGCGCGGCGGACGCCCGCACCGCTTAGTTGGCGGTCCGAGCGCCGACCCCGTGGGCGGAGAAAAAACCGTCGATGGCTTGCGCAATCGAATCCGCGGTGTGGTCGCGCCAGCTCTCAGAAAGCAGCGATTGCAGGTCTTCTTTGTTGGAGACATAGCCGAGCTCGACCAGCACTGAGGGCACGTCCGGAGCACGCAGCACGCGGAAGCCCGCCGACTTGATCGGCTCCTTGTGCAGGCGGGCCGCTTCCTTCATGTCGCCGACCAGTTTATGCGCGAACTGCAGCGAAAACGTCTTGGTTTCGCGCTGCGCCAGATCGATCAGGATGCCGGCCACGTCGTCGGGCTCCGACTTGAGGTCGACGCCGGCAATGACGTCGGCGCGGTTCTCTTGCTCGGCAAGGCGTGCCGCCGCCGAATCGGTCGCCTTGTCCGACAAAGTGTAGACGGTGGCGCCCTGCGCATCGCCCTCGCCGCGCGGCAAGGAATCGGCGTGGATCGAGACGAACAAGGCGGCGCCGGCACTGCGCGCAATCCGCACCCGGTCGCCCAGCGGCACGAAAGTGTCATCGGCCCGCGTCAGTAATACCCGGTATTTGCCCGATTTCTCGACCCGATCGCGCAGCCGCTGCGCGAAGTCGAGCACGATGTCCTTTTCCAATTCGCCGCTTGAGGCCTTGGTGCCGGTGTCGATGCCGCCATGGCCAGGATCGAGCACGACAAGCGGGCGCGTATCGGCGGCGTCGGTGTGCGGAGCGCCGGCAGGCGGCGCCTCAGCGCGCGCCACCTTTTCGTCGGCTGTGATTTTGCGCAAAAAGCTGTCGCGATCGGTGGCGACGAGATCGAGCACCAGCCGCGCCGGCGCATCGTCGACCGCATCAATGACGAAGGCCTTATCGATGCGTACCGGCTTTGCCAGATCGAACACGACGCGCGAGCCGCCCGCCATCACCAGCCCAAAGCGAAACGCCTTGATCAGCCCGCGACCGGTTTCGCCGCTTTTGGGCGGCAGTTGAAAAACCACTTGGGGCAGGTCGAGCACGACCCGGTACGGCTCGGCAAGGGTGAAGGCGTGCAGGTCGATCTTGCGGTTGAGGTCCATGACGAAACGGGTCTGCGTTTCGTCGCCGCCCAGCCGGGCGTCGGTCGCAATCGGAAATGAGTCGGGTGCCGGAAGCCCCGCTGGGCGGTCGCTCGCCCCGGCCGGCGCCGCGGCGCAGAGCACAGCGCACAGAGCCCAGCACGCGGCCCGGACAGCCATCGGTTCCCACCCCATCCAACCCCCTTAACTCCATTAGGCACGCGTGGTTAAGCCAAACTTAAGGCTCCGCGGAGGCGGTCCGGCGGAACCGCAAAATCCACGGCAATTCCGCCAAATCTCACAGGTGACTTGCAAATTCCCTACCCACGGCCTTAAGAAGAGACTGCTGACGGTGAAAGGTTCCGGTTGTGTCGCGTTAGGGCATCCGGCAAACGTCCGCCGGGGGTTGGTTCCCCCGAGGCTTGGTTCACCAAGAAGACTTGGTTGACCGGTCTTGGCTCCCCGAGAAACATGACGGGAGCGAGGCGGACGCGGCTTTCGAACCGATCCGGCGCCATATGTTCGCCTGCAACGGCCATTTTCGTTGCAGGGACTTGGCGCCGAGGACGTGAGCGATGCCGATGCCCTTTAAGGAGCAGGACAGCCGTAGCCGCGTGCGCGACGTGCGTGCCAGCAGCGCCTTAGGCTCTGCTGGAACTCCGTGGCGCCAGGCCGTCAGCGATCGAGCGAAATTGCGGCCGCGTCCCGCGCTGCCGCCTCATCGCGGTTTGGAGTTCATGTTAGAGGCGCAAGTTAAAGTCCCCAAACATTGGAACGGCGGCGTTCATACGACGCCCGCCGGGGCCTCTTCGGCTTGCCGCCCTCGTCGTTTCCGATCCGTCCCATTCACCGACTATCGGGCCCGCACGCTACTGCCTCGCCGACATGGCGCTGAGCTAGCGGCCACGCCGGCCCTCATGAGATCTAGCTATGGCCAACAAAATGCTCATCGACGCGACCCATCCCGAGGAGACCCGGGTGGTCGTGCTACGCGGCAATCGCGTCGAGGAATTCGACTTTGAGTCCGCGCAACGCAAGCAGCTAAGAGGCAATATCTATCTGGCGAAGGTGACGCGCGTCGAGCCGTCACTGCAGGCCGCCTTCGTCGACTATGGCGGCAACCGCCACGGCTTTCTTGCCTTCAGCGAAATCCACCCGGATTATTACCAAATTCCGGTCGCCGACCGGCAGGCCCTGATCGACGAGGAAGAGCGCGCGCAGCGCGCTGCGGATGATGAGGTCGATCGCCGCTCGCGGCGGCACCGCCATTCTTCGGCGCGGCACGATTCCGCGAGCCATCGCCGCCGCGACGCGGTGGTGCGCGGTGACCACACTGAAACGCCGGGTGCGGATGCTGGCGGCGGCGAGCAATCGGCCGCGGCGCCCGACGAGCATGACGAGCATGACGAGGCGGCGGACGAGTCAGTCGAGGTCGAAACGCTCAACGAAGCCGGCGCCGATACCCCCGAAGCAGCGCCGACAGAATCCGAAGCCACCGAGGCCGCAGCCGAGGCTATCGAGGTAGCGCCGGCGCCGGTCGCTGCCGCGGCAGCCGAACCGGACCCAGCGCCCGAAGAGGCGGCGGTGGCGTCAGGCGATGACGACGACGATCACGACGACGCCGAGTCCGCGCCGTCTCACGATGCTGCAAGCCTGGCTCCGGCTGAAAACGACGAGGCCCCATCGGGCGGCGAAGGTCGCGAGCACGAAGGCCGCGAGCATGAAGCCCGCGAGCATGACGAGAACGGCGAAGAGGAAGAAATCGTCGAGTCGGTCGGCGGCGCCGATGCGCTCGAGGAGGTGCCCGATCGCGCCCCGCGCTACCGCCGGCAATACAAGATCCAAGAGGTCATCAAGCGCCGGCAGGTCATGCTGGTGCAGGTGGTCAAGGAAGAACGCGGCAGCAAGGGCGCGGCGCTGACGACCTATCTGTCGCTCGCCGGACGCTATTCGGTGCTGATGCCCAACACCGCGCGCGGCGGCGGCATTAGCCGCAAGATCACCAGCGCCGAAGACCGCGCCCGGCTGAAGGAAGCCGCCTCCGAACTCGAAGTGCCCGAGGGCATGGGCGTCATCCTGCGCACCGCAGGCGCCAACCGCACCAAGATCGAGATCAAGCGCGACTTCGAATATCTGTTGCGGATGTGGGAAACGGTGCGCGACCTGACGCTGAAATCCACCGCGCCGAAGCTCGTCTACGAAGAGGGCTCGCTGGTCAAGCGCTCGATCCGCGACCTCTACTCCAAGGACATCGACGAGGTGATCGTCGCCGGCACGGACGCCTATCACGAGGCCAAGGACTTCATGCGCATGCTCATGCCGAGCCATGCCAAGAACGTCAAACCCTACCACGAAACCCAGCCGCTGTTGTCGCGCTACGGCGTGGAAAGCCAGCTCGACGCCATGTTCTCGCCGGTGGTGCAGCTGCGCTCGGGCGGCTACATCGTGCTCAATCAGGCCGAGGCGCTGGTCGCCATCGACGTCAATTCCGGCCGCGCCACCCGCGAACATCACATCGAAGACACCGCGCTCAAAACCAATCTGGAAGCCTCCGACGAGATCGCCCGCCAATTGCGGTTGCGCGACCTCGCCGGGCTGATCGTCATCGATTACATCGACATGGACGAGAAGCGCAACAACCGCGCGGTCGAGCGGCGCCTGAAGGAATCGCTCAAGCACGACCGCGCGCGCATCCAGGTCGGCCGCATCTCCCATTTCGGACTTCTGGAAATGTCGCGGCAGCGTATCCGTTCGAGCGTGCTGGAAAGCTCGACGGAGAAATGCCCGTATTGCGGCGGCTCCGGCCATGTCCGTTCGGTGTCCTCCTTGGCGCTGCAGGTGCTGCGCGCGCTCGAAGAGCAGATGATCAAGGGCGCCACGCATAATCTGATTGCCCGCACCCGGCCCGACGTCGCGCTCTATGTGCTCAATCAAAAGCGCGCCCATCTGCGCAGCCTGGAAGAGCGGTTCGCCATCACCATCACCATCAGTTCCGACGAATCCGTCATGGCGCCGCAGGCGTTCGTGATTGATCGCGGCGAGCTGGTGCATACGGTCGAGGCCGCCAAGGCGCTCGCCGAACGCGCCCAAACCGTCGCCGCGCCGCTCGAAGACGAGGATGACCTCGAAGATTTCTCCGCGGTCGCGGAAGACGACACGGCCGAGACAACGGCCGAAACAGCGGCCGAGCCGGCCGCGGCGTCGGAAACCGACGAGGACCACAGTCGGCCGCGACGGCGCCGTCGCGGACGCGGGCGCGGCGGCCGCAGCGGCGAGCCGCGCGAGCATGTCGCGACAGTCGAATCCGGCGATGACTTGGGCGCTGAGCCCGGTCACGACGCGCTGGCCGAGCACGACGCGGCGGCGGACGACGAACTGGCCGAGTCGCAGACCGGCGAATTCGTGCCGCAGGAGCGTGACGAGACCGGCGAGCCGCGTCGCGACGGTGAGCGGCGGCGGCGCCGCGGCCGACGTGGCGGCCGCCGCAATCGGCAGCGCAACGGCGACGCGGCGCGCGGCGGCCAGGAGGCTGGCGGCCAAGAATTTGGCAATCAAGAGTCCGGCAACCAAGACGACGGCAATCAGCTGTTCGGCAACCCCG